>CAYFNE010000034.1:0-47548 GCA_964344355.1 uncultured Magnetococcales bacterium
GCATGGCAGAAAAAATTCTGACGCGGGAGCCTGGGGTTTGCCAATCGCTTACATCTCCTGGAACTCCTCCTGGAGCTTTTCCAGCATGGAGGGAATATCCACTTGCCGGATTTCCTCCATGCCCTCCATACCCTGGATGTAGTCCATGGCGGAGATGGCCATGTTTTCCATCTCCTCAACGCTCTCCATCAAGTCCCTCTGCGCCGGCTCGTTGTTAAGCCGTTCAATCTGCAGCCGCATTCGGGTCAGGGGCGTTTTGAGGTCATGGGAGATTGCCGCGAGGAGATGCGCCCGTTCCTGGATGTACCGGACGATCCGGGCCTGCATGGTGTTGAACGCCCGGGCGGCATGTTGAACCTCACCCGGCCCTTTGATCTCCAATGGAGGCCTGTTGATGTCCTGACCCAGTGCCTGGGCGGCGGAAGCCAACAACGAGAGTGGACGTGTGGTCAACCGGATGGCCAGGAAGGAGAGAGCGGTCACCACCAGCAGGAGAATGATCAGGGAATAGATCAGGTGCAGAGGCCAGGTGAACGCCTCTTTCGGCAAATGGTTGTGAAACTCGGCCCAGACGCCGTCGGATAACCGAACCTGTGCCAGGAAGGAGATGCCTTGTGGAAAAATCCGGTTCATCATTTCCATGTGGCCCTGGTGATGGTGGCGCATCATCTTTCCCATGCCAGGCGGCATCCAGTGTTTCCTCACGCCGGCACGGGGCTTTTCAACGGTATCGTCACTTCCTCCCAGGCCGATGACCGACACCCGCAACGGCCAGCGATCGCCTAGATAACTCTGCAGGAGAGCTTTGACGTGGACCTCGTCGGGGGTGGCGGGTATTCGATCCTCCAGGGGCGTTTCATCATCCAGAAAACGCAGATATTGCAGGGGCGTTTCCACCACCGAAGCGATCTTGGTCCGCTCTGCATGGTCGATGGGATCCAGAAGCTGAACGATGGTGGCGAACCGTTGAGCGGTTTGAATCTCGCCGAAGGCGAACAGAGCCTGCCGGCGGTCGTGGAGATGGATGCCGGCACTGGAGACCAACGCCAGGGTGACCCCGCTGAACAGGATCAGAACCAGCTGCCGGGACAGGGTGTTGGGCCAGATGGCGGCCATCACTTTTCCTCCACCTCCGCAGTCAGGATGTAGCCTTTCCCCCATACGGTCTTGAGGATTGAGGGATGCTTTGGATCCTCCTTCAGCCGTTTGCGTATGCGGCCGATCATGACGTCGATGCTGCGATCGAAAATCGTATTTTCCCGCATGCGGTAGATCTCCATGATCCGGTCCCGGTCCAGTATTTCGTTGGGGTGTTGGAGAAAGGCGTGCAGCAGTTCGAACTCCCCCTTGGTCAGTTCAACGATGACCTCTTCCGGAGAGGTGAGCTGCTGGGTTTTCAGATGCAGCGTCCATCCGGAAAAACGAATCTCTGACACTTCCGTGGAGGCTCGCGCCTCCCTGGGCATCGCGCGGGCGCGGCGCAGAACGCTCTTGATGCGTGCCAGCAGTTCACGGGAACTGAAGGGCTTCGGCAGATAATCGTCCGCCCCCATTTCAAGCCCGATGACCCGGTCCATTTCACTTCCCCTGGCCGTCAACATGATCACCGGGATGTTTCCGGTCCTTTCTCCGGTAGTGAGTCTTTTGCACAGGCTCAGTCCGTCCTCTCCCGGCAGCATCAGGTCCATGACGATCACATCCGGCTCCCAGGTTTTCAGGACTTTCCACATGCCCTCCCCATCCCCGACCGCCTGAACCCGGCAACCGTTTTCCTCCAGATATTCCCGGATCAGGTTGCGGGTCTTCTCATCATCCTCCACCACCAGGATACGATCCCTGTCGGTCATGAACACCACTCCTTCTTGGTCACACGTTTGCCCATCCTACCATCTCCATCAAACAGGATTTCATGCCCCATGGCAAATCGGCAAATACGAATGAATTGTGAATGGGGCTGGCAAACATGAATCAATGATAAACATACGTTCAATCCATTCATGCTTTGTTTGTTTCTTGGTGGTTTTACGAACAAGGCATGAATCAGACCCGAATATATTTGAAAAACTCTTACAATAAACATCTTTAATATATGTATTTTTCTTGGGAAAATCGTATCCAAGAAAACAAGAGGCACGGCACCCGGTCCAATCACCGGTTATTCATAGAGGAATAGGAGAAGATCATGAACGGGACAGCAAAAAAACGGATTCTCAGTGTGGCGGCAGTGTTGGCACTGGCCGTTGGCCTCTACGCGGTGGGGGATGGGTACGCCCACGGACCCGGTGTCAATCAGACCAGCATGGGGGGGCAAACCATGATGGGGCCCGGCATGATGATGGGCGGTCAACAGGGAACCACCGGTTATCCCGGCATGGGGCCCGGCATGACCGGCAACCGGACCGGCGGCATGGGCATGATGATGAACAGGATGGGCGGCCAGCAGGGCATGGGGCCGGGAATGATGGGTGATCACATGATGGGCGGACCCATGGGTTTTGCCAGGTTGACCACCGATACGGTGGCCGTTGAAACCTGGCTGACCGACCTCAAGACCCGCCTGGATATCACCACCGCCCAGGAGCAGGCCTGGAACAGCTATGCGGAGGCGATCAAGAGCCAAATCACCACCCACACCGACATTCACAACACCGTACATGGGACGGTTCCGGAAAACCCGCTGGATCGGACCGGTCAACACCTGAGCGCCATGGAACGGATGGTGGGCCAGAACAAGGCGGTTTTTCAGGCGTTTCGGACGCTGTATGAGCAACTGGATGAAACGCAACGGACGGCGGCCAACCAGCTTTCCTGGCCCTGCCACAGCTAGAACGGATGCTTCAATCCCGGCCAGACAGGAGAGCCAAAATGGCAACAATGCATGAAACCCACTTTGTGACACGTACCTTGAAGGTGACCGGGATGGTCTGCTCGGGATGCGCCGGGATCATCACCGATGCGGTTGCGGGCTTGGATGGTATTCGGGAAGTGAAGCCGGATTGGAAAAGGAATTCCGTAACGGTGACCTACGACCTTTACAGGGTGCGGGCGCAGGAGGTGGAGAAAATCCTGGCCGAGATCGGGTATCCGCCCGATCCCGGCTTATTCCACCGCACAAAGCGGGACTGGTTGCACTTCACCGAGCAGAACGAAGTGGACAATCTGAAGCATGTGGCCCACTGCTGCAGCAAACCCCCGGCCGGCGCCTGATGAGGAGAACCTGAATGTCCGACCTGTTCCATGACCTGCATCTGATCCACCCGATGGTGGTGCATCTGCCCATCACCTATCTCCTGACAGCGCTCCTGTTTGAATTGATCCGGATTGTTACCGGAAGCGAACGGGGCAAGGTCTTCGCCGAATGGATGCCGGGATCCTGATCTGACTGCTGCCGATCCTCCTGATCGTCTGGGCCGGCAAGGCGGTTTTTGGCGGGAGCAAAGATCAAAACGCCACGGCCTTGGATCTGTTGAAACAGTCCTACGCACGCGGGGAGATCGACCGCGACGCGTTTTTGGAGAAGCAGGCGGACATTCAGAGGGTATAGAGCACAGGCCCTCGTCACTTTCGAACCATCTCGGGGAATACGATGAACGCAAAACCGAAAATCGTTGTTCTGGGCGGCAGTTTCGCGGGACTGGCGGCGGCCTTTGAACTGAAGCACAAGCTGGGGGACCGGGCGGAGATCACGGTCATATCCAAGGACAGGCAATTCGTCTTCATCCCTTCCCTGATCTGGCTGGTCCCCGGCTGGCGGCGGGGGGATCAGATCACCTTCGACCTGGAGACCGCCTTCTCGAAACATGGAATCCGGTTTGTGCAGGAGACGGCGGAGCGTATCGACCCGGAAGGAAAGCGCGTCATCACCGGTTCCGGAGAGATGGCCTACGACTATCTGGTCATCGCTACCGGCCCGCGTATGGTCTGGGAGTCGGTTCCGGGCTTGGGACCGCATGGCGGATATACCCACTCCGCCTGCACCCTGCCCCATGCGGAAAAGGCGGCCGTGGCCTGGCGGGAGTTCCTCAAGGATCCCGGCCCGGTGGTGGTGGGCGCGGTACAGGGGGCCAGCTGCTTCGGCGCCTCCTATGAGATCGTCCTCAACCTGAACCGGGGGCTCAAGAAAGCCGGGGTCAAGGAGAAGTCTCCACTCACCTTTATCACGGCGGAACCTTTCCTGACCCACTTCGGCATCAACGGATTTGGCTCGGCCCAGCCGATGATCGAGAAGTTCTACAAAAGGGTGGGAATCCAGTGGCTGACCAACAACGTGGTGGAGAAGGTCACGCCCGGGGAGATTCATACCAAGGACAATGGGGTGCTGCCCTTCAAATATTCAATCCTCATTCCGCCGTTCCAGGGGGTCAAGGCGGTGAAGGACTCCCCGGGCGTGGGTGACGCAAAGGGATTCGTACCGGTCAATGACCGTTATCAACATGTGGAGATCCCGAACATCTATGCGGCGGGCATCTCGGTGGCGGTGTCTCCTCCGGCCCCGACGCCGGTTCCATGCGGTGTTCCGAAGACGGCGCACATGTCGGAACAGATGGCCGCCGTCGCCGCCCACAACATCGCCGCCGAAATCCTGGGCGGACCGCCCAAGGAGGTCCCGTTTCCCAAGACCTCCGCCGTCTGCGTCATGGATGCCGGCAATCAGGCGGTGCTGATGGTGACCGACAGCATCTTCGCTCCCCGGAAGATCCAATTGCTCGTCCCCGGCCCCTGGTCCCACTGGCTGAAAATCTTCCTGGAAAAATACCTGATCTGGAAACTTCGGACAGGCCGCATGCAACTGCCCTGACGGAAATGGTGCCGTCGAGCTGCACGGAAATAAGCTTGAACGAGAGAGGAAAAACACGATGGCACGTGGGAGAAACAAAAAACAGAAAAAACAGTCGGACGCCATACCACGGCCACCGGTTCGAAAACCTTTCAAATGGAAGGGACCAGCCACTCTCCTTGGCGTCATGGCTTTCTTTGTCGCCATGTATCTGGTACGGCCCGACTCAGGCATGCATCATGGTCCCGCCGGCCCCAGCCCCATCGACCTGGTCCCGCCATCCAAAGTGCCGGAACGGTATGAAGCCGGTATGCGGAAATTTCAGGAGAACTGCATCCAGTGCCATGGTGACTGGGCTCAAGGCACGAATCAGGGGCCACCGTTGGTTCATGACTTTTACAAACCCTCCCACCATGCCGATTTTGCCTTTTACAAGGCAACCCAGGTCGGGGTAAGGGCCCATCACTGGCCGTTCGGCGACATGCCGCCGATCTCCGGTATTAACCGGAAAGATATGGATGAGATTATTCCATTCCTGCGTTGGTGGCAGAGGGAGAATGGTGTTACCTGACTTGAACGAGGGAGAAGGATGAAAAAAATATTTTCGAATGTCTCCAGCCGTTACATGAGCAAGGAGGTCATCAAGATACGCCAAAACGGGGGAAGTTCAGGCGGGAATTGCCACGGAATGCCGGTTTGAAACCAAAAGCTCCCTTAATTCAGGCAGACAGGAACCGCAGCCGGTGCCCGCCTTGAGAACCCGGCCGATCTCCTCCACGGAGGTCAGTCCCTTTTTCCCGATCACTTGTTGAATCCGATCCCGGCCGACGTTGTGACAAGCGCAGACCGTCGGACCCTCATCATCGTTACGCGCCTTGCCGCCGCCCGCCAGCAGCCCCCGTTGTTCGAACGCGGAGATGGCCGGTCGATCGAACAGCCGCGCGGCCATGTCACTGCACGGTTTGGGCGGTGTGGTTCCCATGAACAGAAGATGGCCGAGCCGGTCGCCGTCGAGAGCGGCGCAACGGTACAGGCCCAGGCCGGTATCCCGGTATTCCAGCCGTTTTCCCGCGCCGGGAAACAGCGACCCGGCAACCCGGGGCCATTGGTTGAAACCCTCCATTCCGGCGAGAACGAAACGCCAAATCCCGGGAATGACCATGGATCGCGAACAATAAAGCAGACCCTCCGGGGCGGTAACCGGATCCCTCGAATAGCCGACGCCGTACCAGGCCGGACTCAGGAGGGCGGCCTGGACCGGCGATCGTTTCGACTCCGGCTGCCCGGAGACCGGATCCAACGTCGCCCGTACCAGGGCGTTGACCCCGGCATCGAGGGCGAACTCCCGGTTCCAGTGCATGGGAGCGAAGATTTCCCCGGGCCTCTGCCGGGCGGTGATACCGGCCCGCATGACGACCTGACCGAGGCCATTTTTCAATTGAACCAGGCCACCGTCGACGATACCCCGGCGTTCGGCATCCAGGGGATGAATCTCGGCGACCGGCTCCGGCCGGTGGCGTGATAATCGCGGGGAATAACCGGTGCGGGTCATGGTGTGCCACTGATCCCGGATTCGCCCGGTGTTGAGGATAAGTGGATCGGATTGTCCACGGTTCCGGGCGGGACGGGAAATGACGGTAACGATACGGGACCGGCCGGAGGGCGTGGGAACATTCCCCGCCCCGAACAGGCGCTCCGTCCCGATCCCCCGATCATCCACCGGCCATTGCACGGGCTGCATGGTTTCATAGGCGACCCTGTCCTGATCGGCCAGCGCCCCAAGATTGAACAGCCGCACCCCCCGGTTTTCAAAGCGGGTCAGGGCGGCAAATTCAGAAAAGATTTCGGCGGGGGAGTCAAAATTGAACGCCTCTTCAAACCCCATCCGTTTTCCGACCTGGTCGATCATCCACCAGTCGGCCCTGGCCGATCCCGGCGCCGGGAGAAATCCGCGCTGCCGGGATATGCGCCGTTCGGAATTGGTCACGGTTCCCGTTTTTTCCCCCCAGGCCAGGGCCGGCAGAAGAATATCCGCATGGACGGCGGTGTCCGTGCGTTGCATGACCTCGGAAACCACCACCAACTCGCATCGCTCGAGAGCGGCCTTCACAGCCAGGCTGTCCGGCAGGCTGACGGCGGGATTGGTGCCCATGATCCAGACCGCCTTGATCCGCCCATCGGCCATGGCCTGAAACATCTCCACCGCCTTCAATCCCGGCTGTCCAGGCAGTTTGTCGCTGTTCCAGAAACGACTGACCAGCGCCCTGTGGATGGGATTGTCCAGGTCCATATGGGCGGCCAGTTGGTTGGCCAGCGCCCCTACCTCGCGCCCCCCCATGGCGTTGGGCTGTCCGGTCAGCGAAAGCGGCCCCGTGCCCGGGCGTCCGTAACGCCCGGTCAACAGGTGGGCATTGAGAATGGCGTTGACCTTGTCGGTCCCATCGCTGGATTGATTGATTCCCTGTGAGAAGACCGTCACCACTTTGGAGTTGTTTTCAAAGAGCCGGTAAAACCGCGCCACATCCTCCGCCGATATACCGCAAATCCGCCCGACCGCTTCCGGGGAGGGCGCGGAGGCATGCGCCCATTCCAGCGCGTCCGCATCCATCGTCGCGCGCCGGGCGGCACGCTCTTCCGAACAGCCGTGGACGAAAAGATGGTGGAGCAGGCCGTTCCAGAGGGTCGTATCGGAGCCCGGGGCGATGGCCAGATGCCAATCGGCGATGTCGCAGGTGGCGGTGCGGCGCGGATCGATGACCACCACCTTCATCTCCGGACGACTTTTACGCGCTTCCGCCACACGCTGGAACAGCACCGGATGACACCAGGCGGCGTTGGATCCGGCGAAGATGACCAGATCCGCCAGTTCGAGGTCCTCGTAACGGCCCGGAACCACGTCGGCGCCGAAGGCCCGTTTGTTCCCGGCCACGGTCGACGCCATACAGAGGCGGGAGTTGCTGTCAATGTTGGCCGAACCGATGAATCCCTTCATCAGCTTGTTGGCGACATAATAATCTTCCGTCAGCAGCTGTCCCGAGAGGTAGAAGGCCACCGAATCGGGACCGTGCTTTCGGATCGTTTCGGCAAACCCATTCGCCACGGCGTCGAGGGCCGTCTCCCAGGCCACCGGCGTCCCCCGAACCTCCGGCTCCAGCAGACGTCCGTCCAGACGCATGGTTTCCGGCAGGGCGGCCCCCTTGACGCACAGACGGCCAAAGTTGGCCGGATGGGTTTCGTCGCCCCGAAGCTGAATCTCCCGTTCGCCGGTCACCCGTACCTTGAGACCGCAGCCGACGCCGCAATAGGGACAGGTGGTATCGGTTTCCCGGTCATGTCGCATCGTTTTGGTCCAGTGCAAGAAACAGCTCTCCGTCCTCCAGTTTGACTGGAAACGAAGCGGCGCACCCCTCGTCGGCGCCGACCGCCCGGCCGGATGCCAGATCCAGGGTCCAATTGTGCAATGGACAGGTCACCTTTTCACCATGGACGATTCCCTCGGAGAGCGGCCCCCCCTTGTGCGGGCATTTGTTGGCCAGGGCATAGACCGAATCGGTGTTGGTACGGAAAACCGCGATCCGTCCGGCCACGTCGGTTTCGACGACACGGGCGCCCTGCCGGGGAATCTCCTCCAGCTTCCCGATCGCATGCCAGCCGTTCATGCCACCATCTCCCGGGTCGTGTTGATTATGGACAGGGGCTTGAACTCATGAACGGCCACTTTTTCACGGGCCCGTTCCCGCCAGGGATCGTTCAGGGCCTCGTGTGCCCGGGTAAACGCCTCGGATAGTGCGGCACGCCCTTCCGGATCGTCCACCAGCCGAGCGCGGATCGCTTCGATCCCGATCCGTTCCACCCAGGGAGCCGTGCGTTCCAGATAGCGGGCCTCCAGCCGGTAGAGTTGCAGGAAGGCCCGGGCATATTCGAGCACCTCCTCCATGGTTTCCACCTTGCACAGCAGATCGGTCACCCGGACGGTGATGCCGCCGTTGCCGCCGACGTGCAGTTCCCAGCCGGAATCCACCGCCACCACGCCGAAATCCTTGATGGTGGCCTCGGCACAGTTGCGGGGACAGCCGGAAACCGCCAGTTTGTATTTATGCGGCGTCCAGGCGTTCCAGAGCATTTTTTCCAACCGGATGCCCATCGCCTCGGAGTTTTGCGTTCCGAACCGGCACCAGACGTCCCCGACACAGGTCTTGACCGTGCGGATCGCTTTGCCGTAAGCGTGTCCGGAGACCATCTCCCCCTCTCCCAAAGCCGCCCAAACGGCGGGTAGATCCTCCTTTTTCACCCCAAGCATGGTGATGCGCTGGCCGCCGGTGAACTTGACCTCGGGAATGCGAAACCGCTCCGCCACGTCGGCGATGGTCCGGAGTTGGTCAGGACTGGTGAGGCCGCCCCAGATGCGCGGCACCACGGAGTAGGTGCCGTCCTTCTGAATGTTGGCATGGACCCGTTCGTTGATGAAACGGGATTGGGCATCCTCCCTATGGGATTCCGGCCAGAAGGCAACGGTGTAATAGTTCAACGCCTGGCGGCAGGTGGGACATCCGTCCTGGGTGGACCAGCCCAGCTTGGCCATGGCGTCCGGAATGGTGGTCAGCTTCCGGTCCCGGACCGCTTCCCGAACCGCGTCGGAGGTCATCTCCGTGCAGCCGCACAGGGGCTTTTCGGTCACCGCCACATAATCGCTCCCCAGAACGTCGGCGACCACCGCCTCCACCAGATTGGCGCAGGAACCGCAGGAGGAGGAGGCCTTGGTGTGGGCCTTGACCTCTTCCAGGGTGGTGAGTCCCTTGGCGCGTATGGCATCGACGATCACCTTTTTTCGTACGCCGTTGCAGCCGCAGATCTCCCGGTCATCGGACATGGCGGCAACATCGATCCCGCCACCAGCCTCCGCCTGTCCGCCGCCGAACAGGATACCGTCCCGAATGTCGCCGATATCGGTGCCGTCGCGCATCATCTCTAGAAAACCGGGACCATCCGCCGCCTCACCCAGCAGGACCACCCCTTCGATGCGGTTGTTGCGGACCACCATCTTTTTGTAGACGCGCCGGCTCGGATCGCTGAAGGTGATCTCGTCGGTCTCGGCATCGCCCTGGAAATCACCGGCGGAAAAAAGATCGATGCCGGTCACCTTGAGCCGGGTCGACAGCATGGAACCGGTGTAGACGCCGGGTTCCGCCACTCCGGCCAGATGGCGGGCCAGAATCCGGCCCTGTTCGAACAGGGGGGCGACCAGGCCGTAAACCGTGCCCCGGTGCTGGACGCACTCACCGACCGCGACGATGTCCGGGTCGGAGGTGGACATGGCATCGTCGATCAGAATGCCCCGTTCGCACGCCAGGCCGGCCGCTTCGGCCAGTTCGATGTTGGGGCGAACGCCCACGGCCATGGCCACCAGATCGGTCTTCAATTCGGTACCATCCTTGAAACGGATGCCGGTCACCCGGCCCGCCTCACCCAGGATGCTTTCGGTCTGGGTACCCATGCGGAAAACGAGACCCTGGGCCTCCAGCTCCTCCTTGAGCATGGCGGCGGAGACCGAATCGAGCTGCCGCTCCATGAGAATGTCCATGAGATGGACGACGGTGACGGTCATGCCGCGTTTCATGAGTCCCGCCGCCGCCTCCAGCCCCAGGAGCCCGCCGCCGATGACCACGGCCTCGCGTCCCGTTTTCGAGGCGGCGATCATCGCCTCCACATCCTTGATGTCGCGGAAGGTGACCACGCCGTCCAGATCGCATCCCGGCAGGGGAATGACGATCGGATTGGAACCGGTGGCCAGAATCAGTTTGTCATAGGCGATGGTCGAACCATCGGCGGCGGTCACCGTCTTTTCCCGGCGGTCGATGGCGGTCACCGGATTGCCCGTGCGCAGGTCGATATTCCTCTCCCGGTACCAGGAGAGGGGATTGATCATGATTTCATCGAGGCTCTTTTCGCCGGCCAGGACCGGGGAGAGGAGTATCCGGTTGTAGTTGCCGTGGGGTTCGGCGCCGAACACGGTGATGTCGAACAGATCGGGCGTCAAGGCGAGCAGCTCTTCCACGGTGCGCATGCCCGCCATGCCGTTTCCGATCAGAACCAGTTTTTTTCGTGTGGAGGCCATTTTTCGTATTCCATTCCTGTTTGAGGGGATCAAACGCTCAGGTCTCTCCATGGGCAATCGTTGTGCCACCAAAGAAAAAGCGTACGTTTTCAATATATTAAGTTAAACTTGATTTTGTTGGTCTATTCGACGCGCACGACCGAATGCACAAAAAATGTGCAGCCAGCCATCCTGAAGAGTGGTTGTGATCAAATTCGCGGCATCGCCGGCGGCATCAACGGGCGGCAAGCAGATAGAACAGAACCAGGTTGAGCAGGAACAGCACCCCGGCGAGAGTGCGCCAAAACAGCAGCGGATTGGCCTCCAGCAGCGGCGGCGCGCGTTGATCGAGAAAGCGGGGGTTGGGGTGGGAAAAATCCTGCAAAAACTCCGACAAGGTTTCGTAACGGCCGTTGGGGTCGGGACTGGTGGCTTTTTTCAGGGCCCCGTCCATCCAGCCGGGAATCATCGGGTTGTGAATCAGGGCCGAGGTATAGACCAGAGGTTCGACCATCTTTTTCCTGCTCTCATTCCCGGGCTCCCCGAACGGCGTATGGCCGGTCAGCATTTCGTAGGCGACGATTCCCAGGGAATAGATGTCGGACTGTTTGCTCCCCGGGCGGCCCTGAAAATATTCCGGTGCGGTATAGCTCCGGGTGCCGAGTATCTCCGCCCGTTGAACCGGTGTGGCGATCTCGGCGATGCCAGCAATCTTGACCGATCCGAAATCGATCAGTTTGATGCGTCCCCGCTCATCGATGAGAATGTTTTCCGGCTTGAGATCCCGGTGCAGCATTTCCAGACGGTGAAAGGCGCGCAGCCCGGCGGTGATCTGGTCGAGCATTTCCCGGACCGCGCTGATTTCGGGCCGCGGATGCCCGGTGATCCACTCCCGCAAGGTCCGGCCCGGAAGGTGTTCCATGACCAGATAGAGAAAACGGCGGCGGTGGCCGGGCTCCAGCAGTTTCAGGACATGGGGGTGGTCGATCCGTTTTCCTGCCCACTCCTCGTGAAGAAAACGCTCGATGTAGGCCGGGTCATCCTCATAGCTGACCGACGGGGTCTTGAGCACGACCCGGCGTCCATCCCGCTCGTCCGACGCCAGATAAAGCTGACTGGTGGGACTGGCGTGCAACGCCTTCTGGATGAAATAGCCGTCCAGGCGCATGCCCGGCTCCAACTCCGGCGGGAAGGGCAGCGCGGTCAACTCCCGGTAGACCTCATCCGCCTCCTGGGAGGGCAGGGCGTCCACCCGCGCCACCATGCAGGTCACGTTGTCCGGGGATTGATTGGCGATGGCGGCGTCGCAGATTCGACGCGCCGCTTCGGCCGGATCGTCGCCGTGGGCGGCGATCCGGTCCAGCAGAGTCCGGTCGTCCACATATTCGCCGACACCATCGGTCAGCAGGAGAAAACGGTCTCCTGCCTTCAGGGTGAGCGTCCGGTAATCGATCTCCAGGTCGGTGTCCATGCCCAAGGCCCGGCTCAAATATTCCCGGTGAGGGGAGACCCGGACCCGGTGCGGACGGGTCACTGTCTCCAGACCGTCATCCCGCACCCAAACGATACGGGAATCCCCGACATGAAACAGATGGGCGGTGTTGGATTTGAAGACCACGGCGCTGAACGTGGTGACCAGTCCACGCCGGGATGCGGTCGGCCTGTGTCCCTCGCTATACAGCCAATTGTTGAGGGCGGTGAGAACCTTCCTCCCCGAGAGCTTTACCGGCCAGGACTCGGGGGTGCTGAAATAGTCGTTGAGGAACCCCTTGACGCTGAACTCACTGGCTTCGGCCCCGGCATCGCAGCCGCTGACCCCGTCGGCCAGCAGCACCGCGACCCCCTTGGTGGTGAGCAGCGGTTCCCGGGGGGCCATCCAGCCGCAAAAATCCTGATTTTCCGGCTTGGCCCCCCGGTCGCTGTGATATCCGACGGTGATGGTCAGCGTTTTGGGCATGTGGGTGGGATTGGACTCCTCAGGTCACCTCGATCAGTTGAACCGTGCCATCCGGCATCACCTCGGCCATGCTGCCCTCCGGCTCTTCCAAAAACTGAATGGCGGCCAGGGCCAGCAGCGCCGAGGCGCCGATGAGCATGAAAAAGACGTCGGGTTCCACCAGGGAGAAGACGGTGAGAAAAGTAACCGCGCCACAGTTGCCGTAGGCTCCCGCCATTCCGGCGATCTGACCGGTCAGACGGCGTTTGATCAGGGGAATGATGGCAAAAACCGCCCCTTCACCGGACTGGACGAAAAAGGAGCAGAACATGGTGACCGCCACCGCCAGGGGCAGGCTCCAGCCTGAATCAATGGCGCCCATGGCGAAATAGCCCAGCGCCAGCCCGCCCATCAGGAGGGTCAGGGTCCTTTTGCGGCCGAAACGGTCGCTGAGCCAGCCACCCCCGGGCCGGGCGAACAGATTCATGAAGGCGAAGGCCGAGGCGACCATGCCCGCCTGCACCGGCGACAGGTCAAAGGTGTTGAGAAAAAACAGGGGCAGCATGGAGATCACCGCCAGTTCGGAACCGAAGGCGAGAAAATAGGCAACGTTGAGGATCGCCACCTGTTTGAACCGGTAACGGTGCATCTCCGGCACCACGCCGGAAATGTTCTCCCGGTTGACGATGAAGGCTTGACGCCAGTCGACGATATAGAGAAGTGTCAATCCGGCATAGATCAGATGAACCGTGGCGGCGGACAGCAGGGAGACACCAGCGGGCGAGAGTTTCCAAGCGAGAAGACCAAGGGCGGCATACAGGGGCATTTTCATCAGCAGGTAGAAATAAAAATCTCCTCGGCTGGACACCTCCAGGGCACCACTTTTTTTCGGTTTGAAATAGGTAGAACCTTTGGGGGTATCGGTCACCGTACCATAGTAGACGAAGGCATAGAGCATGGAAATGACGCCGGTCAGACCGATGGCGTATCTCCAGCCCTCGTCGCCACCGAAAAACAGGGCCAGAGCGGGTAGGGACATGGCGGCCGCGGCGGATCCGAAATTTCCCCAGCCACCGTAAATTCCTTCGGCGAAGCCGACCTGTCTGGCGGGAAACCACTCGCTTACCATGCGGATGCCAATGACGAAACCGGCACCGATGCCGCCGAGCAGGAACCGGGCGATGGCCATCTGTTCGAAGCTGTCGGCAATGGCGAACAGGAGGCAGGGAATCCCGGCGATAAACAGCAGGACCGAGTAGGTCAAACGCGGCCCGTAGGCATCCACCAGAATGCCGATGACGATGCGAGCGGGAATGGTCAGGGCGACGTTGAGAATCAGGAGTGTTTTCACCTGTTGCGCGGTCAGACCGAGACTGGCCTGGATGGCCGCCAACAGGGGCGCGTGGTTGAACCAGACGAAAAAGGTGAGGAAGAAGGCAAACCACGTCAGGTGCAAAATGCGCATTTTGCCGGTGAATGAGAGAATGTTCATGCGGCTGGTATCACTCATGCTGTTCCTCCTGGACGGATGCGTCCCGCGGTGTCTGAACAACCACGGATGAGGAAGACGCATTCCCCCGCGGCAGCTCGCATTTGAAATGTTCCGACATGAGCTGTATCCGCAAAACCAGGGCCAGAAGGAATGAATTTTTATAACCTGTTGCTTTGAATGCTTTTTTACCAAACCAACTTATCCCGGGCACACTTAATTTCTGATCGGGAGGTCTGGATGGGGAGTGGGCACCGGTTGTTCTGCCTAAAAATTAATCACGCCATGCCTGCCGCGTGGTCATTCCGGTTCAGGTTATCATTTCAGGCCGGAATATGTCGCCGTACCAGACCGCCAGGGCCAGGAGGACCAGTCCCACCGCCAGGAGCAGCCCGATGAGCTTCCGCCGCATGGAAATGTCCTTAAGCTTCATCCCATCTCCCCCTCTGGCATCTCCGGACGTTCCCGACTCCCCCGGCCGGCATATTGGTCGATGGCCTCCAGAAGCCGCCCCTTCTTGATGGGCTTGGTCAGGTGGCCGTCACAGCCGGCTTCCAGGCTCTTCCTGGCGTCCACCTCCATGGCGTAGGCGGTCAGGGCGATGATGACCGTCGGCCCGACGCCGTTCTCCCGTTCCCACTCCCGGTAGAGGCGGGTGGCGGTCAGGCCGTCCATGCCCGGCATCTGGATATCCATCAGGACGATGTCGAAACGGTCGGCCTTCATCATTCCCAGTGCTGTCTCTCCGTCCGCGGCAATGTCGATGCGGTACGGTTCCATCTTCAGGAACGTCTGGATCAGCATCAGGTTATTCTCTTCGTCCTCCACCACCAGAATGCGCAACGGCGTGACGGCGGTACGGCGTTCACGGGCAGGCTTGTCGATAACCGGTCGCGACTGTTCGTGAACGATGGGGCGCGGGTGTTCTGGCACTCCCAACGCCCCGAGCCGGGCCGTGAAATAGAAGGTGCTGCCCTTGCGTTCCTCGCTCTTGACCCAGATCCGCCCCCCCATCATCTCGGCCAATCGGCGGCAGATGGCCAATCCCAGACCGGTGCCGCCAAAGCGGCGGGTGGTGGAGGCGTCGGCCTGGGCAAACGCCGAGAAGATGGTCTCCTGCTTCTCTTCCGGGATGCCGATGCCGGTGTCTGTCACCGAGCACAACAACATCTCCTCCTCCCCTTCCCGGTGGGGCCGAACCATTTCCAAACGGACATTCCCCCGGTCGGTGAACTTGACAGCGTTGGCCAGAAGGTTGAAAAAAATCTGCCGCAGCCGCGTCTCATCTCCGATCAGCGTCTCCGGCACGTCGGGCGTAATGTGGTCCTTCAATTCAAGCCCCTTCTTCCCGGCAACGTCCTGGAAGGTCAGGGTCGAGTCCTTGATCAGCTTGTGGGGCTTGAACTCGATTCGTTCCAGTTGCAGTTCTCCGGCCTCGATCTTGGATAGATCCAGGATGTCGTTGATCAGGGCCAGCAGGGTCTCGCCCGCCCCCTGGAACACCTCTACGTATCGACGTTGTTCCGTCGTCAGTTCGGTCTCGACCAATACGTCGGCCATGCCGATGATGGCGTTCATGGGGGTACGGATGTCGTGGCTCATGGCAGCCAGAAACTCGCTCTTGGCACGGCTGGCCGTCTGCGCCTCCTCCAGGGCGTCGTTCAGGGACTCCTGCATCTGCTTGCGCACCGTGATGTCCCGGACGATGCCGGTGGCGAACCAGCGGCCCTTGATCTGGAGGGAGGCGAACGAAATCTCCACCGGAAACTCCGTCCCGTCCTTGCGCCTGCCGAAGAACTCCCGCACCTGTCCCATCACCCCACCGCTCCCGTCTTCGCGGAAGTGTACCAACCCCTTCCGATAATCATCGTGATACCTGGAGGGCGCCAGGGTGGCATGCAGGTCACGACCGATAATCTCGGGCCGCAGATGTCCGAACATCCGTTCGGCGGCGGGATTCCAAAACATGACCTTGCCATCATGGTCCATCATGATGATGGCGTCGGTGGCGGTATTGGTGATGGTCCTGAACTTCTCCTCGCTGTCCCGCAACGCCTCTTCCGCCTCCCGACGCCGCACCTGGGATCGCGCCAGGAGCCAGGAACCGGGAACCAGCAGGAGGATCACCAAGGCGTAGAGGATGACAAACTTGTCGAACAACATGCGCCATTCGGCATCGAGAAGGGCAGCCGGCACGAAGGAGACGACCTTCCAGTGGTAGGATTCGGCATCCATACGGGCCACACTCGGCGCGAAGGGTTTCCCGGAGCCGGTGCTGGATTGCTGTCCCAGGGTCAAGGGGTGGACCGTGGCGAAGGTGAACAGGCCGTGGGTGGTACGGAACTGGCCGGAGCCGGCGCCGGAGATGCGGCTCCATGCCTCGGGAAACATGTGGTCCAGAGACTTTTCGCGCCGGTCCGGAAACATGAAACCCCATTCGTCGTCAGGACTGGGGCCATGCAGCCAGTAGCCCTCGCGATTCAGGAGCATCATCCGTCCCGCGACGTTCGACGAGCCTTCCCGCAGATTCCGGATCAGGTTCGCCCCCAGATAGTTGAGCAGAACGACGCCCCGCTTTTCACCCTTGTCGTCGAACACCGGCGTGCCGAACCGGATCATCGGTTTCAAAGGCCGTTCCACTTCGCCCCGTTCGACGTTCAGGTCGAAGGGAGAGACGAACACCTCTTCCCGGTTCAGGGTGAAGGCGTCCCGGAAGTAGTAGCGCCGGGACTTGTTTTGAAGCTGCTCTTCGGGAACGGCTTCCGGGGAGCCGCCGTTGAAGTTGATCCGGACCACCTCCATGCCGGCGTCGTCCAGAAAACGGATTTGGTCATAGATGCCTTTGCGCCGGGCGACCGACAGGAAATACCCGGCCACCTCCCGTTTCATGCTCTCGCCCCCGGCGTCCAGGAATGTGCCCAACGGCTCCAGGTCTGCCAGCACCAGCAGGTCCGAAACGATGGAGCGGAAATTGTGGGTGATGACCCGGACCTGGAGTTCCACGCCGTGATCCAACTCCTCTTCCACCTGCGCCATCTTGCTTTTGACATCGACGTAGTGGAGGGAGACGGCAATGCCACTGACGATCACGAAGAGCGGCAGAAAAACCACCAGGAACCGTTCCAGCGTCGGCCAAGCGTTCAATCGTGGTATCTGCGGTCTCTTCATGCCATGTCCTGTCCACTGACCTGGGCAATGGTTTCCAGCAGCCTCTTTTTGCGAACCGGCTTGCCCAGATGCATGTCACAACCCGCCTCCTTGATTCGTTCCACTGCTTCAGCCATCACATGGGCGGTCAAGGCAATGATGGGGGTGGGGGCGGCGCCGGTCTCCGCTTCCCATGCGCGAATCCTCCTGGTCGCCTCGTAGCCGTCCATCTCCGGCATCTGGATGTCCATCAATACCAGATCGAAGTCGCCGTTCTTGAATCGTTCGACCGCCTCGATGCCGTTCTCGGCCACGGTCACTTGGTGCGAAGTCGTGCTCAGGTAGGCTTGTACGACCATTCGATTTTCCTCGGCGTCGTCCGCCAGGAGGATGTTCAAACTTCGATCGGCAAACGTGGTCTCCCGGGTCGTGGATCCTGCAACCGCATCGACCTCGGCGTCCTCCGTCGCGGGGATGGACACCGCTTCGGCAGGGGGGAGCGGGACCGTCATGGTGAAGGTGCTGCCGCGACCGGTTTCGCTCTCAAGCTCGATGCGTCCCCCCCATCATCTCGGCCAAACGGCGGCAGATGGTCAGGCCAAGACCGGATCCGCCGTACTTGCGGGTGGTGGAGGCGTCGGCCTGGGTGAAGGGCCGGAAGATCTCCTCCTGTCTCTCCTCGCGAATGCCGGTTCCGGTATCGGTCACCGAGAACGACAACTGATCACCCGATGCGCCTTGCACGGTCATGCTCACATGCCCCTTCTCGGTGAATTTCACGGCGTTGCCGACGAGATTCAGGAGCACCTGACGCAAACGTGCCGGATCGCCCCACACCAAAGTGGAAACGTTCTCGTCCACCCGATGCCGGAGTTCGATTCCCTTGCTCCGGGCGGTCAACGAAAACAGGCTCATGCTCTCCTCGACCAGTCGGCGCAAATCGAATGCCGTCCGCTCCAACGTCAGTTGATCGGCTTCGATCTTGGCAAGGTCGAGGATGTCGTCGATGAGCGTCAACAGCGTCTTGCCCGAACGGTCGATGGTCGTGATGCACTGTGCCTGCGCTTTGGTGAGCCGGGAGTCGGCAAGGACTTCACCCATGCCCAGAATGGCGTTCAAAGGGGTGCGGATTTCGTGGCTCATCGTGGCCAGGAAGGCGCTCTTCGCCCGGTTGGCGGCATCGGCGCTCTCCTTGGCCATTCGCAATGCCTCCTCCATCCGCTTGCGCTCGGTGATGTCGGTGGCGATGCCGCATACCCCGTAGATGGTTCCGTTCTCGTCCCGCAGTGGGAACTTCACCGAAATGTAGGTGTGGATGCCGTCATCCTGGGGAACCCTTTCCTCGATGGACAGGGAACCCCCGTGCTCCGCCGCCCGGCGGTCATTCTCCTGGAACGCCTGGGCCATCTCGGCGGGAAACAGGTCGAAATCCGTCCGGCCCCGGATCTCCTCGTCGGTGACGTGGAACAGCACCTCGTACCGCCGGTTGACGAGCAGATAGCGCCCCTCCGTATCCTTGAGGAACACCACCGCCTCGGTGTTGTCCAGAATGGCCCGCAGCCGTTCCTCGCTGGCCTGGAGCCGCCGGTGGGTGGCCTCGAGCGCCTTTTCCGATCGCTTCCGGTCGGTGATATCCGTGCAACTGCCGATGTATCCCTGGAATCCACCAGAAGCGGCAATGCGTGGAACTCCCTGATCCAGAATCCAGTGGTATTCCCCGTCATGGCGGCGATGCCGGTATTCCATGGAAAACGGCTCCCGTGCATCGAATGCGCTGGTGTAGATCTCCAGCGACCGTTCATGGTCATCCGGATGGATCCGGTCGCTCCAGCCGAAACCCAATTCCTCCTTGAGAGTGCGTCCCGTAAAGTCCAGCCAGCTCTGGTTGACGAAGGTGCATTGCTTGTCCGTGCCGCAGAGCCAGATGAACATGGGGGCAGAATCCGCCATCTCCCGGAACTTGGCCTCGCTTTCCCGAATCGCCTCCTCGGCTCTTTTGATCGGCGTGATGTCGGTCACCAGGATGGTGAGGCCGGCCACGTTGCCGGCGTCATCGAAAAAAGGCACCTTGTCCGTCCGGAACCACCCCTTCCCGCCATCACCGTAAGGTCCGGGTTCGACGATTCCCAACTTGGCCTTGCCGGAGTTCATGACCTGGAGATTGTCGGCGTGATAAGGTTCGGCAAGCTCCCTGGGAAACAGGTCGAACACGGTCTTGCCGACGACATGGCCCGGTTCCATTCCGGAGTGGTTAGCGGCCAGTCGATTGACACGTTTCACCCGATGTTCCCGGTCGAGGTGCCAGACCATGGCGTGGACGGTCTCGAATATGGTTCGGTAATCACGCTGGCTCCGGCGAAGCTCGGCCTCCACCTCTTCGCGCCGGGCGATCTCCCGTGCCAGGGGCTTGACCGAGGTGCGGCGCAGAACCCACCACAAGGTCAGGGCCAGAAGGGTGGTCAGAGCGACCGATATGGTTCCCAGTTTCCAGCCCATATGGCCCGTGGCCCGGTCGATGAACTCCAGATCGTGCCGGATCTCCAGTTCCAGAAAGGTCTCCCCCAGGTAGCCCACGGTCGCATGGTGCGTCATATGCCGCCTGGCGGGACCGTAACGACGGTAGTCCACCAGGACGAAACCGTTCGCGGTCGTGGCTTTGATGCCGATGACCTCTTCCCGTCTTTTGCCCCACTGGGTCAGAAACGATTCGATGGTCGGCAGATCGTGTCGCAGGACGGCCTCCTGGATGACCTGGGTCATGAGATCCAGTTCTTCTTCGATATGTTGGTGAAACGTCCGGGAAACCTCTCGGCGATGATCCGTCACCACGATCCAGCCGATGATGCCCTGGAACGCGACCAGCACCATGAGGAAGGTCAGCAGACCGGGAAACCGTGTTGAGAATGCCGGTCGTTTCATGGGACGCCCCCCGGCTCGGACAAGGTCCGAAGGATGGTGCGCAGGTTGTCGTAATCACCATCATGTCCGTGTGTCATGCCGGTCAGGGTGGGCTTGATGGCGTGGAGGATGACCGAACCGTAGGTCTCCGACCGGAGACGGTGGAACACTTTCCGTAGGGTCGCGATAATCCCTTGGGGTAGATCCGACCGGGCAACGAACAGGTGGGTGACGATGGGCGGCGTCCAGGCAAGCGCCTTGAGGCCGCGATCCTCGTAATCGTGGAACACGTCATCCTTGACGGCTCCAGCGTCGAACATGCCGCCGAGCACGCCCAGGGCCACCGCCATGTGGTTGGGAAGGTGCGCAGACCCACCCAGGCGATCCGGGGTGATTCCATTCCGGAGTAGCATGTACCGGGGGACGATGTGACTCATGGTGGACTGGGGATCGCCGAACGCAAACCGTTTGCCGGCCAGATCACCAAGGGTGTCCAAACCACTGTCTCGGCGGGCGATGATCACCCCCCGGTAGGTGTTCCGGCCATCGACCTCCAGTTGGGCCAGAATTGGTTTCGGACCATGGCCGTCCACCACCCGGACATAGGGAGCCGGCCCCAGATAGGCGATGTCCAACCGGTTTTCGCCCACCGCCTCGATGTGCGACTGATAGTCCTTGGCGATCTCGATGCGGACGGAACGCCCGATGGCCGCGCCCAGGTGTTCGGCAAGTGGCGTAAAACGTTGCAGCAGTTCGGAGGAACCCCGGTAGGGATGGATGCCGAGCGTCAACGCTTCTCCAGCGACCGTGATCCTGGGCATGAGCATGAATGCCGGCAACAGAAGAGACAGGCACCACATCACCGCCCGAAACGATCCAGGTACTAACCTCAGTGGACGGCGCTTGATCATACCCTGCTCCCTTTTTGACCGATTCTGCGCGTTAAAGCTTTTCCTCACTCTGTTTGCGCACGGTGATGTCCCGAATCACCGCCGAGAAATATGGCGTCTTCCCTTCGGTCCAGCCGGAGAGGGAGATCTCCAGCGGGAATTCCTCGCCGCTCTTCCGCAGGCCCGTCAGTTCCACGGTATGACCGGTCAATGCGTATTCGCCGGTGGTTCGCGCCTTTTCCAACCCCCGTCGGTGATCTTCCCGATGTCTTTCCGGCATCAGGCGGGTCAGGGGTTGGCCCATCATCTCCTCTTCGGCATGGCCGAACATCGTTTCGGCCCCCCGGTTCCAGAATACGACGTTGCCCTGGGCGTCGGCGGCGACGATGGCGTCGGACACCGACCTGGTGATCGACAGGAACCGCTCATGATCGGTCCGAAGGGTCTCCTGTTGCCGCCGGATGTCGGTCACCATGGCGTCGACCGATCCACCGATCCGGGCGAACTCTTCCGGCAGACCGTCCAACGTCTGGAAGTGGTTGCCGGCGGCGACCCCACCCAACGCGGCATTCAAGCTCGACAAAGGCCTCGTTACATGGCGCCGCAACGTCAATCCGAGCAGCAGAAAAACGAGCAGAAAGACTCCCAGGTGGATCAACATGTTCTGTAGGAACCTGGTCAATACCTGTTTGGACAGGGTGCCTGCCGGAATCTTGATGCTCATGATTCCGCGCAGTTCACCCTCCTGATAATCGAATGAGGTTTCGTAGGTGTTGCGGATGGTGGCCGGGGCGTCGGCTTTCTTGCCATGGCATTTCAAACAATAACGTTCCACCCAGATCGGACGGGCGTAGTGGTAGTAGGGGCCACCGATGGTCCAGAACTCGACGAACCGCAGTTGCTCTTCAGGATGTTCCCGGAAATAGCGCAGGGCCTCCCGCTCGATCTCGTCGGCGGCGTTGTCGGGATTGCGGGGCCGGTCCGAGACGTTGTTGAAGGTGAGCCCATGATCGCTCCAGTTGGAAAAGTCCCGTGAAATCCGGCTCAGGGCGTGGGCGGGAAGGAATCCCAACGTCTCCTCGGTCAAGGGAATGCCGCTGTTCAGGAACTGGTGATGGTAGACCCGCCGGGTGGCCATCAGGACGCCGTGAACCTGCTCGGCCACGTTCAACATCTCCCGCGTCGAATCGTCCCGGAGCCGCTTGTAGGAAAGGGCCTCCAACCCGACGAAGGTCAATGCCAGGACGATACCGATGGTCAGGAACAGCCGGGACTGAAGTTTCATGGCGTTCTCCGTTCGTTCGTCGAGAGATCGTTCGTCATGACGCCCCCTTGATGCCAAGAGCCTTGGCTTTGCTGCGGAAGATCCTTCTGAGCCGATCCGCCGGGACCGGCTTTTGCAAGGCCTGGACATCCGCTGGCAGACCGCCCCGCCGATTGATCTCTTCCGGGTCGAGCACCGTGACCACCACGATCTCCGTCTCCTTGAGTTCCGGTTTTTCCCGCAGGACCCGCACCATCTCGATGCCGTCCATCTTGGGCATCATCAGATCGGTGATGATCACGTCGGGCATGTTCCGGCCAACCTGGATCAAGGCGTCGAACCCGTTGGCGGCGGTCACCGGATTGACCGGCAGACGCCATTTTTTCACCATGGATTGGTAGACCTCCATCATGACCGGATCGTCCTCGACCAACAGCAGGGAGATGGACGCCGGTCCCGT
Organism: uncultured Magnetococcales bacterium; assembly: GCA_964344355.1. Lineage (GTDB taxonomy): Bacteria > Pseudomonadota > Magnetococcia > Magnetococcales > CAYFNE01 > CAYFNE01. The sequence goes on from CAYFNE010000034.1 coordinate 22,956, forward strand.
GTTCTGGCGCATCTCCTCCCGGCGCTGCCGAAGCATGTCGTCCACGGCGCTCTTGGGGATGCGGCGGTGTCCGCCTTTCGTCGTCCAGAATGGCAGAGTCTTCCGGTCGAGCCAGTAGTTGATGGTTCGCTGGGCGACGCCGAGACGGCGGCCCGCCTCCGTCGTCGTCAACGATGGCGGATGGCCGAGAGATGGATTGGGTTTGTCCACTGCGTCAACCCCGGTGGTCACGGTTGGATCGGCAAAGCGCCTGATTTGCCTGATTTGCCTGATTGTGCCAGTTGGTTGGAGAGATTACAAGGCACTGCTGTCCAAAATAATCTGTAGCTGGTGGTTGGTCCTTTGGTGGCGCGGGTTGAGTCGTGTTTGGGACGGATTATGCGGTTGATGTTGTCCTTTTGTCGTTCCGGGCCAGACACTGTCCAGATCAGGCCATGGGCAGGTTGAAAAGCCAGATGTCCAAAACCGGGCGGGAAGAGCTTGACGGTACCCGTCAATGCTGTACAATCATCCTGTACAGGAGGTGTGCCATGCAGGTGATTTCATATACAGATGCCAGGAAGAATCTGAAATCCGTACTGGACCGGATCGTGGACGATGCGGATACCGCTGTCATCACCCGCCGCAATGGCGGGGATGTCGTGGTCATGTCCAAGGTGGACTACGACGGTTTGATGGAGACCTTGCATTTGTTGGGGCCTGAATCCAACAGGGAGCATTTGGCCAAATCCATCGAGCAGTATCGGTCCGGAAAGACAATCGAGAGAGATCTGGAGAAATGATCCTGGCCTGGACCGAGGTGGCGTGGGATGACTACCTGTGGTGGCAAGTCAAAGACCGGGCTACGCTGAAGCGGATCAACCGACTCATCGAGGATACGTTGCGCCAACCTTTCGAGGGGATCGGCAAACCGGAACGGCTGAAACTGGACCTGAGCGGATTCTGGTCAAGGCGCACCACCCAGGAACACCGGTTGGTTTATGCCGTGGATGATGAGATCGTCACCATCATCGCTTGCCGGCATCATTACTGAACTGTCAATGACTGGAAGCGACCGACAGGGTATTTCGATTTCTTCTTGGCAGCCGGGCCGGAATCAGAAGATGGAAAAAGCCTCGTGTCGCATCATATCGTAAGTGCTTGATTTTTCGTTGGTGGGTTTGAACCCGGTTCCGTCCGCATGCCGGCATCGCCCGCAACAGTCTCTGAAATTTTACTGTACTTTAAGCAGAGAAGGTTCAATCCGGGGGCTTCCCGGTGCACCATTCCATCCATTGCTGAAAATCTTCGTCTACCGTCTCCGTGAGCCGGTCATCTGATATCCATCAATCGACCGCGAAGGGAACCGCCCTCCCTTTTCCCCGCTCGATCTCCCCTTCATGTTCACGGAACCAGGCGTAGGTATTCCTGACGCCTTCTTCCAGGGATATTCCCGGCTTCCAGCCCAGACCGCGGATACGGGAGATATCCTGAAGTTTGCGCGGGGTACCGTCGGGCTTGGAGGTGTCAAAGGTGAGCCGGCCCGGATATCCAACCACCGTTTTGACCAGGGTGGCCAAATCACGGATGCTGATATCTTCTCCGACACCGACATTGATCACCTCCTCGCTGTCATAGTGGGTCATCAGAAAGAGACAGGCCGCCGCCAAATCATCCACATGGAGGAATTCGCGTCGGGGCCGGCCCGTTCCCCAAACGGTCACCGCGGGATCATGGCGTTTTTTCGCTTCATGGAACCGCATCATCAATGCCGGGAGAACGTGGGCATTTTCCAGGTGAAAATTATCCCAGGGACCATACAGGTTGGTGGGCATCACACTGATGGCGTTGAAACCATACTGCCGCCGATAGGCCTGGCACATCTTGATGCCGGCTATCTTGGCGATGGCATACCATTGATTGGTCGGTTCCAACGGTCCGGTCAGCAGACACGCTTCCTTCATGGGTTGCGGGGCCATCCTGGGATAAATACAGGAACTGCCGAGCAACAGGAGCTTGGTGACCCCGTTTTGCCGGGCCGCATCGATAATATTCGTTTGAATTTGCAGGTTATCCCGGATGAAGTCCGCTGGATAGGCGTTGTTGGCATGAATCCCCCCGACCCGCGCCGCGGCCAGAAAAACATAGTGTGGGCGCTCGCTGGCGTAAAACTCACGAACGGCGGACTGATCGGTCAGGTCCAGTTCTGCCCGGGTACGGGTCAACAGATGGTCATATCCGTGGTTGCGCAAACAGCGAACGATTGCCGAACCAACCAGGCCACGATGCCCGGCAACATGGATGGTATCCTTTTTATTCATTGAAATTGAACGTCTTGAATCCTTTGCGGCGAATCAACTCGTCCTTTTCCGCGGTTTTCAGGTCCTCCTGAACCATCTCTTTCACCAACTCCTCAAAGCTGGTTTTCGGCACCCATCCCAACTTATTCCGGGCCTTGGCGGGATCTCCCAGCAGGGTTTCCACTTCCGTTGGCCGAAAATAGCGCGGATCCACCTGCACAACGGGTGCGTCCCGACCTTTCAAGTAGCCTTTTTCCTCCAGGTTTTTTCCGCGCCAATCGATCCGCATGTCAAGCTCTGCCGCGGCAACGTTCACAAAGTCGCGAACGGAGTGCTGTTTGCCGGTGGCGATGACATAGTCCTCCGGTTCGTCCTGTTGCAGCATCAACCATTGCATCTCCACGTAATCCCTGGCGTGTCCCCAGTCCCGCAGGGCGTTCATGTTGCCCAGATAGAGGCAATCCTGCAAACCGAGCCGGATTCTCGCCAAGGCCCGGGTGATCTTGCGGGTGACGAAGGTCTCGCCACGAACGGGGGATTCGTGGTTGAACAGAATGCCGTTGCAGGCGTACACCCCATAGGCCTCCCGGTAGTTGACCGTAATCCAGTAACCATACATCTTGGCAACGGCATAGGGGGAACGGGGATAAAAAGGGGTGTTTTCCGTTTGGGGTGTTTCCAGCGCCTTGCCGAACAGTTCGGAGGTGGAAGCCTGATAGAAACGGACCTTGTTTTCCAGTTTGAGGATCCGGATCGCTTCCAGCAGCCGCAGGGTGCCCAGTGCATCGGCGTTGGCCGTATATTCCGGGGACTCGAAAGAGACCGCGACGTGGCTTTGCGCCGCCAGATTGTATAGTTCATCCGGCTGAACCTCCTGCACGATCCGAATCAGGTTGGTGCTGTCGGTCAAATCGCCATAATGGAGAATCAACCTTTGATTCACCTCATGCGGGTCCTGATAGAGATGGTCGATCCGATCGGTGTTGAAAAGAGAGGCGCGGCGTTTGATTCCGTGGACTTCATATCCCTTTTTCAACAAAAATTCCGCCAGATAAGCCCCGTCCTGGCCGGTGATGCCGGTTATCAATGCTTTTTTCGTCATCATTGCTCCGTTGGAGAAAGTTCATCCCCTCTCCTGGGACGGTCAGGTGTTTTGACCGCAAAAATCCATGATCACGGGGACGGACCCTGACCAGGCCGGATCGTACCGATCTCCCGGTTTTACCAAGGGTGATCTTGCCGCCCTGGCCGTCGTTGGGCAAGAAAATTATGGCGCAACCTCGGGCCGTGGTAAATTTTAAAGGGTATCCCGCTCTTTGACGGGGGAGACCGGGGAACGTATCGGCTCTCCGGAACGGGTGATTCCGCAATGGTGGCATTTCCTGACGGAAACAGAGTAGAATCAAAAGGGCCGGGCATTGTCGAACCCAACGGCTTTGACAGTGGATTCGTCCATCGAGTGTCTCACTTTCAGTGATCTGTTCCGGGGGTGGCCATGATCTGGAAACGAATGGGGAATCGGGACGTCAAGCCGGCGGGGGAGGTGGAGGCCCTTTGTTCGGTGCCGCCTCCGGAACAAATCGGTCCGCTGCTCAGTTTTTCCAGTTCGAAAGACACCAGTGAAGATATCGTCCTGCTGACGCCGGCCTTTTTCAAAGGGGTTGCCATTGCCGCCCTGTTGATGGGGGTGGGGCATGGAGTGGTGATCCATTATCAATGGTTTCAGGTGCCCGTTTACATCATGGTCATGGGGGGGTTGGGCCTGTTGGCGGTGTTGTTGTCGGTTTGTGCCGGCAGCCGGGAATATTGTGAATATGTCGGCGAGAAGGGGGCCGCACGGTATACCCGCATTCGGGGAGAGGCCGGTTTTACCGACGAGACCCTGCTTTTTTCCAAGGTGGAATATTTGCTGCGTCACTATCGCCCCCATGTGGAACCCGCCGGATACCTGTCCCACGACATCGATGAAGAGGCCTGCCGTTTCAGTTGGCTGGATGGCCTGTTCAATACGCGCTTCGAGATCTCCGGCATCAACATGCATGATGATTATCCGTCGTTTCTTCAATCGGGATATCTGTTCGGTTGTGCGGTGGAAAAGGCCTGGACCCACTATTTGACCCGGACCCAGGGGGCCGGCATCCGTGCCGATCGCCTCATTTTTTTTCCGCTGGCCTGGGAACGGGGCTGGCTCTCCTTCGAGTCGAACAATCTGCGCTATCAGGTCGATGGGGTCGGTGGGGTTCGCCCCTTCGGCGAGATCGTCGGCATCACCCGAACCCATAACCAGTTGATCCTGGCCTTTTCCCCGGATCGAAACGGGGCGGAGGGGGGGAGGCTGCACATCTCTCTGGAAAACTTTCCCAACAACCGGTTTTTCTTTTCCATGTTGGAGCTATATTCCGGGCTGAGGGCGCCCAAATGGCGTTTGCTGCCCAGTGAAAAGAGCGGTCGAGTGAATGGACCGGGGCCGTTCGTCGATCCGGACCTTTTCAAAACCCAGTTGAATTATGCCGCCTCCTATCATGAACGTCTCGGGGCTGACCTGCTGTTGCTGGTGGTGGAGGTGAACAATACGGTATTCATCAATCATCGCCATGGTCGACAGATCGGCACCGGGGTGTTGTCGGCGGTCGGCCACGGGTTACGGGAAATGGTCAGGGGGAAGGAGGAGAGTGTCCTGGCGCGGATGGAGGGCACCGAATTTGCGGCGATCCTGCCAGAATTTCAACCGGGGACGGGGGAGACGGCGTATATCGACCGGGTTCGTCAACGGCTCAATCGACCGGTCCTGGTCAATGGCGTCCAGTGCCATCCGCAGGTGCATGTGGGCCATGGCCTCTATCCCCGGGATGGCAAACGGGCCGACTCCCTGTTGCGGGTGGCGCGAACGCGGATGTACGGCGAAAAATATCGGGCGTTGTTCAATCTGGAACGGTCGGTTCCAGCCTCCGGGTGATCAGGGAACCCGGATGGTGCGCATCGGTTGGGCCGGTATGAACGGCGGGCATCCGGAAAACGGGATCGGTGCCGGTGGTCATCGACATCTCCCACCGGTCCGGATCCCGGTCCGGTCTACCTCTGTTCGACCATGGGTCTTTCGGTATTGTTGTAGATGTTTTTACCCCAGTTGATCTGGCCGCCGACGGTGGCGAGGCCGCCAAAAATGGCAGCGAGGAGCAGAATGGACAGCATGAACTCCTTCACGAGCGCAAGTCCACTGCGGATAACACCCATCAACATGTCGGTTACGGGATTGCTCATGGTTCACTCCTTGGGATGAAACGATCCTTCACGATGGTTGTTTTCCTTATAGCATCTTGGATGCCGTTTTTTTACATGTATGATATTATTGAGAAAAGTCAGTTGACTTTCGAAAAATTGTAAAAATTCGATTACACATTGGTAAAAAATGAAATACACCGCCCGTTGAAAGGGGGGACGGTGGATTTTTCCGGTGAACTCTGGAGTTGGATATTGTTTTTCAAGTTGATATCTGCCGGCGTCAGCACTGCCGACCGACACCGGGAGGACCCGTCCGGGGGAATGGTTGTGAGTTGTTTTTTACAGGTGTTGACGAGGAACCGGATGAGGATTCAACGGTCCAGGGCCTTCCGGGTCGAGCGGTAGGCCTTGCCGCCAAGGGAGAGGGCCGGATAGAGGCTCAGGGAAAAAATTACGACCATGAACGGAGAAAAGTTGATCAACAATTGATGGAGCAGGAGCAGGGAGGCCAACTGGGATAAAACGGCGACGGCCAACCACGGCAGGGGCAGGAGGAAGGCCAGGAACCGTATGCCGGTGGCGGACGGCTCCGATCGTCGTACCGGAGGGGTTTTTGGCGGGGCCGGTTTGGCATATTTGCGCAACTCTTCAATCGTCACCTCCGGCCGTTTGATCCACTTCCGGGAGGCGTTATTGGGCTCGTTTGCCGGGTTCTGGGAAGGGATGGTCGGTGGTCCGGCCGGCGGTTTTTCCCGCCCGCCTTGGGCGGCCAGCAACCGTTCGTGAAGCTTGGCGGCCTCCTCGGCGGCATCGTGAACTTCGGTGATCGGGCCGTTTTTCAGGACCCCCGGCGGCGGGTTCCCCCCCGTCACCGTTGGCCCCCGGAGGTCGTTTTCCCCGGTGGGAATGGGGATCGCACCGGGCGCCTCCCCGGGGTCGTCCGATCTTTCGGCACTTCCCACTTCCGGATGGCCGATCGTTACCGGCCGGCGACCGGCTCGTTTCCCGTTTCGCCGCTCCAGCTGACGCTGCCAGTCGGTGATGTTGTTGGGGCGGTCGTCACGGTTGATGGGGATGGCCCGGTCGATGGCCGACAACAGTTTGTCGGAGTAGCGGTCTTTGCCGGGTTCAGCGATGGGGGGCATGGAATCCTCTCGGGTTCGGGACAGGGGGGTGAGCCGTTGCGGAGAGGGGGAGGAGGTCTTCCCGGAGATGATTTTGTAAAGAACCCCTCCGAGGGCCTGTTTTCGGGCATCCATTCCGAAGCAGGCCATTCAATGGGTTGCTCAACTGTCCGCTCATGGTTGATCCCTTCATGGACAAAAATGGCGTCAGGGTTTGCAGGAAGAATAGCAGCAAGGGTGCCATTTTTTATCTATTTGTTTTGAAAGGAGTAAGCTGTGTTGCGGGTCGACCAGTGTAAAAAAAAGAGACAGAGTGTGTCGTCGCCGATTGACGACTCGGGGCCCGTCGTTCAACCGGGAGCGGATTTCAGAGTGGGAACAGGATGGGTCAGGGGAAGGTTTTTCGGATTGATTTATAGGCCTTCATGCAGACGAAGGTGGCGAGGTAGAGGCACATCAAAAAAATCATCACCGTGAACATGGAGGCGTTGGACAGGGTCTGGTAAAGAAACAGCAGGGCGATGAACACCGTCACCAGCGCCAGGGCCACCAGGGAGAGTGACTGGAGAATGGCCAATATCCGCTTGGAAGCGGGGGGCCGTTCTTCCACGGCGGTCGATTGCCGTACCGGGGCCGGATCGGCGTATTTTCTCAACTCTTCGATGTTCACCTCCGGCCGTTTCATGCGCATCGGCGCGGGGATTTTTTTGCTCTCCTGCGCCATCCGCAATCGGTCGTGGATACGGGCGGCGTCGCTCTCGTCGCTGATTTCGGTGGCCGGGCCGGAGGCGACCGAGGGGGTTGGGGGTGAGGGGGGGGGCCCGGCCGGCGGGGTGGCTTTTTTTACGCCTTGGGCCGCCTGCAACCGTTGGTGTATGGCGGCGGCATCATCGGTTTCATCGAGTTCGGTGGCGGGGGCCGGCGTCGATTTTGTCGGTGGCGCGGCGGTCTTTTCCGCCTTTTGGGCCGTTTTCAAGCCATCGTCCTCACGGACTCCGGTGGCCGGATCGAGTTGGCCCGGGTCGACGGTGCGGGAGGGTAACTCCCGCATCGTCTCATCGACTCCCCTGGTGATGGTCCGGGTGGGTTGTTGATCCCGGCTATCGGCTTGCGGTTGAAGTTTGGTCTCCAGAACGGTTCGTTCATCATCGCTGACGCCGGTCCGGTGTCGTTGACCGGCGCTGCCCGGAGTGGCGGCCGGCCGCGCATGTTCTCTCCGTTCCAACAATTTTTGCCAGTCGGTGACCGTTTTCGGCCGTTCATCGCGGTTGATGATGATGGCCCGGTCGATGGCCCGCAACAGTTCCCCGGAGTAGCGGTCCCTGCCGATTTCGGTGATCGGGGCCAGGGAGTCCTTTTTGTTTTGATACAGCGAACTGAGCCGTTGCGGGGAGGGGATGGGGGTTTTCCCGGAGATGATCTTGTAAAAAACCGCGCCCAGGGCGTAGATGTCGGTCCAGGGCCCCTGATCCGAGGCGTTTTCGTTGTACTGTTCGATCGGCGCATAACCGGGGGTGAGCAGGGCGGTCAAATTTTGGGTGCGTTTGGACATGGCGTCCCGGGCGGCGCCGAAATCGAGCAGCACCGGGCTTTTGTTCTTGCGAATGAAAATGTTGGCCGGTTTGATGTCGCGATGGATAATGCCGGACTTGTGCATTTCGTGGAGTCCATCCAGTATCGGATGCAACAATGCCCGCAGTTCCCCTTCGGTGAAATGGCCTTTTTGGACCATATACGCCGACAGGCTCTGTCCCTCCTCGAACTCCATCACCATGTAGGCGGTGTTGTTGGCTTCGAAATAGTTGATGACACGGACGATGTTTTGATGTTTGAACTTGGCGAGGATGCGCGCCTCTTTCAAAAACCGGTCGATGCCCCATTTGTATTGGCTCATGTTGGCATCGGTATTGGGCGAGACGGTGCTGCCATCGACCCGGGCGACGAAGGCGTTGGGAAAATATTCCTTGATGGCGACGTGCACTTCGAGTTTCGTATCCGAAGCCAGATAGGTAATGCCGAATCCACCCTGTCCGAGTATGGATTCTATTTTGTACTGGTTCAGAGTCGTCCCGATGCCCAGTGAATTTCTGGTGTTTTCCATCATTCCGGCTTTATTCCGCTTGACCTTGGCCCTTTCCGGGTTTGGCCGCCATGGGGTGGGTTCATCTCTTTCGTGAACGGGGTGGCCGAATTCACATCCATGAAGGATACCATGCTCTTGAACGGTCTCCAACCGTCGTCCATCCGTTCCGGTCGCTGTCCGGGAAGGGGGTCGCCGGCCTTTCTTCCAGGGTTTACGTCCTTTCGTGCCAATGAGCTACGGAATAGAGTCGACTTTGTTGGAACCATGGTCACGGGAATATCATCCAAGGTATGACGGCTGATACGGGAGATCGGGAAGGTCGGCGGAATTTCATTTAGCTGTCGTTCAATGCGTATCATTCCTGTATAATATCGGTCTGGAAGGAGTGATGGGGGCATCATCCGGTGTCGGGTGTTTTCTCCTGAAATGACGGGCGGGGAGGCGAAGAGCATGGTTCAGCCTTTTGGTTTTTTCAAGACCTCGTTTTGAGCGATGATTGTCAGCCTGTCGCTCTTTTCCGCCCTGCCGACAGCCGCCCGGGGTGCGGAAAGCGGGGAGGGGAAAGCGCTGAGTGACCGGGTGTTGGTGGTCGGCAGCGAGCTGGACTATCCCCCGTTCGCCATCGTCAACGAGGCCGGCGAGGCCGACGGTTTCAGCGTCGATCTGTTCAAGGCCGTGGCGCGGGTGATGGGGTTGCGGATACGGTTCCGGGTCGGACCCTGGGAAGAGGTGCGCACCGCCCTGGAGCGCGGCGAGATCGATGCCCTGCCCCTGGTCTCCTATTCGGCGGAACGGGAGAAAACGTTCGATTTCACCACCCCGCACACCGTCTCCTATGCCACCATCTTCATCCGCCGGGGGGAAGCGGGTTTCGATTCCGCGTCGGCCATGCGCGGTCGCCGCATCATCGTCATGCAGTCCGATGCCACCCATGATTACCTGTTGAAACAGATGGTTTCCGACCGGCTGATATTGGTTCGAACGGTGCCGGAAGCCCTGCGGCGTCTCTCCGCCGGTGAGGGGGAGATGGCCTTGGTGCCGCGCCTGGTGGGGCTGCTCACCGCCAACCGACTGGGGTTGAACAATCTTGAAATCACCGGTCCCCGCATCGATGTTTACGGTCGGGGGTATGGATTCGCCGTCCATGAGGGCAACGCCGAACTGTTGGCCCACCTGAATCAGGGGCTCAGCATCGTCAAGGCCACCGGTCTTTATGATGAACTCTATGACAAATGGTTCGGGGTCGTCGATCCCCGCGGCGTTCCCCGCGAGGTCATTCGCAAATATGCCGTCATCAGCCTGCTGGTCTTTTCGGTCATTCTCGCCGTGGCCCTGCTGTGGACCTGGTCCCTCAAACGGGAGATCGCCCAACGCAAACGGGCCGAGCATGACCTGTTGACGGCCAAACGCCACGCCGAAACCGCCAGGGAGGAGGCGGAGGCGGCCCGGGAGGCGGCCGAGGCGGCCAATCGCGCCAAAAGCACCTTCCTGGCCAACATGAGCCATGAATTGCGCACGCCGTTGCATGCCATTCTCGGTTTTTCACAGTTGATCTCCCGGGACCCTTCCCTGAACTCCGAACATCTGGAAAACCTGGGCATCATCGGCCGTAGCGGTGAACACCTGCTGTCGGTGATCAACGGCGTGCTGGAGATGTCCAAGATCGAAGCGGGCAAGATCGTACTCGACATGGAGGGCATCGATCTGCCGCGCCTGTTTTTGGACATCGAGGGGATGATGCGGGATCGGGCCGAGGGCAAGGGGTTGGCGTTCACCCTGTCGCTTCCCCCGGACCTGCCCCGGCATGTGCGGGCCGACGCCGGTAAACTGCGGCAGGTCCTCATCAACCTGATCGGCAACGCCATCAAGTTCACCAAACGGGGCACGGTCGGCCTCGAGGTTCACGCCGAAGAGGCGGGTGCGACCGACCGCCGGTTGTGGTGTGAGGTGACCGATACCGGCATCGGCATTTCCCAGGACGAACTGAACACCATTTTCGATCCGTTCGTCCAGGCCGGCCGCAGTCCGGGGAACATGCAGGGCACCGGTCTGGGGCTCTCCATTTCCCGTCATTATGTCGAGTTGATGGGCGGCGGCATCGAGGTCGCCAGCCAACCGGATCACGGGTCGTCGTTTCGGTTCCATATCCCGGTCACCCCTTTGGCCGCCAGCGAGTTTCAGGAACAAAAGGCGCCGCGGCGGGTGGTGGGGTTGGCATCCGGAGTGGCGCCGCCGCGTATCCTCATCGTCGAGGATGTCCGGGAGAGCCGTCTGCTGTTGAAAAAAATGTTGCAGCTGGTCGGCTTCGAAGTGGCGGAGGCGGAAAACGGCGCCGAGGCCCTGGAGTGGTTTCAACGGTGGCGGCCCCAGTTGATCTGGATGGACATGCGCATGCCGGTGATGGACGGCTATGAGGCGACCCGGCGCATCAAGGATCATCCCCAAGGCGGGGAGACGGTGGTAGTGGCCTTGACCGCCAGTGTTTTCGAGTCGGAACAGGATCGGATCCGGGCCGCCGGTTGTGATGACTGTTTGAGCAAACCCTTTCAGGAACGGGAACTGTTCGACTGCATGGCCAAATGGTTGAAACTCGACTATCGCTACGAAGAGGGGGCCGACGTTGAAGGGGGGGTGGAAACGGTCGTCGAGTTGGACCGGAAGGCCGTGCAAACGGCCCTTGCCGCCCTGCCGGATACCTTGCGGGAGGAATTGAAACAGGTGGTGATGGTGCTGGAGACGGAGGCGATCGGCCAGGTCATCGCCAAGGTCGGAGAGGAAAACCGGTCCCTGGCGGAAACGCTTGGCAACCTGTTGGAAAACTACCAGCTTGAAACATTGTCAACGTTGATGGACACCGTGTCATAAACCGGCGGAGATCGTTTGCCGGCGACAGGGATTTCGCCGGTGGACGGTTTCCGTGGCCGGATGGATCAGCGGTGGGAGGAGGGGTATGGCCCAGACAACAGCGGTTACCGGGACCATTTTGGTGGTTGACGATGATCCCGCCGCCCTGCGTTTTTTGACCGAAACCTTGCGGGAGAGTGGTCATACGGTCCGCTCGGCCCCCACCGGCCGTCTGGCCATCAACTCCTACCTCGCCGCGCCGCCGGACCTGGTGCTGCTCGATGTGCGGTTGCCGGACATGAGCGGTTTTGACCTCTGCCGGCGGATGAAGGCCGAACGGGCGGACGCCACGGTGCCGATCCTCTTCATCAGCGGCCTGACCGAGGCCGAAGAGAAGGTGCGGGGTTTCGAGGCGGGCGGGGTGGATTTCATCAGCAAACCCTTTTCCGGTCCGGAGGTCCGGGCCAGGATCGAAACCCACCTGGTCTTGGGCCGCACCGTCCGCGCCCTGGAAGGGAAAAACACCGAACTTCACGAGTCCGAGGAAAAATACCGTACCCTGGTGGAAAACCTGAATGTCGGCGTCTACCGCAACACCGGCGGTCCCCAGGGACGGTTTTTGCAGGCCAATCGCGCCATTGCCAACATGTTCGGTTATGACACCGTTCAGGAGTTCATGACCGTCCATGTCGCCGATCTCTATCAAAATCCCGAGGATCGACAACGGTTCGTGGCCATCCTGACCCGGGACGGGGAGTGTCGGGATCATGAACTGAAACTGATAAAAAAGGATGGATCCCCCATCTGGGGGGCGATCAGCGCCAAGGTCGAATATGATGATGACGGCAACATCCGGTGGATGGATGGCATCATCGAGGATATCACCGAACGCAAACTGGCTCAGGATGCACTGGGCGTCAGCCAGGCGCTGCTGAAAAAAACCAAAAAAAGCCTGGAGATGCAGGTCGGTTGCGTCAACCGTCTGCAGAGCCGTTTCATCGGCGCCGGCGATCCCGATCAGCTGTTCGACTCCCTGTTGCTCGATGTGTTGAAATATACCGACAGCGCCTATGGTTTCATCGCCGAGGTTCGCCGTGACGAACAAGGGAAGGTCTTTCTGCAGACCCTGGCCATCTCCAATATCGCCTGGGATGCGGAGACCCGCGCCTTTTATGACAGCCGGGCCCCGTCGGGTTTCCGGTTTGAAAAAATGCACGGCCTTTATGCGGCGCCGTATCTCAGCCGGGCGCCGGTGATCGCCAATGATCCGGCCACCGATCCACGCCGTTGCGGCTTGCCTCCGGGCCATCCGGCCCTGGAGGCCTTTTTGGGGTTGCCCCTCAAACGGGGCGCCGAGGTGGTCGGTGTCGTCGGCCTGGCCAATCGGCCCGGCGGTTATGAGCCGGAGATCGTCGAATTTTTGCAGCCGGTCACCATGGCCTGCTCCCAGATCATTGAAAGCTACAAGGGACAACGGGCCAGGCTGAGGGCCGAATCGGCCCTGCAGGAGAGTGAATCACGGTTGCAGGCCATCCTCGACTATTCGCCGGCATTGATCTCCACCAAAAATCTCGATGGCGTCGTCACGTTGGCCAATCCCCGTTTCAATATCCTCGCCAGCCCGTCGCCGGAGGCGATCATCGGCCGAAACGTCTACGATCTGTTTCCGCATGATATCGCCGATGCCCTGTGGAAAAACGATCTGGCGGCCCGGGAAGGTCCGGTGGAGGTCGAAGAGGTGGTGCCGCACCGGGATGGCAGTGAACACACCTATCTGACCATCAAATTTCCCCTGACCGATCCGGCCGGAAAACTGACCGGCACCTGCGCCATTTCCACCGACATCACCGAACGCAAGCAGATCGAACGGGAACTGCGCGCCAGCGAACAAAAATTTCTCCGTCTGTTCATGGAGGTCTCCATCCCCCTCTGTTTCGTCGACAAGGCGGGGGTATTGGTTCACATCAACCATCGGTTCACCAGCCTGTTCGGCTATACCCCGGCGGACGTGCCGACCCTGGAAGCGTGGTGGCCACGGGCCCATCCCGATGAAATTTATCGGCGTTGGGCGATGGATACCTGGAACGGGGCGCTGCAACGGGCGGTGGCGGAGGGGGGGGATATCCTGCCGATCGAGTATGAGGTGACCTGCAAGGATGGCCGGGTCAAGACCATTTTGATCGGTGGCGTCACCTTCGGAGAGGATTTTCTGGCCACCTTCGTCGATGTCACCGACCGCAAGCGCGCCGAGAAGGAACTTCAGGAAGCCAAGGAGCTGGCCGAAGAGGCCAACCGGGCCAAGAGCCGGTTCCTGGCCACCATGAGCCATGAAATCCGCACGCCCATGAACGCCATCATCGGCATGGCCGAACTCCTCCAGGAGACCCGGCTCAACGAAACCCAGGCCTGGTATGTGAAAACCCTCAACCGTTCCGGGGAGGCGCTGTTGTCTCTCATCAGCGATATTCTCGACCTGTCCAAGATCGAGGAGGGACGGTTGATGTTGGAACGGGTGCCGTTCGATCTGCATCAAACGGTCACCGAAATCATGGAAGTTTTTTCACTGTTCGCGCTTGAAAAGGGGATCGAGCTGGCACATCGGCTCGATGAAACCGTTCCCCGACGGGTGTCGGGTGACCCGACACGAGTGCGACAGATCCTGGTCAATCTCCTCGGCAACGCCCTGAAATTCACCCCGGAAGGGCATGTTTTTCTCCAGGTCGGCAAAGAGGACGGGGATCGGATCCGCTTTACCGTTGCCGATACCGGACCCGGCATCGCCAAGGAAAAACAGGCCGGCATTTTTGAACCCTTCACCCAGGTGGATGCCAGCACCACCCGTCAACATGGCGGTACCGGGCTCGGGCTCAACATCTGCAAACGCCTGGTGACCCTCATGGGCGGGGAGCTCGGCCTGGAGAGTGAACCCGGCCACGGCAGTGTGTTCACCTTTTCCCTTTCATTGCCCCGGGCCGAAACCGATGCCGACGACGACGGGGGACATCCGGGAGCGGAGTCCGTTGTCGAGACCGGTGGTGTCGATGGTTTGAACATCCTGTTGGTGGAGGATACCGAGGAAAACCGGATGGTTGTACAGGCCTATCTGCGCAACTCCCCACACCGGTTGACCCTGGCCGCCAATGGCGCCGAGGCGTTGGATCGATACGGGGAGGATGATTTCGACCTGGTGCTGATGGACATCCAGATGCCGGTCATGGATGGTTACGAGGCCACCCGTCGCATCCGCGCCCGGGAGGCGGAAACCGGTCGTCGACCGGTTTCCATCATCGCCCTGACCGCCCATGCCATGGCCGAGGAGACCGAGCGGATCACGGCGGCGGGGTGTGACCTGCACTTGACCAAACCGGTCCGGAAAAAACGGCTGTTGGCGGTCATCGATCAATTTTCCGGGAAAGGCCGGCCCGGTCCATCGGCCTGACCGGTTCCAAAAAGAGAGACCTTTTGCCCGATTTGCGTTAAACTGCTGCCATGGTCCGTGACCGGATGATCCGGGCACGGGGGCGGTCAATCCATGCCGGGGGGAGCGAACCATGACATCGGGCAAGGCCACGGGAAGCAAAAATCCGGTCGATCTGTTTACCATCCAGGAAGCCAACGCCATCGTGCAGCAGGCGTTCGAGGCCGGCTATTGGCGTTTCATCATCCAGAACATGGACTACCCGGAAATCGAACTGGATCCGGAGGGAGAGCGGATCCGCTGTCCCGGTTTCATCCCCTTCAAGGAGCTGGCCCTGGAGGTGATCGACGACCTGGCGAAAAAAAAGGATGACATCAAACGGTGCCGGGCCTGTGAACACTATTTCGATATCAACCGCGAGGACGGCATTTTCGGCGATCCGCAAAATTTCGAACGATTCATCTGCCAGGGTTGTGCGGAGTCGATGAGCGCCAAGGTGTTTTTCGAGAAACATCTGTTGATCTGACAGAGGGTTCGATTTTGCAACGGAATTGAGGGCGAAACGATGATCATTCGGCTGGCCATCATCCTGCTGGTGCTGACCGTCATCATCCTGTATCTCCTGCGGCTGTTCGGCATACGGGTTGGACTGACGCCCCGGGGAAAAACGGCCTTTCTCAAGGGATTGGGTCTGGCGGTCCGGTTGCTGTTGCGGCGGATCGGTCTGTAAAACCGATTGCGGCAGCCGCCAGCGGGGGACGACCATGCCCTTCACCCTCTACCATTTCGGACCGGCCATCGCCGTCAAATCGGTCCGGTCGGCCCGGTTCAGCATGCTGGTTTTCGCCTTTACCCAGTTGTTGATCGATCTGGAGGTGGTCTACTGGTTCCTGCGGGGGGAGAACCATCCACACCGTTTTTTTCATTCGTTTACAGGCGCGGTTTTCATAACCGCCGTCGGCCTCCTGGTCGGCAAGCCGATCGGTGATTTGTTTTTGAGGAACTGGCGGCGGGTGGCCACCGATCGTTTGAAAGCGGTTTTTTGTCCACCCCGGCCCATCCCCTGGCCGGCGGCCCTGGCCGGGGCGTTTTTCGGCGCCGTTTCCCATGTCGTTCTGGATGGGTTGATCCATGCCGATCAACAGCCGTTTTTTCCCTTTGTCACCGGCAATCCCCTGGTGGGCCGGGTGGGCAACCAGGCCGTGTATGGGTTTTGCCTGGTGACCGGGGCCATGGGGGTGGTCCTGACCTGGCGGTCGATTCGGCGCGGGAGAAAATTCCCCCGCTCCGCCGGCCCGGGATCTTGAAACCGGTTTCACGGGGGGATTCGATCAGTCATTGACCGGCCATCAGGGTTTTTCCAGTTTTTCCGGCGGTTTTTCTTGCGGTTTGACGGTTTCCGCCTCTTTCCGGCCGCTTTTGTCCTCTTTCGGATCGGGACGGTTCACCAACGCGTCCCGGCTGGCCGCCTTCAATATCGCTTCACCGGTATGGTTGGGAATGCGGAAATATTCCCGCCGCAGGGTGCTTTTCACCACATGGTATTCCCCCCCTTCGGCCTTGCCGAGCCGGTAGTCGATCTTGCCGGTGCCCTTGCGTACCAGCGTGATGGTCACCGCCGCATCGCCCGGGCCCTGTTTTTGGTCATCGTCGTTGCCCAATATTTTGCCGATGCGCAGATTGGCCAGTTTTTGCACCAGGGTTTCCACCGCGCCGATGTTCAGGGATTCCCCCTCCTGGAGACCGGTGGCCTTCCAGGCCGGGGGTTTCCCGCCATCGGTCGCCTTCTTTTCCGGTTTGTCGGCCTTCTGCCGGTCGAGGGTCAGACCGGACACCTGCACCTGTTCGATCTCCGCTTGCGGAATGTGGAGGATCTCCTTGTTCTCCCAGGCTTCGGCCTCGAATGGGGCTTCATGGGTGGCCAGATCGACACTGAACACCGCCTCATCCTTGGCGGTGCGGGCATGAACCCGGCGCACGCCCGGCGAGGTGCCCAGGAACACGGTAGCCAGATCATCCCCTCCCTTGCCCAGGGTGATGCGCCGTTCGAAACCATCCTTGGCCACCTTGAACCGGTCGATGGCGCTGTCGCTGGTGGCCACCGGCATGCCATGTTTGAGATTTTTCAACCGCCGCAACAACCCCTCGATCTTGGCGGTGTTGGCCGGAAATTCATGGTGATGGGGCAGTTGCCAGCCGGCGGCGGTTTTTTGCAGCAAAACCTGTTTGCCGCCATCCCCTTCGATGACCAGCCGGTCCACCTCGACATCACCGATGTCCAACAACGGCGTATCCGGCCGCACGGCGACCAGGTCGGGACCGGAAAAAAACAACACCACCGCCAGCAGACATTGGGCGGCGAGCAACATACCCAGATTGCGGATCCATTTTTCCATGTCACACCTCCGCGAGAATGGCTTGATGGCGCGCCTCGATGGTCCGGCGCACCCGCCGCCGCCAGAACCAGACCGCCACCAGTCCCAACAGGGCCAGGCCATAGTTGAGATATTCCATCGTCAACCGTTGTCCCTGCTCCATGGGCGCCAGGGTGCGGGCGAAACGGGCGCGGCTGCGGATGGCCAGCAACGATTGATCCTCCAGGGTCCAATCGATGGTGTTTTGCAAAAATTCGATCGGTTTGTCATAGAGCGTTCCCATCCCCTCTGAAGCCAGTTGCAACACCTGGTCGGAGGCGAAACCGTTGGCGGCGATGAGGATGATGCGCGCCGACTCCGGCGAACGGTCGATGACGCCGGTGACGTTCAAGTCCACGTCATCGGTTTTTTCCCCTGTTTTGTCCTCTTTTTCGCCGTCAGCCTTTTTTTCGATCAACGGGGACGTCTTGTCCTTGAAATAGGAGTCGAACCGGCCCGACACCACCACCGCCAGCGTCTGGCCGCCGCGCTCCCCTTCGGGGGCGAACCCCAGTTTGGCATGGGTCTGGTAATCGGGCACCACGTTGGTCGAATCCGACGTCCAACTCTCCCTGGAAGAGTTCAACAGCCGGGTGATGGTCCGCGATCGGTTCTTTTCCGCATCGATGCGGATGGGGGAGGCCCAGTTGACGGTCAACTGTTGCAGCGAGGCGGTGATGGGATTTTGTTCGTTGAGACCCGCCTGGCGCAGGTCGGGAAAATGGGGGTAGGGCAGCATGCGGATCTCCCGCACGGCGATGGGGCCGATATACCGTTTCACCGGCACCGGCAGGGCGGCGTTTTGTGGATCGAGGACCATTTTTTTCTCGATCGTCAACCCCATGTGCGCCAACCACGCCGTCAGGCCGGAATCCTGTTCGTTGGCGCTGAGATACTGGCCGACGTTGACGTCGAAGGGGGCGGTGGCCAACACCACCGTGCCACCCTGCATGAGAAATTGATCGATGGCGAACAGCTGTTTTTCATCCAGTTGTTTCGGCGACATCACCATCAACAGATCGGCATCGGCCGGGGTACGGCCATCTTCCAGCTTCGTCTCCTTGATACGAACATTTTCCGACAGGGTTTTTTGCAGGCGGCTGTAACTTTTTCCCGCCGGGCGCCGTCCCGGCATGGCCGCCGCCTGCGGTTTGACCAGGGCCACGGTTTTCAAAAATCCCGGCGCCAACCGTTTGATGGCCGCCTCGATCGATTTTTTCAACGACTCCTTGGCCATATCCTTCGGCAACGGTACCTGGATCACCTCGCCATCGCTCTCCAGGACCATGTAAAACCAGAAAGGGCGCGGATCGAACAGGCTGGCGACCTGGGGACGGAACCCATGTTTTTTCCCCAGCTCCCGGCCCAGTTCGCCGCCATTGACATCGGGATCCCGGAAGGTGGCGGTCAATTTGTCGCCGGCTTTTTCCGTCAACCCCTTCAGGATCGCCTGCAGATCGTCCCGTACCACGTCGAGACCCTTGGGCAGTTTTTCCCGTTCGGAAACATAACCGATGAACCGCACCGGTTTGAGGAGGGTTTCGAATGGATTGCCGCCGGCCTGGTAGGCGTTGAGGGTTTTGCGGATGGTCTGGGTGATGGCATATTCCGGATTGTTCAACACCACGTCCAGGTCCGCCTCGCCGCGGGCCTTGACCTCGATCAGGTCCCGGAACCCCAGGGTTTCATACTGGTCGCCATAGGCGATCAATATGTTGAAATAGGCGTTGACCACCGAGGCCTGATAGCGGCTGGCCATCTGGAACGGGATCGGCCGGATGCCGTATTTGCTCGCCGCCTCCTCTTCCAACAGTTGATCCTGTTGCGGGTCGATGAATTCCACCCGCACCCGCCCATCGGCGCGGATGGCGTACTCCTCCAGCAGATCGCGGATCTGCGGCACCAACGGCGCCAACAACGGATGGGTGTTGGCGGAAAAATAGCCCCGGATCAACAACGGTTCCCGCAGGCGCGCCAAGGTTTGCGAGGTGGCGCCGGAGAGGGAGTAGATGTTGCCTTCGGTGATGTCGGCGCGGATCCAGCCGATCGGTTGCAGCCACAGATTGCCGGCGATGAAATTGGCCGCCGCCAGCAGGGTCACCAGACCCCATTGCCGGTGCCGGGGTGAAAGGGGATTGCCGGCCCAGCGCAACCGTTCCAGGGTGAACAGGTTGAGGGTCAGGAAAACACCGACGATGGAGAGATAATAGTAGAGATCCCGCAGGTCCAACACCCCACGGGTGATGGACTCGAAACGGGAGCCGGTGCCGATCATGGTCAGGAATCCACCCACCGTATGGCCGAACAGGGTGGTCAGGGTCGGCGTGCCGAGCATGTAGAAGACCCCGCAGACCACGGTGGTGAGGATCAGGGCGACGATGGGGTTGTCGGTGCGGGCGCTCATGTACAGGCCGATGCTGACATAGGCCGCGGCCAGGAACAGGGCCGCCACATAGCCGCCGATCACCGGTCCCCAGTCCAGGGGACCGAGAAACGATACCGACAGGGTCAACGGCAGGGTCAACAGCAGGGCGGTGCCGACCAGGGCCATGCCGGCCAAAAATTTGCCGATCACCAGATGCAGGGGCCGCACCGAACTGGTGAGCAAACTTTCCAGGGTGCCGGAACGGCGCTCCTCGGACCAGGCGCGCATGGTCAGGGCCGCCACCAGAAAGATCAACAACACCGGCATCCATTGGAACAGGGGCCGTACATCGGCGAGGTTGCGGGCGAAAAAGGTTTCGACCCAAAAAAAGATGAACAGCGTCACCGCCAGGAAGGCGCCGAGGAACAGGAAGGCGGCGGGAGAGGCGAAAAAACCGGAAAACTCCTTTTGCGCGATGCGTTTGATTTCAGACATGACGCCTCTCCCCGACGGTGTTGTCGCTTTCATTCACCTGCGCGAACACCGTCTCCAGATCGTGCCGTTCCGACTGCAGGGAAAACAGTTTCATCCCGGCCCGGGAGAGGGCGTCGGCGATGTGCGGCGCCGTCTCTTCGCTGGCCTCCAGGAGATGGGTGAACCGGCCGTTTTGCAGGGCCCGCACCTGGACGGCAGCGACACCGGTCATCCCTTTCAACAGGCCGGCGCCATCGCGGTCGA
Source organism: uncultured Magnetococcales bacterium (assembly GCA_964344355.1). Taxonomy (GTDB): domain Bacteria; phylum Pseudomonadota; class Magnetococcia; order Magnetococcales; family CAYFNE01; genus CAYFNE01. The sequence goes on from CAYFNE010000034.1 coordinate 43,443, forward strand.
GGGTCACCAGCAGCCGGTTGCCGCGCTGGAGTTCGTCCAGGCGTGCATCCATGGCCAGCTTGCCGCCGCGCAGGATCAACACCCGTTCACAGACCGCCTGCACCTCCTGCAGGATGTGGGTGGAGACGATGACCGTGGCCTCCCGGGCCAGTTCGCGGATCAGCGAGCGCATTTGCTTGATCTGCGTCGGATCCAGACCGTTGGTCGGTTCATCGAGGATGACGAAATCCGGTTCGTGGAGAATGGCCTGCGCCACCCCCACCCGCTGCCGGTAACCCCGGGAGAGGGTGGAAATGGGTTGCAGGGCCTTTTCGGTCAGGGCGGTCCGTTTCAGGGCCTTGCGCATGGCCGCCGGCCGTTTGTTTTCATCGATGCCGCGGATCACCCCCTGGAAATCCAGATAGTCCATCACCGTCATCTCCGTCCATAGCGGACAGTTTTCCGGCAGATAGCCGATCCGTGCCTGGATGTCGCGGGTATTCCGACCCACCTCCAGGCCGTCGACGACAATGGTACCGGCGGTCGGTTCCAAAAAGCCGGTCATCATCTTCATGATGGTGGTCTTGCCGGCGCCGTTGTGTCCCAGGAGGCCGATCACCTCGCCGGTTTTGATGGTAAAAGAGACATCGTTCACCGCCAGGACATCACCATAACTTCTCGTCAGTTTATCAACCTCGATCATCCTCAACCCCTCGATTTCACCTGCTCGAAAATGAAGAGAGGGGCGGACCAGACATCCGCCCCTCTCCGATCCCGCTCAAATGATGGTTTTATTCGCTTTTGTCTTCACCGCCGGTCTGGGCCCGGGGAGCCGCCGGTGGGGCTGCCCAGCCGGGATGACCCCAACCGGGACCATATCCACCCCAACCGGGACCATAACCGCCCCAACCGGGGCCATAACCGCCCCAACCGGGACCGTACCCCCAGCCGGGACCCCAACCGTTGTTCCAGCGGTTCCAGTTGTTCCAGTTGTTGTAGTTGTTGCCCCAGCCGTCGACATCGCCGTCGATGTCACCGCCCATGTTGAAGCCGAAATTGCCGCGTCCACGACCGCGGCCGGTGCCATAGCCGTTGTTGCCCCAGTAGTTGTTCCAGTTGTTGTTGTTCCAACCGGGACCGTACCCCCAACCGGGTCCCCCCCACCAGGCGGATGCCTGACCGGGACTCATCATGAGTGCGCCGCCGAGAAGAGCGGCGACGGCCAATACGCGCAAGCTGTTCTTCATGGTTTTACCTCCTGTTGAGAAGCCGTCGAAAACCGGTTCGACGGCCTGGTGCGGTCCAAGGCTGGACCGCCAAAGAGCGAAACGTTTCCGGGTCCGGGCCGGGGTGTGGTCTGGATGGGGGTTACATGCCCATGTCGCCCATGCCGCCTCCGGGGGCCGGTGGCGGATCCTTCTTGGGAACTTCGGTCACCATCGCTTCGGTGGTGATCATCAGACCGGCGATGGAGGAGGCGGATTGAATGGCGCTGCGCACCACCTTGGTCGGGTCGATGACCCCCCGGGCCACCAGATTGGTGTATTCATCGGCCTGGGCATCATAACCGTGCGTGGCGCTGTTGTTTTCGAGGATGGTGTTGATCACCACCGAGCCTTCCTGGCCGGCATTTTCGGCGATCACCCGGGTCGGTTCCTCCAGGGCGCGCTTGACGATGCGGACGCCGACGTTTTGGTCGTCATTTTTGGCTTTCAGTTTGTCCAGCACCTTGCTGGAACGGAGCAGGGCGACGCCGCCGCCGGGAACGATGCCCTCCTCGACCGCGGCACGGGTGGCGTGCAGGGCGTCATCCACCAGGTCTTTGCGCTCTTTCACTTCGACCTCGGTGGCGCCGCCGACATTGATCACCGCCACGCCGCCGACCAGCTTGGCCAACCGCTCCTGAAGTTTTTCCTTGTCATAATCGGAGGTGGTCTCTTCGATCTGGCCGCGAATCTGGGCCATCCGGCCCTTGATCGCCTCCGGGGCGCCGTTGCCGCCGACGATGGTGGTCTCTTCCTTGCCGACGGTGATCGACTTGGCGGTACCGAGCATGTCGATGGTGACGTTCTCCAGTTTGATGCCCATATCCTCGGAGACGACGGTACCGCCGGTGAGGATGGCGATATCCTCCAACATCGCCTTTTGCCGGTCGCCGAAGCCGGGCGCCTTGACGGCGCACACCTTGAGGCCGCCCCGTATCTTGTTGACCACCAGGGTGGCCAGGGCTTCGCTTTCAACGTCCTCGGCGATGATCAGGAACGGTCGCGCCGATTGGACGACGCTTTCCAACACCGGCAACATCTGTTGCAGATTGCTGACCTTTTTTTCCACCAGCAGGATGTAGGGCTCGTCCAGTTCGCAGATCATCTTGTCGCTGTTGGTGGCGAAGTAGGGGGAGAGATAGCCCCGGTCGAACTGCATGCCTTCCACCACGTCCAGGGTGTTTTCCAGTCCTTTGGCCTCTTCGACGGTGATCACCCCTTCCTTGCCCACCTTGTCCATGGCCTCGGCGATCATCCTGCCGATTTCGGCATCGCCGTTGGCGGAGATGGTGCCCACCTGGGAGATCTCCTCGGATTTGGTCACCTCCTTGGAGCGTTTTTTCAACTCTTCGACGACGCTGTTGGCGGCCAGGTCGATGCCCCGGCGCAGGTCCATGGGATTCATGCCGGCGGCTACCGCCTTCATGCCTTCGCGGGCGATGGCCTGCGCCAGCACCGTGGCGGTGGTGGTACCGTCGCCGGCGACGTCGGCGGTCTTGGAGGCCACCTCCTTGACCATCTGCGCGCCCATGTTTTCGAACTTGTCTTCCAGTTCGATCTCCTTGGCGACGGTGACGCCATCCTTGGTGATGCGCGGCGCCCCCCAGGATTTGTCCAGAACGGCGTTACGGCCTTTGGGACCCAGGGTCACCTTGACGGCATCGGCCAGGGTGTTGAGTCCTTTGAGCATCGAGGTGCGGGCATCCGCACTGAACTTGACTTCCTTTGCAGCCATGCTTTTTTATCCTTTCTTGCTGTTGCGGATGGATTCGGAGTGCCGCCGTTGCCTAGTCGAGAATGCCCATGACGTCGGATTCCCGCATGATCACATACTCTTCGCCATCGATCTTGACATCGGTGCCGCCATATTTGCCGAACAGGATCCGATCCCCTTTTTTGACATCCATGGCGCGTACCTTGCCATCGTCGCCGACGGCGCCCTTGCCCACCGCGATGACCTCACCCTCGATCGGTTTTTCCTTGGCGGTATCGGGGATGATGATGCCGCTGGCGGTTTTGACATCTCCCTCGATCCGTTTGACCAGCAACCGATCGTGTAAAGGGCGAAACTTGGTTTTCATGGTTTTTTCCTCCGTGCCACAACCCGTTTCGACGATTTTCAGGATCGCCGAAACATCTCCCGAAAAAGAGACCACCCGGCCCCCGGCCGGGATGGTCGATCCGACAAAAAAATATCAAGGACCACATTGACGATGGTCTTGACCGACAAGGGTCACCGTTAAACGGTTGACCAGGATGGTCCACGGCTGGACCATCGGTTTGGCGATTGAAAAAAAACGGCAACGGCGCTACCTGATCGAGTGACATGACACCGACCGACGCGCGGGCGGCCCGATCGACCGGCGCCATCCTTCTGGAATCAATGGCAGCCACCTCGACCATTCACTCTTCCGAGTTCACCTCCTGAACTCAAATAAAAACTCTGCCTCCATTTTTCAAGGGGCAACGATCATTTTTTTTGATTTTTTTCCCGCCCCCGAACCAATCGCCGCGAAAACGGTCCAATGGTCGGCTCCGGCCGTCCACCGGCCGGCCTTCCCACCACCCTCCCGGCCCGCGGTCCCCCGGGTTGTGGCGGGCACGGACCTTACTGAAAATCTACCGCTTCCAATCCGTGAAGTGCTATACTATCACCAATGCCAGCCATCACCATCGGAGCCATCCCCCCCGGAGAGGAGTCATTGCAATGAGGGTAGCCCGCGATTTTCAACATCCAGAAGTTGCACACCGGTTGGAAACGGTTCGGGAGGATGCTTTGCGAGCCTTTTTGGAAACCGCCCCCAGCGATCCGGTGGTGCGTCCATTTGACCTAACGTACGTTAAAGTGTAGATTTTCTCTGA
>CAYFNE010000035.1:0-46709 GCA_964344355.1 uncultured Magnetococcales bacterium
GCAATTATTATTCCATGAAATCTTCGGGATAAAAATCCTCGGCCCGCAACTGATCCGGGGAGGATTTTTCCGTATTGGAAAAACGGAGGGCCACCCCTTCCGGGGAGATGCGCATCACCCGGCAGTGAAAATACTCGCCGGCATCTTCATCATTCAGGTCCGCCGCCAGTCTCAGGCTCCCCTCTTCGCCGGTCTCCAGGCCGAACGGACGTTCCGTGGTATGCATGAACGCCCCGCCCTTGCTCATGTCGTGCAGCACGCCCCGCAACCGCACCCCGTTCTTCAGGATCAACAGGACCCCGGCACGGACGGGGAACCGGGGCGATCCCCTGGGGGCCGGTTGGCGCCTGATGGTGCGCAGCCACCGCCACAGGGAATCGAGAAGACTCATCCCAGGGTTTCCATCATGAAGGCCTTGACCGCCGTCACATCGGCATCGAGGACGGTACAACGGCTGGGACGATCCATCAAACCGGCCAGGGACGGCGGCATATCCGGTTCCCGTCCGATGGCCTGCCGCACCGCATCGCCGAATTTGGCCGGATGGGCGGTGGCCAGGCAAATGGTACCCGCGCGGCCAGCGGCGGCGACACCGACGGCGGTGTGAGGATCGAGGACATAACCGTTGGCGGCATGGAAGGCATGGATGGTCGCCAATGTATCGGCTTCACTCACCGCCCGGGCCTCGAACAGCCGTGCCGCCCGTTGCCGTTTTTCCTCCGAAACCGACACTTTTCCATCCCGTTCCAGATTTTCCATCATTTCACCCAGCGCCCCGGCATCCTCATCGAGGAGATAATAGAGATACCGTTCAAAATTGGAGGCCCGCTGGATGTCCATGGAGGGACTCATGGTCGGTTCGACAGTACCGGCGGCATAGGTGCCGCTGTGGAAAAACCGGGTCAATATATCGTTGCGGTTGGTGGCCAGGATCAACCGTTCCACCGGCAATCCCATGCGCACGGCGATATAACCGGCGAATATGTCGCCAAAGTTGCCCGAGGGCACGGAAAAGCGCACCCGTTCATCGACGGCGCCGGCCGTTACCCGGCCCCAGGCATAAAAATAGTAGACCACCTGGGCGAGAATGCGCGCCCAGTTGATGGAGTTGACCGCCCCCAGGGCATACCGTTGTTTGAACGCCAGATCGTTGAACAGGCCCTTGACGATCATTTGACCATCGTCGAAGGCGCCGCGGATGGCGATGTTGTGCACATTGTCATCCAGTACCGTCGTCATCTGCCGTTCCTGGACCGGCGATACCCGTTGATGGGGATGGAGAATGAAGATACCGATGCCCTCGCGGCCCCGCACCCCGTGAATGGCGGCGGAACCGGTGTCTCCGGAGGTGGCGCCGAGGATGTTGAGATGGCCGCCATCCCGGGCCAGAAAATATTCGAACAGATTGCCCAGAAACTGTAACGCCACATCCTTGAAGGCCAGGGTCGGACCATGGAACAGTTCCAATACATGCAAGCCGCCAACCGTCACCACCGGCGTCACCTGCGGATGGGTGAAGCCGGCATAGGAGCGTTTGACCAGGGTTTCCAGGTCCCTTTCCGGCAGATCGCCCTCGGTGAGAAACGGGCGGATGACCGCTACCGCCAACTCCTGGAAGGACATTCCCGCCCACTGTTTCAGTTGATCGGCCGCCACCGTCGGGATCCGCTCCGGCAACAGCAGGCCGCCATCGGTGGCCAGTCCCATCATCACCGCTTGTGAAAAAGAGAGTGGCGATATGCCCCCCCGGGTACTGATATAACGCATGCTCACGTATCACTCCTGATTCGGGGACCCCGACCGGATAGATCATCCGATCAATAATACGCCCCGGTATTTTTTATAGAGCCAACAAATAAATCTTTCCGGGAATCTCATTTCCCGGTCAGTTTATGGCAGTCCCGACCAAAACAAAACAATAAACGGACCCACCCCGTCAGGCATCAATCGCCATTGCCGCCGCGCCCGTCCCCCGCCGCCAGGGCCAGGCCCAGGGAAAACTTGGAGTGGACCGATGGCGCGAGGTCGAAACGGTGCGCCAGGTCGGCGGCGAACCGCTGCACCCGGTCGAAGGGCCCCCGCAACCGTTCCACCTCCACCTCATGGAGGGTAACCGACCGTCCGGCGGCCAACACCCGGCCCCGATCCAGGGCCAGCTCCGCCCAGGCCGAGGATTTGGCGGCGGCCGGTGCCATACCGGTCCCCTCCGGGTCCGGTTCATCGGTCAAATAGAGGATTCGGCGTTGAAAATCGGTAGTCAACAGTTCCAACAGGGGCGCGTCGGCGATGGCCAGGGGCGACACCCGGTCCCGGATGGGACCGGGTGGCAGGTCCGACAGACGGTTCACCGGCGACGCCACCCGCATCTCCCACTCCTGGCGGCGGGAGATGCCATCGACCATGGCGCCGCAACCCTTGAGCCCCAGCCGCCAACCGCCGCCGGGCTCCCGGCGCATGCGCAACGCCAGTTCGTTGCGCAGCAATCCGCGGTCGGGAGTATCATGATAGACGGCGAGAAAGGGCCGTTGCAGGGGGGGGCGCCGCCGGCGGCCCGACGTACCTGAGGATCGGCGGCCACCGCATCCAGGGTGGCGGCGGTGGGGGCCGTCAGTTTGATCTCCTCTTCGAGACCCATGCCGGTCCCCCGTGGATGGAAAAGCGGATCAGGTTTTGACCGCATATCCCTGGCGGCGCCATTGAACCAGCCCGCCGGAGACGTTGAACACACCGTCGATGCCGCCCCGTTTCAGGGTGATGGCGGCGGAGAGGGAACGGTTGCCGGTGCGGCAGATGACGGCGACGCCGCCGACCGTACATTTTTTGCGCACCTCATCCAGACGCCCGTGCAGATCCTGCACCGGTATCAGGATGGCATTGGGCGGATGGCCGCTGGCATACTCCATGGGCGTGCGCACATCGAGCAACAACGGCGGCTGATCGGAGGCGAGCCGGGCGGAGAGATCATGGACGGAGATGTTTTCGACACCGAACACCCTGGCGAGGATCATCCCCCGGTTGATGAACAGTACGAACAGGGCGATCCAAAAAAGGGTGCTGCCATTTTCCTGTAACCACGCCATCAATCGAACTCCAAACCGTCATTCATCCAACAGGCCATCAGCGCGGGCTCCGTCAGAACGAGCCATTTTCCGACCGGCCCGGGGTACAAAAGATCGAGCGGGTCAGCGCCACCAGGTCCAACACCTTGCAATCCCCCACCCGGTAAAACACCTGATTGGCCTCGCGCCGGGAGGCGAGAATATTTTTGTCGCGCATGATGGTCAAGTGTTGGGAAACATTGGATTGGGTGGTCCCCACCGCCTCCACCAACTCTTGCACGCTCAACTCTTTTTCACGCAGAGCGACGATCACCTTCAGGCGCAACGGATGCGCCAGGGCCTTCATGCAGCGGGCCACTTTTTCGATGTTTTCGTCGTCAAATTCGGTCGCCATGACGCTTCCCTTTCATGCACCAGTCATTGGCACTGATTTTGCGAAGGCGTAAGGCAGGTTTGGCATGGTTATCGTCTGCCAGAACCCGACAAACCGCTTGGAACGTCACTCGAACCGGGTTCCGGTCAGAACGTGGTCCGGCGTCAACGTTTATTAGAAACACCTAATAATATGGATTTCTCTCTTCCCCGTCAACGAATATCAGGTTGAAAGGCGGTCACTTGCCAGTCATGACACATGCCATGAAAAAACAGGATCACACCGGAACCGGTAAACCGCGGGGGGAGACGATGGAAGAGAGCCATGTCGTCGCCTGGCTTCGGGACAACCCCCATTTTTTCAATCGCCATCCGGACCTGTTGCCGGCGGCCATCACCGCCTCCGGCAAGGTGCTCAGCCTGGAGGCGGGACAGCTCGACCGGTTACGCGGCCAAAACGAACAGTTGCGGGAAAATCTGGACGGCATGGTGGCGCGCATCCGCCGCAATGAAGAGATTTTCCGTCATTTTCATGTCGCCCAGGTGGGCATGATCTCCGCCCGGACTCCGGCCGATCTCCTGTGGGAGGTGACCGAATCCAGCGAACGGCAGTTCAACGTTTTTCGCATCACCGTCGCCATCAACGAGCGGGAGAGCGGTTTGCGTACCCTGCTGGCGCCATTGGCGGAACGGGACGACAGCCGGGTGGTGTTGATCGGAGAAGAGGAACTGTTGGACATTTTCGGCCGTTCCGACGATCCGGTGATCCGCATCGGCCGCGAGGGCCGAAGCCGGCAAACGTTGTTCGCCGACAGCGCCCGATCGGTGCGCTCCGAGGCCTTGATCCCGCTTTACAGCGCCGTTTCCGACGATCATGAAGAGGCGCCGCGCCTGATCGGATCCCTCAACCTGGGCGGGAATACCCTCAACCGGTTCCTGCCCAGCGATTCCACCGATCTGTTGAGGGACATGGCGCACATTTTCGCCCTCTGCCTGCTGCGGTTCCTCAAGGGACCGGCATTGAAAAACAACTGACCGACCCCGCAGCCAGCCGCTTCCAGCCGAACCGGAAGGCCGCCCGTCACCTAACGGGCGGCCTCTATTTTTTTATCGGACTCCGGACCGGCGGGACCGGGAATCGATAAATTCCCGACCGGTCGCTCAACCCTCAAAACCGTTCGAACTCCGAATCACCGGCATCCGGTTCCCCCAGTTGCAGTGCGACCCCTTGACCGGAGTTGGTCCGGGGAGCGGACGCAGCGGCGGTCCGGGCCGGTGGCCGCGCCACCGGCGCCGCGGTCTGACGGGCGGCGGGACGGCGTTGAACGCCGCCGCCACGGGCGCCGTCACCGACATTGAAAAAACCGATGGCATCCTGGAGCCCTTGCGCCTCGCCGGACATTTCGTCGGCAGTGGCGGCCATCTCTTCGCTGGCGCCGGCGTTTTGCTGGATCACCTTGTCGAGCTGCTGGATGGCGGAGTTGATCTGGTCGGCGCCCTGGTTCTGTTCAACGCTGGCGGCGGAAATATCGGCCACCAGTTCAGCGGTTTTTTCAATGTCCGGCACCAGTTTGTTGATGATGACGCCGGCCCGCTCCGCCACCTCCACCGACGAAGCGGAGAGACCACTGATTTCACCGGCGGCGGTCTGCGACCGTTCGGCCAGTTTTCTGACCTCGGCGGCCACCACCGCGAACCCCTTGCCATGCTCCCCGGCCCGGGCCGCCTCGATGGCGGCGTTGAGGGCCAGCAGGTTGGTCTGCCGGGCGATCTCCTCGATGATGGAGATCTTGGTGGCGATCTGTTTCATGGCTTCGACCGCCTGGGTGACCGCCGTCCCCCCCTCCTGGGCATCGACGGCGGCCTTTTTGGCGATCCCCTCGGTCAGCTGGGCATTGTCGGTGTTTTGTTGAATATTGGCGTTCATCTGCTCCATGGCCGAGGAGGTCTCCTCGATGGAAGCGGCCTGTTCCGTCGCCCCTTCGGAGAGTTGTTGCGAACTGGCGGACATTTCGCCGCTGCCGGAGGTGACCCGATCGGCGGCGCCGCTCACCTGCCCGACCACTTCGCGAAATTTTTCCGTCATCCGGTTCAGGGCCCCGGCCATCTGACCGACCTCATCCCGGGCATCGGCGTTGATGGAAATATTCAAATCGCCGTTGGCCATCCGCGACAGCCCCCGCGCCATCTCCGATACCGGGCCGGTGATGGAGGATTTGACGATGACGGCGAAGATCAACAGACCGAGGACGAACAGGGTGCCGGCAATACCCAACGACTTGATCAGGATGGCGGTTTTGGCGGCATCCAACTCCGCCAACGGCGAGGAGAGAATGATCAGGCCGACCTGTTGACCGACGCGCCAGCCCTCCTTGTCGAACCCGAACCAGTCCACCGGACCGGGCGAACCATCGGTGCGGCCGCCATGACAAGCGAGACAGCCACTGTCGGCCTTGATCTCACGGGCGAAAAGATAGTGTCCCGTCTCCTGGTTGGCGCGGGCGATTTCGGATTTTCCGCTTCGCATCTCATCCATCAGCTTGATCTCGAAACCATCCCCCTGGGCGTCGGGATCACGCGGCCGTTCCCGTTTGGCGACCCGAACCGTCATCCCGGCGACCTTGGCCGCCGAGTCGATGGCTTCGAGCATGCGGATGACCGGAATCATCCCGTGCAGGTCGGTGCGCCGGGCACAACTGAGCCGCGATTGATGGGAACCCTCGCCGCGGCATTTTTTCGCCGCTTCGAAGGCATCGGAATCAACCAGGTCATCGGCCCAGGCCTTGCCCATGCCGATACGGATGTTTTCACCGGCATCCAGGGCGGCGCGGGCGGTGGCGGCCTTTTCCTTTTCAAAGGCATCGACGGCGTTTTGAAACTGCAAATAGGTGGTTATCGCGACGATGATCAGGACGATCGCCGTAAAAAGGGATATCAGCTTGGCGCCGATATTCAAATCCTTGAGTCTGTTCATCGTCGGTCCATCCCCAGGAACATCGTTATCGGCCAACCTGCCGAACAATCTGTTTTTTGAACAGAAAACAACCTCATCCCCCCCACCCGTACCACATCAATATAATTCAACGGCCGAAACAAGGAAAACCCAAAAATGAAATTTGACGGTTTTGCCGGAAAAAAACGGTCGGCCAACAGGCGGATGGTCCCCGTTCGCCCCCCTTCCGGCGGCCGGATGGACTCCCGTCGATTTCTGGTCTGAAAGTTGCCTTTCCCGATCTGGAGCGCTAAACATGTTTCCCCGTCGGCCATACGGTTCGGGCCACCCATCGACCCCCTATCGGATACCGGTACCATGCTGGATGCCTTTCGTCACAACCTGGAAGTGGAACGCCGTCTCTCCCCGCACACGGTGTCCGCCTACATGCACGACCTGGAAGAGTTCGGTCGGTTTTGGCAACAACGCCAGGGGACGCCCCTGACCCCGGAAACCGTGACCGGGGTGCGCCCGCCGCACCTGCGCGCTTTTCTGGCCCTGGGACAACGGCAAAAACTGGCCAAGACCACCTTGCAACGGCGCATGGCCGCCATCCGCGCCTGGTTCCGTTTTCTCGAACGCGGCGGCATCCTCGAACACAATCCCGCCGCCCTGGTCGCCACCCCGAAAACCGGGGTCCGGCTGCCGCGGGCACCCAGTGAAGAGGATACCGTCCGCCTGCTGGAATCCCCCCCGCCTCTGCCAAAAAACCGTTCTCCGGAGGATTGGGTGGCGGCCCGGGACTCGGCGATCCTGGAACTGCTCTACGGTTCCGGCCTGCGTATCAGCGAACTGTGCGGCTTGAACCGCGCCGATGTCGACCTCCGGGAGAAGGAGGCCCGGGTCCTCGGCAAGGGTGGCAAGGAACGGCTGGTCCCCCTGGGATCCGCCGCCATCGCTGCCGTGCAACGCTATCTCCTGGCCCGGCAACGGGATGGTCTGCCGCCACCCGAAACCGATGGACCGCTGTTCATCGGCACCAAACAGCCGGAACAACAAAAAAGGGTACACCCGCGGCAGATACAGCGACTGGTGCAAAACCGCCGCCGCTGGCTGGGACTGCCGGAAAAGGTCACCCCCCACGCCCTGCGCCACGCCTTCGCCACCCATCTCCTGCAGGCCGGGGCCGACCTGCGCGCCATTCAGGAGATGCTGGGACACGCCTCCCTCTCCACCACCCAGCGTTATACCCACCTGGATCAGGCCGGCCTGGCCCGCATCTACGATGCCGCCCATCCCCGGGCCCGACGCGGTTCCACCACCCCATGACCGTTTTCCTCACCCGTCTGCTGGAACGGTTGATCCTGCCGCCCTCGCTGTTCATCTGGTTGTTGCTGCTGGTCCTGTGGCGGTTGCGACACCCGGGGCGGCCGGGCACCGGCCAGTCGGTTCGGGGGCTGCTCTGGTTGACCATCGCCCTGATATATGCCCTCACCATTCCGGCGACGGCCGATCTGTTGATCCACCCCCTGGAGCACCATCCGGATCATCCGCCCCTGAGCGAAACCGACCTGCAAAACGGCCCCGCCGGCGCCATCGTCATCCTCGGTTATGGCCGCTACCCGCACGCCCCCGAATATGGCGGTCGGGACACCCTCTCCACCGGTGGTCTGGCGCGGGTGCGCTACGGGGCCTGGTTGCACCGCCGGACCGGGCTGCCCATCCTGGTGGCCGGCGGCGGCAAGCCGGAACCGGAAGCACCATCGGAGGGCGAACTGATGAAACGGGTGTTGACCGAAGAGTTCGGGGTGCCGGTACGCTGGGTGGAAAGGGAGAGCCGCAACACCTGGGAAAATGCCCGCAACGCCTCGTCCATCCTGGAAGCGGCCGGCATCCGCCACATCTACATGGTCACCCACGGTCGGGACCTCGAACGGGCGCTCTGGTCCTTTGAACGGAGTGGCGGCCTGAAGGTGACGCCGGCCCCGACCCTGTTTCGGACCGGACCGGCAACACCGACCCTTTTGGCGTGGATCCCCAACCCCTCCGCCACCGCCGCCATCGCCTGGGCCCTGCACGAATGGCTCGGACAGGTCTGGTATCGGCTGCGCCACGGTTTCTGATACCGTTCACTCCCGTTGATCACTCATCACATAACCGGTGCCACGCACGGTGTGAATCAATTTTTTGTGCGGTCGATGGTCGATCTTTTGCCGCACCTTGTGGATGAAAACATCAATGAGGTTGCTGTCCTTGTCAAAGCTTTCGTCGTAGAGGTGTTCGATCAACTCACCGCGGCTCACCACGTGTTCCCGCTTGCGCAGGAGATATTCCACCACCGCGAACTCCTTCCGGGTCAGGACCACCTCCTCATCGGCCCGGCTCACGCGGCGGCGGTTGAGGTCCAACACCAGATCATCCATCTCCATCCGGTCGCTGGCGATGCCGGCGCTGCGCCGCAATACGGCGCGGATACGCACCAACAGTTCCGAGTAGTCGAAGGGTTTCACCACATAATCATCGGCCCCCTGGCTCAAGCCGTTGATCCGTTCCGGCACCTCGCCCCGGACCGTCACCATGATGACCGGCGTCAAATTGCGCCGCTCCCGCATCCGCTTCAATATTTCCAGGCCGTCGGCTTCCGGTAATATCCGGTCCAGCAACACCAGGTCATATGGACAGTTGTCGATATAGTAGTTCGCCTCGGCGCTGTTGGGCGCCCAATCCACGGCATAGCCCGCCTCTTCCAATATCCGCCTGACCGCCATGGCCAGATTATCATCATCGTCCACCAACAGTATGCGCATGGCCGCTCCCCCGAAAAAATGGCCGTCGCCCTCATGCCATCAAGGGGCCGTTCGGCGATCCATGCCACGGCCCCGCCGGCGGAAACCGGTTCAAACAACCGGTTTCAACGCTTATCAAACCGGCGGCATTGGATCATGAAATGAATACGATCAACCAATGGATTCTTCGACGGGGAGGATAAACCAGCCTGACGGGAACTGGACAGGATGATTTTTTTCGTTGGCGGACAACCCGCCAGGTCGACGGGAGCGCCGGCGCAGGTGGGTGTCCGATTGCCGGCCGGACACGAACAGAACGGCAATCGAACCTATCGGCGGCATGTAGATCCGGACGACTCCGTGAGGATGTGGGTGACGGCCGCGGCCATCAACCGGGAAACATGGTCACCCCCCGGTCACGGTTCCGTCATTTTTTTCTTGCGTCCTTCGCGAAGTTTTTCTCCCAATCCGGCCTCGATGGCCAATTGGCGGCGTTTTTCCGAGTAGGAGGGGGCCACCATGGGAAAATCCTTGGGCAGGGAGAACCGTCGGCTGTACGTTTTGATGTCCATGCCGTGGGTCCGGGAGAGATGGCCTTTGATGGCCTTGTTGGGTTTGCCACAAATCAGGCAGATGACGGCATCGTGGCTGACCGCCTGATCGATGGGCACGAAAGGCTCTGTCTCCACGATCTCGTCGGGCTCTTCCCCTTCAGCGGTCGGCTCGACCGCCGCCGGCACCGCCGCGGGTTGGACCGGCGGCGGTATCGCACCCACGGACGGTTCACCGGACATACCGTGGAGCGACCGGTAGACGGAATCTATCAGTTCAGGGATCTCCTGTGGATCGATTTCGTTCCTGAACACATAGGATTTGACAATTTCCGCGGTATATTTGATCAGCGACATCTGTTCCTCTCCGTTTACAGATAATCCGTATCCGACTCAAAATGAAAAAGGCACATAACGGACGGAGCCGCCCCATCGAAGAGACATTTCATGATTCGTTCGACACGGGTGGAATACGGCAAAAAATCATCGTCCGAACCACCACGCGCATGGTTGCACACAACCCGGACCGAACTTTCCACGACACGACTCCCCCCTGACCCCAATCCAACCCCACCCCGGAGGCTGGGAAGCACCGTCAACCTTCCCTATTGACGATTATTTGGCACTTGACGGCCTTTTATAAACCACTCTTCCAATCAAAAAAAGGTATTTTTCGAAATACTCTTCGATCAAGCGCAGAAAAAACGGTGGGTTAACGATTGCCTGCGGGCGGAGATAGGAGGAAATAATGGGGACGACGGCGCCGAATTTCTAGCAACATCCAAAAAATTGCCGGCAGATGACCTACTTCAAATATCGTAAGGCACGGGAAAACAGGCCGTGACCAAGGGTTAAACCGACCGCCACGAACAGGGCCCAACACCGCCGTTGCCGACAAAAAATCGACCAACGACACGATTTGACATGCCATCGACCCGGTTGGCGGCCTTTTTGCTTGATTATTTCCGACAGGACCCAACTTTTTTCAAATCCAACCGGAAGCGCCCAAACGACATATGACCTTTGGTGTGCCGCCGCTCCATCCAGTGGATGCCCGACATGATCGTGACCCCCATCTCCGCCGGCTCCCCGGTGGCGTCGTTCAATAAGGCCATGGCACGCACCGGACCGTGGAAATGTTTTCCGAAGATCCTCCGGCTGGTGTCCCGTTCCACTCCGTGGCTGCTGATCGCCTTGTTCCTGCCGCTGTCATACGGCATCGCCGCCGCGCCGGCGGAACCGACCCGCCAGCCCCCGACCCCTCCCGGCCCTTCCCTGCAGCACCTGAAAAACCTTCATGAGCGTACGGCTCAACGGTTGCACGGCGCCCGTTCGGAGGCCGCCGAGAGACAGCGGGCCGCCGAAGCCGCCCAACACCGGGCCCGTCTGGCCTGGGCCGGAAATGTCACCATGGAAGAGCTGAATCAATCCCTCGACGAAGCGCGCCGGTTGCAGGAGGCCGCGGCATCGGCGTGGTCGACGGTGGCGGCCCTCCAACAGGAAAAGGCCGCGGTCACCTCCCGGATGAAAACGGCCTCGCTGGCGGTCAAAAACCACAAAAAACGCCGGCCGGCCTACTGGATCCGCAAACAGTCGCCACATGTCAAATCGGTGTTGCTGGAAAAAGAACGGGAGATTCAACTGTTGAGCGACCAGTTTCAAACCCGGATCAATGCCGCCATGGACCGCGCCACCGCCGCCGCCAATCAACTGGAGGCCTTGCAGATGGAACTGGCGGCGCTACGCCAGGAGAGTCGGCATCAGGAACGGTTGCTGGAATCACAGGTCGAGCGGGCCGAAAAACGGGCCCGGGCGGCGGAAGCCCGGGTCGGCAGCGCCTGGGGCGATCATGGCGCCTCCTTGACGGAGATGGCGCGGGAGATGGACCAACCGGAATGGGAACGGCAACGGGCGCAACGGGCGCGGAACCTGATGACGACCCTGCGCGCCCGCAACCAGGAACGGTTGCGGGAGATGGCCGCCCGGGAGACGGTGTTGAAACAACAGGCACAACGGACCCTGTCCGCGGCCCTGGACCTGAAAAAACAGGCCCGGGTGGCGGTGGCGGTGGCCCGGGCACAGGTCGAACAGGTGCGGGGATTCTGGAGCGATACCCTCAGCGAGCCGCGGCCAGTACCCGCAAGTCCTCCAGGAACCGTTTCAAGATAACCGATACCCCGTCATCGATGGCCTTCACCGTCGCCGACACGGTTTCGTCCGCCAGCGGACGCTGCTGTCGATAACTCTTCAGCAACATCGGTTCCCCGCCGTCGGCGCGCCGCAACCCCAGATCCAATTCCACCACCCCCCGGGAGACCGGGGTCCCCAGACGGCGTTCCAACAGCCGCAGGGTACCGGTCAACAGATGGTCCGGGGCGGGATGTTCACCGACCCGCACCACCTGGTCGGCCACACCGGCCCGGCGCAGGAAGGTGAGCAACCGCTCCTGGAACAACACCGCCGGCGGTTCGATCCACAGGTGATAATCGTAGGCGGTCACCGTCAGGGGATCGTCGACGCCGGTGAACAGCAACTGCCGCTGGCCGAGGAGGCCACCGGCGCCAAACCGGTCCACCGCCAGCACTCCCTTGAACAACGGCCGCCGCAGGGCCGGTTCCGTAAAACCGCTGGAGAGCCGGTAATAGTGATCCCGGGGCGCGGCGCCGCCGAAACAGCCGCTCAACACCGCCGCCGTCACCAGCAAGACCGGCAACCGGGCACCACCGGCCCCCCTCTTCCACCAACCGCCAACTCTCATCGTTCCCCCCCATGGCCCCGCCGCTGGGTGCGCGCCACGTCATCCGGATCACCGCCGCGGATCAACAGGGCCGGATTGCGGCGGATGCGACGGCTGAATTCATCCATGTTGCGGGTGGTATTTTCCAGATGCCGGTTGATGGAATCGATGTGCCGGGCCGCCGACTCCACCACCCGACGGGAGTCACGAACGGTTTTTTTCAAATTTTCATCGTTATCATCCAATACCCGCCGGGCATCGATCAACACCCGGTCCAACAGGTTGCGGGTCTTTTTCATCTGGCCGGCCAGCTGGGCGATATCTTTCGAGGCGGCGTTCAAATTGTCGACCAGGTCCATGACCTTTTTTTCGTTGCCCGGACCGACGATGCGCCCCACCCGCTGGCCGATGACATCGAGCCGTTGGGAAAACCGGTTCAGATCGCGGCTGATGAGCGGCACCCGCTGCGCCAGGTCGGCGCCGATGCGGTCGAGATTGACCGCCAATGACCGACCCTCCTTGTCCAGCAGGCCGCCGACCAGATCCACCACCTGGCCGATGCGCGCCAACAAGGGCCGGATATCCCCGCGGGTCAGGGCCGTCACCTCGCTGCCCAGGGAGGAAAAAACCGCGAACAGATCGGTGCGGTCCCGCCCGGCGACCCGATCACCGGGCCGCAAAAAATTGCCCGCCGCATCGGTATCCTCACCGGGATGGATATTGAGGGTCACCGTCGACAGCAAACCCGAAGCCCCGGCCTGGAGATGACTGCCGACCGGTATTTTCCACCCCTGCCGAACGGAAAATTCAACGCGAAACCGGACCTTCCCGTCCTTTTCCAACGGCTGGATCGACTCCACCTGGCCGATGGGAAATCCCTGGAACAGCACCTGGGTACCATACTTGATGTCGGAAACGGCGCCCAACACCGTGTGATAGCGGTCGGTGGCACCGGCGCCACCGGACAGGAACAACACCGCGGCGATGATGCCGGCCAGCATGGACAGGGTGAAAAAACCGACCAGCAGATGGTTCAAACGATGATTTTTCATGACCGCTCCCGCCCCCCGCCACCACCGAGCAACCGTTGCAGATAGGTTTCCGGATCCGGATCCCCGGTCTCGCCACGCCGGTTCAGGAGGTCCTGGATGCGTTGATTGTCACAGTTTTTGATCTCATCGACGCTGCCGATGAAAAGGATGCGCCCCTTGTCGAGCACGGTGATGCGATCGGCGATCTTGAAAGCGCTTTCCAGCTCGTGGGTGACGACGACGATGGTCATGCCCATGGCATCCCGCAGTTTGAGGATCAGGTCATCCAGGGCCGAGGAGACCACCGGATCGAGGCCGGCCGAAGGTTCATCACAAAACAACAATCGGGGGTCCATGACCACCGCCCGGGCCAGGGCCGCCCGTTTCAACATGCCGCCGGAGAGTTCGGAAGGCAGCAGATTTTCAAATCCGGCCAGGTCCACCACCTCCAGTTTCAGGCGCGCCATGATCTCCATGGTCGAGCGGTCCAGGCGAGTGTTTTCCGCCAGGGGCAAAATGATGTTTTCCCCCACCGTCATGGAACTGAACAGCGCCCCGCCCTGAAAGGCCACCCCCATCTTGCGGCGCAAGGCATCCATCTCCACCGCCGACAGCGATCCGAGAGGTTGACCCAGGATACGGATCTCCCCGGAGGTGGCCCGTTCCAGGGCGATCAGATGACGCAGCAGGGTGCTTTTCCCGGAACCGCTGCCACCCATCACCACCATGATTTCCCCCGCGCGGACGTCCAGGGAGACGCCATCGAGAATTTTACGGCGGCCATAGTGGGTCACCAGGTCGGTCACCTCGATGATCGGCGCCGCCGCCGGCCGTGGGGCATTCGGTTCCATGGCCCGCCCCTAACGCGTCACCAGCAACACGAACAGCATGTCGGTGATGACGATGGCGGTGATCGCGTGGACCACCGCCCGGGTGGTCACCCGACCGACCCCTTCGGCGCCACCCTGGATGGAAGCGCCGTTGACCACCCCGACCAGGGTGATGATCATGCCGAACAACACGCTTTTGCCGAGCCCGTGCAGGAGATCATCGACGCTCAAAAATTCCTGGATACGCCCGGCATAGGCCCCCAGGCCCAGACCCAGTTCCAGGGAGATGTGGATACCGGCCGCCAGCAAGCCGATGAAATCGGCGAAAAAGGTCAGGCAGGGTACCATCACCATCATCGCCACCAGCGCCGGGGCCACCAGAAACCGCACCGGGCTGATGGCCATCACCCGCAGGGCATCGATCTCCTGATTGATGGTCATGGTGCCGAGCCGGGCGGCCAGGGCCGAACCGGAACGCCCGGCCACCAGGATGCCGGTGATCAACGGACCGAACTCCCGCACCACCGACAACGCCACCCCCAACACCACCTGGGATTCGGCGCCAAATTTTTTCAGGGTGTGAATGCCCTGGATGGCCAGCATGATGCCGATGGTGCCGGACAGCACGGCGACGATGGGGATGGCCCGCACCCCCACCTCCATCATCTGTGTCACCACCGCCGACGGGCGCACCGGTTGCCGCCGCCAACCGATGGTCAGCCAGTAGAGGGTCTCCCCCAGCAGGACCGCCGCGAACCCCACTTCGGCCACCGCCCCGGTCACCCGGCGGCCGGTGCCCTCAACGATCGTCAACACCCCGCCACCGGTCCCGGAGTCGGAAACGGTCATCCCACCCCTTCCAGGGCCGCGTCCACCGTCGGGTACATCGAAAACACCTTGTCCAGCCGGGCCAGGGCGAAAACACGCATGGCGGCCACGCTCACCGCCGCCAGGGCGAAGGCGGTTTTTCCCTGCCGGGCGGCCTGATAGGCCTCCACCAGACTGGCGATGCCCGAGGAATCGATATAGTCCACCGCCGACAGGTCCACCACCACCCCACGGTCGGCGTTGACCCACTGCAGCAATATTTTTTTGGCGGTCGGCGACTGTTCCAGGTCCACATCTCCGGAAAAGGCGATCACCACCCCCTTGGGATCCTCACGAACCGTATGTTTCATGGTTTATCCACCCCTCCATCTTTTGAACAGGCGCAGCAGGTTGCCCGGACCGTCATCGGGCCGAAAAAATTGTACATCGTCCATGATGGTGCGGATGAAATGGCTCCCCAATCCGCCGGGACGCAGATCGTCCAGGTCCCGGGAGACCACCTGGTCGGGATCGACGACCGGACCATAGTCCCGCAACCAGAACAGCAAACCATCCCGCCGCCGCTGGATCTCCAACACCATATCCCCGGTGGCACCGTCTCCATAGGTGTGCCGAATGATATTTTGACAGGCCTCATCCACCGCCAACACCAACTCCTGGACCGCCTCCGGGCCGAAACCGGCCGTCGCCGTCGTTTCCGCCACCAGCGCCCGCACCGTTTTCAGGCGATCGGCCCGGGCCGCCACCCGCAATCGCGCCAGGGGCTCCGGGACACCCCCCGCATCCGGACCGGATCCACCCCTCATCCCCGTCCCCATCCCTGGCAACGGCGCGTCGATCGACCGGGAACCCCCGCCGGCATCCCACCTTTACCCCTCATTTGCGCCAATATTTTCGCACCAGGATCTCCTTCAGACCGATCCGCTCGCGGATGCGGCCCGCCGCCTCGTTGGCCCGGGACCGATCGGCATAGGGCCCCGAAAACACGCAGGTGAGCAACCGCCCCTGGTTGCTGATGGCCTTCAAATAGACCGGCAGCCCCAGTTCGGAGACCCGTTTTTTCCGGGCTTCGAAACTTTTGTCACCGAGGTTGTGACAGGAAAGATGCACCACATAGCCCTTTTTGATCCCTTTGTCACCTTTGATCGGCAGCCGACTCCGGCCCTCAACCTTTTTTTCACCATTCACCACCGCCGGCGCCGTGGCCGGTGCTGAACCGCCGCTCTCCACCGGCTCGGCGTCGTCGGTCAGGGTGACACGCACCGAACCCGGCAACAATTCCAAGGCATCGGCCACCGCCCGCGCCCGGTTGTCAGCCGGCGTTTCACCCGCCAGCCGGCCATCCGGTTCATCGACCCGCCCACCGGCGGCAACGGTGGGGGCCAGCGCCACGGTGGCCGGCCCGTCCGCCACCATGGCCGTTTCTTCATCGGCGATCGGCACCAGGCGCCGCAAGACCGGCACCGGTTTTTTCGCCGCCTTTTTCTCCGGCGGCACCTCGGAGACCCCGGCCGCCGTCGGCCCGGGATCGGCAGCGGCTGGCGGTGACCGGTCGACCGTCCCGGCGCCGATGGCCACCACGGGAGAGGCGGCCTCCGGGGAGGAGCGCCCGGTTTCATCCGACTTTTTCAACGCCTTCAAGGCCGCCGCCAGTTCCCGTACCCGCCGGTCATTCGCACCATAGGCGTTTTCCATCACCGACAGGGAACGCTGGAACAGGAGTTCGGCCTGGCGGACACTGCCGCTGCGATGATAAATGGCGGCGAGACTGCCCAACCAGTTGGCCAGCCCCAGGGGATCGTCGCGGAAAAAACGCCCGGCGATCTTCAGGGACCGTTGCAACAACGGTTCGGCGGCGGACATCCGCCCCTGCCGCCAATACATCTCCGCCAGGGTGCTCAGGATGTAGGCCACCTGCAGATGATCCCGGCCCTGAACCCGTTCCGCCAGCGCCAAGGCCCGCCGCAACAGGGTTTCGGCCCGGGAATGGCGATCCCGTTCGAGGTGGACCAGGGCCAGGTCCATCAACCCTTTGACCAGGGCGGGATGATCGCCGCCCAGGGTTTTTTCCCGAATGGCCAGATGCCGTTGCAACAAGGGCAGGGCCCGGTCGTGCCGCCCCTGCCGGATGTGGGAGGCGGCCAGGCGTTCCAGGGCCGCGGCCAGGCGCGGATCGTCCGGCCCGAGACTTTTTTCCAATATGGCCAGGGATCGCGTCAACAGCCCATCGCCGGTTTCAAACCGTCCGCGGCTGACGTGATACCGTCCCAGGGCACCCAGGGTTTCAGCCACCAGCGGATGTTCGTCACCAAAGGCCTTTTCACGAATGGCCAGGGCCTTTTGCCACTCCTTTTCGGCCCGTTCGAAACGACCCCGGCGGAAATGGATGGTGGCCGCCACCATGCGCGCCTCGGCCACCCGGGGATGATCGGGCCACAAATTTTTTTCCAGCACCGGTATCGCCTCGGCCAACAGGGCCGCCGCCAGTTTTTGCCGGTCGGGCAGGGCGGCATAGAGGCGCGCCAGATCGAGTTGGGCATTGGCGGTGCGCGGATGGTCCCGGCCCAGATAATCGAGCAGGTCCCGCAGCACCCGCTCCAGCAACGGCAAGGCCTGGCCGCCTTTGCCCTGTCGCAACAGGACCCGGGCCAGAACGGTGCGCAGGGCCGCCACCGACGGATGGTTTTTTCCGTGAACCTTTTCACGAATGGCCAGGGCCCGTTGCAACAAGGGTTCCGCCTGTTGAAAACGGCCTTGACGACGGTGCCGGTCGGCCAACGCCTCCAAGGCCTCGGCGGTATTGGGGTGCGCCTTGCCGAAGGTGGCCTCGATCCGGGCCAGGGCCTCCAGGGAACCTTTTTCCGCCGCCCGGACCCCGCCAGCGGCCACCACCATCATCAGCAGACCGAAAACGGCCACCCCCCATCGCGCCACCAGCCGCATCAATCCACCCCCTCCGAATCGGGTTCGACGTGGCGCGCCAAAAACAGCCCCTGGGCCACCACGAAAATCAACGTCAGGCCCATGAGACCGAACAGTTTGAACTGAACCCAGGTCGCCTCATCGAAATTGTTGGCGACGAACAGGTTCAAGGCGCCGGAAAACACAAAAAACATAACCCAGGAGAGATTCAACCGCACCCAGACCGGATCGGGCAGGGTGAGCTGGGAATCCAGCAACCGGCGGATGATCACCCGATCGCCGACCAGGTGGCTGCCGGCGAAAACCACCGCCATCAACCATTGCAACACCGTCGGTTTCAACTGGATGAAACGGGGATCGCGCAACAGCAGGGTGGCACCACCGAACAAAACCACCAATACCAGGGTGACCACCTGCATCGGCTGCAGGCGGCGTTTGCGCCACCACTCCCAGGCCGCCTGGATCAACATGGCGGCGATCAACGCCGCCGTCGCCGTATAGATGCCGGCCCGGTTGTAGACCAGGAAAAAGAGCAGGACCGGCCAAAATTCCGCAAGCAGTTTCATGAAATGGATTCCGTCTGAAAAAAGAGGGTTGACAAAAAATGTTCGAACCGCCGGGATCGTCAATCTTTCCCAGCTTCTCACATCCGATGACCGGTATCCAAGAATCATTCCATCGCCCACCGACGGTGAACGAGTCGTTGGCACCGATCCGGATCAAAAGGTGGAACGATCGGCGATATCTGTTTTACCGAAAACCAGGATAAAGAAGGGGATTGGCAGGAGACAATCGCCTCTGCTATCGTTCCCTGACATCCGGTTGACCGCACCGTCCCATGGAACGACCCGACAAGGTTGAAAATCATGAGTGATGCGCAGCAGAACAACGAGGAACGGCGTTTTTTTCTCCGATCGGCCCTGCGGACCGATGCGGTTTTTTTCGCCCGTTCCGGCGACCACTTTCAGGGCATCACCAAGGATGTCAGTTACAACGGCGCCATCCTGCTTACGCCGGAGGCCCCCGAAGGGTTGCGTGCGGGAGAGACCGGACGATTGCACATCGCCCTGGGGGGCGCCGAGGCATTGGAAGATTGTTTCGCCCCCTATTCCTGCCAGGTCATCCGCACCACCCGCCAGGGAATGGCCTTGAAGTTCATGCCGTTGATCGAGCCGATGCCCATCCCCGAAAAACACTCCCGCGTCACCATCCGCCGCAGCGACGGACGCCTGGAGAGCGACTGGGAGATCCCCTATCCCCAGGAGCCGATGCCAGCGCGGGTCACCCAATTGATCCAGGCCTACATCAAGGATCACGCCGACAACGGACCGGCGGCGCTTTGCTATAAAAAACAGAACCCTGACAGTAATACGATGTATAAAGTCTACAATATACGCTTTTTGATCGAGGTGCAAAAACTCGCCAACCAGGACCCGAACATCAGAAAAGCCCACAGCCCGACCACCGAATGGGTCTCCTGAGATGGAAATCCACCGTCAACCACCATCCTGATCAACCCATTGATCCCCTTCACTTTTTAGCCGAGAAAATCAAGGTAACCCCGTTTTTTGTCATATTTTCAATGACAAGCTGTCCTTTGAACAATGACAGTATTTTCATGCTCCCAACGGCAGACTGCCCCCTTTCAATGACCCATTGAAACCATTAAAATTTTTTCCAGGACATGCGCAGAATCATGTCCCGGACCGCACACACCCGAAACAGGCCGTTTCCGGCTGCCAACGAGATGAGCGGCGCCATGAACCGGTCCCCATTCCAACGCGAACCGGGGCTCGCGTTGGAAACGACATCGCCGTCGACCGCCAGGGACAACGCCCGTATTCGCCCGGTCCCTTGTCGGCGAGAGATCGTCCATCAAGTGAATCCAAATGGCAGTGAGTCTACCGATGGCACTATTTTGCACCGATGAAGGAAACATTGGCCACCAGCCTTCCCTTACCGCCACGGTCCCTGGCCGCCACCGTTCCGGTATTACCGACAATCCCGTTATCGAAGGTTCCATCCGCGACCGGATCGCAACCGGGTGGAGGTGGCCATGACCGGTCCGGTCCACACCCGTGTCCTTCTGATCGATGAGGATGCCTCCCGTTCGCAAGCCCTGCGCGCCACCCTGATGACCGCGGGCATCGAACCGGTGGAAGCCCTGGATGATGACCTGAAACTGCCGAACCATCTGTCCGACGCCCCGCCACGGCTCATCCTTCTCGATCTGGACATGACCCGCCAGTCGCCGTTGACCCTGTTCTCGGCCATCCAGAAACAGGCGCCACAGGCGACCACCGTGGTCCTCTCTTCCAAGAGGACCTTGAAGACCGCCCATCACTGTCTGCAAAATGGCGCCCGCGACCATCTGTTGAAACCGGTCGAAAACCGGGTTCTCATTCAGCGGATTCGTGATCTGTCGGTGATCGGCCCTTCCCGGCCCCGGGTGGCCGCCCCTTTGCGGCAGCATGCGGGCATGGCCCCGGAGCGGCGGGAGATTTTTGGTCGCATCATCACCGGTAGTCCCCTGATGGCACGTCTCTTCCAGTACATGGAAGCCATTGCCGACTCCGACGAACCGGTGTTGATCACCGGCGAGACCGGCACCGGCAAGGGATTGATCGCCAACTCCCTGCACCATCTCAAAAACCCGAAACGGCCCCTGATCATCAAAAATATCGCCGGCCTGGATGATACCGTTTTTGCCGATACGCTGTTCGGCCACGACCGGGGGGCCTTCACCGGCCCCGGGCGCAAACGAACCGGACTGGTGGCCAAGGCCGCCGATGGCACCCTGGTACTGGATGAGATCGGTGACCTGAGCCCCTCCTCACAGGTCAAGCTGTTGCGCCTGATCCAGGAAAAAACCTTCACCCCGCTGGGAGCGGACACCTCACACGTCTGCCGGGCGCGGATCCTGGTCACCACCCACCGCAACCTGGACAAGGCGGTTGAGCGGGGTGATTTTCGCCGTGATCTGTACTACCGGCTGGCCACACACAAAATTCACCTGCCGCCCCTGCGCAAACGTCGGGAAGACATACCGGCGTTACTGGCCCATTTCATCGATCATGCGGCCGGGGAAATCAACAAAAAAATTCCCCCTCCATCCCAACGAATCTGCGAATTGCTGATGTACCACGCCTTTCCCGGCAATATTCGCGAATTGCGGGCCATGGCCCTGGAAGCGGCCATTCGATACAAAGGCAGCGGCCCCCTGTCCCTGGAACCCTTCCTCAGCGCCGTACGCGACCGGAACAAAGGACGGGAACGGAACACCACCATCACCACTGACTCCTCCAGGGTGTTGCAACTCCACATATCGCGGGAACTGCCGCTGCCCACCCTCAAAGCGGGGCTCAAACAGATGGAAGGCCGTCTGGTCAAGGAAGCCCTGAGACGAACCAACGGCAACCAGAGCCGCGCCGCGGCGTTGCTCGGTCTGAGCAGGCAGGCCTTTTACAAACGGTTTCGCAACAACAGGCAACTCAGATGACGGTTTAGGGCGCCGATGCGGTTTGGAACCGATGAAACCCGACCAACTTTCCGTGACCACGAAGCGACCGATTGACCACACGGAAAAAAAGGATTCCTGGCCAGCGCACCGGGTGAACCGATATGCGGCAGAATGTAACGGATGATCGGAGGAAAGAGATGGCGACCATTTTAT
Source organism: uncultured Magnetococcales bacterium (assembly GCA_964344355.1). GTDB lineage: Bacteria > Pseudomonadota > Magnetococcia > Magnetococcales > CAYFNE01 > CAYFNE01. The sequence continues at coordinate 21,722 of CAYFNE010000035.1, forward strand.
TGATCGAGGAGGATCCGATTCATCGCACTTCCATGATGAAAATGTTGACGAAAGAGGGACATCAGGTGGTATCCACCAGCAGTGGTGGCAATGGCATCCGGTTGTACAGCCAATACCGGCCCGACATCGTCGTCCTGGATATGTTGATATCGGATCAAACGGGCTTCCACGTGATCAAGCGGCTTGGCCTTTCGGGAATGGACACCACGGCAATCATCGCCGTTGCCGAACAGGGACGCTGGACCTCACCGGAAATCATGTTCGATGTCGTGCATCTGTTGGGGGTACGACGAACCCTGCTCAAACCCTATTCCGAATCAAGGGTACTTCCGGCCATTCACGCCATTTTGACCGGGACCGATAAAAATAACGCGCACACCATGGAACCGGCTCATGCCGTTTGACACGATGATTGTTCAGAAAGACGGTATCCACCTATCCTGCGGTTGTACACCTTCTGTTTCATTGTGACATGAACCAATAAAGCCTCCATGCCGCCAATTGGTTCCGTTATGTCGCCTGGGTAACAGTCACTCGTCCTCATCGGCCAACAGCGAGTTCCGCCATTGCAAATATCCACAGAGCCCATCGATATCTGGAAATATCGTAGACTCATTCACACCAAACATATCCAGGTCTTTTCGGATTCTTGAAAAACTTTCAGCAGAAATGACCAGTTTTTTCAAGTTTTTGTTATATTTTGGATTTTTCTGAAAAGGAACCACATACTCCTCATCATCCTTTTTTGTAATTTTATGAACCGTGAACACACCGGATTGGGCTGAAATGCGCCTACTGATCACCTTTGACTTCAATACCTTGGTTATTTTTTTATTGTCAAACGGAGAAGATCCATCATCCTCTTGGCGAAAATCAGACACGGTCGGAACAAAAATCCATACAGCGCCGTCGCAACGCTTCCCGGCCCGACCAGGAAACGGTGGATTTTTTACAGCGAACCACAAGGCCACAAACCCGCTCAATGTCCAGTCCAGCATTCGTGTCGGCAGGCCATGGTGTTGCGCCAATGCCAAAAGATCCCAGTCATTTTGTGGCTTGAATTCAGACAAAGGCAGGATGTTTCTTCTAAACTCACTGATAATTTTCGTTTCTATTTCCGAAATATTCCCTTTCAAGCGCAGATCCGGCCTGGCCAGTTTTGGCACCAGGCCCCAACCACTGTGTGGTTGACCGCGAAACAGAAAATCCTCTGGATTCCCCTGTTCCTCCGCCTCGTTTTTCAGACGGGTGACATGTTGCACGAATTCGCTGATATTTTCTACTGTATACTCTGTTATCTTGGACAAAACGCTTATCCTTGTAATCGACTTCAAGAGATATCATTATTCGAAGGTTTTTCATCGGAAAATGATTTCCGCCCTTCAGAAAGCGGATCCAAACCAAATACATTCGTTTTCACTTTCCGAACCATTTCTATATCAACCATCAACGTTTGATTTGGAATCAGCAGTTCGGACAAGGGAATGTTTTCGGAGCGAAACTCTCCGACATGATAGTAAGAAAACCCACTTTGAGGTCTGGCAATGATCCGAAAGCCTATCTCGGTGGACTCATTCATCATGATGGTATGGTCCACGTAATAGGTCAGCCAGCTTCTTTTTTTACTGTTGCGCTGCCTGTCGACGAAAAAACCCTTGGGCAATCGGCCCGGGTCATAACCGGTCCCGAGCAGCAACAGATCAAAATCCTCTATTTCATTGCCCCGATCATCGTGAATGTGAAATACGACCATTGCATAACGATGTTCCGTATCTTCATCCAGTTCCTGCGTGTTTTTTGTCAACGCCGTCATATCCCGGTCAACCGTCACATATTCATCCTGATTGGTGACGCTGAGACATTTGAATATATTGGCCACGACCGGCTTTTGGGAGTGGTTATCCGGCGTGACACTCCTCATTATCCCATATTCACTTTCTGAGTGGCTGGCATCGGGTAATACCGCCATTGGTGTCCTGGGTGAGGTGGGCAACGATTCGTCGACCACCTCCAGTCGATATTTTTTATAACCCGACTCCCGTCCCATTTCTGCTGCAGCACTCACATTTTGGCGCAGGTGAACGAATCGATAGTTCATATTTGCGGCACAGACCCTGACAACGCCATCCGATCCTTTTTCTCCCGTATAACTGTTCAAATAGTCGTAAAAATGTTTGTCGATGAACTGCCCCGTCAATACGAATGGAAAAAACCCGGACCCTGCCGGATCATAGTCCAGCCAGGACCGATTGAGTTGCCATCCCTGTTCGCTGCCCAGTTCCAACCAGTCCAAAACTTTTTGTCCGGGTTCAACTCCCATGAAAGCGGCCTTGAGTCGACCAACCCTGGCCTTACCCAGTTGCGCCAGGGCGGAACCATGATTGGCCGGCGCCAGCATGATCAAATGTTGCAATGGGAGCTGATGCAAATTTTGTGGCCCATAAAAAAGCGCTACCCAGGTTCGGATGACCGGGCCGCCGGTGGAGTGGGTGATACAGGAAAAAGGTTCTTCACCGATGGTATCTTTCCTTGCCGCCTCAAAAGCACGGGCGATATCGTCCATGGTCACTTCATCATGAAAACTGATATACCGTCCCAAAAAAATATGATGAACTTCCAGGTTCAGCCCCGCCGGAGCCTGTTGAAGCAAGGCTTCCGGAAGACCACCATATGTATCCGTATGGGTGACACTCCAACCATGCACAAAAAGCAATTTCATTTCCTGACCCCCAATCCGCCGAATCATGATATCCAGGCTATCAAAATACACGGATATACATCATAACGAAACCCAAAAAATCAGCCCGTTTTCGGACTGGAAACTTACAGATCACAAAATTGACTCCATATGACATGAAGAGTTTTTTTATTTTATAATCTTCAGAATGACGTGCCCCCCTATAAAAAAACTGTTTTTTCTATCTCCGTCATATTTTAAACATTTCCATGACTTTTTTTAATAGCCATCCCAAGCCATGCCCCCTCCGAATAACGTATCCCCGGACAAGCCGGTATCGGTATGGTCTTCGGCCCCCTCCAATGCCGGGCGACGGCCCAGGGAGTGGTATTCACCCAGTTTGGTCCCCCCCTCCACCGCCAACCGCCAGAGCATTTCCAAGGCGTCGGGACCGTCATCGTGGCTGGCCCCTTCTCCCCAATGGCGCAGTTGCGCGATCAAGGTTTCCTGGTGGCGGTGAAAGCGGATCAGACCGTTGGCGATGTGCGGTTGCAGACGTTCGATCCGCAACCCCTTGTCGCGCGTCGGTTTGACCCCGCGCACCGGTACCGGTTCCCCCAGCTCGGCCGAACGGCGAATGATTTCATCCTTGAAAAACTCCTGGAACTGCACCGTCTCCACCACCCAGGAGCGGCAATCGTATTGGGCCTGGTAGGCGATGACATCATCGATGATGCGGGCCGGGGGCCGTCGGCGGATGTCGGCCTCCAGTACGTACAGGACGCCGGTCAGGCGATCATAGCCACCGACCAGGATGGCCGATGGATCGCCCCGGCGGCCCGACTTGCCCATGGAGGGATCGACGGCGCCAAAACAAACCCATTCACCATCGTCCCGTTCGCGGTCCCAAAAGGTCAACTCCCGAAAAATGGCGCTCTCCGGCATGGGCTGGTTTTGCAGCTCGGCATCGAAGGCCTCGACGCCATCCCGTACCCGCATCTTCATCAACGTTGACAGGGAACGCACCCGTGGCCAGGAGACCCGGGCGCCCGCTTCCATGGCCGCCCGGTTGTCGGCATGGAATCGATCCGCCGCCGCCTCGCCCTCCCGGACCAGTATTTCCCCCCAACGGTCCCACAACGCCATGTCATCCGGCCACTTGATGATGGCTTGAAACCGGACGCTCTCCCACAAAGGATTGTTCATCAACCGCGCCAACAGGGCGTCATGGTGCAAAATGGTACCGACACAGATGACATCCATGGAGTCATCCGCCGGCCCCAGTTTCAATACGGCGTTGCGCATCCAGCGCTCCAGTTTGTCGCGCTGGCTGGGACTGCGCACATTGTCATCGTTTTCCAGATCATCACAGATCACCAGGTCCGGCCGTTGGCTGCCATGCCGCAACCCCCGCATCCGCTTGCCGGATCCGAAAGTCTGGAATTTGGCGCCCGCGGCGGTCACCGCCACCCCCTCCTTCCAAACCGGACCGGCGCCACATTGCTCGGGAAAGTCCAACGACAAACGGGGGTTGATCTCCAGTTCCGCCTTGATGGCCTCCAACATCGCCGCCGCCTGATGATGGGCATCCATGATGATGGGGATAAATTTTCGTCGGCCGCTGATGGCGCACCACAGGGTGAACAGTTGGGTGATCAGGGTCGATTTCGCCTCTCCCCGTGGCGCCGCCACCGCCAGTTTGACGCCACGGCGCCGCCCGCCGACGTCGGCCACCAGGCGCGGCAACCGCTCATACAGGTCCCGGTGCAGGACGCTGTCATGTTCGGAAACATAGTGGGGAAAATAGGTCTTGGCGAAATAGCGGAACCCGGCCAGGGCCCGTTGCCGTCGCTGATCGATGGCCTCGGGCCCGGCATCGAAGCCGGGTACCCGTTCACTGATGAAATCCTTCAACTGTTCGGCCAATACGGCGAGATCGTCCTGAAACGGGCTCGACGGGGGATCGGCATGGTTCATTGCGCGTATTCCTTCCAGATGGGTGATTGAACATCATCGGCTCTCAAAAACCGACCCTGCCCAACCTACCGATCCGCAAAGGAAAAAGAGTGCTGATGAAATTCCGCAAAAACCGGAACTTCCGGCCACCAACCCGTCGACACCGATGACCCAAAAAAAACCGGTCAACCCGTTGCGGGGTTGACCGGTTTTTCAATCGAAGGATGAAGCCGGTTCAGCGAACGCGAATCCGGGCAACGTAGGCATCCTTGATGGCGGTTTTCCGAATATGGATTTTCAACCGTTCCGCCTCGGCGCGGGTTTTGAAGCTGCCGACGGAAACCATGTGCCACAACCGCCGACGTTTGTCATAGGCCCGGCGCAAATGGACGACATGGCCCTTGTTCCTCCAGGTTTTGACCAACTGCTTGGCTTCCTTGCCGCTCTGATAGGATGCGATCCGTACCGTGAAAAGACGGCCGGTAAGGCGCTTGGCCGGGGTGGCCGGTTTGGCCATCGCGGCCTTTTCCATCCTGGACGCCGGGGCGGCGGCCTTTTTCATCGCCGGTTTGGCGGTTTTTTTACAGCCGTAGCTGTCAACTTCATCCACACGGGAACTGTTGGGACACCGATCATGGGCATCGATCACCAGATCGAAATCACCGTCCTCGGCACACCCCAGTTCGTCCACCGGCACGCCGGCCCCGGTCGCGGGACAAAGATCGTTGTCGATGGTCACTCCGTCGCCATCGGCATCCAGTTCCAGCCGGCAACCAAAATCATCCACGCGAATACCGCTTTCGCTGTCGGGGCACCGATCCTGGGAGTCGCTGACGCCATCCCCGTCCCCATCCAGGAACATCACACACCCATAGGAGTCAAAGGCATCGGCGTCGCCACTGTCGGGACAGCGGTCATGGGCGTCGATGACGCCATCCTGATCCGAATCGGCTGGGCAACCCTGGTCATCCACGGGCACACCGCTGCCGGTGGCCTCGCAACGGTCACCCAGATCGTTGACGCCATCGGCGTCGCCGTCCCGCTCGGCCGCGGAGGGGTCAAGCGGACAACCGTAGGAGTCCATTTCCACCTTGCCATGGGTGTCCGGGCAGCGGTCAAAGGCATCGATGACACCATCGCCATCCTGATCCTCCGCGCAGCCCCGGTCATTCACCGGTACCCCGGCGCCGGTGGCCTCACACTGGTCTTTCGCATCGACCACACCATCGCCATCGCCATCCTCGACCATGGAAGCGCCCGATGGCGGGGCGGCGCCGGTTCCACCAGCGGCCGACGGCATGGCGTGAACATCGGCGGCCTGGACCCACAGCCCCAGGCCGAACAGTGTGGCAACCAAAATTTTATTCATTTGCCCTTCCCTCTCGTTGAGTCAGTCCCCAAACCGGATTCAGACGAAAACGGATGCACCTTACACCATTTTCCCACCGTCGGCCATCATCTTCCTTTCCTGCAACCCTTTTCAATCATCCCCCCCCGCCAAACACCGCGAAAGCCCCGTTCCCCGCCATCGGCCGATGGCGTTGAAACGCCCCGTATCCAGGGGAGATTCGGAAATCAAAGGGTGAATCCTCCCGGCTTTTCCAGTATGCTTTCGGCACATACGAAAAAATTTTTCCGGCCTTTCCCGCTGTCTGGAGGCACCATTTGCATACCAAGATGGACTTCTCCTCTCACCAAGATCCCATTCCCCGGTATCTGCCCGGAATGCTCCTGGTCCTGGGGCTGGCCTTCACCCTGCTCTATTGGCGCTACGAAACCAACCGTAATACCCTTTTCAATCTCAAACAGTTCACCCTCTGGGCCAACAGCATCCAGCAGACCGCCAACCAACATCTGACCTCTCTGGAAAATCTTTCACGCGCCGTCGCCGGCCTGTTGGCCATCAATCCCGAACCGGACCCGGACCAGTGGCGACGATTCATCGAACAGTTGCGGCCGGAGAACCGTCAGAGCGGTTTCAAAGGGCTGTCCCTGGTGTTGCCGGTGACCCACGATCAACGACCGGCCTTCGAGGAGCGGTTGAGCCAACGATTGGGTTTCCCCTTCACGATCAACTCCCAAGAAACGCGCGACAACTATTTCGTCGTCACCTACCGCTATCCGCCGGCTCCCCGCTCTTCACTCTACGTGGCCGGATTCGACCTGGGAGCCGTCAAACGGTTGCGCGAACCGGCCCGGCAGGCCCGCGATTTCGGTCACCCGGTCTTTTCCCGATCCCAAATCCGTTCCACCCCCGACGGACATCATGCCGACCTGCTGCACTTCTATCCGCTCTACCAGGCGGACAAACCCCTGAATAACGTCAGCGAACACCGCGCCGCCCTGTTCGGCTGGGTGGCGGTGGCCTATGATGCCCGCACCCTGTTCAAGGATATCGTCTCCAAGCCCCATCCCGACATCCGCATGGAAGCCTTCGACGGACCGATCATCCGGCCCGGGGCACGCATCTACGACAGCCATCCCGGCGCACCACCGGTGACGGCCAACGATGACCGCATCCGCACCGCCCGCGTGGCGATCAGCGGTGGTCTCTGGACCCTGCGCTTCTCCCCCCTGGAATCCAGCCCTTTCCAGGTACCGCACGTCCTGACCATCATCCCCATCGCCGGCACCGTCATCAGCCTGGCCGTGGCCCTGGCCGCCTGGGTGTTGATCTCCGGCCGCCAGCGCGCCCTGGAGCAGGCCGTGCAGATGACCCGCTCCAACCGCGAAAGCGAGGAGCGTCTCCGCCGTACCGTCCTCTACGCCCCCATCCCCATCATGATCCATGACGCCAGCGGCCAGGTGATCCTCGCCAACATGCGCTGGTCGGAGCTGTCCGCCCAGCCCCGGGGTTCCATCACCACCCTGTCCGACTGGGTGAAAAAGGTCCGACCGGACATCGGCCTGGAAAAAACCCTGGAGCGCCTGGGCCCCCCCTTCGCCCCCGATACCCCCTTCAAAGAGGGCGAACTGGCCATCCGCCCCCCGCACGGCGAACCCCGGGTCTGGATCGTCCGCTCCCGGCCATTGGGCAATCCCGTCGCCGGCCGCAGCATGATCATCAGCATGGCCATGGATATCACCGAACGCAAAAAAAGCGAGGCGTTCCTGGTCCAGGCCAAGCGGGAGGCGGAAGCGGCCAATCAGGCCAAAAGCGAATTCCTCGCCACCATGAGCCATGAAATCCGCACCCCCATGAACGTCATCGTCGGCATGGCACAGGTGCTGGAAGAGACCACCCTCACCGCCGAACAACGGCAGTATGTGGCCGTTTTCCGCCGCGCCGGCGACGCCCTCCTGGACCTGATCAACGACATCCTCGATCTCTCAAAGGTGGAGGCCGGCCGCCTGGAGCTGGATCGGGTCCGATTTCACCTGGGGGACACCCTGAGCCGCATCATGGACATCATGGTCGTGCGCGCCCGGGAAAAAAAACTGGAACTGAGCCTGGAAACCGCCCCCGATACCCCGGTCTGCCTGCTGGGAGACCCCAAACGATTGCGGCAGATACTCATCAATCTCATCGGCAACGCCATCAAGTTCACGCCGACCGGCCGGGTGACGATCACCGTGGAACCGGTCGCCGACGCCCCACCGGGGACCCTCTCCTTCACGGTCACCGACACCGGCATCGGTATCGCCGCCGACAAGCTGGATGCGATCTTCGAATCCTTCACCCAGGCCGATGCCTCCACCACCCGACGTTTCGGCGGCACCGGCCTGGGACTGGCCATTTCCCGACGGCTGGTGGAACTGATGGGCGGCCGTTTCTCGGTATCGAGCCACCCCGGCAGCGGCAGCGTTTTTCAATTTTTCACCCCCTTCGACCTCCCGCGCGGGGACAACGACGAAATTCTCGGCCAGGGCCGCAAGGAGAGCATCGATCTGCACGAGGTGCCGGTGCTACTGGTGGATGAACAGGCCGACAGCCGCCTGGTCCTCTCCCGCCTGCTCAACGGCCTGGGGGTAAAAACCGCCCTGGCGGCCGACGTCCAGTCCGGCACCCAGGCCTTCAACGGCGTCGAACACCGGGAAAACCCCTTCAAACTGGTGCTGTTCAGTTGCCGCGCCGACGACATCGACACCCTGTCCCTGATCGAGGATTTGCGTCAAAAAAAAATGTGGCCCGATCTGCCGGTCATCGTCTTCAGCTCCTATTTCCACGAAGGGGACCTGGCCCGCGCCCGCGATATCGGCGTCGGCATGCTCCTCAAACCGGTCAAGCGGACCGAGTTGTGGGAATCGATGCAAACCCTGTTGAAAAAGGAGCCGGTGCCCCCACCCGGCATGACCGCCGAGGACGACCATGCCGAGGCCGGGGTCAACCTGCTGGTGGTCGAGGATTCCGAGGACAATATCCTGCTGATCCGCGCCTTCCTGAAAAGAAGCAACCATCGCATGGATGTCGCCCGCAATGGTGAAGAGGGGGTGGAGATGGTCAAACGGGGGAATTATGACCTGATCCTGATGGATGTGCAGATGCCGATCATGGATGGATACGCCGCCACCCGCGCCATCCGCGCCTGGGAACGGGAAACCGACCGGAAACCGGTGCCGGTGGTGGCCCTCACCGCCCACGCCTTCGCCGAAAATGAACGCCAGACCATGGAGGCGGGCTGCACCGAACACCTGACCAAACCCATCACCAAACCCCGCCTCCTGGAAGCCATCACCCGCCTGGGGGGCCACCCGCCGGCAACGGCTTGACCCGGGAATCGGGGGAGCGACCGTTCACTCTTCGTCCCGCACCCCACCGCCGGTATGTTCCGCCATCAACCGTTTCACCTGTTCCCGCAACCAGATATTGGGCGGACTGCGGTCCGAGCGGGGATGCCAGGCGATGGCCAGGCGCAGGTTGGGCGTCTCCACCGGAATCGAGAGAATTTTCAAACCCAGGGGTTCGGCCACATAGCGGGCCGATACCTCCGGCATGATGGCCAGCAGATCGCTTTCCGCCACCATGAACGGCACCAGGCTCAACGAATAGAGGCGGGCCTGGATATCGCGTTTCAATCCCATGGCCGCCAACGCCTCATCGACGACGGTGGTGGTCATGCCCCGGGGAAAATAATGGACATGGCGCGCCTGTAAAAACGCCTCCAGCGTCAACACATCCCCCACCAGGGGATGATCCGGACGACAGATGCAGACATACCGGGTTTGAAAAAACCGGTGCAACAACACCTTGGGCGGCACCCATTGGAAACGGCTGAGCACCAGGTCGACGGTTCCGCTCTCCAGGGCGCTGCTCTCCTCATCGGCGCCGATGTCCACCAGTTCCAGGGTCACCCCGGGGGCCTCGCGTTGCAAAAATGGCAACAACACCGGCAACAGCATGGCAGCGGCATAATCGACCATGCCGATGCGGAACATGTAGCCGGAACGGGAGGGATCGAACCGTTCCTGACTCAGGGCGCTGCGCACCTCCCGCAGGGCCCGCCGCACCGGTTCGGCCAACTCCAGGGCACGTGCGGTCGGTTCCATGCGCAGGCCGGTCTTGACGAACAGCGGATCATCAAAAATATCCCGCAAACGGCGCAGGGTGTTGCTCATGGCCGCCTGGGTGATCCCCAGGACCCGGCCGGCCCGGGTCACCCCACGTTCCGTCATCAGGGTGTCGAAGGCGACCAACAGATTAAGGTCAAAACGTACCAGGTCATTCATAATGTAACCATCTGTATTACCTTACAACAAAAACGTCAACCCTTCGGACCAGTAAACATTATCTTAAAAATGGCTTGCATTTAAAATAAAAATTTGTCATTCACCGCCACCTTCGTTTATGGTTCGTGGCTTGGTCGTACCGGATGTGTGGCATGACGGATCTTCACTCCGCCACCGGACGGCTACCGGTCTGGCAGGAGGGAAAAGCCCTTGGCTTTCACCTCTTGTCAGCGGGCCGATGGGTGCGGGGCATCCCCCCCCCTCTGAGCCTCAATCCCATCGGCCCGACTTCATCCGCTATCCCCACCCCCCTCAGACCGATCGGTTCATCACCCTGGCGACGGGCGGTCAATCGACTGCGTTGTTCAGGTCGTTTCTTCCGTATTTTGCAGCGTCACGATCAACTGCCGCAACCAGACGTGGGCCGGACTGTTATCCGTCCGTGGATGCCAGGCCATGGCGATGCGCAAGGGCGCCGTCCTGACCGGCAGGGGATGGGTCTGCAAACCCATCCGTTGGGCCAGATAGGTCGCGAACCGTTCCGGCAACACCGCCAGCAGGTCTTCCCGGGCCACCAGGAAAGGGATGATGCTGGTGGTGCCCAGTTTCAGGACCACACGACGTTTGCGCCCCATTTGCATCAACGCTTCATCGACCGGGGTGCTCTCCATGCCATGCGGATAGTATTGCACGTGATTGGCGGCCAAAAAGCCTTCCAGGTCCAGCCGTTTGCCGATCAGCGGATGGCCGGGCCGGCTCAAACAGGCCCAGCGCATGCGATAAAGGCGGTGCAGGCGCACCCCACCCGGCAACACCCAGGGAAACCAGGTCAAGGCCAGGTCGGCCTTCCCCTCCTCCAACATCGTCACCTGCCGGTCACTGCCCGGATCGCACAACTCCACCGCCACTCCGGGAGCGATTGTGGACAATTCTTCCAGCAGGCGCGGAAAAAAAGTGGCGGCCACACAATCCACCGTAGCGATGCGAAACAGTTGCCGGGACTGTTCGGGGTTGAAGGCCTCGCGGGAAAAAACGTGTTGAATATGCTCCAGGGCCCGGGAGATGGGCAACGCCAACTCCATGGCCCGGGGCGTCGGTTCCATGCGTGAACCGGCTTTGATGAACAGGGGATCGTCGAAACGGTCGCGGAGACGGCGCAGGGTATTGCTCATCGCCGCCTGGGTGATACCCAACACCCGCCCGGCGCGGGTCACGCCACGCTCGGTCATCAAGGTGTCGAAGGCCACCAGGAGATTGAGATCGAATTGATTCAGATTGAGCGCCATGCCGCATCCACACCGACCCGACAGATCACATCCGTGTTACCCCCCGCTCACATCACCTCTCGCCAGTCAGCATACACGATTAACCGGCCGACGGCCAGTATATGGTCGCTGGAATGGATTCAGGGGTTCGATTTAGCCGGGGGTCCTTTGAATTCAAACCCTCAAAACGGCCACAGGTCGAAATGGAACAGGTCCCAGAAACTCCCGCCGGGATCGAGTTCCTTTCGGCAACGGCCCAGTTGCGTGCGATAGCGGGCGGCGTTGCGTTTGACCTTTCGCGCCACCTTCATCAACCATTTTTTCTTGCGGTAGGTCCCTTTGCGATAACCGCCATGGCCCTCATGGTAGGCCAGATACTGTTTGGCGGCGTCCCATTTGGAGATACCGAGCACCTTGTGACTGCGATTGCCGTACCAACCGATGAAATCGACCGCATCGGCGAAATCATCGCGGTCGGCCCCCCAATTGCCGGTCTGTTTCATGTACCACTCCCAGGTGTCGTCCAATACCTGGGCATAACCGAAGGCGCTGGTGGGCCGCGGACCGGGGATGAACCAGAACAGTTTGGTGCGCGGCGGTTTGGCGTCATATTTGAACCGGGACTCCTGGTGGATGATGGCCAGTTGGACGTGGACCGGCACCCCCCATTTTTTGTAGGAACGGCTGGTCTCCTCATACCAACCATCCTTTTCCCTGAAAAGGGCACAGGCATCCCGAATGTTGCGTGGTGGCGAGGCACAACCGGCGATCATCGCCATCAAACCGGCCAACACCGCCAACCACCGCCACCAACCCGCTGAACCAGTCATCCACCGCCTCCAATCGCCCACCGGCCCGTCGACGGCCATTCCCCGGGAAAAGACCATCGCTCAAATTAACGAAGCATAGCACGGCAAATGGACCGCTGGCCAAGGACGGAATGGCACCGAATACGGCTGGCCGGCGGATTCGGTTCAGCGTTTCACGGCGGTGACTCCGTTATTTCGGATCATTCCAGGACCTCATCGTCGGCGCCGAACACCAGCTCCTCCTGATGTTCCAGCACCTGCAGCCCCAGTTGATAGCCTCCCTGGAACGCGCGGCAAAAAACCACCCGGCACAGATAGCTGTCGACCCCCGTCACCCCGGAGTCCTCCAGGGTCACCGTGCCACCCTCCGGAAAGAACCGGGGCGATTCGATGCCGAACCCTTCCAATCCCAGGTCCCTGACCTTGACGACGATCCGTTCCTCTCCATCGATGATCCGCCCGTCGCGTCTGGCGGTCAAACGCTCGGATACCCGATCCGCTTCCTTTGACGGATTGTGCGCTTCGCTATTGTCCATCGACCAATTCCTCTCGCAGGATTCAGGGGACTACCGGTTTCCTCCGGCCATCAGCGCCCGCACCCGTTCCAGGTCCGCCGGCGTGTCGACGCCGATCACCTCTCCCGGCGCCACCACCACCCGGATGGCATAACCGTGTTCCAGGGCGCGCAACTGTTCCAAACATTCCAACTTTTCCAACCCGGTGGGTTTCAGCCGGGTGAACTGTTGCAGAAAAAAAGCGCGGTAGCCATACAGTCCCACATGACGCAACAGACCGGTCCCGCCGGTGTCATCCCCCTTTCGAACCCCATTGCGATCGTAGGGGATGGTGGCGCGGAAAAAATAGAGGGCGAAACCGTCACGGTCGCAAACCACCTTGACGACATTGGGATCGTCGATCTCCGCGGCATCCACCAGGGGATGGGCCAGGGTGGACATGGGGATGGCGGTGTCCCGCAACAACGGCGCCACGGTGCGGTCGATCAATCCCGGCTCCAGGAGCGGTTCATCCCCCTGGACATTGACGACGATATCGACATCCATCTCCCGCACCGCCTCGGCCACGCGGTCGCTGCCCGAGGCATGCCGGGAGTCGGTCATCACCGCCCGGCCACCGAAACCGACCACCACGTCGCGGATGCGCCGATCATCGGTGGCCACCAACACCCGATCCACCTGCGCCCGCATCGCCCGTTCGTAAACATGTTGGATCATCGGTTTGCCGTTGATCTCCAGCAACGGTTTGCCGGGCAGGCGGGTGGAGGCATGGCGGGCCGGTATGACGGCGACGATCCGTTCTTTCATCACTCCTCCTCCCAATCGACTTGGCGTTGTTCCCCGCGACCATCATCATAGGCCACCAGATCCGCCGCTATTTTGCCGAACTTGACCCAGGACAGCAACTGTACCGGCAGACGGCGTTCATCGTCGGTCAACCAGATGGTGATGGAACCCTTTTCACCGAACAGTTTGGAACCGGACACCGCCACCCGCACCGGAAAGGCCCGGAACCAGCCCAGGGGGGTATTGATCCGATCCACCGCCCCCACCGCCAGGGTGACCCGATAAATTTTTTTGCCATCCGCCAGGGGCCACGCCATTTCAAAACCCTCGTTCAACCGTGGCCGGGCACGCAGATCATAAAAACCGGAAACCGGATCGTTCACCGTTGCCGGCGCCTCCGCCATCTCCAGGACCACGGTCCCGTTGCGAACACGCACCACCTTGTTTTCAGGACGTTTAAAATGATAAACGGTCCGTTTTTCCTTCCGGCCCCGACGTTGATCCTTGTCATACCGTTCGGCGCGAAAACCATCGCCGGTCAAAATTCCTTTGGCGCGCATGCGGTCCTCGATCGGGTGCAACAGCGCCACCAGGGCCACCGAGGCCACCTCCACCTCAAGGAGATACCGTCCCGCCGGTGCCGGCTCCCGCTTCAACACCGCCATGCCGGCGGGAACCCCCATCCAGTGTAGATTGAAACGCAACCGTTCGCCGGCAACCGCCCCCAAACGTGGTGGGACGCCATCGGCCCGCATCGGCGCGGGAGGCCGGAACGCGACCGGTTCGCCGCCCGGAAGCGGCGTCGGCATCAACAGACCGAGCAGCCACACCCCCAGGAATGACCAGCCAACCGATGGCGACCGGTGGTTTCGGAATCGCCGGCCCGTGACGAAACCGTTGTCCATGTGGCATATCCTTTACCATTGAATCCTTGACAGTTGCCCGTAAAACGACCAGCCATGATCGGAACAGCGCCATGTCCCGGACCACCCCCGCCACGCCCCCCCCCAAAGTCGTCCTGCTGGATCGGGACGGAGTGCTCAACCGGGACCGTTCCGATTATGTGCGAACGGTGGAACAACTGGTGGTCCTGCCCGGCATTCCGGCGGCAGTGGCGCGGCTCAACCGGGCCGGTTACCGGGTTTGCCTGATCACCAATCAGGCGGCGGTGGCCAAAGGGTTGATCCACCCCGAAACCCTGGAGGCGATCCATGCCCGCTTGAGCGACACCATCGGCGCCGGCGGGGGCCGTATCGATGCCATCTATCACTGCCCCCATCGCGACGAGGACCGCTGCGGTTGTCGCAAACCGGCGCCGGGCCTGATCCTGCGCGCCCGGGAGGAATGGGGATTCGATCCGGCCCGGACCTGGATGGTGGGCGATACCCGGCGGGATATGGAAGCGGCCCGCGCCGCCGGTTGCCGGGCGGCGCTGGTGTTGACCGGCCACAGTGAAAAAAACCGGGAAACCCTCTCCTGGGGCGTCCCCGTCTTCGACGATCTGCCGGCCTTCGTCGATTTTCTCCTGGCGGCGGATTGAACCCGGTCACTCGCCGAAGATGAACCGCCGCAAGGTTTTGACCGGGTGGTGGATCAAATCATCCAAGGCGTTGCGGTTCATGATCCGGTACTCGACCACCGTCAACAGATAGATCAAATCACGGCTGTCCCGTTTGATCTCCTCCAGCATCATGTCGGTGCCGACGAAATTTTTTTCCGCGTGCAGACGCACCATCTCTTCCACCGATTCATGAAAGGCCCGGTGCCGTTTGGCCAGGGACAACATTTCCGGATAGTCCCCATAGCGTTTCAGCCCATGGCTATGGATCCAACGTCCCAATTCACAACTTTTATGACCCTCCAGTATCGGAATGCGGTCTTTTTTGACCCCCGCTTCCAACATCAACATCCATTTGAGATGCACCAGACGCGCCACGGAAATATCGATCATTTCGGTTTTTCCCTCCATCCCGATCAAAGGGTGACCTGACAGATGCGGCGTTTGCCGACCCGCAACAGATAGGTACCGCCACTCTTCAACAACATCCGTTCATCGCTCACCTTCTCCCCGTCCACCGACACCGCGCCCTGGCGCACCATGCGCATCCCCTCGCCATTGGACTTGACCAGCCCGGCGCCGCGCAGGGCCGCCGCCAGGCCCAACCCCTCGGCGCCGTCGACCGTCAAGGTTCGCTCCGGGATATCAGCGGGCAGCTCCTTTTTGCGGAAAACCGCCTCGAAATCCTCCCGGGCGCGAACGGCGGCGGCATCATCATGAAAACGGGCCACCAACTCCATGGCCAACTCTTTTTTCGCCGCCATGGGATGGAAACTTCCCGCGGTGACCCGTTGTTTCAGATCGGTGATATCCTCCATGGAACGCGCGGAAAGCAATTCATAGTAACGCCACATCATCTCGTCCGACAGTGACATGGTTTTACCGAAGATCTCCTTGGCCGGTTCGCGGATACCGATATAGTTGCCCAGGGATTTGGACATTTTGTTGACCCCGTCCAATCCCTCCAGGATCGGCATGGTCAACACGCACTGCGGCGACTGGCCATAATCACGCTGCAACTCCCGACCGACCAGTAAATTGAAGGTTTGATCGGTGCCACCCAGTTCCACGTCCGCCTCCAGGGCCACGGAATCATATCCCTGCACCAGGGGGTAGAGAAATTCATGGATGGCGATGGGACGCTGCTCCCGATACCGCTTGGAAAAATCCTCCCGTTCCAGCATGCGCGCCACCGTGTGCCGGGCCGCCAGTTGAATCATGTCGGCGGCGTTGAGTTTTCCCATCCATTCACTGTTGAACACCACCCGCGTCCGTTGCGGATCGAGGATGCGGAACACCTGCTCCTTGTAGGTTTCGGCATTGACCGCCACCGCCTCCGGGGTCAACGGTTTACGGGTTTCACTCTTGCCGGTGGGATCGCCGATCAAACCGGTGAAATCGCCGATCAGGAAAATCACCTGGTGGCCCAAATCCTGGAACTGGCGCATTTTTTGAATGAGGACGGTATGACCGAGATGGAGATCCGGGGCGGTGGGATCGAACCCGGCCTTGATCTTCAACGGTTTGCCGGTGGCCAGGGAGCGGCTCAACTTCTCCTCCAGGGCCTCCTCGGAAATGATTTGGGCGCTGCCTCGTCGAATGAGGCGCATCTGCTCGGCTACGGGTTTCATCATGGGTTGGTTTCGTCCTGTCGTTCCGTTTCAATTGGTTCCATCGTTCATTATCGTCTGTTGACGGAGGTTGTTACCATGACCCGCGACACCCCCCCGGCCCGGCTCGCCATCGGTTTGATATCGGGCACCTCCGCCGATGCCATCGATGCGGTCCTGGTGCGGACCAACGGCCTGGACCGGCCACACCTCCTGGCAGTCCTGGAACAACCGTTCCCGGCCGATATGCGTCAGCGAATCCTGGCCCTGCAAAATCCCGGAGCCGGTGAACTGGACCGCATGGGGGAACTCGACCAGGCCCTCGGTGAGCAATTCGCCGCCGCGGCCCTGTCGGTCTGCCGTCAGGCGGAGACACCACCGTCGGCGGTGGCGGTCATCGGCAGCCATGGTCAGACGGTACGCCATCGGCCCCTGAAATTCACCCTGCAAATCGGCAATCCCTTCGTCATCGCCGCCCGCACCGGCATCACCACCGTCGCCGATTTCCGACCGGCGGACATGGCCCGGGGCGGTGAGGGCGCCCCCCTGGCGCCGCTGTTCCATCAACAGCTGCTGGGCCGACCGGGTGAGTCGGTGGCGGTGATCAACCTCGGCGGCATCGCCAACATCACCGCCCTGCCCCCGGACCCCGGGGCCCCCCTGATCGCCGGCGACACCGGCCCGGCCAGTTCCCTGCTCGACCTGCTGGCGGAGCGGTGCAGCCGGGGCCGGGACTCCTGCGATCGGGACGGGGCCCGGGCCGCCAGTGGCCGCATCGATGAACAGGCCCTCGCCTGGCTGCGCCAACACCCCTATCTCGCCCTGCCTTATCCAAAGTCCACCGGCCGGGAGGCGTTCGGCCTGGACCTGTTGAACCGGTTTCTCGACCGGTTTCCGAACCTGGCCGAAGCCGATCGTTTCGCCACCCTCACCGAATTCACCGCGGTCACCGTCGCCGACGCCTGCCGTCTGTTGTTGCCCCCGGCCCCGACACGGGTGATCCTGTGCGGCGGCGGCAGTAAAAACCGCTTTCTCGTCCACCGGTTGCAACACCTGTTGCCCGACAGCGGAATCAGCGACAGCACCCGGCACGGCATCGACGCCGACACCCTGGAGGCCCAGGCTTTCGCCTGGTTCGCGGTGCGCACCCTGTCCGGTCTGCCCTCTTCGGTGGCCAGCGTCACCGGCGCCCGCCAAGCGGCGGTCCTGGGGGCCATCCACCCCGGTTCCGGACCGCCGCTGCCACGGCCGGAACGGTGATTCACATTTTACGTCCGGTCCAGATCACGCGACCGATGATCTGCAACCGCCTGACCTGATCGGGGGGCAGGACCTGCTTGTCATAAATCGGATTGTCACTTTTGATGGTAACCGATCCATCAAAGCCGCGCTGCAACCGTTTGGCGATCAAATCGTCCGCCAGGCGCAGCACATAGACCGCGTCGTTGCTCACGGTCTGGTCCCGCCGGTCCAACAACAGCAGGTCCCGATCCTTGAGGGTCGGTTCCATGCTGTCGCCCCGCACCGTAACCAGGGCCAACTGCCGGGTATCCAGTCCCATCTCCTGGTGAATCCAATCCCAGCGGAAGGCCAGATGTCCCACCTTCTCATTGCACCCCGACCGTTCCGGACCGACGCCGCCATCATAACGGGGCACCAGAACGAACTCCTCCTCCCTGGCCTCGCCCGGCTCATTGTTGGATTCGGTGGCATGCAGGGCATAGGTCCGTTCGGAACATCCATAGACCGGTTTCCGGTTGATGTGTTTGGGCTCCCGGCCCGCCATCAGCCAGTTTATGGAGATATTGCTCCTTTCGGCTATTTTTTGCAGGGTTTTCATCTGCGGTCTGGCACCACCGTTCAAGAGTCCGTCCAGGGTGCTTTTGCCAATGCCGACCGACAATCCCCAGGCGTGTGGCGGCTCCTCGCCGATCGCCTGGCGAAGCCGTTCAGCAAAACTGGACGGAACTTTTTTTGGGCTCGGATCATTCATGTGTGGGTCACCGTATACTGAGTTTCCCGCCGTTTGACGGAAGTTTGTCCGCTTGGACGGCAAAACCGAACTGAATCCAAAACAAACCGAACCTGACTTTCGTAAACCGAACTTTTTTGCTGATTACCCGCATCATGCGTTTTTCACTTGACAAAGTAATAGATAAAACCGAACCTTGTCCACCAAAACCGAACCTATCAACATAAAAACCGAACTTAACGTCACACAAAACGAACCGATAGCCGCAAACGAACCAACCGCCCTCCATCCTACCCGGCGGACAGCCGGGGCATCAATGGACGGGATGGACGGACAAGGAGAGAGATCGATGGACAGACAGGAAACACGCCCTGCCGGTTTTCGCCCCACGGGTCGAAAACCGGACAGGGCCCGGGTCATTCTCGGTGAGATCACCCGTCTCAAAAATGACATCGAAGCCATTGAGAATGATATGAATGACAGTATCGAACGCATCAAGGCCACCGCCGCCGCCTTCGCCGAACCCCGCAAACGGCGCCTGGCCGGTCTGATCGACACCCTGGCGGCTTTCACCGGGGAGAACGACGGGATCCCGCAACCGCCCCCCCGGGAGAACGAACCGGAAGCGGACCTTGCCGATGACCAGCGCCACCATCGGGCCGATCCACCACGCTTCCCCCAATCACGCCCGCCAGAACAACTTGAGATGATTTATTTGTGCCGTCAAGAGAAAATCAACCCTTTCAAGTCTTCAGGTTATAAAATCAGATCCGAGCAAGCCTCAACCAACGTCACAAAAGGAGACATTCAATGATTGCCGACTACACCTTGACGGAAAATATCATACCCGACTCCCTGCGGGAGATCGTGGAGGTCATCGGTCAACCCGGGGCCATCAAACTGATTGAAAAGTGTGGCGGCACCCGCATGTTCATACCAAAACGTCTCGGGGCTCAACACAAATTGGCCAACCTGCTGGGTTTTGAACAGGCCAAACGGTTGAGCCACCATTTCGGCGGGGAAACGATTTCCATCGCCCGGGGCAGTTCCCTCCTGCGACGACAACGCAACCTGCAGATCATCCGCGCCTATGACAACGGCACACCGGCCAGCCAACTGGCCTTGCGTTATCAACTGACCGAGCGCCAGATCTATTCGATCCTTTCGCAAACGGTCGATGATTGACAGCGGTACCATTGATCCCAGGGAAGGGATCAACCACCGGACATATTGGCCCAATACTTGCAAACTTCCATAACGAATACAAGTTCATCAAGCAGTGGCCATGCAAAACCTCCCGCGGAAAGGGAATGTTTCTCAAACGTCCGGCCTTTTGCCCGATGATCATCAAATAGCGGTCCAACGCGCCATCATGGCACATTGAGTACCGCCCGGTTCGAAGTGTTTTCGTACCGGCATCAAAATTTTCACTTTTTTGGCGGTCCATTCATGGACCGAACCGGCCGTCAAAAAATTTTTCGACGGCCTCTTCAGGGAGATGAATCCCTTCATCTCGACTTTCCGCCCGTTTTTCGCCAGGCTCCCCTTCCGATGGTTGCCGGCGATTCGGCGCGGGACCAACCTGTCCACGGGGTGCAACCGATATGGAGACCCGCATCCCCGGGGATGATGCCGAAAGCGGCCATGAACAACTCGACCAGATTTGCCGATTCCCTGGATTTTCTGCCCGCCCTGTTGCAGCGCTATTCAGGCTCCAATGAACATCGCATCCTGTTAAGCGCGGTGGTGGATATCCTGCCCAAGGCCATGGGCGCCGATCGGTGCAGCATTTTCATTCACGATCCTTCCCATCAACGGGCCTGGCTGCAATGTGGTACCGGGCTCGAAGAAAAAGAGTTGGACATCCCTCTGCGTGGCTCCATCACTGGAGAGGTCATCCAGAGTGGCCGGTCGATCTTCGTTCCCGACATGCGCTTGCGCCCCGGAATACACACCGATGTGGACACCATGACCGGTTATGACACCCGCTCGGTCCTCTGCGTCCCCATCACCGACAGCCGGGGAAACACGGTACGCGGCACCTTGCAGTTGATCAACAAACTCAACGGCGAACGATTCGATGACCTGGACCGGCAACATCTCGAACAGGTCGCCGTCTCGCTGCGAAAAGCGATCCGCGCCATCTATTATGCCCAGTTCAAGGGAGCCCGGCGGTTCATTCGTGAAAGGCATGGCCGTTCCCTGTTCGGTCGAATCGTCAAATACATCCGGCGTTTTTTTACCGGAGATCCCTGACCGGTTCAAACAACGAACCGGTGTCTGAAAGACCGAAGCGGGCCGACGAACCCCGGTCCGGCCAATTTTGACGGTCCCTCATGGACCGCGGAAGGCCGTCGAAAAGTTTTTCAACGGCCCCTGAGCCCGGCCAAGGAGACGAACCATGAATCGACGTCATCCACCCCGTTCATCCACCGGATCCCAGAAAATGGCGACCACCGCCGCCGGCAAGGAGAACCGGCCCTCCACCACCGGCCCCAATTCGAGCCCGGTCATCGAGCCCGGTGACTGCATGGATCGAAACACCATCATCTGTGAAATGTTGGAGGACTATCTGGGCATCCACAACCGGGCGGTGTCCGAAATCAAAAAACAGGTGACCGATCCCTTGAAACAGGTCGAGGCCCTGTCAAAACTTTCCCAGGCCCTGGACCGCACTTTTCGCGCCCTGGACAAGGTGACCCCGGAACTCTCCCCCCTGGCCATCGCCAGACAGGTTTTGGAACAACAGGTGACCTTCGTCAAGGAGCGCTTCCCCAACCATGCCCCGGCCCTGCTGGAAGTGTTGCGCCCTTTTGGCCGTGAGCTGGCACAAACCTTTGGAAAATAACCAACGCCCTGCGACCGGCTCGCATCGATCGACCGTCGTCCAACATCCGCTTGAATCGATGGATGATCACCGGATTCAGCCTTTTTTCTGGATTTTTTCACCCCATACCGTTACTCTTGAAGAGTGGTTACGATACGTGTGAGATCTCCTCGACACTCTGAATCCATCCGGGTGACCCATCATGACCATCAGCACCACACCCGTTCAAAGCACCAACGTATACAAGGCCTTGCGGCTGAACAGTTCCATCACCGCCCTGAATCAGGGCCGACAGACCTCCTTTGGCCGAGATCTGGTCTCCTTCAGTCCGGTGAGCATCGCCGTCAATCAGGCCTTCAACCATGCCGGTTTCGATCCCGGCGGCAAACCGTTCACCAGCCTCGACCTGTTGCGGGGCCGCTCCGGGGCCAACCTGGAAAAACTCAACACCTTTCTCAGCGGCGCCACCTTCGTCAGCACCTATGATGCCCTGGGCGGGAGCGCCCAGGCGGATGTCAAATCCCTGATCGCCTCCATCCTGGCCGACAGCAGCAGCGAAAGCACCACCTACGACCGCCTCGGCCGTATCCAGACCATCCTCCAGGAGAGCCCGCCCACTTCCTCCCAATGATGAAGGCACCCGGATCGAAACCGCTTGACGAACCAAGCCACCGACAGCCGTCCGCTCTCCATCAAAACACGGAATCCTTCACCCTTTTCCATCCCCCGCCAGCTCCCGCACCACCGCCGCCAGGCCGGTGACGACGCGGGCGAACGGTTCATAGGTGATCTTGTCCGGGCGGTCCAGGGCCGAATGGTAGTGGGGATAGCGGAAAGGGGCGGTGTCGGTGACCATCAGCGCCGGGTAGCCATGCTCCCAGAAGGACCATTGATCCGACCAGTCGATGCCCTGGATCCAGGAGGGGGCCGCCACGCCCTCCGAGGGCATGGGGGCGGTATTGCGGAAGGTGGTGATGGTCCGTTCCAGCAGCGCCTTGGAGTCGGTGTTGGCGACGAAACCGATAAAATTGCCGGTGTCGGGATAGAAAAAACCGAGAGGGAACGGAAACCGTTGGGAGCCCGGGGTTTCGGAATAGTAACCGATGGTCTCCAGGGAGAGCATGGCCGTCACCTTCACCCGCCTTTTTTTCAAGGCCGCGGCATAGACGAAACTACCCATCTCTTCCGACCGGAAGAAGGGTGGCTCCTCGTTGACGAAGGCGACGAAATGGACGGTCCGGGCCATTGGCACATCCGCCAGCAGCCGGGCCAGTTCCAATACCGCCGCCACGCCGCTGCCGTTGTCGTTGGCGCCGGGTGAGCCGGGCACCGAATCATAGTGACCGCCGACCACCACCACTTCATCGGCCGTGGAAACACCCTCTTTGATGGCAAAAATATTTGCCACCGTCACCCCTCGTGCTTCAAAGATCTGTCTTTCCGGTTGCAAACCTGCCTCTGAAAAAGCCCCTTCGATGTGGCGCGCCGCCGTCTGAAGGGCAGCTTCATGCCAGACGTTCCGTTCGCCGATCTCTCCGGCCAACACCCGGACATCGCCACGCAACCTTTCCAAAGTCCGTTGCTCCGCCGCACTCGGGGATGGTTGCGAACCGGTGTGCGACCGGCCGGGCATTTTTGTGGAAATGGGCAGAAACATGGCGATCACCAATAGTGGAACGAACATCCGGACGGCCAGACCGAACCACTCTGCGGATGTCCTGGGCAATAGTCGCATGAACGGTCCTAAAAAAGAAACCAGGCCCGCCGCCGTTGGTCGAGACGATGCAATCCCATGCGGTCGGCCAACTCGACCGCCGACTGGAAATCTTCCCGGGACAAGGAGCGGTTCAGGGCCGGGAAACGGGCCGCCTTGTAGCAGGGCCGATATTGACTCATGACGTTGAGATAGGTGTCCCGGGAGATCTCCTCGGCCAAAAACCGGAAGATCCGTTCCGTTGCCGCCAGACCGCCGGGCATCACCAGGTGGCGGACCAGGAGACCCCGCCGGGCGATGCCGTTTTCGTCCAGTTGCAAATCCCCCACCTGCCGATGCATCTCGCGCAAGGTGTCGCGGTTGACGATCGGATAGTCCCGGGCGCCGCTGTAACGGTGAGCCGGTCCGCCCTCCCCCCACTTCACGTCCGGCATGTAAATGTCCACCACCCCGTCCAACAAGGCCAATCCCGACGGACTGTCATAGCCCCCGGAATTATAAACCAGGGGCAGACGCAGACCGTCGTCCGCCGCCAGGGCCACCGCCGCCAGGATCGGGGCGATCACATGGCTGGGACTGACCAGGTTGATGTTGTGGCAACCCTGGTTTTGCAGGTGAAGCATTTGGTCCGCCAACTGCCGGGGAGTTGATTCCATGCCCTCCCCCCGCCAACTGATCTCCCAGTTTTGACAAAAGACGCACTTCAGATTGCAATAGGAAAAAAAAATGGTCCCCGACCCCCGATGGCCGCTCAGCGGCTCCTCTTCACCAAAATGGGGATGGGCGCTGGAAACGATTGGATTTTTCCCCGTCCGGCAGACCGCCCCTTTTGCCGATTTCAGACGATCGACCCGACAGGCCCGGGCACAGAGATCGCACCCGTGCATCTGCCGCCAGGCCCGATCGACCCGCTCCAGCAACTCTCCGGAACGCAACAAGCCCAGATAGGCCGGTTCGAAATCCATGTTCGCCACCCATCGCCACAGTGAGTAAAAACCGCTCCCGATGTTTTCAGTTTCATTTTCGCGAAAAAAAATTGCAATATCTTTCGGAGCCGACGGCGCCGGAATAGGGATCGGCCGAAAGCCGATATCCGGTCTTGCCGCCCACAACCAGGAGACCCGAATTGATGTTCGCTGCCCAGGAACGGATCGAATCCACCCGGATCGATTGGCGTGGTTACCTGCCGGGGGGATTGATCCTCTGCGGCATGATGGCCACCGCCTGGCACAATTATCTGTTGTTCCACACCCTGGCCGAACTGTTCAGCATCATCATCGGTTTCAGTTTTTTCGTGGTGGTCTGGAACGGTCGCCGTTTTTTGAACCACCATTTTTTACTGTTCCTGGGCATCGCCTTCCTGTTCATCGGTCTCCTGGATCTGATTCATTCCATGACCTATCAGGGCATGTCGGTGTTGAAGGAACCCAACAACGATTATCCGGTCCAACTTTGGATGGCGGCGCGATTCCTGGAAGCGCTGTCCTTTCTCGGGGCCTTTCATTTTATCCGCAATCGCGTTTCGGAACCCATCGTCCTGGCCTCTTTCACGACAGTAGTCACCCTGATTTTGTTAAGTAGTGCTTGACCGAAAATCATTTTATCTTTATGAAACAACGTGATACGATGACA
>CAYFNE010000036.1:0-45999 GCA_964344355.1 uncultured Magnetococcales bacterium
TTATTCTGGAAGTTTTTCAGGTTGTTTTAGCCTGAGGCAACCGGATACCCATGTATTACGATTTTTTTATTGAAAATGCAAGCTTGGCTTTTGGATTTGAATATCAACCAATCAACATTGTTTTGCCATTGGCAATATCATTTTTCACATTCCAACAGATCGCCTACATAAGAGACGCATTCCTTAATAGAATAGTTCCCCATAATTTAATTCAATACACCCTGTTTGTGACATTTTTTCCACAATTGATTGCTGGCCCTATCGTAATGCAACGCGAAATTCTCCCTCAATTCTTCAAAAAAGACTTCGCGGCTGTGCGGTATGATCATATATCAGTAGGGTTAACACTATTTGTTTTCGGGCTATTTAAGAAGATCGTCTTTGCGGATCAAATGGCCAAGTATGCAACATCAATATTCACATCTGTTGCTATTGGCGAGAAGGTACATTTTTTCAAAGCTTGGTGTGGCGCATTGTCTTATACACTGCAACTCTATTTTGACTTTTCAGGATACTCAGATATGGCAGTTGGATTGGGGTTAATGTTTTCTATCCATCTTCCCATTAATTTTTACTCACCATACAAATCAAACAGCATAATTGAGTTTTGGAAACGTTGGCATATAACACTTTCCCGATTTTTAAAAGATCATTTATACATTCCATTAGGTGGCGGGCGTATAGGAGATCTGTCCAGATACAGAAATTTAATGATTGTAATGGTGTTGGGCGGTTTGTGGCATGGAGCAGGTTGGACATTTATTTTTTGGGGAGGGCTTCACGGCATCTACCTAATCATAAACCATGGATGGCGTAATATAAGAAAACATTATAAACCATCAGGAAGCACTTCCAATAGGCACCTGCATTCTTTGTTTTTCAGAACCTTAACATTTTTAGCAGTTGTATTTGCCTGGGTTTTATTCCGGTCAGAGAGCATCGACAGCGCAATATTAATGTATCAAGGAATGCTTGGGATTAACGGAATTCTCCTTCCTGTAGGATTAACCCATAAGATCCCGGATCTTTTTGGAAACCTGCTGTTCTCTACTGAGTTTTGGGTATATTACTCATCCGCTGAAGGAAAAGTTGCATGGCGGGAGATATCCATACTATTAATGATTGTCTGGCTCACACCAAACAGCATTCAAATCTTGTCAAAATACATAGATAAAACCAAACACTATATAAACTTTTCCGATGAAAACCTTAAAATTCCACACTGGGAACCAAGACCAGTATTTGCAATAGGTTTAGCGATTATTTTTATGATTGCATTTACAAGACTTTCCAGTCCTTCCGAGTTTTTATATTTCCAATTTTAATACACTGCTGCTTTAACCAGGCTATCGGGCAGTGCTTCAAAATAGTTTTTTTACCATTCCACCAAATCAGTAGCGGTTGATCAAAAGGTCTTCCAGGGTACCATATAGCCAGAAACCTTCGAAAAACAAACCGTCTCCCTGCCATACAATTAAATCCGGCACGCAAAGTCAGATGTTTCCTTCAATTCCATGAAGAAAAGGCTTTCCAACCATGTGTCGATCATCTAGAATGCGATGATGGATTTCTCCCAGATCACATCTAACGATCTTTATGACGCCAAAAGATCGAAAAACACGGATCATTGCCTGACGTACTCCGTTACTGTTAGGACCAATAGTAACCATCAAAACCTCATCTGCCGACCTGTTATTGGCATAACATGGTCATCGTCCGCAACTTCGGACACTCCAGGTCCTGACACCGATAATGTTGCTTCCATTTGGCCGGTGATCAAAACGAGTCGATTTTCTGTCCATCACCTTCCGGACAGTGCACTGGGATAACGGTCTTGACATTCGTCCTCAAAGAGGAGCCCGCTGAAAGTGTCGCTTTGCCCTATATTTTCTAAAATTTTTTTTGATGATTCATTATGTCCCAAATAAGTTTTTTTCGAAAGCCGACTTTTTCATAGAACTCATAGAGCGGGATAATCATTACACCATCTGACTTCCGATATTTTAATCAACTGAAGTCACTGCCCGTTTATTGTTTACGAGGAACCGATCAGACTGCTTTACACTTCACAACGCGCCGTAGGAGCGAGCTTGCTCGCGAAAAAATTTCCCACGGAGCTTCGGTTTGCCCGGTTCGCGAGCAAGCTCGCTCCTACAGGGGTTGGCCAAAGTGTAAAGCAGACAACGGCAAATGTGATCGGTTCCGTTTACGAACATGTTGACATACACCAATAACCTTTTAAGCTGCACAAAAGAGATGCTAAACGTGAGACCCAAATCAACCAATAAATTTATCATATATATTTTCACTTTCTCTTTTTTCGCGATTTTTTTGTCCGTATTTGGCCTCATGTTCCTTACCCCCTTCATAAAGGAGCCGAACCTTAACACCAGGAACGGTGGGAATATATTGGACATTTTGCGAGACAACCGCTTGAAAGTGTTGATTTTTGGTGACTCAGTTTCTATTACATACAATAAATATGGTTGTGATTCAGGCTCAAGAACAATGAAAGACTTTTTGCCCGAATATTTTCAAAGCGGTCAAGTCTTTCTTCTTTCTAATTCTGCATTTAACACTGCCGTATTTAACAGTATTTACAATCTGCTGCGTACTCAGCCAAACAAGCCGGACATTGTTGTTATACCTGTGAACTTACAACATTTTTCTTCACAATGGATGGAAACACCCCATTTTAAATTTAAAAGATATCGTTCGCTACTTAATATACATGCAAACAATGGGCGGCTTAGAGATTATTTTACTGTATGGATTTACAGTTACACGAACTTATTAAAGCGCGAAACAAGCGAGTGGTCTAAAAAGTATAATAACAATAGGTTACGAACACCAGCTCCGAAACCAGGAGAATTAGAATGCTATCCGGAACGCAAGAACAGATATAAAGAACATTTACGTAAAAACTTTTCTGACCGATACCATTATAGACTGAAACATGATTATCCTGACATATTACACCTGTCAAACCTGATAAATAAACTCAAACAAGACGGTGTTCAGATATTGGTTTACGTGACACCAATAAATATGATCGATGGTGTGCGATTTGCTGGCGATGAATTTCGTGAGACTGTATACGACAATATAAGACTCATAGAGGGCCTGACAAAAAATTACAACATAAAATTGTTGAATTTGGCTGATGCTCTACCACCAGAAAACTTCACTGACCAACATATTGTAACTGAACATTTGGATGAATCCGGAAGGAAGTTTATCGTTAAAAAAATTGCAGAAACAATTCGAAGAGACTTCGGCGTTTATTATTAACCAATCTCTCTCGAAAATCCCATCTGCCACCAGAAAAAGCTGTCGCTTCCGTAAACTTGTGGTCGGGTCCGTTCGATCATTTACCGAATCACGATCTTTTCATCAACCACAATCGGGCGTGCCAGCCCCCCTCACCGGCCTCGATGCGGACGGCGGTGATCAGGGCCTGGAAACTGCGACCATAATGGCCATCATGCACCGTCAGCAACTGTCCCGGCTCCAGCCCGGATCGATGGACCAGGGTCAGTTCCACCTCGTTCAACACCTCTCCCAGGTCCAGTTCCTGACGCCCCCGGGCCTGGAGGGCGCGGTGGTCGCTCAACAACGGCTCCACCCGATCCGCGCCCGGGTGGACACCATTGTGACGCTGTACCGTCACCGACCGCACACCGGCGCCATTCACCGCGCCGACGGCGGATATCAACACCGGAAACGAGTCCAGACCGGCCACCTGCAGCGGTGCCGTATAGCTGTAGGCCTCTCCTTCGACCGTCGCCGTGATGCGGGCGATGGCGGTGCCGATTTGCGGAACGATTACCGTACGACCATCCGCATCGAGTCCGGGTGTTCCCAAATCGGCCCCCAACCAGACCACCGCATCGATACACCGTACCGGTCGGGATAACCGCGATCGATTATCGGCCACGAAGGCCAGATCCTCCTGAATTTGAACGGTGGGTGGGGCCTTGGCGATCACATCACCGCTGGATGCCGCCACCGGACCGGTGGTCACCCCCGGTCCCCGGTTCAACAGCAGGTGGGCCGTGCCACCGGGATGAAAGGTTTTGCGGCCGCCACCACCCCCATCGGGGCGCTGATCCAGGATCAAGGAGAGGGAACCGGCCCCGGCTTCCGGCTCCCCATCCCGTACCGTCACCCGGTCCAGCCGGCCGCGGGCCCGTTTGCGCTCGATGAGTTGCAAATTGTCGGCATGGTCGGTCACCACATGGTCACCGGTGGCGGTCTCCCAGTCGGGAACGGCCAGGGGAAACCGATACCGGGCCCGCAAACGGCCAGCGGCGGTCGTTTCCACCACCCCACCCACCGCCTCGACGATCTCCCGGACCATCTGCAAGGGTGTTTTGTCGACAAACCGCAAACGTCCGGCGGCGATGGGCCAATCCAGCAATTGCCAATCCACCGTTTCCGACAGGATCTCCTCAACCGCCGAACGGGCGGTAATGGTCACTTCCCAGGAACGGGTGATCGGCGTCGCCCGGGGGGCGGCATGTTTGGCCGTGGGGCTGACGGCATGGAGCATCCGTCGATCGGGTCCGTCGGCGTCCCGTGTCAACATTTTCCGATCGACCAGCAATTGGTACTGGTCGTCACCCAGACTCAGGGTAAATGTGTCCTCCGGCTGCAACCGTTGAAAATCACTCTCCCGGGCCAGGTGCAAATCGGCGCTCCAACCCGTTGCCCGTTCCTCATGCCGCAGCTCCACCGACAGCAGCGGCACCCGCTGACCATTGATGGCCAACAACAGGAATTGCCGGATTACCGGGTCGGTGGGGACCGCCAGGTCCCAATAACCCCGGCGTTGTCGAACCAGGGGATTCAGCGGCAACAGGGACCAGCTTCCTCCTCGGGCCACGCGTACCGTCACGGTAAAAATAACCGGTTGGCTCCGCTGTGCCGCCAGCCGCCGCCACAGGGACCAGGCCCGACCCCGGGCGACCATCACCGAATCATGAACGGGCTGTTGGCAGTAGGCGGACAAGTGCCGGTTCCAGGGTTGTTCCAATCCGGCGCCGAGCCGGATCGAATAGGAATGGGTCTTCGGGGATTCCAACCAACGGTCGAACGGTTGCGACAGCCCCCGGGCCAGTGCCAAACCATAGGAACGGCTCCCGGCCCGTTCCAGCAGCAGATCATAATCACTCTGCCGGTCGGCTTGACGGAACAGCCCCAGGTCGAAGGGAAAGGATGATCGTCCACCCAGGACCATGGCGAATGGATGGTCGTTTTGTTCCGCCACCGGGGGCCCCGGCACGGTGAAATATTGATAAACGAACGCACTCCAACCCCCGATGCCGCTCCACTCGGCGGCATCGGTCCACTGCGCCCCATCATCGGCGTATTGCAGTTTGAAATCTTCGGGCGACTGGTTGGCATAACGGGGCATCAAGGCCAGTTCCCGCACCGTCACCTCATTGCCACTGCCAAAATCATATTGCACCCAGGTCAATTCCGATGGTCCGCCATTGACCCAATAGGTACCGTTGTCATCATCGAACAGGTTGCCGGCGCTGGCCGTGGCATGGGCGGCGCTGGCGCTGCCACCGATGCATTGATCGACGCCGCCGACGGAAGCGCGCATCTCCACTTCGTACAATGAAATCAGATTGTCGGCGCCGGAGGTGGATTTGCTGATCAGGACACGCCAATAGCGGTGCGGAGCCATGATCCGTCACTCCGGCAACGGGGTGATGGTCATCCGATCGAAACCGGTGGCCGGACTCTGGATTCGAACCGCCCGTTGGTCCGAATGGAGATTTGGCCACTCTCCGGTGTCATAGTCGAAACCGTCGGCATCCCACTGAAATTCATAGGTGCGCTGAAAGGAACGGCCGAGGAGGTCCGGCGTCTGCCCGCCCAGATCCTGAAGGATCGAAAAGGCCGGTTCGGCGGCATTGTTATAAGGAATGGTGGTATCGAAGTCAAAATCGGTGTTCACGACGATGGCGGTGGCCGACCAGGCGCCCGGGCAGTCGGAAAGGGCCACTTCCAGAACCACGTTGTAGGCCAACCCATACAGACGATCGTCCGCGCCACCGGGCGGTTGCGTCGGTGGCTCGATGCCCGGCGGGTGTTGCGGCGGAATGTTGATGCTGCCCTGGGAACAGACGCCATTGACATGGAACAACCGGTACCAGCCGGAAAGATCCGACTCGGGCAACCACTCCACGCCCAATACCGGCAGTTGAAACCGTCCCAGGGCATTGCCGCCGTCGATGGCGTAGACCGCCGAATAGGGCACGCTGGAACGGATGGTGGTGGTTTTCCGGGTGCTGGTGGCGGTGGGATGGGTGGTTTCGGTGATCAACCGCCAGAAGGGAACGGTGATTTCATGATAGCCGACCGACAAGGGGATGACGGTTCCGACATCGGCATAAACCCGGGGATAGCGACATTCCAGGGTACCTTCTCCGTCGGTGGTGAGCACCAGACGAATTTCCGAACCGGTCAGGCCGAAGGCGTCCTTGAGCATCGTGCGATTCAATTCGAGACGATAACAACCGGCACGAAATTCGAAGGAGTCGACCAGACCATCGACCGCCTGCTGATAATCGAGGGTATCGCCATAACCGGTGAACAACCATTGCCCATCGATCAAGTTCAAATGGATCGACAACGACGTTCCACCGGGCATGTAAAGGTAACCATCATCCCGCTGGATGCGCAGTTGAAACAGGGCGCCGGGAAAACGGATGGCACCAATGCGGTCGAAGGGACCGGGAGCGGTGAATGGCGGTGTTCCCATCAGGCCCTCTCAATCATCGCTGCGAAACCGGAACACCAGTTCCGGGCAACAGGGGGCCGGTTCCGACTCCGGACAGGGCCCCGCATCGACCCGCCGCTGTTTCATCACCAACTCCACCTGCCGTTCCACGTCCACATAGACTTCGGCATCATCGACGCTGTATATGCGCTCGGTCCTGACGGTACGCTTGGTCTCCACATAGTGATAGATGGGGTTGCGGCCTTGTTGCACACACTCACGGACCGCCTGCAGCTCCGATTCGCTCAAAAATCCCCCGTCAGGCTTGATCGATTGACGACACAGCCGCCAACAGAGATCGGCCCCCGATTCGGAACGAATGCGGTAGCCGTCCCCTTCCGGCTCCAGGACCGGCTCGCCGTTGGGCCACTCATAACCACCCCGCACCGTCGAACGGTTGGGCCAGAAGGCGCGGGGAAAGGTGGTTTGGGCGGCCCGCTCCCCGGCGATGGCGACCACCCGTACCGGCGGGATGGCCACATCCTGGATATTGCCCGCCAACCAGGCGTATTGCATCTCCCGGAACCATTCCGGGGAGATGCGATCGACGCCGGTGTCATAATCGATTTCATACAGGGAAAAACCGGGCCGATAGGCCACCACCAGGGCCCCGGTCACCGGTTGGGGGTGATGAAAGCGCCCCTCCGCCGGCAACCAGACCGGCGGATCGGTTTCACGGCCATCGACATCGAAAAAACGGGTTCGTTCCATTATCTCCGCTTCCGGTCGGTCATAATGATACCGCAGCCGTTGGTCATGCCCCTGAACCCAGGTCAGGGTTTCGATCATCGGTTCATAACGGCGTCCCAGGCAACGGGTACTGCCGCCATGGACCGTCATCCGCACTTGGTTGGCATAACTTTTCGGACAGTAAAGACGCAACCGGCGCCGGCCGGTGGCCCGCATCTGCAACGCCTCCGTCAACAGATGGTCATAGATCCCGGGCCGCCGGCTCCAGATCGGCACCACCACCGGTTTGACCTGCACCGGACGGGCGCCCCGGTCATCGGCCAACCGCAAATCGAATACCACCGGCTCGGCCTGCCGGGAGATCCAGTCTATTTTCAGGCCGCTTTTCAGCACTCCGCCGGTCGAACCGCTCATGCGCTCTCTCCGGTGATGGCGACGATCACCTTGTTGCCGGAGAGGCTGTTGGCACCGGCCGGCACGGTCCGCTTTTCCCAGATGGCCACCGCCGCCGGGTGGGTTTGAAAAACGATGGTATCGGCCGCCGCCCAGGTCCCCCCCCAGGGGGGGGTACCGTCGGTAAGGGTGAAATAGGGTTTGTTGAAATCACCGTTGTTGGGCGCGAAATCACCCCCACCGATGCTTCCGCCACCGACACTGCCGACCGTATCCCCGGAACAGACGAAACTGGTGGCATCGGCAAAAGTGAGGGTCCAGGTCTGTTCGATGCTGCCGATATGGTCCAGCAACAAGGGATAACCGGACTCGTCATAAGTACCGGAAGCCGAGGACTCCACCCAGTTGTCTACGGTGGCGGTGATATTCGACGCCTCGATCACCGCGGCCACGTGGGTCGCGGCGGCCGTATAGCCATTGGCCAGGGTGACGCCGGTATCCAGGGTCAAGGTGGCTTGGTCCCCGTTCCAGGAGACCCCCCCGCTGGCGGCCAGACGCAAAAATTCACTGTTGCCGCCCACATCATCGACACCGGTCTTGTCGGAGATGCGGATCAGGTCACCATCCTGGAAAATGGCCTGGCCACCGTCGCCATTGCCACTTTCGACGGTGACGACGATGACCCCGTCCCCGGCGGCGACATCCCCATCCAGATCGCCGGCGCCATAAAAGCGCGTATAGTCATCGGCTTCCGCTTGGGTATCGGTCTGGCTGCCGGCCATCAGGACAATGTTGTCATCGCCAGCGGTTCGGGTTTCGATGAAAATGCGCGGATCGATCAAGGTCAGGTCATCATCATTGGCCACCTTGATGAACGTTTTTCGATATTTGGTCGAACCGGCGTCCCGTTCGGCCTGGGGCACGTCGGGCCAGAGGTTGTTTTTGACGCCGTCGACGATTTCATCACTGGACATCACGCCACCGTTGGCGGTGGTATCGTTGACCAGGACCGATTTGTACCATTTGATTTCACTGCTTTGTATGGACATGATTTTATATCCGCATCAGTTTGATGGTGCCGATGAAATGATCGTGGTGCGGCCAGGTGGGCACCATGTCCACGGCCGGGGCATCCCGGTGCCGGAACAGGACGGTGCAGGTGAACGTATCCCAGGTCAGGGTATGGGTGGTGCCGCTCTCGGCGGCCATGGCCGTCAATGTCTCCACCGCCGTCCGCTCCAACCAGGTGGTATCCCGGGTGGCGGCCAGGGTGATCGGTTCCCCCCCTTCCAGGGGACGACTCCAGATGACCGGTGTGCCACCCAGGGTACGCCCCACCGTCTGCGTCACCCGGGAGACGCCATATCGGTCGATCCATTCCATGGAGTCGGGCAACGCCAGTTCGCCGAGCCGTTTCATTCCCCATCCCCCCGTAAGACGACCCGGGTGCGAAAGCCCATGGGGTAAAAACCGAAGCCACCGGCGAATTGGGGCGCCGGCGCCCGATCCAGGGTCATGGGACCATGATCGGGACCCGGCCGCCAACCGAGCAGGACACGGCTGAACCGGATCAACAGATCACCGGCCTCATTACCCTCGCCCAGTCCGCCCATCGATTCGCGCAGATTGTGCACCGCCGCCACCACCAACCATTTTTGATCGACGGCGGCCACTGAACCGGCACCGAGAAAGGGTTCCTGGCCATCGTAGAGCACATAGGCGGCCGGGGCGGTGCCACGATGGGCCTTGATCTCCTCCAGGTCCCGGGCCCCATGGACGGCCCGCAGCCCGGGCACCGACGCCCCCAGTCGGTCGATGATCAATCGTTGCGCCTCGAAACAGTCGTTCATCGTTTATCCACTCCCGGTGCCGGCAAAGCCGCTCAACGTCCGTTCATCGAATACCCGGGGGCCGGTTTCATGGGCCGGACCACCGGCCACCACCCCCTTGACAGGGGGATCACCGGCCAATGCCACCGTCCCCGCCGCCAGGTCCCGCAACCAACGCAGGGCACTCTCCCGCCGGTTGATCACCGTTTCGTTGTCGCGGTTTTCATGGAGAAAGGCCCGAACCAGGGCCGCGCATACCCGGGGCAACGGACTCTCGGCCACCACCTCGACCGCCAGTGGCAGGGTAAAACGGCGGGCCAGGTGCGAATCGACCAACCGGCGTCCTTGATCGATGGCCGCCCCGATCCGGGTCATGGCACCATCCGCCGCCACCCGTTCCTCGGCGGTGAATCCACTCCGATCCCCCGACTCGATGGTCAACCGCATCAGGACCGCCGATACCGGCACCCGGTCATCCGGTGTGGCGATTTCGGCCAGTTCCTTGGCCCCGTACCACAACAACAGTTCATTGGTCGTGCAGTAACTCATATCCGTTCTCTCAAAAAATGGGCCCAGGCCCGATTGCGCAATTGCACGGTGACCGCCTTGCCGGTCACCTCGGCCAGGGCCCGCACCCGGGGCCGTCCATTGCCGGTCCAGTACCGCCGTTCATGGACATCCAGACGTCGAATCCCCTCCAGAACCGGAATCAGTTCCGGGTCCACGACCGCCACCCCCGCCAGCCCCTCCCCCGGGATGGGGAGGGGGTGGAGGGTCCCATTGGCCAGCGGAACCCGCGCCCGGTCCGGGGCCATCATCACCACCGTTCCGGGCCGGTAAAAATGCCCATCGTGTTGCAATGGCGTCAGGACACGATAGCGTTGCATGGCGATCAGGCCGGATTTTGGATCAGATAGCCGGACAGGATGCCGGTCAGGACCGGCAACCGTTCATAGGTGACCGGATAGACCCAGCTTTTGGCGTTGTTTTCATAGTAGGGTTTTTCCACCAACGGATAATTTTGCATGGTGTAGGTATACCCGAAGGAGGGATCCTCCATGCCTGACGGGGTGGTGGGCACATAGGCGAGGATGGCGTTGTTGCCCCAGATGTCGATGACGCCGCCGGCATCGTCGAATGCCACCGCCTTGCCCACCGTCACCTTTTCCAGGTCCCAGAGGGCGGCGATCATCTCCGGGGTGATCGAATCGCGGCTGGTGTACTTGAAACGCTCCAATACCTTGGGATGTTCCTTGAGGGCATTGAAGGCCCGGGCGGAGAGCAGCAGGGTGTTGGGATAGATGCCGACCGAGGAACGGATCGCTTCCTTGCCGGTGTCGATGGTGGCTACCGGGTCCGATGAACCATCGCTCCACTGGTCGGTGCCGGAGAGGGTCACCTTGTGATCGGCATCATAGTTGGCGGCGTTGGTGGCCAGTTGCGCCTGATCATTTTCCAGGGTCAGGGAGAGGGCGCGCAGGACGCCGTTGACCGACCGGCGGCTCAAATCGACGCCGGGCACCCGGGCGGCATCCCGGAGATATTCCCGGGGCACTTGGCCTTCGAGGGCGTCCTGGACCAGGGCGAAACTTTTGCCCAGATAACCGAATTGTATCCGTTTGGTGGCACTGCCCGGGGCGCGGCGGGCCTGATACAGTTTGAACGATTCGCGGCCGAACTCCAGCACCTGGCCGCCGGAGACCCACACCGGCACCCGGGGAAAGAGGGCGTGACCGACATGTTCGGCATGACGGTACCCTTGAGCGATTTCGGTGAGCACCGGATCGATCACCCGAACCTGGCTGATTGACATGGACATGATGTACTTTTTCCTTTTTTCAGATATTTCGACGGATCATTACCACAGCGGGTTCGTAAGGGAGCCTTTACCGCCGCAACATGATTTCAATGAACTCACCGGCGGCGGAGGCCGCCTGCAGGGCATCGCCCAGGGCGTATTCCGGCAGATCGGCACCGCTGAGAATGGCACCGTTGGCGGCGGTACTGGTGACGCCGGTGGCACCGGCGGCCACCCCCAGGTCGCCGGAGACGGCAATGGCCCGGCCACTGGCATCCACCATCACCGAATCACCGACGGCAACGGCGGCGCCGCTCTCCATGATCGCCGTGCCATGGGTGACCAGCGCCAGGGCTTCGCCATCGGCGGCATCGGTCACCGCCACGCCCATCACCTTCTGACCCTGGACGCCGGCTTGCACCCCATCGAAACCGACGGCCCGCCCTTCGGTCACCGCGCCACTGGCGGTCACGGTCAGGGTCAATACGGAAATACTCTGTTGACTCATGATTCAACTCCTCCTCTGTGCCCCGGTCGCCCCGGCATTGCCGTGCGACCGGTGTTATTCATTCAACCGCTCACCGCCAGGGCGGCGGTGATATAGTCGGTGCTGTTGGCCCGAGCATAGGCCAAAATTTTTCGATGGATGGTGAGACCGGCCGGATCGACGGCATAGCCGTTGGGCGCCGCGAAATGGATGGTCTCCGGCGCCGCCTCGCCGCCTTCACCGCTCTGTTCGCCATAGTCGACATGGACCGGCAGTTCGCTCAAGAACCGTTTGAAAAAGGCCTGTGCACTCATCGTTTCACCGGCGGCCCCCCCGGCTTCATCGCCCTCCCCTTCCGAAAACGCCACTTCGGAACCGGAATCGAGACAGGCCATGAAGGCCAGCACCCCTTCCCGATGACGGGGCAACAGACGGCCTTCGCGGATCAACCGGTCCACGAATTCGATGGACTGACGGCGCTGGACCTCCTGCAACTCCTCGTTCAACTTTGACTCCCGCTCCTGGAACCGCGCCTCACGGCCGTTCAGTTCCCGCTCCTTCTTATTCAGCTCAGCCTCTTTGCTGGCCAACGCCTGCTGTTTTTCCGACATGTCATGCTCCATCGTGGTGGTTGATGATTGGGTGGGTTCGGGGGGTCGGGTTTCGAGCTTCCCAGCCCCCGAAAACGAAAAGGTGTTCTCCAGAAGTACCACCCCGCTCTCCCGTTCCTCGAAAGAGGCATCGGGCAGACCTTTGACGGCCGGCGATTGGGCGCCGAGAAAACCGACATGGCGCAGATAATAGACGCCGGGAACTGGATTGTTCGGTGAGCGGGGGGTGTAAAAACTGGCGGAAATTTTTTTGTAACGACCGGTCGACACCAGTTCCGCAAAGACCGGGTCCACCTGTCTGGGAATGATGTGCAATTCACCATCGACGAGCCGCAGGGCGTTCACCCAGCCCCAGGCCGGGGCATCGTGCCGTGGATGTCCCACCACCAGGGGGGCTTCATGCCGGTCGGGCCGATAGGCGGCGACCGCTTGTCCCAGGTCGTCGACGGTGATTTCCAGGACCGTTCCATCCATGCTGATGTGACGGCCCGCCTTGAATACGGATAGGGGTTTTGGTGACGTGTTCATGGGGCGGAATTATGACCACCCCGGCGGGATAAAAAAGATGAAGTGCTTCATCCAAAAGACAATATTCAGGATTGTCCAGGCGATTCCCCCGGTGAAAGGAAGCCGCTGTTCAGGCGTTTCCTCGACCGGCAAACATCGCCATTCAACAACACTCCGGTCTGCAGAGGGATCAAAGCGGAAAAGGTGGACAGTCGGGGAGCGGGAGGCGGTCCGTTATGGAGCGGATCGTTACCGGACCGGGAATGCACACCCCGTCCCGGGAGGCGGAAACGGGGTGTGGTTTGAAGGATGATACGGAGAGGATTGGAGCGGGAAGGATATGGGAATCAAATTTCCCAGGTGCCATCCGAGCGGCGGCAGGCGGTCTTGGTGACCCGTTCCCGTTTGCCATCGACCATGGCCTCGATGACGGCCTTGCGGCAGGGACGGCCATCGATTTCATGGGTCTCCTGGGGAGTGACGGCATAGCTGTTGCCGGAGTTGGGATTGACCCAGCGGGTGGTTTGATGATCCGGCATGGTCTCGTAGGCGCGATTGACCCGCTGGAGATCGTTCTTGTCCATCTCGTTGCCGATGGTATAGCCGAGCAAACCACCGATGGCGGCGCCGATCAGGGCGTTCTGTTCCCGGTTTTTGGATGGCCCCACCAGGCTACCGACCAAACCGCCGCCCAAGGCGCCGAGCCCCGCTCCCTGCTGAGCCTTGGTCTGACAACCAGCGAGCGCCAGACCGGCGACCAGACCGAGGATGGCCAAAATGGCAGTCCATGTTTTCATATACTCCTCCAAAGATTTCCGTGTGATGTTCGATAAATTCCCCATCTCCCCATGGTAACCCGTTGCCAGCCCCCAGGTAAACATCCGATTCCCGCGGACGGCTGGGAATTTGTGAAGTGATTGAATTTTCGGGTGCATGTTTTTCACGTATGTACTATATAAGGGGGTTCTTCATGAACGGTCCCGGCCAGCGGTGCGCGTCGGCAACCACAGGAAACTCCAGGAGTCTATGATTCGTATGGAAAACGATGGGCCATCCCCTGAAACACCGGATCCGGATGCTTTTTCCGGATCGGACCCCTTGAGGGGTTCCGAATCGGTGGACAGCGGCCCGTGGCTGGTCATGAGCATCGATGATGACGAGGATGTCAATCAACTGACCCGCATCGTCCTGCGGGACTTCACCTTCCAGGGTCGCGGCATCGAACTCCTGGTGGGACGGTCCGGGACCGACGCCATCGAATTGATGCGGCAACATCCCGATACGGCGGTGTTGCTGCTGGACGTGGTGATGGAGACCGAACGGGCCGGCCTGGACGTGGTCCGCCACATCCGTGAGGTACAGAAAAATGAACTGGTCCGCATCATCCTCCGCACCGGACAGGCCGGACAGACCCCGGAGTTGCGGGTCATCGCCGATTATGACATCAATGATTATCGGGAAAAAACCGATCTCACCAGTCAAAAACTGATCAGCGCCGTCACCAGCGCCCTGCGCAGTTTCCGGGACCTGAAAACCATCCAGGAACTGGCGGCCAACCTGCGCAAGGAGCGGGAAAGCCTGGCCAGGGCGCAAAAGATCGCCCATCTCGGCAACTGGGACTGGTATCCGGCCACCGATACCCTGCTCTGGTCCGACGAGTTGTACCGGATTTTCGGCCTGAGCCCCAACCATAAGAAAATCACCCACGACCGGTTCATGGAGTCGGTGCATCCGGCCGACCGGGAAAGGGTGGAGACGGCCCTGGATGAGAGCCTGTCCAACGCCGATATCCCCTACCGGCTGGAATTCCGTCTGCTGTTGCCCAACGGTAAACCGCGCCATGTCAACTCCATCGGCGAAGTGACCTTCGACGGGACCGGCAAGGCGATACAGATGTCGGGCACCATCCACGACATCACCGATCGCAAGGAGGCCGAAGAGCACCTGCACATCGCCACCACGGTCTTCGGCGGCGCCATGGCCGAGGTGGAGGAGCAGTTGAGCATCACCGCCAAGGTGTTCGAAAATGCCATCGAGGGCATCCTCATCACCGATCCCCATGGCACCATCGTCTCCATCAATCCGGCCTTTACCAGCATCACCGGTTTCAGCGCCGAAGAGGTGATCGGTCAAACCCCACGCATCCTCCATTCCGACCGGCAGGAAAAGTCGTTTTACGAAAACATGTGGCGTCAGATCCGGGAGCAGGGATTCTGGAAGGGGGAACTGTGGAACCGCCGGCGCAACGGCGAAGCCTTTCCACTGGCCGAAACCATCACCGCCATCCGCAACAAAAACGGCGAGTTGATCAACTATGTGGGGGTGTTCCACGATCTCACCCACATCAAGGCCAAAGAGCAGGCCCTCCATTTTCAGACCTATCACGACTCCTTGACCGGACTGCCCAACCGGGACCTGTTCCAGGACCGCCTCAACCAGGCCATCGGCAACGCCCATCGCAACAAAAGCAAGGTATTGGTACTCTTTTTCGACCTGGATTCCTTCAAAAACGTCAACAACAGCCTCGGTCACACCGCCGGCGATCAACTGTTGCAGGACGTCTCCACCCGGCTGCGGTTTTTCATACGCGAGGGCGATACCCTGGCCCGGCTCGGCAGCGACACCTTCGCCATCATCCTGCGGGAGGTGAAACAACCCCGGGACGCCCTGACGGTGGTGCGCAAATTGACCGATGCCATCTCAAAACGGTTCCACATCCTCGACAATGACCTTTATATCACCACCAGCATCGGCATCACGCTCTATCCCGATGACGGGAACAGCGCCGAAATTTTGATCAAAAATGCCGATATCGCCCTGGCCCGGGCCAAAAAATCGGGACACGACTCCTTTCAATATTACAAACCGGAGATGGGGGAGCAGGCCGGCCGGCGCATGAACCTGGAAAACAAACTGCGCCTGACCCTGGAGCGCGACGAATTCATTCTCCACTATCAACCCCGGGTGGCGATCGAGAGTGGACGCATC
Source organism: uncultured Magnetococcales bacterium (assembly GCA_964344355.1). Lineage (GTDB taxonomy): Bacteria > Pseudomonadota > Magnetococcia > Magnetococcales > CAYFNE01 > CAYFNE01. Next base: position 16,097 of record CAYFNE010000036.1, read on the forward strand.
GTCGGCATGGAGGCCCTGGTCCGCTGGAACCAGGCCGAATCCGGCCTGGTCTCGCCGGGTGAGTTCATCCCCGTGGCCGAAGAGACCGGCCTCATCATCCCCCTGGGGGAGTGGATCCTGGAAACCGCCTGCCGTCAGAACAAACAGTGGCTCGATGCCGGATTCGGCCCCCTGAAAATCAGCGTCAACCTGTCGGCCCGGCAATTTCGTGCCCAGGGGTTGCTCGACATGATCGCCGGCAAACTCGAAATCAGCCGCCTGCCCGCCGACAGCCTGGAGCTGGAAATCACCGAAAGCATGGTCATGGACAATGTGGAACGGGCCATCGATACCCTGGAAAAATTGCGCGAACTGGGGCTGAATATCGCCGTCGATGATTTCGGCACCGGTTATTCCTCGCTGAACTATTTGAAACGGTTTCCCATCCATACCCTGAAAATCGATCAATCCTTCATCCGCGACCTGACCAACGACTCCGACGATGCCGCCATCACCTCCGCCGTCATCGCCCTGGGCCGGAACCTGCGTCTGAATATTGTTGCCGAAGGGGTTGAAACCAAAGAACAGTTGGTCTTTTTGCGCTCCCAGTCCTGCAATGAACTCCAGGGATATTATTACAGCCGTCCCCTCGATGCCGAATCGTTCACCCGGCTTCTCGGGGAGAAAAAACCACTTTGATCGACCGCCCGGGCCAGCGCCCGAAAATGGAATGGGGTTGGCGAACCCTTCGGACAGCGCTATGATCTCATTCCATGGAGAGGAAACCACCCGGCCAGCTGAAACCGGCCCCGGGTCATCCTATGAATTTACCGTTTTAAGGGGAAAGCACATGTTTGGACATCAATTGAAAAAAATCGCCCTCATGAGTGTCTTGCTGGGATCGGGCCTGCTGTTGGCCGGTACCGGTTTCGCCCAAGAGAACAGAGGGCGTGTCAGCTTCAAGGAAGATGTCCAGCCGATCATCCAGTACCGTTGCCTGGACTGTCATCGCAGCGGTGGTCCCGGCGTCGCCTACAGCGGTCTGAACATGGAAACCTATGCCGGCATCATGAAAGGTACCCGTTTCGGACCGGTGGTCATCCCCGGCAACGCCCTGGTCAGCAACCTCAACGTGCTGGTCGAAGGACGCGCCGGCATTCGCATGCCGCACAACCGCAAACGGCTGACCCCCTGCGAGATCCAGATTTTGCGCAACTGGGTCAACCAAGGTGCCAAAAACAATTGATCAATCCCTGAACCCATCTGAAAACAAGATGAAACCCCGTATCGCCGTCCTGCCGGTCGCCGGACTGGGAACCCGCTTTTTGCCCGCCACCAAGGTCCTCCCCAAGGAGATGTTGCCGGTGCTGGACAAACCGCTCATCCAGTACGCCGTGGAAGAGGCGTGGTCAGCGGGCATGGAGCGGGTGGTCCTGGTGACCAGCCGGGGCAAATATCAGATGGAGGACCATTTCGACCACCATCCGGAGATCGAATGGACCCTGGAACGGCGCGGCAAGATGGAATCCTTGGCCGTGGTCCGCGCCCCGGTACCCGATTCGGGCACCATTCTCACCGTTCGGCAGGACCACCCGCTGGGACTGGGACATGCGATCTGGTGCGCACGCCACGCGGTGGGTGATGAACCCTTCGCGATCATGCTCCCGGATGATCTGATCTGGAACGGCCCGGACGGTGTCACCGCCCTGGAACAGATGGTTGAACGATTCGTTGAAACCGGCGCCCCCATCATCGCCGCGATGACCGTGGCACCCGATCAGACCGACAAATACGGGATCCTCGACCCGGAACCGGGGCAGGACCCCGGCCAGGCGCTGATCCGGCTTCGGGGACTGGTGGAAAAACCGGCCCCCGATGCCGCGCCATCCACCCTGGCCATCGTCGGTCGCTATATCCTGACGCCGGACATATTCGACATCCTGGAAAAACAGGGAAAAGGGGCCGGGGGGGAGATTCAGCTGACCGACGCCCTGGAGACCCTGTTGAAAGATCAACCCATGTTTGGCTACGCGTTTCAGGGAACCCGCTTCGACTGTGGCGACAAGGCCGGATTTCAAATGGCCAACATGGCCCTGGCCTTGGAACGGCCCGATCTCCGCTCACGGCTCATCCCGTTTCTCGCCCGGCAACTGCAACGGTGGCAGCGGACCAACCGTGATTGATGGGAGTGGAAAAAGATGCATATCACCATGATCGGGTCCGGATATGTCGGACTCGTTTCCGGCGCCTGTTTCTCGGAGTTCGGCGTCGATGTCACCTGCGTCGACCAGGATGAACACAAAATCCAGCGGTTGAACAAGGGCGAGATACCCATTTTCGAACCGGGCCTGGATCGATTGGTCGCCCGCTCCAGCCGGGCCGGTCGGCTCCACTTTTCCACCGACACCGCCGCCGCGGTAAGGCGCAGCGATGTGGTGTTCATCGCCGTCGGCACCCCTGAACGGCGGGGAGACGGCGCCGCCGACCTGCAATACGTATTCACGGCGGCCCGGGAGGTGGCGGCCAGCCTGACCGGATTCACCGTCGTCGTCACCAAGTCCACGGTGCCGGTGGGCACTGGCGCCCGGGTGGCGGAGATCATCCGCGAGGAAAACCCCAACGCCGATTTCGCCATGGCCTCCAATCCGGAGTTTTTGCGCGAAGGATCCGCCATCGAGGATTTCATGCGCCCGGACCGGGTGGTGATCGGCGTCGAGGATGATCGGGCGGCCGAGCTGTTGAAAAATCTCTACCGGCCCCTGTATCTCATCGAAACCCCCATCCTCGTCACCAACATCAATACGGCGGAGTTGACCAAATACGCCGCCAACGCCTTTCTCGCCACCAAGATCATGTTCATCAACCAGATCGCCAACCTGTGCGACGTGGTCGGGGCCGACGTGCATGATGTGGCCAGGGGCATGGGGCTGGACCGGCGCATCGGCCGAAAATTTTTACATCCCGGTCCCGGCTATGGCGGTTCCTGTTTCCCCAAGGACACCCAGGCGTTGGCCAACACCGCCAGCCAGGCTGGAGAGCCGGTCACCATCGTCGAGGCGGTGATCGAGGCCAATCAACGGCAAAAGGAGCGCATGGTGGTCAAAATCCGCAATACCCTGGGAGAATCCCTGGCGGGATCGACCCTGGCGGTCCTGGGACTGACGTTCAAACCCAACACCGACGACATGCGGGATGCCCCTTCCCTGACCATCCTGCCGGAGCTGGTCCGTCTGGGGGCGCGGATACGCGCCTTCGATCCCGAAGGTCAACGAACCGCCCCCCCCCTGCTGTTATCGGAAGTGGTCTTTACCGAAAATGTCCAGGAGACCTGTCAGGGGGCCGACGCCCTGATCATTCTCACCGAATGGAACCAGTTTCGAAATCTCGACCTGGTACGGCTCAAATCCTGGTTGCGGCCGCGGCAGGATGGCCGATTCCTGTTTTTCGATCTGCGCAATATCTACGATCCCGAGCCCATGCGGCAGGCCGGTTTCCACTACGTCTGCGTCGGGAGGTAACCATGAACGGTGAAACCGGTCCCAACCCACACATCTTCCGCGAATATGACATTCGCGGCATCGCCGACCGCGACCTGACGGTTGCCCTGGTAACGGATCTGGGCACCACCTTTGCCGCCCACGTCCGTGAGCAAAACGGCCAATCCGTGCCGTTGATCCTCGTTGGCCGGGATGGCCGCCACTCCTCCCCGCATCTGAGCGCCGCCTTGATCGACGGCCTGGTCCGGGGTGGGGCCGACGTGGTGGATGTCGGCCTGGTGCCGACGCCGGGACTCTATTTCGCCACCCAACATTTTGCCGGCGACGCCGGCATCATGCTCACCGGCAGTCACAACCCCCCCGATTACAACGGCCTGAAGATGTCCCGGGCCGGCAAGCCGGTCTATGGCGCCGAGATCCAGGCCCTGCGGGAACGGCTCATGAACGGGGTGAGCGCCGCCGGCCAGCCGGGCCGGGTGCGCCGGGAGGCGATCCTGGACACCTACCTGCAGCGGTTGACCGCGGATTTCCGTCCGGGCCGGCCCCTGAAGGTCGTTTTCGACTGTGGCAATGGCGCCACCGGCGTCGCCGCCCCCGGATTGCTGGAACGGTTGCCGACCATCGATGGCGAGGTGTTGTACGCCGAGGTGGACGGAACCTTTCCCAACCATCATCCGGACCCCACCATACCGGAAAATTTGCGCGATCTGTGGCGACGCATGCGGGAGACCGGCGCCGAACTGGGCATCGCCTTCGACGGGGATGGTGACCGCATCGGCGCCCTGGACGAAAACGGACAGGTGGTGTGGGGGGACCGGTTGATGATCCTGTTCGCCCGGCAGATCCTCAAGGAGCGCCCGGGCGATACGGTGATCGGCGATGTCAAGTGTTCGCAACTGCTGTTCGATGCCGTGGCCGCCGCCGGTGGCAAGCCGCTGATGTGGAAAACCGGCCACTCCCTGGTCAAGGCGAAGATGAAGGAGACCGGCGCCCCTTTGGGCGGTGAAATGAGCGGTCATCTGTTTTTCGCCGACCGATATTATGGGTTCGATGACGCCCTCTATGCCGCCGTGCGCCTGATCGAGGTGGTGGCCGCCGATTCCGCTCCCCTTTCCCGACGTTTGGCCGATCTGCCCGAGGTTTACGCCACGCCGGAGTTGCGACTGACGTGTCCGGACGAACATAAATTCCAGATCATGGACCGGGTGGTGGCGGCGCAAAAACGGCAGGGTGGCGACTATTCCGATATCGACGGCATCCGCGTCAACCGGCCCGGTGGCTGGTGGTTGCTGCGGGTGTCCAACACCCAACCGGCCCTGGTGGCCCGTGTGGAGGCCCGCAGCCGATTGCTGCTGCGGGAAATCGTTGGAGAAGTGGAATCCATTCTCAAACGGGAAGGGATCGATTTTCCACCCTGGGAGGAGGCGTGACAGACAACGCCACCGCCCCCCTTTCCGACGAGGCCATCGACCCATCGGTTGATCTGGGCGGTTGCATCCTGGCCAATCCCGTGGTCCTGTTGTCGGGATGCGTCGGTTTCGGTGAAGAGTTGACCCGTTTGCAGGGGGTCGACGTTTCCTCGATCGGCGCCATCTGTCTCAAGGGGACCACTCTGGAACCCCGCCGCGGCAACCGGCCCGACCGTCTCGCCGAAACCCCCCACGGATTGTTGAACGCCATCGGCCTGCAAAATCCCGGCGCCCGGCGGGTGGTCGAGGAGATATTGCCGCGCATCGAATCCCTGCCCACCCGTCTGATCGCCAACATCGCCGGCTCCACGGTCGAAGAGTATGGTCATGTCGCCGAAATTTTTGACGACAGCCCGGTAGCCGCCATCGAGATCAACATCTCCTGCCCCAACGTCAAGGAGGGTGGCGCGGCCTTCGGTTCCAATCCCACCATCGCCGCGGCGGTGGTGCGGACGGTACGGGCGGTCACCAAAAAACCGATCATCACCAAACTTTCCCCCAACGTCACCGATATCGGCGCCGTCGCCCGGGCGGTGGTGGAGGCGGGCACCGATGCCATCTCCGCCATCAACACCCTGATGGGCATGATGATCGATGTCCAAACCCGGCGACCGCAACTGGGCAATGTCCAGGGTGGTCTCTCCGGCCCGGCCATTTTGCCGGTGGCCCTGCTCAAAGTGTGGCAGGTTTACCAGCAGACCCGCGCCCACGGCATTCCCATCATCGGCCAGGGCGGCATTCGCAACACCGAGGACGCCCTGGCCTTTTTCATCGCCGGGGCCAGTGCCGTCGGTATCGGTACCTCCCTGTTCAATAATCCGTTCATCGGCGGTGATATCGCCCGGGAATTGAACGATGCACTCCGTCAGCGGGGATTGCGGCGGTTCGACCAGTTGACCGGCACCCTGCAAATACCCTGACCACTCCCCCTTGCCGATCATTCCGGCCGCCAAACCTTGCGGAACAGGGAAAACAGCTTTATTTTGGCGGTTTTGCGAGCGGGCGCCACGGTGAGGGAGCGTACTTTTTTCCCCAGGCCCGCCAGGACCGACCGGTCAACCCGTATTTTGAAGGGGTTCCGGGACCGGCTGATTCGACGACAAACCAGGGGAGATTTTTCACCATGATTCGTTCTTTGGTTCCCGGACTCATCTTCATCCTGTCATTCATCATCGCCCCCGACGCCCACTCCGCGGGTCCGGCGGGACATCACACACAAGCGAAAGGCAAGCCCATGGTGGTCATGACCACATCACACGGCGACATCACCATCGCCCTCGAGGCCGAAAAGGCCCCAATCACGGTTGAAAATTTTTTACAGTATGTCGATGACGGATTTTTCGATGGCACCATCTTCCATCGGGTCATCTCCGGTTTCATGATCCAGGGCGGTGGTATGGAACCGGACATGTCGCAAAAATCCACCCGCGCTCCAATCAAAAACGAAGCCGACAACGGTCTGCGCAATGAGCGTGGTACGTTGGCCATGGCCCGCACCCAGGTGGTGGACAGCGCCACGGCACAATTTTTCATCAACCTGGTGGACAACAGCTTTTTGAACCATGGCAGCCGGGATTTCGGATATGCGGTGTTCGGCCGGGTGGTGGAGGGCATGGATATCGTCGACAAGATCGGCAGCGTGCGCACCGGTCACAAGAATGGACACGGCGACGTGCCCCTGGAGCCGGTCATCATCCAGTCGGTTCGCAGGAAATAACGGTCCATTTCCAATAAAATGGAGACTGTCGACAGGACCATTCTCTGTGCCAGGATCTACAATCCCGATCCCCTGAAACGCCATCGGCCCGAACCGGAGTGGGTGTCGCTGTTCAGCGAGTTTTACACCCTGGCCACCGACTGTGGAAAATCGCGCAACGGCGAGATCGTCCGCCATCTCGGTGACGGTATTCTATTATCCTTCAACGAAACCGGTGCGGCCGTCCAGGCGGCCATCGATCTTCAGGAACGGGTATTGCGGAAGCTGCCGCATCTGCGGACCGGTATCGCCTGCCGGGTCGGAATCGCCAGTGGTTCCGTCCACCCCCTGTACCGCGATGGTGAGCGGGTTGATTTTCTGGGGACCACGGTTGATATCGCCGAGCGTCTCTGCCTGCGCGCCCGGGGGCACGCCATTTTGCTGCATCACCCCTCGGCCCCCCCCGGCGACCTCTATCGGGTCACCTCCACCGCCGGCGAGCAGGTCAGGCGCAGTCCGGAAGCCTACTTCCTCGAACAACCGGCCTGCACCCTGTCGTGCCTGGATGGACCGGTGCCCTGTTATTCGGTCTTCTGGCAGGGCAACCACGGGGATTTCCTCGCCAACGCACCGGTAGAGGATCAAGACTTGGATCAGGATGTGATCGAAGAGGAGGAGGCGACCTTTTTCGGCAAGGTTTCGGCCTTCAAAAAGGAACGCGGCTTCGGATTCATTCAATACTACACCGAGGATCATGAGTACCGGGAAATTTATTTCCATATGACCTATGTGATCAATCAGGTGGCGATCCAGGAGGATGATCATGTGCAGTTCGTCATCAAACCGGGCAAGGAGGGGCGTCCCCAGGCCTGTTCGATCATGGTCATGGGCAGTCGCCTGCATGGTCAGGTGGAGTCGGTGGAAGAAAATGGCTCCGGTTATGTGACCATCCGCAACCAATCCTCGGACCTCATCCGATTTTACATGTTGCCGAATACGGACCATCAACCGACGGTGAAAGTCAACGACATCATCGAGTTTACCGTCGGCTCCGGTTCCGACATGGAAGGGTTGATCGCCACCGATATCGTCCCTTTCCACGGCAAAACCCTGCCGCAACACGTGGGAAACGGTGATAATCTGACTTTGGGCACCACCGAACAGGCGGTGATGACGGTCTACTTCGCCGACAAAGGCTATGGGTTCGCCAAATGCCGTCGCAACAACATCTATGTGCATGTTTCCGAACTCACCGATCCGGAACATGTCCCCAACCCGGGCGATCTGATTGAATTCGAGGTCTCCCCGGGCCGTGACGGCACCTATCGCGCCAATAATATCCGGCTGATCTTAAAGAAGGGGTTGTCACTTTGATTCTGGCCTACTTGGCGGCCCATCCATGGACCGGCCCCGGGCCGGGACAGGTTTCTTGAAATGGCATGACCAGGTGAAAAGACCGGTCGATCGCTTTTCTCCACATGCTTGCCATCACCGGCCGCCCATCCGTCGACAAAAATCCAACAAAACCTTTTTGACATGGACTCTCCGAATGGTCCGGTAGAGACGATCCAGCTCTTTTCGTTCGGTTTCACCGCCGTCCCGGAAAGGGGTGATCCGAAAGGCGGCGAGTTGCAACGATTGCACGAAATGGACCTGCCGTGGATCATCATCGACCAGGAACCAGCCGTCGACCCGGCGGATGTCCTTGGGCCGGTTTTGCCGTCCGGGATCATAATCCTCACGAAAGATGCACGTATTGAAATAGGGTCGCAGGCGATGGTTGGTGAGGATGTCCACGGCGCGGCCGCGGGTGGAACTGGTCCACAGCGTCAGGGTAAACCCCTCTTTTTTCAGACGGATCAATAAATCATGGATACCGGGCCGCACCCGCCGGCCGAAATCGTCGGTCAGGGTGTTGTCCATGTCGAAGACGATGGTCACGGTGGCGGTTATCGGGCCCGGTTCAGGGCCTCTCTGGCCAGGCTCAACAGACGCATGCGGTGGCGCAGTTGTCGGCCCATCTCCCGGGTACGCTGGCGCAGGGGATCCAGCTCCTGGCGATATCTTTCGATGGCCCCCCGCCGGGCGGCACGGGGATTTTGACCGTTGGACTCGGCCTGATTGACGGCGGTCAACACCGCCTTGCGACGCTCCCGGAGTTTGTTGCGATAGATGCGGTTGCTTTTTTTGAAGCCGACCTGATCCACCTTCAACGCCGCTTCAAGGGCCGTCACCTTGCCCTCCCAGTAGCTCACCGGCGTGAAGGTACGGCGCAGGGTTTGAATGAAACCGTCCTGGGCGTACAGTTCCGCATCCACCGATACGTCCGCGCCGCAGCCGGCCACCAACAGGAGGAGAAGCAGGGGCAGGAAACGACACGGCCTGGCGCGGTCAGCGGGCTGCATATTCGTTCAACTTGTTGCGCAGGGTACGAATGGAAATACCCAGCAACTCGGCGGCGCGGGTGCGGTTGCCGTCCACCTCATCCAGTGTGCGATAGATCAGGTACTCTTCCATCTGCCGGACCGTGGTGCCCACCGGCATGCGAATTTGACTGTCGTCCGTCACCGCCGCTTCGGCAACCGCCGGGGCATCGATCATCAGGTCCGGACCCAGGATTTCATGGCCCTCGGCGATGAGCAGGGCGCGATGGATGACATTTTCCAGTTCACGGACATTGCCGGGCCACTGATAGGCGTTGAGACGGTTGATGGCCTCCTGGGAAAAGGGGATGTCGTTACGCCCCAACTCCTGGATGAACCGTTTGCGGAAATGGTCGGACAGCAACAGGATATCCTTGCTGCGGTTGCGCAGGGGGGGCAGTTGTACCGGAAAGACGTTGAGCCGGTAGAACAGGTCTTCGCGAAATTTGCCCTCGCCGGCATACTCCTTCAGATCACGGTTGGTGGAGGCCACCACCCGCACGTCCAGGGCGACGGCGGCCTTGCCCCCCACCGGGTCCACCTCCTTTTCCTGCAGGACCCGCAACAGTTTGGCCTGCAACCCGAGGGACATCTCGGAAATTTCATCGAGAAAGATGGTCCCGCCGTTGGCCTGTTGAAATTTGCCCTTGCGGTCGCTCAGGGCGCCGGTAAAGGCCCCCTTGGCATGGCCGAACAGCTCCGACTCCAGGAGGTTTTCCGGCAGCGCCGCACAGTTGATGGCGACGAAGGGTCCTTTGGCACGGCTGGAAACCTGGTGCAGGTAGCGGGCGATCAACTCCTTGCCGGTGCCGCTTTCACCCTGGATCATTACCGTCGCCAGCGATTGACCCACACGGCGGATCTGGGTCAACAACCGTTTCATGCCGTCATCGTTGGTGATCAGGCGGCGGCCGCGTCCCAGTTCCGGATCGAAATAGTGATTGCCGTAGTTTTGCAGCAGGGTGCGCAACTGGTCATCGTCCACCGGCAACAGCACATAGTCGGCGGCGCCGACGGTGATGGCCTCCCGGGCCTCGTTGACGCTGCCGCGATCAGAGGCCGCCAATACCGGCATACCCCGATAGAGGAAGGTCAACTCCTGAATCAGATCAAGGGCATTGCCGGCATGTTCGGCATCCACCACCACCATGTTGACCGGCCGTTCCGAGAGCCGTTTTTTCGCCTCTTCCCCCCCCGGCACCAGGGTGCTGACGACGCCCGCCGCCTTGAACTGGGCGGACAGGGCGGAAAAAGATGGATTGTTTCGACCGACCAGAAGGATTTCCCGTTGCATCGCCATATCCGTTATTGGGCCACTTCCATGGCCATTTCCAATTGGGAGGCGTTTTCCTTGGATACTTTGGCCCAGGATGTGCCGGGCATGAGCTTGGCCGCCGCCCGATATTCATCCCTGGAGGCCGCAAAATCCCCCGCTCTCTGCATGATATCCCCGATCCGTATGTGTGCCAATGCCTGAATCTCCTTGTTTTTGGCTTCCTTGGCCACATGCTGGAAGGCGGGCAGGGCTTTTTTCCCGCCTTTCCACATCTGCAGGACGGTTGCATACCAGTAATAGTCGTTGCCCTCACCCAGGGGTTTGCCGAACAGCAGGTCTTCCAGATTGCGTACCGCCTGTGGAAAACGGCCCCGGCCCACCTCGGCCTTGGCCAACAACCGCAACTGCCGGGCCTTGTTCTTTTCGCTGAGCACATGCCCGGGCAGTTTTTCCAGCAGGATCAGGATACCTTCCCACTCTTTTTTTTCCAACAGGCGTTCGGCCTCGTCGAGACGCACCCGCGTCTCTTCCGGGGTCACCTCCCCGGCGTCGGCCGGCCGATCGTTGACGCCGGGCCAGCCGCCCATTTCCAGGGTGGAGGCCACATAGGCGAGGCCCGGGGCGGCGGGATCGGGCAGTCCGGCCAACAGGGGCAGGGCCTCCTTGCGCAGCCCCATGCGCAACAGGGCCTCGGCCAGGAGCATGCGCGGCACCTCGAAACCGGGCTCGAACCGCCAGTCGACACCGTGGGCCTCGGCCAGCAGGGCGGCATATTCCGGCCGTTCGTTGGTCAGGGCCAGGCGCATGCCATCCCGCAGGTATTGCCGTTTCAGCTCTTCGGCCCGGTCCAGCACCGCCCGCCGCGAGGTGAGGGAGAGCAGATGATTCAGTGTATCCAGGGCCTTGCGATAGCGTTTGGCCTCGCCCAACAGTTCCGATTTGGTCACCAGGGCCTCGGCCAGGGCGTCCGGCAGGGCGATGTCGTCGATCACCTTGTCCAGGCGCACCAGCCGTTTTTCCACCTCCTGGTCCTTTTCCAGGCGCAATTGGAAGATGCGTCCCCAGACGGCGCTGTCCGACTCCGGATACTCGTTTTGCAACCGGCCGAACAGCAGCGTCGCCTCCTTGATGCGACCCATCTGCCGGCTGGATTCACCGGCGCGCAACAGCGCCCAGGGGGCGATGGATTCCAGGGTGGGATAGTTGCTCAGGAACTGGACATAATGTTGGAAGGCCTTGGCATAATGGTGATTTCGATAGTAGGTATCGGCCACCTCCATGAGCCACTCCGGCTTGAGGGCGATATGGACCTTCTGTTCCCGGGTCATGTCGTCCAGAATGGATACCGCCTCTTCGCCGTCGCCGCGCTGCTGTGCCAGACGGGCCAGCAGCTGCACGGCCTCGGAAGCGAAATCACCGCGGTTGCCGGTATTGGTCACCACCCGACGGAGATACTCTTCGGCCGCCTTCCAGTTGGCCTTTTCATCGACCTTGCTGCGGGCCAGACCCATGCTGGTCCGTCCCTGTTCCAACCAGACCTTGTTGTCATCCTTGGGCAGGTTGAAATCGTTCATCACCGCCTTGGCGGCGTCATACTGGGTGGCCAGGTTGTAGAGCGACAGCTGCAACAACCGATAGCGGGGATAGTCCAGCGAGTTGGGATGGCGGGCCACGGCCGCTTCCAGTTCGCGCAACAACCAGCCCGGCTTCCAGTCCATCTTGCGCGCCAGCTCGAATTTGTAGAAATCGACGATTTCGCGGTTCGGCGTATCGGGGTAGAGGAGCAGCAGGCTGTCCAGATAGGCCCGCGCCTTGGCAAAGCGGTGATCCCGTTCCGCCTCCTTGGCATTTTTCAGAAAGCTGGCTTCGCTCACCTCCTGGCCATCCATGATCATCTCGCTGCCGGGCCGGTAGACGAAAACCGGTTCCAGGCGGTTCAGGGGCATGGGCTGGCCGGCCTCGACCGCCTCCAGGCGTCGGCGGATGGTCTCTTCCACATCGTCGATCCGGCCCAGGCCGTGTTCGGTGTTGATCTCGACGATGAACAGGCCGGCCTGGGAGTTGCGGTGGAAACGGACCGATTCGGCCGCCTGGTGCAGGCTGATTTCGAACTCGACCCGATCCCCGGAAAACGGTTGCGCCCAAACCTTCTCCACCAGGCCGCCCGGTTCGACCCGGCGCCATCCGGGATCGATTTCCGCTGAACGCCAATAGAGCTGGACGATGCGTTGACTCATATCGACGGCATGTTCCACGAAACCGTTGCCGGTGTGGGAAAGGATCAACAGAGTGCCGTCCCGTCCAGCCCAGGTGCGTCCTTCCAACAGTTTGGCCTTGCCGACGCCGGTGGGAATCTCCGGCTGGTCGATCTCCAGACTGTAGACGGCCCCTTTGATCGGATCATAGGCGCCGAGGGAATCGCGGAAATTCAGGTTGGCCGATTTCAGGCCGATGGTGATGTGCAGTCCCAGGTCACCCCCGGGGATCTCTTCGACGTGAAAGGAGCGTATCCAACGGGACCGTTCGGTATCGAGGGCGGCGGCGGGCAGGGCCAGCAGACCGGGAACGGTCACCTGCAGCAACCGTGGCCGCAGGAGTTGCAGGCGCGGACGGGCATAGCCGGCGGGCACATTGAAGGAGAGGATCTCCCGTTTGCCCAGCTCGGCGGTCTCATATTTGAGTGTGGTGAAAAAGGCATGGGCATCGTTCATGCCCCCCAGCAGCCCGGCCAGGGTCACGGCCAGGACCGGGAACAACGGACGAAAATCGGGAACGGTCAACCGCCCCCCCAAAAACGACCTTTGATGACAACCCCTGGTGACCACCCTAGCCCTCCATCCGCTCAAGGCCTTTCTTTTTGATTTTTTCCACCAGGGTGGTCCGGTTGAGATTGAGCAACCGCGCCGCCTTGTTTTTGTTCCAGCCGGTGCTGTCGAGCGCCGACAGGATCAACTGGTTTTCAAAAGAGGCCACTTCCTGGTTGAAATCGATGCCGTCCCCGACCTGGGGTCCCAGGGAGAAGGCGCTGTTTTCCGCCGGTTCGGACGGGGAGATGGGACGCCGGTTGCTGCCATCGAGCAGTTTTTCGGGCAAGTCCTCGATCCGCACCTGTCCATCGGCGAGGATGGCCAGGCGTTCCATCAGATTTTCCAGTTCGCGCACATTGCCGGGCCAACGATAGCTCAACAAAATCTCCTGGACGTCCCGGCCGAAGCTCACCCGCTCCAGGCCCTGCTCCTCGACACAGAGGCCCATGAAATGTTCCATCAGCAGCAAAATGTCGTTGCCGCGATCGCGAAGGGGCGGAGAGTGGATGGGCACCACGTTGAGCCGGTAGAACAGGTCTTCCCGGAACCGTCCTTCGGCCACCTCCTTTTCGAGATTTTTATGGGTGGCGGCGATCACCCGCACGTCCACCTTGACCGATTTGACCGAACCGACCGGTTCCACGACCTTTTCCTGGAGCACGCGCAGGATTTTCACCTGCAGCTTGGGGCTCATGTCACCGATTTCATCCAGGAACAGGGTCCCGTTGTTGGCCAGTTCGAAACGGCCGACGCGGGTGTTGGCGGCACCGGTGAAGGCGCCCCGCACGTGACCGAACAGCTCCGACTCCAACAGGTCCTCGGGAATGGCCCCACAGTTCACCGGAATCAAGGCGTTGTCCTTGCGCGGCGAATTCTGGTGAATGGCGCGGGCGATCAACTCCTTGCCGGTCCCACTCTCCCCCTGAATCAACACGGTGGAATTGGTGGCCGATACCCGCTGGATCATTTTATACAGCTTTTGCATGCAAGCCGATTTGCCTATAATCCCATACATGGCGTCAAAAAATCACCCTTCCTTCATGTGGTCCGTGGTGTTGACCCGTCGCTTACCTTAATGTGTCAAAAATCCAACGGCAGAGTACGATAATTGTCAACGGGCGACAAGCCGGTTTCAGGCCACGAGACGAAAAAACTTTCCCGAAGCAACCGAGCAGGCCGAAAAACATGAATCGAACCCCCGTTTCACCCGCAAAAAAAGACCCTGGTCCATGGAAACAAACGGCTGTTCGCCGGATGCATTCATTAAGGGTCTGGATTCGTTGGGCCGCCCATCGTATTGCCACTTCAGGGGTTCGACTCGACACTGGGTTGCAAGAACCGTACCTGGAAGCTGAATACCTGGTCTGTTTCGCCATTTCCCTGGATTTCGATAGGGTCGAAACCCATCTGGATCGAATCATCCAACCGGAGATGGGCGAAAAAATCGTCGATGTTTTGTCACAACGCATTCAACAGCGCCAGCCCGCCGCCTATATCACCGGCGAGGCCTTTTTCGCCGGCTACCGGTTTCAGGTCGATCCCCGGGTGCTCATCCCCCGGTCCCGCATCGAAAATCTGTTCGATGATGAAGAGGGTTTCGATGCCCTGCTCGATCCAACCACCGTCCGGCACATCCTCGATCTGGGCACCGGCAGCGGTTGTCTGGCGGCGGCACTGGCCTTTGCCTTTCCCGGGGCCCGGGTCGACGCCGCCGACCTTTCGGAAGGGGCCCTGGCCGTGGCCGCCGAAAACCGGCACCGGTTGAATCTGGACCATCGAATCCGCCTGATTCATTCGGATCTGTTTCAAAATCTGCCAGACACGTGCTACGATCTGATCGTTACCAATCCACCCTATGTCCCCCGGTCCACCCTGGACGGGTTGCCCGCGGAGTATGGACATGAACCGAGAGTGGCCCTGGATGGCGGTGCCGATGGACTGGAACTGGTGTCACGAATCCTTTCGCAGGCCCCGCGAACCATGACCGACAATGCCCTGATGATCTGTGAAGTGGGCGATGAAACCGAGGAAATCTTACGGGAGCAGTGGCCGGATCTGCCGGCGGAATGGCTCTATTTTCACTTTGGCGGCAGTGGTGTCTTCACCATCCACAAGAGGGATCTGGTGGACTGGAACCGCAGCCGGGAGGAGGCCGGAATGATCCATCCCACCCAACCGTACCAAGCCGGTTGACCGAAAACCATGTTCGGCCGGAATCCCATACCCGCCCACTGGGCGGCAGACTTTGAATATTGTCGGGAAATCGTCAAAAATCACGAGGAAAACTTTCCCGTGGGCTCCTATCTGGCGCCCAAGCGGTTACGTCCGTTCCTGTTCGCCATCTACGCCTTCGCCCGCACCGCCGATGATTTCGCCGATCTGCCCGGTCGCGACGAGGAGACCCGCCTGCAACTGCTGGACGACTGGTCCCGCCGCCTGGCCCGCGCCGAAATCGGCGAGCCGGACCATCCCATTTTCCGCGCCCTGTCCCACACCTTCGACGTCACCCGGCTCCCCTCGACCCCCCTGCACGATCTGCTCATCGCCTTCCGTATGGATGTGACCAGCAAACGCTACGACACCATGGAGGAGTTGGCGGAGTATTGCCGCTATTCGGCCAATCCGGTGGGCCGCATCGTCCTGCACATGTCCGAGGAGGCCGACATCAACCCCGAACAACCGGTCTCCGACAAAATGCGCCGTTCCGACGCCATCTGCACCGCCCTGCAGTTGACCAACCACTGGCAGGACCTGGGCCAGGACGTCTGGGCCGGACGGCCCCTCTATCTGCCCCGGGAGGAGATGGACCGTTTCGAAGTCACCGAAGAGATGATCCTGAAACGGCGTTTCACGCCGATGCTCGGCAGCCTGATGTTGCACCTGGTGGCCCACACCCGAACCCTGTTCGAATACGGGGAACCGTTGTTGGACCAGGTGGAGTGGCCGTTGAAACTGGAGCTGGCCGCCGTCGTCGAAGGCGGCACGGCGGTCCTGGACCAGATCGAGGCATTTGGCGGCAACACCCTGCGCGCCCGTCCCCGTCTCAGCACCTGGGATCGGGCGGGCTGTCTCTGGCGGGCCTTTTCCCGAACTTCGCCATGACCCCGACCGCGTATTGTCGAGACAAAACCCGGCGCGCCCGCTCCTCTTTCTATTATCCCCTGTTTTTTCTCTCCCCGAACCGGCGCGACGCCATGTATGCCCTCTACGCCTTTTGCCGGGAAGTGGACGATATCGTCGATCGGGGTTTGCACGAGGAGATCGCCCGGGTCAAGTTGAACTGGTGGCGGGGGGAACTGACCGCCGTTTTCGGAGGTCGTCCCCACCATCCGGTGGCCGTCGAGCTGGCCCGCATCCGCGCCACCTTCAATCTGCCGGAACCGCCCTTTTTCGCCATCATCGACGGCATGGAAATGGATCTGAACCAACAACGCTATCCGGACCTGGAGGCGTTGACCGGCTACTGTCAACGGGTGGCGGTGGCGGTGGGTGAGATCGCCATGAGCATCTTTTGCCAGGATCGACCGGAGGTCACCCCCGACCCGCTCCGGGAACGGCGATTCGCCCACCACCTCGGCATGGCCTTTCAACTGACCAACATTTTGCGCGATGTCGCCGAAGATGCGCGAATGGGCCGAATCTATCTGCCCGGCGACCGGCTCCGGGCCGCCGGTGTGGCGGAATCGGACATATTGCACGGCCGCTGGAGCCGGGGATTGGGCGGGGTATTGCACGATCTGGCCGAGGTGGCCCAATCCCATTACCGGCAGGCCGAACGAATGCCGCGTTCGCGGGCGGAACGGCAGATCCTCATGCCGGCCCTGGTGATGTCCGGCATCTATCAGGCCCAGTTGCACCGTTTGCGGGAGGGCGGTTTTCACTGTTTCGAACCACCGCCCCCCCTGTCGACGTTGGAAAAGTTGTGGACGGTCTGGCGCACCTGGTGGCGAATGCGCCGGTACGGCCCCCCCGCCGCCTCCTCCGGTCCACCACCCCCTTGAACGATTTTCCGAACCCCGTCGACACCGTGATCCTGGGGGCGGGAGCCGCCGGTTTGAGCGCCGCCGTGACCCTGGCGGCGGCCGGTCGCGAACCAGTGATCCTCGAAGCGGCCAAACAACCCGGTGGGCGGGCGCGCTCTTTCATGGATGACCGTTTTGGAACCCATCTGGACAACGGCCCGCACCTGCTGGTGGGGGCCTATCACCAGACCCTGGCACTGCTGGAACGATTGGGCACCCGCCGACACCTGGCGGCCCCGGGAAAGGGCCGTTATGATTTTTGGGACCCGGAACGGGGCTGGACGCGCCTGGAGACCCGTTGTTGGCCGGCCCCCTGGCATCTGGCCGCCGCCCTTTTCCGCTCTTCGCTGCTGCCCTGGCGCGACCGTCTGGCCCTGGCGCGGCTGGCTCCGGCCCTGCTGTCCCTGGAAAAAAACCGACCGGCGCTCGATCATCGCAGCGTCACGCAGTGGCTCCTGGCGCAGGGTCAAACGCCGGGCCTGTTGCAACGGTTTTGGACACCCCTGTGTCTGGCCACCCTCAACGAACCCCCGGCCTCGGCCAGCGCCGCCCCCTTCGCCCGCGTCATCGAGGAGATGTTCCTGCGCGGCGGCCAGGCGGCACAACCATTGATTCCCCGGCTGCCCCTGTCGCAACTGCTGGCCGAACCGGCGCGGGCGTTCATCGAAGCCCGGGGCGGCAGGCTCCTGTGCCGGCGCCGGGTGCGAAAAATAGTCACCGACGCGCAGCGGATCACCGCCCTGCATATCGACGCCGGCGGCCATGATCCGATGCGAATCCTGCAACCACGGACCCTCATCGCCGCCCTGCCCCACCGGACCCTGGCCGCCCTGCTGCCGCACTGGGCCGAACAACGCGGTTTCGCCCGTCTGCAACCGGCGCCGATCGTCTCGGTCCATCTGGCCTATGACACCCCGTTGCGGCTGCCGGTGGCCATGCTCGGACTGCCCTTCGCCAGCAGCCAATGGCTGTTCGACCACGGCCACCTTTCCGGATCGAAAACCGGACACATCAGTGCCGTCATCAGCGGCGCCTACCGGGAGTGTCACTGGCCACCGGAAAAACTGGCGGCGACGGTGCATGCGGACCTCTGCCGCGTTCAACCGGCTCGGGCCGCCCACCGTCCCAGGGCGTCACGGGTGATCAAGGAGCACCGGGCCACCTTCGCCCCCTGGCCCGGCAGCGGACGGCAACGGCCCGGCGCCGACACCCCTTGGAACAATTTTTGGCTGGCCGGGGACTGGACCGATACCGGCCTGCCCGCCACCCTGGAGGGCGCGGTGCGCAGCGGCATCCGCGCGGCACGAAAGGTCCTCGATTTTTCCGCCGCTGACGACTAGATTGGGAAGATTGCGTTTTCCGGCCGGCTGTCAAACCTTGGAAAGTCCACCATGCACGGACGATTGATCCTTTTTTTCCTCATGCTGATCCTGGGTGGTTGTGGAACCACCGAATCCCTGGAACAGGAGACCCGTCCCCCGGAGGTCCTCTACGAGGAGGGCGTGCGGGCCTTGAAGAAAAGACGGTACAAAACGGCCATCGACCGTTTTCAGGAGTTGGACCGCAAACACCCCTTCTCGCCGCTGGCCACCCGCGCCCAATCCAATTTGATCTATGCCCATTTCAAAAAGGGCGATCATGCCGAGACCATCAGCGCCGCCGAACGGTTCATCCGCCTGCACCCCCGCCACCAGCATGTCTCCTACGCCTACTACATGCGCGGGTTGGGCAATTACAAGCAGATCTCCGTCGCCTACAACGACCAGGGCCGGACCCGGGATGCCATCGTCGCCTTCAAGGAGGTGATCAGCCGTTTTCCCGACAGCGATTACGCCTGGGAGGCGGAACGCATGTTGTTGCTGTGCCGCGACCGGCTGGCCGAACAGGAGATCGTCGTCGCCCGTTATTATCTGGATCGTGAAGAGTATATCGCCGCCATCAGCCGTTTCAGTGAACTGCTCAACAACAAGGATTACGCCAAAACCCCCTATCTGGAAGAGGCCCTGTTCAGCCTGGTCATGGCCTCCCTGCGTCTGGGCCTGACCGAAGAGGCCCGCAACCATGCCGCCGTCCTCGGCCACAACTTTCCCGACCGCCCCTTCTACAAACGGGCCAAGTCGATGATCGAGGGCAAGGGGGACATTTACCGTTGGGAGCTGGAGGCCCTGCGCCGGGGCGTCGGCGAGGGTTCCAAGGTCAAACAGTTCTTCCAGGGCTTGGCCCCGGCGCTGGTATCGGGACCGACCAACAGCGGTATGTAGCCGGTGCCCGACACCCGGTCGCCAGCGGGAACGCCACCCTTGGACAGCCGATTGTCGTTGGCGTTTTTTTCTCGACCGGTCCGAACCGGTCGGGTTCCGGGCTGCCCGCTTTACGGACCGCTGAAACGGCAGGGCCGGGTCACCTCCCCGCCATTGTCCCAATGCGTTCGGCGGGGACGGCCCGGCACCGTCATTTCATGATGATGTTTTCGATGAGCAACAACAGGTTGAAGCCGGCCAGCACGGTGACGGCCACGATCAACAACCCATCCAGAACCGTGTCCAGGAAGGTAAATCGATCTTTCCCCCGGATACCGATATCCGACCACCGGAAACCGGCGGCCATTTTTTCAAACCCCATCCCCTCTGCCTCCAACTGATTGAAAAATCAGAGGCTCGCCGGATCCCCCTCAACAACCGGACTGGCTCTTCGTGACTTCGGGTTTTTACGGGAAACCCGGGGACCGCAAGCCTGAACCATTTGTAACGATCCATGGTTACAACCAGGAAGTTCCTCTCTGAATGAACTCAAACATAGCAACAACGACTGGTGGATTGTCAAGAATGAAGCCGATTCGCGAAACCGATTTTACCGAAGGTCAATTCACCCCGTTGATTTTTGCGAGAGGAGGATCCAATCCCCACCTCCCATGGTTGCAATGGCCAAATGATTGCCGCACTCTGTTGCGGTATCCTGGACGATCACCGCTCCGGCATGGCAAACGGTTGAACGGAACGCATTGGGGGAAATCACATGGTCAGTACGAAGAACAAACCTTTGATCCTGATTGTCGAGGATGAAAAAGATGTGGTCGCCTCCATGGAGTTCAAACTGGCCCTGGACGGCTATCTGAGCCGTTCCGCCCTGACCGGCAAGGAAGCATTGAAAGAGGTGTTCCGGGAACCCACGCCGGATTTGATCCTGCTGGACATCATGTTGCCGGACATCTCCGGACTGGAGGTCTGCATGCGCATCCGCAAGGAGGAGCAGACCCGGCACATCCCCATCATCATGTTGACCGCCAAGGGGGAGGAGATCGATCGGGTGGTTGGACTGGAATCGGGCGCCGATGATTATCTGGTCAAACCGTTCAGCATCCGGGAGTTGATGTTGCGCATCCAGATCGCCCTGCGCCGGAGCGGCCCCAAGGAGAACGCCACCAACCGCAGCCGCACCACCTGCAAACGGTTGACCGTCGATCATGACAGCTACAAGGTGTTCGTCGATGAGGAGGAGGTCCATCTGACCGCCACCGAGTTCAAACTGCTCTCCCTGTTCCTGGAACGGCCGGACCGGTTGCAAAGCCGTGATTATCTGTTGGACGTGGTATGGGGGATCCAATCCTACGTCCAAACCCGAACCGTCGACTCCCACATCAAACAGTTGCGAAAAAAACTGGGACCGGCCGGCCGTTATATCGAGACCATTCGTGGCACCGGTTACCGGTTCAACACCCAACCCGATGAATCCGACCCATGAAAATCGGTATCCGTGGAAAACTGTTCCTGGTTTCGGTGGTCCTGGACCTGGCGCTGCTGCTGCAAATCGCCGTTTCCCATGAAGCGGTCATGCGTGAACACATGGAAAAAGCCATCGAAGTGGAGATGGTCCGTCACACGCACATGGCCAAGTTGCTGCTGGAAAAAATTCCCGGCGGCGCCTCAATCCCGGAGATGCAGCAACTGGCCAAACAGTTGGGGGCCACGGTCCAGGAGCGGGTGACCATTCTCGACAAACGGGGGGAGGTGCTGGGAGATTCCAGGCTCTCCGAAGCCACGGTCCGACGAACGGAAAATCATGCCGATCGGCCCGAAGTCCGCCTGGCCTGGGCGGAGGGAATGGGCAGTTCACAGCGGTTTTCCAGGACCGTCAACGAAGACATGCTCTATACCGCCACCACCTTCCACCGCAAAGGACTGGACGGCGTGGTGCGCCTGGCCAAATCCTGGCAAAAGGTTCAGGCAGCGCTACACCATCAACGGCGGACCATGATCATCGGCGCCGTGCTGGCCCTGGCCCTGGGTGTGTTCATGACCGGTCTGGCCCTGGAGTATCTCACCCGCAGTTTCCGCAACCTGGTGAGACGGGCCTCGGCCCTGAGCCAGGACATCTCCCAGAATCCCATCCCCATCATCAGCCGCGACGAGGTTGGCGGATTGGCGCAATCCTTCAACACCATCGCCCAGATGTTGGAACAGACGGTCCTGGAATTGGCCGAGGATCGAACGCGTCTGCACACCGTCCTGCACAGCATGAGCGAAGGGATGATCGCCCTGAACGACAAAAAACAGATCATCCTCATCAATACCGCCGCCCGCCAACTGCTGGACATCGACCAGTCGGTGGTGGGAAAAACGATCGGTGAGGTGATACCGACCGGGGAGTTGGATCAATTTCTCGAAAACCCCGATGATGAAACCTTTTGCACCCTGGACCTGGACTGGATCAAGGAGAGCAACTGCTGCCTGCAGATCCTCGGCACCAACATGCAGGACAATCGGGGCTGCATTCTGGTTTTCCGGGATGTCACCGCCCTGCGGCAGATGAATCAGGTACAGCGGGATTTCGTTGCCAACGTCTCCCACGAACTGCGCACCCCGGTACATGTGATGTTGATCAACGCCGAACTGCTGAGCGACCATCTGCTCGACAAGGGGAGTAAGGCCGCTGAGGTTGCACAAGTACTTGAAATCAACGCGAGAAGACTCTCAAGAATCATCTCCAACATTTTGTACATCTCCCGCCTGGATGCCAAGCAGGAGCCGTTGAAACGGCACTATCAGCCGTTGTTGCCGCTGGTGGAACGGGCCATCACCGCCAGCGCCGAAGCCGCCGCTTCCAAGGGCATTTCCCTGAACTGTACGGTAGCGGCGGATGTCCACCTTTACGCCGATGGTGAAATCCTCTCCGAAGTGATGCTGTTCAACCTGTTGGACAACGCCATCAAATACTGCCCCGAACGGGCCCGGGTGACCATCCGCACCCGGAAAATGGGCGATGGCATGCGCCTGGAAGTGGAGGACAACGGTCCGGGCATCCCCCTGGAATCGCGGTCGCGGCTGTTCGAACGGTTTTACCGGGTGGACATCAACCGTTCCCGGGAGTTGGGCGGTACCGGTCTCGGACTCGCCATCGTCCACAGCCTCGGTGAAAAAATGGGCGCCCGGGTCGGGCTCGAACCGGTGCTTCCCCATGGTTGCCTGTTTTGGATCTCCCTGCCGGAAAAACCGGGCACCATCCACAGAACAATTTGATTTATCGATATTTTTTCCACAACATGGTCGACGCTCCCCTTTTCCCGCCGCCGGGGGAATTCCGTCAGTTGGCGCTCACTTTTTTCCCGCCCCCGCGACCGATCGCCGCCATCCCGGCCTACTGGTTCACATCCTTCTGATTTCAAAGCAATATAACCCCATCCCAACCGCAGGGTCAGCGGAGGGGAAAAGGCCATTTTACACGCAATTTTTTCATATTCTTCACCTTGAATTCACACCCAAACCACCCCCTTCATCATATCTGCACGGTGACTTTTTTATACTCCGGACCACTTCAATAACTCTTCACACAACGGAGGATTCACATGGTCTGGAAAAACCTGTATTCCCGCTGGGGAAAAAGCAGCCACCTCATCCTGCTGCTCTTGGCAACGGCGGTCGTGTTGCTTCCATTCAGCGAGGCGCTGGCTGGGAGCGGGGGCAAGGAGATGAAATGGGGCACCATGACCATGACCCTCCTTGGCGGTCTGGCCCTGTTCCTGTTCGGCATGGAACAGATGGCCGATGCCCTGAAGGCGGTGGCCGGCGAGCGGATGAAAAACATCCTCGCCACCCTGACCACCAACCGCGTGACCGGCGCCATGACCGGCGCTTTCGTCACCGCCATCATTCAATCCTCGTCGGTGACCACGGTTCTGGTCGTGGGTTTCGTCACCGCCGGATTGATGTCCTTCGCCCAAACCCTGGGGGTGATCTTCGGCGCCAACATCGGCACCACCATCACCGCCCAGATCGTCGCCTTCAAGGTGACCAAGGCGGCCTTGGGCATGGTGGCGGTCGGTTTCGGCATGAGTTTCCTGGGCACCAAGGAAAATTTCAAACAGTACGGTTTCATGCTCATGGGCCTGGGCCTGGTGTTTTTCGGCATGTCAGTGATGAGCGGCGCCATGAAACCGTTGCGCAGCTACCAGCCGTTCCTGGATATGATGATGAACATGGAAAATCCCATCGTCGGCATTTTGATCGCGGCGGGATTCACCGGTTTGATCCAATCCTCCTCGGCAACCACCGGTATCGTCATCGTCATGGCCAGTCAGGGATTCGTCACCCTGCCGGCCGGTATCGCCCTGGCCTTCGGCGCCAACATCGGCACCTGCGTGACCGCCCTGCTGGCCTCCATCGGCAAACCCCGTGAAGCGGTACGCGCCGCCATGGCACACATCCTGTTCAACATCGCCGGTGTCGTCGTCTGGTTCGCCTTCATCCCACAACTGGCCGAATTCGTCACCATGATTTCGCCCTCCGCCGAGGGTCTGGAAGGGATGGCCAAGCTGGCTGACGAGGCCCCGCGCCAGATCGCCAACGCCCATACGGTGTTCAACGTTTCCAACACGCTGCTCTTCCTGCCCTTCGTCAATCAGTTCGCCGCCCTCATCGAACGGATGCTGCCCGACAAGGCCGGCAAACCGGACGAAGGCGAAACCGCCGAAATCCGTCCCCACTATCTGGACGACATCCTGATCCAGACCCCTTCCCTGGCCCTGGGCGCCGCCCGCCGCGAATTGAAAGGTATGGGCATGCGCGTCAACCTGATGCTCAACGACGCCCTGCCGGTGGTCCTGCGCGGTGAGCTCAAAGAGTTGAAGGCCATGGAAAAACGGGACACCGAAGTGGACTTCATCCACGCCAACCTGATCAACTATCTCGGGCAAATCAGTCAAACCAATCTGACCAAACCGCAAACCCGCGAGTTGATGGGCCTGGTGCGGGTGACCGACAGTTTGGAAAACGTCGGTGACATCATCGAGACCAACATGGTCTATCTGGGTGAACAGCGTCTGGCCAAGGGAGTCGCCGTCAGCGAGGCCACGGAGAAAAACATCTCCGAATTCCATCAGATGATCTCCGACAGCCTCGACCAGGCCCTGCGCGCCTTCATCGATGAGGATCCCGACGCCATCAGACGGGTTCGTGACCTGGAAACCCGGGTCGATGAGTTCATGGAAAAGGCCGCCGAGCACCATCTGGAGCGTTTGACCGCCGACGCCCCGGGTCGGATGGCCGCCTTCTCGGTGGAGATGGACCTCATGGAAAAACTGCGCCGCGTCTTCTCTTTCGCCGTCGCCGTCGTTCGTCAGGCGGAAGCGGCCAGGGATGAAAAACGGGCCATGCAACTGGCCGTGTAACCGGACCGGAACATTCGGTCGATCCGCGACATCGCCACCCCCGGCAACCGGTATTTCAGCACATCCGGTTGCCGGGGAGGGGCACCAAGGAGGGGATCATGGAAGCGAGCAACGTCGAAAAAAACCCGTCACCCGCAAAATCGTCCTGGCAAGTCCGCTTAACCGCCTACTACACCTTTTTTTTCTATTCTGCGCCTACCATATCCGTAAAATCGGCATGAAAACCCCCATCATCTGGTGGATCATGGCCGGGGTCTGGGGGGTGGCCAGTTATGCCATTCTCGACAACTACATCCAAATCGGCAGTCCGGAACACCTCAACCAGATCTGGTTCCTCTGTTCCCTGATCTGGGCCCAGTTCGGACTGGCCGGCGCCTTTGCCGCCATGGGCCGCCGGCAGTTGAAACAGGCCTTCGACCGGCTGTTCATCGCCGTGTTTCCACCGTTGCTGCTCCATCTGATCGTTTTCAGCCTGATTCGGTGATGGTTGGTTGCCACGCTCATGTTCAGCCAAGGTCAACCCGGACCGAGACTGCTGCCGATCATTCTGGAAAACAGTACCATCTGGGTCGTGGTCTGCACCGGGGTGGTGTTGTCGGTGGTCACCTACTGGATCATCCAGCACCAACTGGACCTGAATCGCCGGCTCGATTTCGAGTGGGCCGGCAAAAACCGTTTCCGGGCCCTGCAAAAAGAGACGGAAAAAAATTTGGAAAAGGTGGAGATCGTCCGCAATCTGTTGACCGGACAGGAGGCCATCTCCGAGGAAATATTCCGGCGCACGGCCCGAATCATTTTGCAGGGATATCCGGAGATTCAGTTGCTGGCCTGGATCCCCAAGGTGCCAGCGGCCCGGCGCCGCCCCTTTGAGGGCCGGGTCCGGCGGACGTTTCCGGACTTTCGCATCGGCTCCCCGTCCGCAAACGCCGGCACACCGCCAGCCAACCATTTTCCGATCCTCCATCTGGAACCGGAAACGGGTTATCAGGCCCTGCGCGGTCTCGACATGGCGGTGTTGCCGAAGCGGATGACGATCTTGAACCGGGCCTGGAACAGCGGCCGGCTCACCGCCAGCGGTCGTATCACCGGTTTGGAGGAGAATGACGGCGAACGCACCCGCTTTTCGGTCTTTCTGCCTTTGTATTATCCGGGCAGCGACATGTCGACCGTTGCCGCGCGGCGGAAAAATCTACGGGGATTCCTGGCGGCGGTATTCCGCATCGACTCTCTGGTCAATGCCGCCCTGGGGCATTTGGAACCACGCGGCATCGATATCTGGATCCATGATGATGCCGCCCCCGACCGGGACGGTCTGCTTTATCATTATGCCAGCCGTCTCGGCCATTTGAAAACACGCCGCCCCCATTCGCCACCCACCATCGACGAGGCGCCCCGGGTGGTGGAACACCTGCCGGTCGCCGATCGGACCTGGACCTTCACCGCCCTGGCCACCCCCCGGTTCCGCAGCGCCCAGGCATTCGTGGAGGGACCGATGGTGGTGCTGGTGGAAGGATTGTTGTTCACCCTGGTCCTGGGACTCCATCTCTATCGGATCAAACGCGACATGATCGTCCGCGCCGAGATGGAGTCGGCGGTGCAGGAGAGCGCCGAACGGTTTCAAATTTTGTTCCGGCACGTCCCGGACGTGATCATGATGTTGGACCGGGACAGCCGGATTCTCTATATGAACCGTCCCTTGCCAAATCGGCGGGACGAGGCCGAAGGCCACAGTTTCATGGAGTTTTTACCCGCCTCGGAGCGGGAACCGCACCGTGCCGCCCTGAAGGAGGTGTTCGAAACGGGAGAGGTTCACCATGCCCACCACTCCCTGCCCGGCTTCACCTGGTGGGAAAGCCGGTTGATCCCCATTCATCACGAAGGAACCGTCCATTCAGCCATGGCCATTTTGACCGATGTGACCGAAAACCGGGAGCTTCAGGCCCAGGCCATTCGCAGTGCCCGGCTGGCCACCCTGGGTGTTCTGGCCGCCAGCGTGGCGCACGAAATCAACAATCCCAACAGCGCCATCCAGTTCAACGCCTCGGTGTTGCAGCGGTTTTCCATCGATCTGGCCACCATCATCGACCGTCAACGTCGACAGGAAGGCGATTTTTCCATCGGTGGCATGCCGGCCGCCGAGGCCCTGGAGTCCCTGCCGAAGCTGTTTTCCGGCATCATCCACAACAGCGATCGCATCAAAAAGATCGTCAACACTCTCAAGCGCATGAGCCGTCAGGACGCCGGAACGTTGGATCAACGGGTGGATGTTTCCGAAACCCTCAAGGGGGCGGTTTCCATCCTGCAGAACAAAATCAAAAAAAATTGCGACCATTTTCAGATGACCCTGGCCAATGACCTGCCATCGGTCAAAGGCAACATGCAACAACTGGAGCAGGTGTTCATCAATGTCATCCTCAATGCCCTGCAGGCCCTGCCCGACCGACGGCACGGCATCCGGGTCACCGCCGACCGCGACCAAAACGGCGAGGCGGTCGTCATCCGGGTACGGGATGAGGGACGAGGCATTTCACCGGCCCGGATTCAGCACGTCACCGACCCTTTTTTCACCACCAGGGAGGAGTCGGGTGGCACGGGACTGGGATTGTCCATCTCTTCCCAGATCATCCAAAACCATGGTGGCAGCATGCATTTCCAATCGCAGTTGGGCAAAGGGACGTTGGTAACCATCAAGCTGCCACTGATTCCATCGGCGCTAAACGGATTGAAAACATGACCGCACAAACCATGCGTGACCTGCCAGTGGTGCTGGTCGATGACGAGGAGGATGTGCTCTTCGGCTCCAGCATGCTGTTGAAAAGTTTCGGCATCACCAGCGTTCAAACCCTGATCGACGGGCGCAAACTGTTGCCTTTCCTGGAAACGAACGAAACCGGCATGGTGGTCCTGGACCTGATCATGCCCAAGGTGTCCGGCATCGAACTGTTACCGCGGATTGTCCAACAACACCCCCAGGTTCCGGTGGTGGTGATGACCGCCTCCCAGGATGTGGAGACCGCCGTCCAGTGCATGAAAGAGGGGGCCTTCGACTATTTGATCAAGCCGGTGGAGGAAAGCCGTTTCGTCTCCAGCGTCAAACGGGCCCTGGAAACCCGGGCCCTGCGCCGACAGGTCCATACCCTGACCAATTGCCTCCTGGGCAAACAGGCGAATCGCCATGAGGCCTTCGACCACATCGTTACCAACCATCCAAAACTGGAGGCGATTTTCCGTTATATCGAAGCCCTGGCGGTCAGCGGTGAACCGGTCCTGATCACCGGTGAAACCGGCGTCGGCAAGGGGTTGATCGCCAAGGCGGTGCATCAGGTGAGCCATCGCAGCGGCGACCTGGTCTCGATCAATGTCGCCGGCCTCGATGACAACATGTTTTCCGATACCTTGTTCGGGCATCAAAAAGGGGCCTTTTCCGGCGCCGACCAATTGCGCGAAGGACTGGTGGTCAAGGCCGCCGACGGCACCCTGTTCCTGGATGAAATCGGCGATTTGGCCATCTCCTCCCAGGTCAAACTGTTGCGTTTGATGCAGGAAAAAAACTACTACCCCCTGGGAGCCGACCTGCCACGAATCTGCAGCGCCCGCATCATCGCCGCCACCAACCAGGACCTGCAACAACGGATGGCCGACAACCGGTTTCGGCAGGATCTCTTTTTCCGCTTGTCCAGCCATCGCATCGATATCCCCCCGTTGCGGGAACGCATCGAGGACATCCCCCTGCTGGTGGGCCATTTTCTCGCCGAAGCCGGCAAAACCATCGGCAAACCCAACCTGGAACCACCGCCGGAACTGTTCACCCTGCTCTCCGCCTACCATTTTCCCGGCAACATCCGCGAGTTGCGGGCCATGATCTTCGATGCGGTGACCCGGCACCAGTCCGGACAGACCATCTCCTCGAAAAGTTTCAAAAATGCCATTCGTCTGAACCGGGCCGCCAATTCCCTGGACAACCATGACATCCCGCCCAACATTCAATCCGCCATCTACGCCACCGGCCGTTTCCCGACCCTGAAGGAGGCGGAAAATTTGATGATCAAGGAGGCGATCCGCCAGACCGGCGGCAATCAGGGCATCGCCGCCATGCTGTTGGGCGTCTCCAGGCCGGCCCTCAACCGCCGTTTGGTGCGCCTCAAGGCGGAATCGATGTAACCCCCCTCCCCCCGTTCCCCCGGGGGGGTGTAACCAAATGAACATCCCCCCTGCCCTGAACAGTTATTCAACCATTTGAGCAAACAGGAAAAATTCACCACTCCCCCACCCACCCCTCCATCCCGATTTACATTTCCGAACACCCCCAAAGTTGGATCCAGAAACAAAAATACTTCCACAACTGATTGTTTTTACAGGACATTGTTTTTTGTCAGCAACTGGCATGTTTCATGACATGTATTTCTGCAAATGATCACCCCGGTCGACCGGGCCGACCGGCCTTTTCAATCGACCGGAGTTGATTCCATATATCCTTTTGTCAGGAGACGAAAACAATGAAAAACCGATCCTCAACCACCCGTGAATCCGCCATTGCTGAAGCCGTCGGTCGGGCCCCGGGCCAACCGGGCGGTCTGTTTCCCCGTGGCAACATCGCCTTCCTCCGCGCCGGCCTGGCGCTGGCCTTCTGGGGATTGGCCATGGTGGTGTCCGAAACCAGTGGACCGGTTGGGCTGGCCATGATGGGCCTGCTGTTCCTGACCGGATCCTGGGTGTTCGTCGGCTCGACCTTCTTGAAAAGATTGGTCAAGCCGGAATGGCAAGCCGCCCCCCGGCCGGCCTGGATGCGTTTCATCACCGCCACCCCCAGCAATGACGGTTGAGAGTGGCATGAACCATTCGCTCCGTCCGCTTTCAACAACCCCCGTCAACACGAAGGAGTCTCAAGAATGAATGTCTTTGAAAAGACATGGATGAAAAATTTGCTGTTCATGGCCCTGGCCTCACTGGGCGCCGCCACCCTGCTGACCCCCTGGTCGGCCATTGCCGCCGGCAAGGGTGGATCGCTGGATTTTTTCACCATCACCATGAAGCTGTTCGGCGGTCTGGCCATCTTTCTCTACGGTATGGA
>CAYFNE010000037.1:0-45977 GCA_964344355.1 uncultured Magnetococcales bacterium
TCCTCAAAATCATCTGTTATTGGAAGATCAGACAAATGAATTTTAGAGAATTCACTTAATACAGTGTTTCCCATTATTTATATAGCCACTGGATAATTTTTCCCCATGTCCGCTTTTTAAGAAAGCGGACATGGGAGAACAAGACTTCGATCCAATCCAGACGCGGGTTTGTGCCCAAGTTCGCACGGTCCAGTTTTCATCCATGTCCGCAAATGCTGTCCTGAGCGCAAAAGCGGACATGGTTTCATTCTCCCCTGACTCTCCCTGGACGTGTATTGGCGCGACTGGCCAGCCGTCCTGCCCACAAGCATCCGCGATTGAGAGAATCGTTTGTGAACCTCAGCGAAAACCTGCTGTTATCTCCCCATTTCCATCTGCGTAACCAGCGACACCGGAAAACCTGGCCATGCAGGTTTCTCGTGAAATCTCAGCCCCCAAGATCGCCGAATTCATCAAAACGGCCACTGAGACAGGTTGCGTTTGACCATGGAAAAAGTTGCAGCCGATACGGAAACATACGCTTTCACCGAGTACGGCTTGAAAAACAACAATTCCAAGAAAAGCTGACGAATTTCTGGCTTCGACCGGTAATGACTGATAACGGCCATGAAGGCCTTTGGAAACCACCTCAACGACCCGGCGCATTATATCATGTTGTTTCAGGATTTCAAGTATAATGGACGTTTCCTTGCTGGCCGAAATCACGGATTCAGGTAATGGCGGCCAACAGACGGAACCGATTTTCCGGGCATGACCGGATAAAACTATTGAAACACCTCGGCGAGCGATTTGGTGTCGAGGATACGAAAGCTCCATTTTTCAAGGGTGGGGAGGTCGGCGTTGTCGATTTTTTGTGGATATCCTCGCCCACGTCGCCAAAACGGTGAACCAACAGACGCCGGAAGATGGCGGCGGCCTCATCCCGCCGGTCTTGTTCAGAGATGTCGCGTAAAATGACGTTTTCCATCACATCGATTGAAATGACCATCTCTTTGATCTCCTTTTTGACCGGCAGGTCCAGTTTGCGAAGACCGGCCGGAATGACCCGTTTTTCCAGGGCATCGGCCCGCTCCCTGGCCGGCCGTGGGATGATGCGTTGGAGTATTTCTCGTATCGTCAGGCGTTCATTCCCCAGGCGACAGAGGATCGCCAGGAGATTTTCTTCCAGCATCGGGCTATCCAACATATGCTGGCCGTCGATTTCACGAATGTCCCGGACGGTATAGCGGAAATTCAGGTTCGGTTTCTCGATTTTCGACGCTGGCCGCTTGGGTCCGGGGCCGATGTAGAGTACCATCTGCCGCAACGGATCCTCCGGATAAACTCCCCGGATCATCGTGTAATACTCCAGGAGCCGCCACGCCATCGAATCGGGGGTGCTTTGCAGTTCCAGGTGGAAAATGGCGTCATCCCGCAACCGCACCACCAGATCGGGCAGGCGTTTTTTGACCGCCGGGAATTCGACGGTCAACAACTCGATACCCTCCTGTCCCACCAACAGTTTCAACGGGGTTTGTGCAGGGCAGGAAATATTTTCTTGAGCGTGGTGTCATACGCATGGATGGGCCGCTGATGGGATGGGTCGGAGTGTGTGGCAGCCAGCCAGCGGATATCGATACCCCAGGGCTTGGCGCAAGGAGGTTTTGTATCCATTGTACATCGTGCTATACTCTGAGTGTGTCAATCGGCTGAACAGTGCTTCTGGAGATGATTGAAATGCTGAAAAAATCCGTTCTCCTCCCCAGCGTGCCCACCACCGGGGAGTTGAAGATGCAAGTCCAGAGTGCCTGTGATGCCCTGGGAGTTCAATACGCCGTCGTCGTCAACAACCTGCTCAAACAGTGGCTTTCGGGCAAGGTGAACCTGGATGCGGAGTTGGATGCGGATTTTGTGGAAAGTGCAAAAGCCGCCATGGAGACGGAAGAGGTTCAAGATGCTTTTGTTAAATTGGCAAAAAACCATCGGCAACGCTCTTATCCGGAAGCTCTCAATACCTGATGAAGTTCATTTTGATCCCCCGATCTTTCCGAGGACAAATTAAAAAGAACAGAAAATATTTTCAAGAGTCGGATATCGTTATTGATGTGAAAGACTTTATTCTGAATGGACTTCGGAGAGGTGAATCATTTTTAAAAGCTCAAGAAGTTTTTTTCATCCACATCCAGCAGGTAAAGCTGCGGGTTTGCTTTCACAATGCTCATTTCCGATACCTGCTTGGAATCATCAATGATCGTGAGTTCGTCCCAATCATTATCGACAAAAAGACCGGAAAATATGGCAAAAATCTGAGCCTGAAAGCCAGTACGGTAACTGTCAACGCCATTCAATCAGCTACGGTAAAAGCGATTGAGGATTACCTCTCTTATCAGGATGATAAAGATCGGATGACCGTGTACAAAGTTGAAGAATCAATTACCCCCCCGCACCACCGATCCACCCCGCCAACTCCCGAACGTTCTCTTTCAGATTGAAATGCTGCACCACCCGTTGCCGACCGGCGGTGCCCAGGGTGTGATTCAGATCGGGATCGGTGGCCAGGCGCTGCAGGGCGTCGGCGATGGCCGTTGGTTCGCCAGGGGGGACCAGCAGGCCGGTTTTTTCATGTTGGACCAGCTCCGGGATGCCGGACAGATCGCTGGCCACCACCGGGCGGGCGCTGGCCATCGCTTCCATCAACACCACCGGGATGCCCTCACGGTTGCCTTGGCGGGTTTGGATGCTGGTCAGGACCACCACGTCCGCTTCGGCCATCCATGCCGCCACCCGGGATCGGGGTTGGTCGCCGTGCAGGGTCACCCGGGTGGTCAGATCGAGGCGTTGCAACTGTTGCTCGATCCCGGCCCGTCTCGGTCCATCCCCAACCAGGTGACAATGAAACGATACACCCCGTTGTTGGAGAAGGTGGCAGGCATCCAGCAGATGACGGTGACCCTTCACCTTGCGCAGGGAGGCGACGGTCAATATGTTCAGGGTGTCGCCGTTGGGGAGGGGGGTGGGTTTGAAAATCGATGGATCGATGCCGCAATGGATGATTACCATCTTGTCGGCCAACCGCTCCCCGAACCGGTCGAGCACGAACCGTTTGTTGTATTGGGAAATCATCACCGTGAACCGGGAGGCGGCGATTTTCCGGTCGAGCATCCGTTGGCGGACGTGGAGGTCCGAACCGTGGGCGGTGAAGGAGAAGGGGATGTGGGTCAACCGATGGATGAACAGCGCCGCCAGGGCCGGATGGTTGGCGAAATGGGCATGGATGTGTTCGATCCGGCGCCGTTCCATGTCGCGGGCGAACCAGGCGCACTTGGGAAAAAAGAGCAGGGCGCCGAGAAAAAAATTGCTGCAACCAAAGGTGCCGGAGACGATTTCCCACAACGCCCGCAGATAGCGGATCGGCCGGTGGAACAAAAACCAGAGGTTGGCGCCGATGATCGACGGCGAAAGAAACGGTTGATAATGGACCGCCCGGCGTACCAGTGATTCCGCCTCGGCATGGGTTTGGGCCGATCGATGGCGCAACAGCGGATAGATCGCCATCTCGAAACCCAGTTTTTCCAATTCCAGAATTTCATAGAGCACGAAGGTTTCGGTGATCTTGGGAAACCGGGACATCATGTAGGCGATCCGTTTGGGACGGATGGCCGGCGGGATCGGTGGACTCATTTTTTTTCCGGATCCCAGCGCACGGCGGTGCGCCCCAGGAGAAAATCAAACACCCCCAGCAGGGTGCCCAGGTTGCCGATGATAAAATAAAAAGCGGTGGCGGACAGTTTTCCGAGCCGGCCCGGTCTGGACGACTGCCGGAAAAGGAGCGGGTGCAGGGCCGCCAAACCGATCAATAAAACCTGCCCCAGTAGAAAAAGCCCCAACAACGGATGTTGGCCGGCCAGCGCCAGGGAGGCGATGAACACGCCCAGCAACAACACCGGCAACAGACGACGGATGATCTTGTTGATGGCCAACCCCCAGGCGTACACGCCGAAGCGGAAGGGATTCAACAGACGATGATTGAGGCGGATGCCGCGCAGGCTGCGGGAGACGATGCGCCGGCGGCGGCGCAACTCATGCCCGGCGTTGCGGGAGGGCACGCGGATGCCGGCCAACGCCCGGGGTTCGAACAGGAACCGGTATCCCTGACCGATGACGCTCCAAGCGGTGAAGGAATCATCCGTCACCCCCGGTGGAATGGGACGGAACAACAGCCGGCGGATGGCGTACAGTTTGCCATCGCTGGAGGTGATGCCGCGCAGATGGCTTTCCAACCGTTTGATGGCGCTGTCCAGGCGGATATAACGGGTTTGCGCCTCCTTGAGATCGGTATCATCCCGGCGGATGGTCCGTTGACCACACACCCCGCCCACCCCCGGATCGGCGAAATGCCGCAACAGATTTTTCAAGGCCTCCGGGGCCAACAGGGCGTCGGCGTCGCTGAATACCACCACCTCGCCGGTGCAGAGCGGAAAAGCGGCGTTGAGCGCCCCGGCCTTGCCCGGATGATCGGTCAGGATCAATGCGGTCAGCCGGGGTTGTTGTTTTTCCAAATCCCGCAACAGCTCGACGGTGCCATCCGTCGAACCATCGGAAACCACCACCAGCCGCAGCCGGTCGGCCGGATAGTCCAGCGCCAGACCATTTTGAACCTTGTCGGCGATCAAACCGGCGCCGTTGCGCACCGCCACCAACAGCGTCGCTTCCGGCAGGTCGGTTTCATCCATAGGGTGGGGATGGCCCCGGAAACGGACCAGCAACAGCAGCAGCAGGGGATAAAACGGGAACAGCAGAGCGATACCGGCCAGAGAAAACAGCAACAACCCTCCCGCCGGGCTCGACAACGCCGCCGTGAGCGTCGGGGTCATCGATCCCTTTCCCGGTCAGGAGATGCTTTGATAGAGAAAATATTTGTAAATCTTGTATTCATTCAAGGGAGAGGCGGCCTCATAAAAGACCACATGGTGAAAATGGCCGGGATGGGTCGGGCTCGGTTTGATGGCGACGATGTGGCCGTTGGCCCGGCAAATCTTGCGCTTGCGGGTTCCAACCACCGGATTGTTCAATTGGCGCACCAGCCGCAATTGCAGGGAATCCTCCAGTGGCAGCTCGGTGGGAAACCGTAAAATCAACGCTTCATCGTTGATATCCTCCAGGGTGCCGAGCCGCTCCTTGACCGACTCCTCTTCCGACTCGAAACGAAAATGGATGTGTGACCCTTTGTGGGTGATGCGTTCCGATTGCCGTTGGTTGGTGAGCGCCCGACGCCGCAATACCTGTTCCCGCAGGTTGCGGCTGACGCGAATGGTGCGGAACAGCGCTTTTTTACACAATAAATACATGGCATAGACAAAAAACAACCCGTCGGATCCGATCTGCTGTTTGCGGGACACATAAAAATTGTCGATCAGCACGCGGATGCGCTTGGGTGTGCCGTGGGGGGTGAACAGTTGGGAATGGCCGATCACGCCCGGGTTGACATCGAACCGTTTTTCATAACCGGGAATGAAACGGCAGGTCTGCTCATAGACCGCCGGCCGTTCCGGTCGGGGGCCGATCAGGTCCATCTCCCCTTTCAGGACATTGATCAACTGCGGCAGTTCATCCAGCCGGGTATCGCGCAAAAAATGTCCCAACGGCGTGACCAGGGCCGTTTTCCGGGTGGCCGAGAGCAGTTTGGCGCCGATCAACTGTTCGGCATTGGGCACCAGGGTGCGAAATTTATACATGAAAAAAATTTTTTTGCGGAAACCGAGCCGTTCCCCCCGATAAAAAACCGGACCGCCATCCTGCAGTTTGATCAAAATGGGAATGAAAATAAAGAAAGGCAGGGCCAGAAGCAGCATCACCAACGATGCGGAAAAATTAAAGAGAAAGGAGGTCAGGAAGTCCGGTTTTTGATAGCCGCTCAGCCGGACGCGGCTCAGCAGCCGCATCCTGGCGGGGAGTGCCCGGTGTGCCTGTTCTTCAGCCATTGTTGCCATTCCTTGGCCCTCACGGGTCGATCATGCCGGAGGCAGGATATTGGGAGATCGTATCGATCGGGATTTGTTTCAACATCAACCGATAAATCTCCCACGGTTCCCCAACGGTCGGATCGTTATTGATGATGTCGATCTCGTCATCCGGGATTGCGGCCAACAGGGCTTCCGCCGTGGCATCCACGGTTTCCCGGGCCACCCTCTCCACCAATCGTTCATAACGCCCCGATCCATTCAAGGAACCTTCTCCGGGCTCCTTTCCGACGGACGGAACAGCGGTCACCGGGTAGTTTCTCATAATTAACGAATGAATACCAGTATCCCGTTCTTCCCGCGTCGATGAATCGAACCGGTCCGGGTCCGTTGGCGTGAAGCCGCCGGGATGGGGGGAAAACAGCGCCAGCGGCACCAGGGCCAGGTAGGCGAATCCCGCCATCGTCGCCCCTTTTCTTTTCCCCGTCACGGTGATTGCCGGTCGCCGTTTCCGGTCATCGGCGCTCGTTTCCTGGGGGGAATGGTCGGGAATGGAAAAAATCAGCTTCAGGCCGGCGAAACGGGCGCTGTCCTCCGGACGTTTGAAGGTGTGGTCGAAAAATTCATTCATGAAACCGATGCTGAAACCGACCAGCAACGAAACGATGAAACCAAAGGGGATCAGGATGCGTTTGTTGGGGAACACCGGTGAGGTCGAGGCCCGCGCCCGGGTCAGGATCACCACCTGGGAGTTGAGTCCGCCTTTTTCGCCGGGCATGGAGATGTTGGCCTCTTCGCGGCGTTTGTAGAAGGTCTGGAAGGAGAAGGAGAGCAGCTCCGATTCGCGGTTGATGGTCTCCAGGTCCACCTGCAACTGTTTCAACACCATGTTGCGTTTGTCGATCTCATCGATCTTTTGCCGCAACAGGGTCACCTGCGCACGCAAGGTCCGCAGGGTGGACTCCTTCTTTGCGCGCAGCCGGTTCACCTCCTCCTTCAGGGCGGTGTAGGCCTCCTCCAGTTCCTCTTCGATACCTTTGAATTGCACGCTGTTGGGATGAAAAATACGATGCAGGCGGGACCGTTCCAACACCAGTTCCCGCACCTTGGCGCCCATTTCCCGGATCGCCTCGTTGTCGACAAAGGAAAATATCTGGATCTCATCCTTGTCCAACACCTCCAGCAGATGGGCGCTGGCCTCCCCGGTTTCGATCATGGTTTTTTCCAGGATGTTCAGATCCTCCTGGAAACCTTTTTTGAGCAACAGATTGTTTTCAATCTCCATGGCCGGATCCGGGGCCTTTTCCGCCTGGATCAATTTCAGCAGATCGCTCTTTTTCCGCTCCAGCCCCTCGGAATAGTTGACCACCTGCCGGGAAAAAAAACCTTTGACCTGCTCGGGGGCGAACAGCTCGCGACGATGTTCGAGATAACTGTCCATCAGGGTCGACAGGATGAGGCGCGCCCGTTCCGGGTTGTTCCAACGCAGGTTGATGGAGATCACCCGCGAAGAGGGGACCACCTTGATGGATACCGCCCCCTTGATCCGACGAATCTGTGCCGCCAGGATCGGATCCTGCTCGGTCATTTCCGGGTCCAATACCTCGGTTTCGCCGCCGAGTCCCAAATGTTTGAGCCAGGTGCCGAGGCGTTGTCCCAGGGTGGGACCCTCGGGTTTGGGGATGAACAGGTTCCGGCTTTCACGCAGGGTCAGGATGGTGTTTTTGATCACCGCTTCGGAGGTGAAGATTTGCGCCTCGGAGTTGAGGTCCTCCTTGGTGATGGGGGTGACCCGCAGAATGGTCGATTCCAACGATTCGGGGTTGCGCTCGGTCTTTTTGCCCTTGACCAGAAAGCTCCCTTCCGCCGAGTAGCTGGGCGGCCAGAAAAAGGCGATGGCCAGGACGATAACGAACACCACCATTCCCGTGCGCAGGATGGCATCCTTCTGCGCGAACAGGATAAACGCCATCTCGCGAATCAGATGTTCCTGTTTTTCAACTCTGGCCATTGGATGATCCAGTTTTCATTCCGGTGAAAATCAGTCGATGAAACGGGCAACCGGTCAAAACAGACCGTAAAATATTTTCGGGATATAAAATTTGCGCCGATTGAGCACGCTGCCGAGCACCTTGCCGCCGACGGCGGTGATCTTGTCCACCGACAGTTGCACCACCTCCCATTTGGTGGTTTCGCAGCGCACCACGAACAGAATGCCATCGAACAGCGGCGCGATGACCGACACCTCCGAGGAGGCCAACACCGGCGGCGCCTCCAGGATGACGAAATCGAACTTTTCGGACAGTTGTTTCAAGCAGGTCCCGAAACGGTCCGATTCGAACAGCTCCAACCAGTGTGACCGGTCGCCGCCCTGGGGCAGCAGGGTCAAATTATTGAATTCCGTCCGCCGGAAGGCGGTCTCGTCGCACTTTCCCGAATAGACCGCCTCCATCAAACCCGGCGCCGGTTCCACATTGAACAGGGTGTGCAGGTTCGGGTGGAGAATGTTGCCGTCCACCAACAGGGTGCGGGCCCCGCCCAGCACCGACAAGGCATAGGCCAAGCTGATGCCGGCCACGGTTTTGCCCTCCTTGCCCACGCTGCTGGTCACCATCAGGGTCCGCAGTTTGGTCCCGCCCGAGGCGCTCAACAGGTTGCCCTTGACCGAGGAGAGTTCCCGCACATTCCTGGTGATGATCGGTTTGACCGTCTCATCGAATCGGCCGCGCTCGTTCGACGGCGCCGTTGTCGGTTCATTCGTCATCGTTCGGCTCGCTCACCTAGGGAAACGGTGGGGTTTTACCCAACATCGGTTCGTCGTCGATCACCCAGCTCAAACCGACACTCCAGCCCTGGAAAAAGGTGGCCTGTCGCACCTGTTCCATCAGATGGGCCGCGGAGGCGATGCGGGTTTTCGGAATGTAGAGCACATCGTTGGGGCTGACATAGAACAACCGTCCGGAACGCAGGTGCAGCATCTCCTCCAGGTTGACCATGGTCGCCACCACCTTTTTCTTGTGACGGCGGATGACCACCACCGTCGACAGTTCGGCATCGCTGGTGAAACCGCCGGACTTGGAGATGGCCTCGATGGCGGAAATCGGTTTGCTGATGGTATAGGGACCGGGCCGCGCCACCTCACCCAATACATGGACGACACTGCCGGTGGTCTTTTCCAGGAACAGATCGACGAACAGGCTGGAACTGACCTTTTTATACTGTTCGTTCAACAGGATGGTCACCTCTTCGATGGTTTTTCCCGCCACCAGGATGTTGCCGACCATGGGGAAGGTGACATATCCGTCGGGGCGCACCGTCACCAGACGGCTCAGACCGCGGGCGGAGGTGTGCAGATCGTGCTTCAACTCGCGAATCTGGGCGAGAAACTCGGGAACGGTGATGTACAGCTCCGGATTTTTCAGCGTGCCCTCATAGCGTTGGGTCAGATACTGGGTGATCTCGGGGATGGTCTTGTCGGCGATCTGCACCTCGCGGACCACCGGCAGGGAGATGGTGCCATCGGGCCGGATCTTCTGGGTGGAGTTCCATTCCGGATAATAGGGGAAATGGACACTGACCGTATCGCCCAGGGAGAGGGAAAACCGGGCCTCCTTGGTCCGGGTTTGTATGTTGAACAAAATATCGAGCATGTCGCCGGGCTGAATCTTGTATTCATCAAAGAGCATTTTGGTCTGTTCGAAGGAGAAGGAGGATTTTTCGATTACCAACTCCTCGCCCTCTTCGATGCCGATGGTGGGCGCCGACAGGCAGCCGGCCAGCAGCGCCGGGAGGAACAATATCACCCCGGAAATCCACCCGATCATCGACCGAAACCGTATCATCGACACACCGTTCAATACCGCCTTCCCTGGTTATGGCAACGTTCAGACAGCAACCCACGACGAGAGAGGCCCGTTGAGTCCCATCCGCAATGGGAAGCAAGAGCGGTTCCAGCCTGACATTCATTTTTTCGGGTGTTTTTCAGTGTTGCCGCAAAGCGACGGAAAACGCGGGCGGGAGATTACGCTGAGGAAAGCATGTGAGCGTAAGTTTTTTTTCAAGCAATCGAAACGAGTGGCGGACCCCCTTTTTTCAGGGAATGACAGCTAAACGCAACCCAAGAAAAAAACTTTTAAAATCTGGAAAATCATAATCGCGCAAGGTGCAGCGGCCCTCCTCGCGGCCCAGATTGGCGCTGCCGCCCCGTTCCACCCGGTCGAATTTGCCGTTGGTGAACAAAAACGACTCGTCTCCGACATAGAGAGGGGTTTCATGGTCGTGCCGTTCATAGCCGTTTTTTGCGTAGATGTCGGCGGTCCACTCCCAGACATTGCCGCGCATGCCGTGCAGGCCCAGGGCGTTGGCGGTGCCGGCGGCCACCGGCAACGGTTTGCCGCCCATGGGCATCCGGGTGTCGGGGTGGTGCGGTTGAAACATGCGCTCCTTGCCTTTCTCGCGGCAGGCATACTCCCATTCGGCCTCGGTGGGCAGGCGGAAACGGACACGATGATGCCGGTTCAGCCGGCAGATGAACCGATGGGCATCCTCCCAGGAGACCTGCTCCACCGGCAGGTTTTCGTCAAAGCGGAATTTGGACGGGTTGGTGCCCATGATGGCCCGCCACTGTTTTTGCGTCACCTCGGTCCGTCCCAGCCAATAGTCGTCCAGACACACCTCGTGCAACGGTTTCTCCTCCGCCGTGCATCGTTCCGACCAGTCACCGCAGCCCATGTTGAAGCAGCCGCCGCTCACCCGGATGAAGGCGATGCCGGAGAGGGGCTCGGTCCAGGTCGCTGCCGCCGTCGACCGGTCGGGGGAGGGGGTGGGCGGTGCCGGTTGCAGGGTTTCGGCAACGGTGGAAAAATCGCGGATTTTCTGGCCGCTACGCAGGTTGAACAGGGTGTGGTTCCGGGAGTCGCCGGAAAAGAGCGCCACTCTTTTATGGCCATGGACCGCCACCGAAACCGGGCTGGCGCCGGGTACGCGAAAGGCGGTCCGTGCCTGGCCGTCGGCGACGTTCCAGGTGCGGAACCAACCATCGCCGCCGTGGCTCCAGGCCTCCAGTCCGTCATCGAAAATACCGGCCGCCATCACCATCCCGTCGTGGGCGGCGATGGACCGGCTGGCGGCGCCGGTGATCAGATGCCAAATCCGCAGTTTGCCATCGGCGCCGCTGGAGAGCAGCAACAGACCGTCCGTGGAGACCGACACCGTGCCCACGGCCCCCTGGTGGCCCCGGGTGGACCAGAGCAACAGTTCCTGGGTCACATCCCAGACGAACAGTTCGCCCGTGCCGCTGCCGGCCACCACCCGGGTCTGGTCGGGGGAAAAGGCCACCGAGTGGATGGGGGCGTTCACCCCTTCGAACCGCTGCAACTCCCGACCGCTCTTCAAATCCCAAAGTCGCAGGAAGCCGTCGTCACTGCCGGAGATGCCCCATTGGCCATCCTTGGAGAAGGAAACGCTGTTGACGGCCCCGGTGTGGCCGGTCAACCGTTTGACGCGCCGGCCGGTGGCCAGGTCCAGCAGGATGATGACGCCATCCGCCCGTCCGGCCAGGGCCAGGCGGTTATTGGGGGAGATGTCCAGATCGTGAATGGCGACCGGGTGGGGGGCGGTCACCCAGACCGGGCACTGTCCCAACAGTTCCAGACGTTTCAACGACCCGTGGCTGTCGCTGGCCAGGATCCAGGAGGCGGGACCGGGGAAGGTCATCGGCGGCGCCGCGGCCAGCACCGGGGAGGCCACCGGGAAAAACAGGTGGAAAAGGAACAAAAAACCGACCGTGGAACGATTCAACCTCACCACCATGATGGCCCACCCGAGAAATCCGCTGCAAGACTGTTGATGGGAACCCGTTTCCCAACCCGGTCGATGCGGCCCCCCTCCCGCCGGACACCGACCACCCGGGCTATTCTGCAACAGCCTCGTCAGGGATGGAACCCCGGGCGGATGATTGGCCGGTATCGTCGCCCCCGGGATGGCTTTTACCGGGGCGGCATTTGGGAGACTGGGGGCGGGTCTCGGGCGAGCCAAAGGGGGAGCACCGGTTTCATGCGCCTGCTGTCTCATGAATTCGACCGGTTCTGACGATTGGGATTTTGTCAGATCAATTCTAGATTGTCAGATCAAGTGGTGGCAACTACAATCCGACCGGATTTAATGTATGTCATCGGATTGTTGTGTTTTCAGTTTCTGGTTTGCGTGGTGGAAGCGAAACCAGTTTTTGATTGGACTTTGCCTGGCGGTGTTGAATGTCTGCAAAAATGGCATCCATGTCATAACCATGTTGGCTGGCATACTGATCACGAAGCTTTCGCGTCTCCTCGACGATAGGATCTTTCCACATGGTGTCAACCTTCCATCAACTCCAGGGGTGTACAGATGATTGGTGGCTCAAAACCTTGCTGACGACAGATTTCTTCAATTTTTGGTCTCATGATGGCGTTCGCAATATGGGTACAGTTCCATGTGAGCAGATATTCGATGCCATTCACAGCCGGCACAGCAATATGAAAAGCATCCACTTCCGCTTTTATTGGAACGGGTCCATCCTTGATTAACAGTCCTGCGAGTTGTCTGACTTCATGAGTCGTAGAAAGTTCAGGTAAATTTGCTATGGCTTCGAGACGTCTCCTGGATGCTTCCGGGTTGCCAAGACTGGCTTCGGCAATGACAAACTCCGAGATGAACAGATCGAAAGCGGGACGGCGCATTTCCCACCATTCAATGGTGATGTTTTGATTGGCAACCACACGGATATCGTTGCTGGAACGTGCCGTCAGGTAGCTTGGAATGGATGTTTCAATGTAAACCTTTGGTCGCATGTCCCGCTCCAACACCAATAACATCTCAGCAGCTTGCTTCCTCTACAAGGAAGCATTAACCGTTTAGTGAACACAGGCACTTATTGTAACGCCAAAAGAACCATATGGCGAACAGAGTTTAAAAAAATGGCATGAACGAACTAACCGGATTGTATCAGAATTCCAAATCACCATTTCTGATCCTTGCCGGAGCCACTTGGGAAACAGGTACGGTGTTACCGGAATCAGGCAGGTGCAAAAGAAACAAAAAACCGACCGTGGAACGATTCAACCTCACCACCATGATGCCCACCCGAGAAATCCGCTGCAAGACTGTTGATGGGAACCCGTTTCCCAACCCGGTCGATGCGGCCCCCCTCCCGCCGGACACCGACCACCCGGGCTATTCTGCAACAGCCTCGTCAGGGATGGAACCCCGGGCGGTTCTGGGCTAGGATCAAACCGGATCGGTGCACGTCGGGGAAGGCACCGGGTCAACCGGAAAGGAGACCATCCGATCGAAGCCGCCCGTTCATGCAGCAGCGCAGGGATATGATGTGAAGGCATGTTTAAATTCATCCAGCAAAAACAGTATGACAAGATATGCTCCAGCTGCATGGAGGCCATGGTCGCCGGGGATTTGGAAAAAGCCGAACAGCTCGGTCAAAAAATGGTCAGGACGGCGCTGGAGCTGTTCGGCAACGACCATCCCGAGTATGGCAATGCCCTGGCCCATCTGGGTATGGTCTATCTTTCCGGTGGCGCCTTCGTCCAGGCCGATCGGTATGTCAACGAGGGGATGAACATCCTGCGCGCCGCCGTCGGGGAACGGCATGTCGGCGTCGGACGCATCCTCAATCTGCTGGTGGAGATGAACCTCAACCGGGGCCGGTTGAACGAGGCGGAAAAACAGGGTCGCAGGGCCCATGACATTTTGACCGCCACCGTCGAGTTCCGATCGCCGGAGATGGCCTTCTCCTTTTGCAACCTGGGACGGGTCAACCTGGAGCGGGGCAACTTCCTGGAAGCGGAAGAGCAGCTGGAACAGGCCCTGTCGATCCGTACCGATCTGTTCGGAGTCGGCCACACCGATGTCGCCCAGGTGCTGGAACAGTTGACCTATCTCCATCTGATACGCCGCAACCCCAACA
Organism: uncultured Magnetococcales bacterium; assembly: GCA_964344355.1. Taxonomy (GTDB): domain Bacteria; phylum Pseudomonadota; class Magnetococcia; order Magnetococcales; family CAYFNE01; genus CAYFNE01. Next base: position 13,897 of record CAYFNE010000037.1, read on the forward strand.
AGGCCATTTCCCTCGCCGAAAAAACCGTTCGCGTCTATACCGATTCGGTGGGTCCGGAACATCCGGCGGTGGTCGAGGCGTTGAGCAATCTCGGCGGCGTCAAACTGGTGGCCGGGAAACTCCAGGAGGCCGACACCCATTTCCGGGAGTCCGTCGCCCTGTCCATCAAACTGGACGGCGATCAGCCGGGTCCCGATACCATCGAGGTCTACCGCAAGATCGGCAACACCTATCTGGAGACCAATCTGTACGAGGAGGCCGAATACTATTTTTCCCAGGCCGTCAATGGGGTACGGACCGCCCTCGGAGAAGAGGCCGCCGTCTATACCATTCAGGATCAATACCACCTGGTCGATCTGGCCTTCCGCAGCGGTCGGCGCAATGAGGCGGAACAACGGTTGGCCGGCCTGATCCGGGCCGGGGAGGGGGACGTCGATGGGGATGGGGGCGACATGGCCTTCATCCACGCCCTGGATGGTATCGTCAACCACTGGTATGGTCGTTACGGTGAGGTGGAGCCGAAGTTGAAACTGGCCTTGAGCCTTTTGGAGAAGCGCAGGGAGCACGGCCCGGAGGTGCTTGACACCCTCACCCAGCAGTTGGCCGATTTCTACATGGAGATCGGCCGGTATGCCGAAGCGGAAAAACTGTATGATTCGATCCTGGCCAGGATGGAAACGCAGCGGGGTGAACACGACTACGTACTCTCGAACCCCCTGGAACTGTTGGCCACGGTTTGCCTGAAACAGGGTCGCTACGACAAGGCCCTGGCCTATCTGGAACGGGCCCTGGAACTGTTGGAGCGGGTGTTCGGATCCAACCATCTGTTCAGCGCCCATCTGCATGCCCGGCTGGCCGAGGCGGCGGATAAATTGAAAAACCGGGACCGCGCCGACAGTCACATCCGTCACGCCATCCGGGTCATGAAACAGGACGGGGTCAGCGTCGCCCATGAGGTGCGCGCCGAAATTTGCACGTGCGCCCTGACCTATTGCCAACGGCGTCGGGATTATGCCAAGGCCGTGCAGTATGGCCGGGCGGCCCTCAACTACATGAAAAAGGCCTACCCCCGGTTCGATGACCGGGTGATCCCCTACCAGTTGCGCCTGGCCCGGGTCCTGGCCTTCGATGGGGCAGTCGAGGAGGCCGGGCTCCTGTTCGACGAGGCGGTGGGGCGGCGGCGGAAATATCATGGGGAGGATCATCTCACCCTCGCCGGGGCGCTCTATGAAAAAGGGTTGTTCGATCTGGCCCGCAACCGTCGCGAAGAGGGTCGAAACGCCCTCTTGATGGCGTTCACCATGCAACAAAAAAATCTGGTGCCCGGGCATCCGCACCGTATTTCCACCGCCACCCATCTGGCCATCGACTATTTTCGTCACCGGGAGTTGGAAAAGGCCGCCCACATGTTCGAGGGGGTGCTGTCGGACCTGGAAGCCGGCGACCGGGATCGTCCCACCGAAACGGTCACTGCCCTGACCAATCTGAGTATTTGTCGAACGCGCCTGGGACAACCCGCCGCCGCCCGGGAGCTGCTGGGCCGCGCCCTGGAGATCGGTGAAAAGAGACTGGGCGCGGATCACGCCAAATGCCAGCGTTTGCGGGCCGACCTCCACCGGCTCGACACCGTGCTGGCCAAAGGGGAATCCACCGTGGATGCCGGGGGTGGCCGCGAGGACTCGGTGCCGGAGATCATTCAGTTCCTGTGAAACGTTTCAGGTTGACACGGCGGGAGGAGCCGCCGGAAGACTCTTATTGGAGATGATGATGAGCGAACGTCCCGAACGGCGGCGTGGATTGGCCACCACCGCCCTGCATACCGGCATACACCCCACCTCGGAGCGTGAGAACAGCCCGCCGCTGTTTCTCACCTCCAGCTTCATTTTTGAAAACGCCGCCCAGGCCCGGGCGGTGTTTGCCGACCAGGAGGCGGGCAACATCTACAGCCGTTTCACCAATCCCGGCGTCGCCGCCTTCGAAGAGCGGTTGGCGGCCCTGGAGGGCGGGGAACGGGCGGTGGCCATGGCCTCGGGCATGGCGGCCATCACCGGTGTTTTTCTCTCGCTGCTGTCGGCCGGGGATCATGTGGTGATCAGCCGTTCGGTGTTTGGTTCCACCATCAACATCCGCAACACCCTGCTGCCGCGGATGAACATCGCTTCGACCCTGGTGCCCCTCTCGGACGTCGATGCCTGGCGGGCGGCCATTACCCCGAAAACGCGGATGTTTTTCCTGGAAACCCCGGCCAATCCCACCCTGGAGCTGGGGGACCTGGCCGCCATCGCCGAAATCGCCCGGGACAATGATATCCTGCTGGCGGTGGACAATGTGTTCTGCACCCCCTGTCTGCAACGTCCCCTGGAGCTGGGGGCACACCTAGTGGTCCATTCGGCGACCAAATATCTGGATGGACAGGGACGGGTTCTGGGCGGGGCGGTGGTCGGCGGGGAAGATCTGTTGATGAATCACGTCTATCCGTACCTGCGCAACACCGGCCCATCGTTGTCACCTTTCAACGCCTGGGTGCTGTCGAAAGGGCTGGAAACCCTCTCTCTGCGCATGGAGCGCCATTGCGACAATGCCGAGCGGGTGGCCCGTCACCTGGCCGAACGGTTCGAGTGGGATGGCGCCGTCCACTATCCCGGTCTGCCGTTGCATCCCCAACATGAACTGGCCCGCCGTCAAATGAGCCGTTTCGGCGGCCTGGTCTGTTTGGAATTGGGCAGCCGCGAACGGGCGCACCGTTTCATCGATGCCCTGGAACTGGCCACCATCACCGCCAATCTCGGCGATGTCCGTACCCTGGTGACCCATCCGGCCACCACCACCCATGGCAAGCTGAAACCGGAAGAGCGCCGGGCCGCCGGCATCGGTGACGGTCTGGTCCGTCTTTCCATCGGGCTGGAGGATGTCGAGGATATCATCGCCGATCTGGAACGGGCCCTGGAGCGGTGCGGTCCACCCGGGTGATGCCGGTCCGCAGCCGGCCATCGGCATGGAGGTCCAGCCAGCGGAAACCGGGGGGATCATCGGTCAGGACCGGCTGGTCGCCGCCGACGGCGAAATCGGCATAGGTGGAGGGGGCGGCCAACAGCCGGACGCCGTTGCGTTCCCCTTCGAAAGGTTGATGTATGTGGCCGAACAACAGCGCCCGAACCCGGGGGTGGCGGTCCAGCAGCCGGAACAGTCTTTCCGGTTTTTGCAGGCCGATGCGATCCAACCAAGGGGTGCCCACCGCCACCGGTGGATGGTGCAGGGCGATGAGGGCCGGCAAACCGGGCCGGGTGTTCAATGCCCGCTCCAGGTCCCGCAAAACCGTGTCGGTCAGGCAGCCCCCGACCATCTCCGGGCAACTGGTATTGATGAAAAGCAGTTGCCAGCCGCCGATCACCAATGATCCTTCCCAGGCGATGGGCCGGCCCCGGTACAGATCGATCATGGTTTCGGCCGGATCATGGTTGCCGGGCACCGCCCGGACCGGTGTGCCCAGTCCGGCCATCAGTTCATCGGCCAACCGAAAGGCGGCCGGTTCCCCGTGTTGTGTCACGTCGCCGGTGAGGACTGCCAGGCGATGATCCGGATGTCGGCGCCGGGCGGTCTCCACGGCAGCGGCCAGATTGTCGGCGGTGCGGATGCCGAACAGCGTCCCGTCCCGGTCGGGGAACAGATGCAAGTCGGAAAAATGGAGGATGCGGATCGTATCAACGGTATCGTTCATGATCCCGATTCCTAACACGCCCGTCCCGCCAATACAACATCTCTGAGGCATTGACTGTCTCCTTGGAGTTTGTTAATTTCCCCGCCATGAGTCGCCGGGGTGGCGGAACTGGTAGACGCACCAGACTCAAAATCTGGCGGGGGCAACCCCGTGTGGGTTCGATTCCCTCCCCCGGCACCATTTTCAATGTCAATCGGAAAATAAAGACGAACTGATCCAGTTGCGGCTTCGCTCCGTGCTGACGGGCGTTCAGGGTTGAGGGGCCTGAAAACGGTTTTTTACTTCACCTGTCGATCCGGGTTTTTAGAAGAAGGAGGGCGGCGGGGGTGCCGTCCAACCCTGGCAGCGGTCGGTTCGGGATCCCGCCGTTCCTCAATGACGTAGACGAAGAACCTCTATCGGATCCTCCCGCTTCATGTCGTCGAGAAAGGTTGCCATCACTGGTGGTCCCGGAAAAGGTTTGAGGGTCCCGCCAGGGTCGTCGGGCCGGGCCTCCTTCTGAATTGGATCCGTCTGGTTGTCGGGATTATGAGGGCATCATCGAACGACCTCTACATGCAACAATATGTCTTTTTTGAACGGGAACCGCCGATCATCGTCGGTTCGCCGTGCCGTGGAATTTCGAGATGGGAAGAGAATGAATGGACACTCACACGCATGAACCAAAAGTTGCTGTCATAGGAACCGGTTATTGGGGAAAAAACCTGGTGCGGAATTTTTCCGCGCTTGGTGCCCTGCATACGGTGTGTGATCAGGATTCGGATACCTTGCGGGCCTTTCTGGAAAAGTATCCCGGCGTGTCGGCGGCGCAATCCTACCCGGAGGTGCTGCGTAACGCTGATATCCAGGGGGTGGTCATCGCCACTCCGGCCCCCATGCATGCGGATATGGTCCGTGAGGCACTGCTGGCGGGTAAGGATGTGTTCGTGGAAAAACCACTGTGCCTGTCCGAAGAGGAAGGGGCGGAACTGGCCGAGTTGGCACGGGAGCGGGGCCGCGTCCTGATGGTTGGCCATCTGCTATGGTATCATCCGGTTGTCCTGAAGCTGAAGGAACTGGTCGATTCCGGTGCGTTGGGGCGTATCCAGTATATTTATTCCAATCGATTGAATCTGGGCAAATTGCGCCGGGAGGAAAATGTCCTCTGGTCTTTCGCTCCCCATGACATATCGGTGGTGCTGGGGTTGACCGGTGAGGAGCCGGAGGTGGTGCGGGCCGAGGGGGGGAACTATCTGCATCATCGCATCGCCGATACCACGGTGACGCTGTTGAGTTTCGCCAGTGGCGTCCGGGCCCATATCTTCGTCTCCTGGCTGCATCCGTTCAAAGAGCAAAAATTGGTGGTGGTGGGTGAAAAACAGATGGCGGTCTTCAACGACACCCTGCCCTGGGATGAAAAACTGGAACTGTTCCCACACTCCATCGAGTGGAGCGGCAATGTCCCGGTGGCCACCAAGGCGGACGGGAGCTTCGTCAAGGTGGATCAGGACGAACCGTTGCGGGCGGAGTGTCTGCATTTTCTCGAGTGTATCGGCTCCCGTCAAACCCCGAGGACCGATGGTCGGGAAGGGTTGAGGGTCCTGAAGGTGCTCAATGCCAGTCAGGCCGCCCTGGAGACCGGAAAGGCGGTGACCATTGGTGGACCGTCTACCGCAAAGGCCTGGTATAATCACGAGAGCGCGGTGATCGATGCCGACGTGGAGATCGGCGACGGAACGAAAATCTGGCACTTCAGCCATATCATCTCCGGCAGTCGAATCGGGGAAAAATGTTCGATCGGACAAAATGTGGTCATCGGTCCAAACGTCCAGGTTGGAAAAGGTTGCAAAATCCAGAACAATGTATCAGTTTATGACGGTGTGGAACTGGAAGATGAGGTTTTTTGCGGGCCGAGCATGGTCTTTACCAATATTGTGAATCCCCGTTCCCATATTTCCAGAAAAAGCGAGTTCAAAAAAACACTCGTCAAGCGCGGTTGTACCATTGGCGCCAATGCCACCGTTGTCTGCGGTACCACCTTGGGACGCTACAGTTTTATCGGTGCCGGCGCCGTGGTGACCAAGGATGTGCCGGACCATGCGTTGATGGTCGGCAATCCGGCGCGTCAGGTCGGCTGGATGAGCTGCTTCGGCGAACGTCTCGATCTGCCGTTGTATGGCAACCAGGAGGTGACCTGCCCCCATACCGGTGATCGATATCGCCTGGAAGGGGTGTATCTGCGGAAAATTCCGTGAGAGTTGAACGATTGAAGTCTTTGAATACCGGCGGGGCCGGTGGTTTCAAGAGAATTCAATGAATGTGACGAGCAGGAATGAGCAAATGTTACCCGACCAACCCGCTCAACCGGACAATGAGTTGAGCACCGCCGCGGCTGAAAATCATCTCGTCGGACCCGATGACGGGAAAATACCGGAATCGCCCCCGGCGCCCCACTCCGAACATCCGGTTTTCCGGGAGTTGAATGCCATTCTTGGGAAATGGGCCAGGAAGAGATCGGCGATTACCGTTGAAGCGTATCGCCAACTGTTTGAAAAATCGCTTGTGGAAAAATATCAACGATGAGGAAATATCAGTTCGTATTCGATGCCAACGTGTTGATCGATGTTGCGCTTCAAAGTGGCGATGATTGCCTGCCAACGGCCGATTTGTTGAATCGGGTCCGATCGGGCGATGTCGAGGGGTGGACGACGGTGCCGACGGTGGCCAACGTGGTCTGTGTCGTCGAGAGCGTTCTCCGAGGGGATGGTGTTCCGGATGCCGGACAGATGGCCCGGAAGCTGGTGAAAAAGGTTCTCGAAGGCGTTCACATGTTGCCGGTTCCCGGGTTGATGGGGATCGAACTCCTCGATCGGAATCCAACGGATTATGGCGGCGCCTTGTTGCTTCAGGCGGCCATGGACCATCTGCCGGAGCCCATCGTCATCACCCGGGACCGGTCCTTTCCATCCGAACGGTGCCGGGTGTTGCATCCCGCGGAAGTCCGGGCCTGGGCGGCGGCCGATGCGCAATCGTCGAATGAAACCATTTCATTCATCGATCTGGCCCAGCAACAACGGCATATTTTCCCCGCCCTGGAAAGGGCGATCCACACGGTTTTGTCCCATGGCAAGTATATCATGGGTCCGGAGGTCCGGGAACTTGAACAGGGGTTGGTGGACTTTGCCGGCTGTAAACACGTCGTCAGTTGTTCCAGCGGCACCGACGCCCTGTTCATGGCCCTGATGGGCTATGGCATCGGTCCGGGGGACGCCGTTTTCACCACGGCATTCACGTTCATCGCCACCGCCGAAGTCGTCTCGGTCTTGGGGGCGACGCCGGTGTTCGTGGATATCGATCCGAAAACCTTCAACATCGATCCGGACAAGCTTGAAGAGGCCATTCTTGAGACCAAACGGGAAGGAAAACTGGTGCCGAAGGGCATCATTCCGGTCGACCTGTTCGGCTTGCCGGCCGACTATGATTCGATCGCGATCATCGCCGATAAACATTCCCTTTTCGTATTGGAAGACGCGGCCCAAAGTTTGGGCGGGGTATACAAGGGCAAACAGGCCGGCACCTTTGGCAATGCGGCGGCGATCAGCTTTTTTCCGGCCAAACCATTGGGTTGCTATGGGGATGGGGGAGCGGTCTTCACCGATGATGAAGAACTGGCGGTCAAATGCAACTCGATTCGATTCCACGGTAAAGGCAGCGAAAAATATGACAATGTCCGCATCGGGGTGAATTCACGGCTGGATACCCTGCAGGCCGCCATCCTGCTGCCGAAGCTGGCGGTTTTTCCGGAAGAGTTGCGGGCTCGGCAGCGCGTGGCCGCCTGGTACGAAGAAGGGTTGAAGGATATCGTCGAGACACCCTGGGTCCCGCCGTCATCCACCAGCGCCTGGGCGCAATATTCCATTCTTTCAGACCACCGCGACGCCATTCAATCCGCCCTGAAGGCCCAGGGGGTCCCATCCGGAATCTACTATCCACGGCCTTTGCACCTGCAGACCGCCTTCAATGATCTGGGTTATGGGGAGGGGGCGTTCCCGGTGGCCGAACTGGCCGCCAAGCGGGTGTTGGGATTGCCGATGCATCCCTACATGAAAAGGTCCGAGGTGGAGCGGATCGTGCGGATAATACAAGATTGCCTGGGTGGGTGATATGAACCATTGTCAGATTCTGCAAAAAAAAATTGACGAAAAAAAGGCCATCATCGCCATCATTGGTCTGGGCTATGTCGGCCTGCCGCTGGCTTCCCGGTTTCTTGAGGAGGGTTTTTCCGTTATCGGCCTGGATATCGACGAGCGGAAAACCAAATCCCTGAATGACGGTATCGGCTATATCAAGCACGTTCCGATGCAGCCGTTCGTGGATGGCATGGCCGATTCCCGTTTTACCGCGACATCCGACTTTTCAAACATAACCAAGGCGGATGCCATCATACTCTGCGTGCCGACACCGTTGAACAGGAACCGGGAGCCGGACATCTCCTTTATCGTCGGATCCGTGGAGAGCCTGCTGCCCCATATCCGTGCGGGACAACTGCTCTCCCTGGAAAGCACCACCTATCCAGGGACCACCGAAGAGGAGTTGCGATCCCGTATCGAAGGGACTGGATTGACCGTTGGCAGCGATTATTTCGTGGTCTATTCCCCGGAACGGGAGGATCCGGTCAATCCGGACTTTTCCACCCGCACCATTCCGAAGGTGTGTGGCGGTTCCACGCCCCAATGCCTGGAGGTCGGCAAGGCCCTGTACGATCAGGTGATCGATCAGGTCGTGCCGGTGAGTTCCACCCAGGTGGCGGAAATGGTCAAGATTTTGGAAAATACCTATCGAGCGGTCAATATCGCCCTGGTCAACGAGTTGAAGCTGGTGGCGGATCGCATGGGACTGGACATTTTCGAGGTCATCCGCGCCGCTGCGACCAAACCTTTCGGCTTTTCGGCCTTTTATCCGGGGCCCGGTCTGGGCGGGCACTGCATCCCCATCGATCCCTTTTACCTGACCTGGAGGGCCCGGGAATTCGGGGTCAATACCCGATTCATCGAACTGGCCGGGGAGGTGAACTCCGCCATGCCGGATCATGTCATCAGCAAGGTCGTGGCGGCGTTGAATCATCATAAAAAGTCGGTAAACGGTGCCAAAATTCTCATTCTCGGGGTCGCCTACAAAAAAAATGTCGACGATATGCGGGAGTCGCCGAGTCTGGTGCTGATCCAGAAGTTGAAGGAAAAAGGTGGCCTGGTCAGCTATGCCGACCCGCATGTTCCCTCCATGCCGGTGGTGCGTCGGGCCTATGACCTGAAAATGGAAAGCGTGACGCTGAATGAAGAGACTTTAGATGGTTTCGATTGTGTCGTCATCGCCACCGATCACGATGGTTTCGACTGGAATCTGATCAAGGAAAAAAGCCGGTTGATCGTCGATTCCCGCGGGGTCTATTGCCAGGAGTCGGGTGATGACCGAATCTGGCGGGCCTGAAAAATCCGTTGTTCCGGATGGTTTGCAGTCAGTTGGGCTTGGCCGGGGATGACCACGAATGGTTTCGTTACCAATACCCCATTTCCGGACCGCATGGGGCTGTTGGGGACAGTGGGCCCGGGCAACCGGGGATCATGGGCATCGATGCCGGAGATGAGGAAAGACGGTTCGTTGAAAACGCAGAGCAAAATTCGATCCTGGCGGACACCGTGAAGCCGGTCGGCACACTCTCCCCGCAGGTGTTTTCATGGCGGGAATTCTCGCGGGTCTCCTTTTGACCTGACGTACATTAAAGAGTAGATTTCTCCGCATTTCCATTTCATCGACGGGACCCGTTGGATCCTTTTCTGCCACTTGTATTGGTGTAAAAATATCTTTATGGGTATGGCGGCTGTTTGAATGCAATGCCCTTCTCGGGGTGCCTGTTCATCGGCGGGTGCGGCAAATCGTCAAGCGGAACCCGGAACTGGATCGATCCCTCATCCGGCCGGCACCATGGATTGGATGGATTTCATCGCACGTCACGAATACAAACCACCCAACTCGGTTACGGTTTTCATGAAAACATCTCCGTTCCCTTGCCCGGGCTTTGCCAGGGGTGCCTGGAATCTCTTGCTCGTATGGGCGATATTTTCGATCTTGATCGGGATGTCGGTTTCAGCCCACTCAGGGCCAATGGATACCGCTTCGTCCTACACCGGCCACCTGTTGAGCCTGGCTCCGGAACAACTCCAGGAACTCCTGTCCAAAATGGGTCCCGCCCAACGCAGCCAACTCCTGCAACAAATTCCGCCTGATCAACTGCGAAATAAGCTAAACACCTTCTCCCCGGGCCAAAAACGTCTGATGCTCAACCAATTTCCTTTGCTGCAGGGGGTGATGACGCCCTCAAAGGGGAGTGACACCGCATCCGTACCGCCACCACCGCTCGATCGGTCGGTGTCGGAGATCCTGGCGAACGATGTCTTGCGCGAGTCCATCTCGAAAACATTCAACGCGAAGTTGAATCTCAAACAGTTCGGTTACGATCTGTTCACCGCTGGAGGCGCCCTCGAATCAGACCCCAACATTTCCGTTCCCATGGATTACGTCATTGGTCCCGGGGATACGTTTCGGGTACATCTGGCGGGCAAGGTGTTTCAGGAACATCGCCTGGAGGTAAACCGGGAAGGTATGATTTTTTCTCCGGGGATCGGTTTTTTGCCGGTTGCGGGCCTGCGTTTCCAGGAGTTCAAGGAGATGTTGCGTGCCAAGGTCAAAGAGCAGTTGATCGGCATGGAACTGACCCATGTCACCATCGGTGCGTTACGTACCATTCGGGTACTGGTTTTGGGCGATGTCGTCAAACCGGGCACCTATCGTGTCAGCGCCCTCTCTTCAATGACCCAGACCCTGCTGGCCAGCGGTGGCATCAAACCGATCGGATCCTTGCGCAATATTCAACTCAAGCGTCGGGGAAAGGTGGTCAATACCCTGGATCTCTATCAACTGCTCCTCCACGGCGATGACAGTAAAGACGTCCGCGTTCAGGGTGGGGACGTCATCTTCATCCCCCCCATCGGTGATACCATCGGCGTCAGTGGCGAGGTCAAACGGCCGGCCATCTATGAAATTCCCCATGACATAACCCTGAAAGAGTCCTTGGACATGGCCGGTGGATTGTTGCCGGTCGCCAACCCGAAAAAGGTCAAGCTGGAACGGATCGACAAACGCCAAAGGCGGTTGTTCTACGATCTGGACATCACCCGGCCAAAGATGTTGAATACCCGTGTCCAGTCCGGCGACACCATTCAGGTACTGGCGGTGCGAGGCCGTCCGGAGGGGATCATTCACCTCAAGGGGCATCTGGATCATCCAGGGACCTATCAGTGGCGTCCGGGTTTGCGCTTGACCGATGTTTTGCCGCCCAAGAGCAAACTCAAACCCGAAACCGATCTCTCCTATACCCTGATTTCGCGGGTCAATCCCAAGGATGGCCGCTTGAGCACCCACGCCGTGCGCCTGGACCGGGCCCTGGCCGATCCATCCTCTTCGGACAATATGCGGCTCAAGCCCAAGGATACGGTGGTCATTTTTTCCCGTGGACGCAGCGAACTCAATAACCGGGAAAACGATCTGACCGGAATCGTCCGGAAGATCCATGACCAAACCCGTTTCAGTCACCAGGAACAGTTGGTGACGGTGGAAGGTCACGTCCGTTTTCCCGGCATCTATCCCTATTCCATCGGCATGGGGGTTCGGGAACTGATTCACGCCGCCGGGGACCTGCAACCAAACGCCGACCTGAACTATGCCCTGGTCGTCAGGAACCTGGCCAATGGGGAGGTCGAACCCTTTTCCATCCGACTGGGAGAGGTGTTGGACCGCACGGCCGGACGCGGCAATTTTTCCCTGAAGCCCAGTGATTTCCTGCTGGTGTTCAAGTTTGATGATATGCCGAAAAACCTGTTCAGGAGCTTTGATCTGGACCAACTGCGTGGGCGTCTGGAGGGCCAGGACGAAGCTGCGTTGGAATTGAGGGGAAAAGCCGGGAAAGAGAAACGCGGCGATGTCGTTCTCAAGAAAAGCCAGACCTTCAGAGAGGATTTTTTTTATCCGGGAGGCCAGGCTCAGGGCGGCATGGGGCATCTGGAAAACCGGATGGTCGGAAACAAGGAGACCGACTCCACGGTCCTGGTGCTGAAATCGACCAACCGGGTGGTGCAAACCCTGCCGAAGGAGACGCTGTCACGCAAAAAACTGTTGGAACCGGTGTTGGCCAAATTGCGTGAACAGGCCACCCGGGAGCGACCGGCGCGGATCGTCCTGGTATCCGGTGAGGTGCGTCACCCGACCTTTTATCCCTTGGAGCGCGGCATGCGGGTCAGCGACCTGATTCGCGCCGGTGGCATGCTCAAGGAGTCCGCCTTTACCCTGAAGGCCATTCTGACCCGCTTTGAAGTCAAGTCGAACCGGTATCGGCAGATCAGCCATCAGTCCGTGGATCTGAGAAAAATTTTGCAAGGGGATCCGGTCGCGGACATTGAACTCAAACCGCATGATGTGCTGCAGGTCAACCGGATTCCCCGTTGGACGGAGGTGAGCCGGGTTTCCCTGTCGGGCGAAGTCCGTTTTCCCGGCATCTATACCCTCCGTGACGGGGAAACCCTGATGGACCTGCTCAATCGGGCCGGCGGGGTGACGCAACTGGCCTTCCCCGAAGGGGCGGTCTTTTTGCGCCAAAGCCTGAAGGAGCGGGAGCGCAAGGAGATGAATGCCCTGCTGAAAAAACTGGAAATGCAATTGGCCCAGGAACAATCCAAACCGGAATCCACCCGGGCCAATGAGGCGAACCGTGTCAATACCGGATTGCTCGTCGGCCTGATCGACCAGTTGCGCCACAACGATCCTCAAGGACGGTTGGCCATCAATCTGCCGGAAATCATGGACAAAGCCACCCGCAATATCCCTTACACCCACATTACCCTGCGCGATGGCGACCAGTTGATCATTCCCAAACAGAGCAACGAGGTTACGGTACTCGGCGAGGTCTATTACCCGACCTCTCATCAATTCAAGGCCCGGCTCGGATTGCAGGATTATATCAATCTGAGCGGTGGTTATGCGCAGAAGGCCGATCAGGACAGGGTTTATGTGGTCAAGGCCAACGGACAGGTGGTCCCCACACAACAGACGGCCAGTTCGTTCGGATCCTCCTGGTTTACCGGCAGCACGAAGATAGGGGTCAATCCGGGAGATACGATCGTCGTACCCATGGAGGTGGACAAGGTGATGCCGATGGTGCTTTGGAAGGATATCGCCCAAATCCTGTCCAACATTTCCATCACCGCCGCCACCCTCAACACCATTGGCGCCCTCTGATGATCCCGTTGACCTTGAAACCGCTGCTGTCACCAACGCTTGGCCGCCCACGGGTGGGCAACCGGCATTTCAGCGGGTAATACCGTTTCATTTAATAAATGTCCTGATATCGGCAACCAATCATCGAAACAGTATAAAACGCCGTTTCCTGGTTTTTCAACGCCATACTCATTTCGGAATGGGTTGTTCATGCTGACCTGGTTGTTCAAGAATGGAGAAAACAGGCCTATCCAGGGGTGGCAAGCGGCACCTTTCCAAACCGGGTCTACATTTTTTTCCTTCAGTGGCACCCATTTCTGAAGTGCGATAATCGGACTGAATGGCCGGAGCGATGATCATGGCCCTGTGAGAGTGGATGCCTGTCAAATTTCATTGACCGATTGTTTGACATCGATGGCGCCACAAGGTACGCAAGGTGTGGTCCATTTGCCGGGCGAACCCGTCGGCATCGCACAGCGGCGATCGTTGCAGATGGGATCGGAGGTCGTGGCGCAGGTTGGTGAGCCGTTGAACGTCGCCGGCCAGGGCCGCGGCCTTGTGGATATAGTCGGCCTTGTCCTCGGCGATGAAGGATTCCAGTCCCGCCTGGGTCAGCAGGGAGGCCCCCATGCGGGCCACCCGGTGTTTTCCGCGCAGGGTGATCACCGGCAGGCCCATCCACAACGCTTCACAGGTGGTGGTGACACCGTTGTAGGGAAAGGGGTCCAGGGCCAGGTCGGCGCGGTGATAGAAGGCGAAATGGTCCTGGTTCCGGCGTTGCCAGCCGAACAGATCGATCCGTTGGTCGGCGATGCCGCAATGGGCGAGTATCCGCAGAAACCGGTCGCGGGCCGCGGGACAGTCGAAGGCCTTGCCTTTGAGCATCAAACGGGAGCCCGGCACCGCCCGCATGAGTGCGGCCCAGGTTTCCAACACCTCCCCGGTGATCTTGGCGGGGTTGTTGAAACTGGTGAAAGTGACATGACCCTTTTCGCGCACGGGTGGCGGGTTGGGGAGGGGTGCCGTCGCCGGTACGCCGAAACAGTGAAAACCGTTGGGCAGCCGGACCAATCGTTCGGTCCGCCCCGGTTCGTGGTCATCATCGGGATCGGCCACCGCGCAGGTGAGTTGATAATCCATGGTCGTCAGGGCGCTGGTGCCGGGATAGCCGAGCCAACTCACCTGCAGCGGCGCCGGTTTCAGGGCGAACAGTTTCAACCGGTTTCCGGCGGTATGCCCGGCCAAGTCCACCAGGATGTCGACGCCGTCGGCGAGGATGCGTCGTACCGCCCGGTCATCGTCGATGGTGGCGATGTCGCGCCAGGCCCGGACCGATGATTGGAGCCGGTCGGTGATCCGGTCCGATGCGTGGCCATGGGAATAGCAGATGGCCTGGAATTGATCGGGCCGCAAGGCCGCGAACAGCGGTTCCAGAAAGGCAGCCACCGGGTGTTGCCGGAAATCCCCGGAGACGAATCCCACCCGCAGGGGTTTGTCCGGATCGCCGGCCGGGAAGGTCCGTTGCCGACCGATCGCCTCCAGGGGGGCGAAAACCGCCGCCAACGATTTTTTTACCGCTGTCATCTCCCCCCACTCACCCGGGCGTTCATAATGGCTGCAGAGCAATAGATTGCTCAGGGCGTGATGGTGGTGCGGGTTCCGGTCGCAGATGCGGGCGAAGATGGCCACGGCTTCGCGGGATTTTCCCTGCATCAGGCGGTTGTAACCGATGTTGAGGAGCAAACCGGCATCTTCGCCGCGGATGGTCAGGGCCTTTTCATACAGGGTGATGCCCTCCTGTAACCGCCCCTGTTTGCTGCGGGTGACGCCATAGTCCCCCCAGGCGTCGGCATCGCGGTCATCGATGGCCAGGGCGCGTTGATGATAGGTGGCCGCTTCGTCATACCGCTCCAGCGTTTGCAGGGTGTGGGCGATCTTGTTCAACAGCCCCGGGTCATCCGGTTTGAGCGCCAGGGCTTCCAGGGCGTTGTCCAGCGATTTTTCCGGGTTGCCCAGGCGGTAGTGCAGGTTGGCCAGGGTATTGAAAATGTCTCCCCGGTTGACATCCTTTGCGGTCAGGGCCCGTTGCAAATGGGTCAGGGCGGCGTCCAACCGCTCTTCACGCATCTCGACCAGGGCCAGAAGATGGTTGCCCTCGCCATGGTCCGGGGTTTCGGCGAGCAATTCCCGCAACACCTTGCGGGCGCTGCTGTTTTTTCGTTCCGCCATGAACCGTTTGGCGCTGTGCAGCAGACCGGACCGGCGCAACAGGGTTTTCAGGGAGGGGCGGGCGGTGGCGCCGGTTTTTCTTTTTGTTCGACGTTTCAAAGTGGTCGCCGTTGCTGTCGGTTCATAAAAACCGTTTGCCCTTTTGCAGGATGTCGCTGAACTGTTTGGAGGGCAGGGGTTTGCTGAAATGGTAACCCTGCATGATGAAACAGTCCTGTTTTTTTAGCATTTTCATATGCTTGACCGTTTCAACCCCTTCGGCGACCACCGCCAGGCCCAAACTTTTGGCCATGGAGATCACCGCCGCGACGATGGCGGCATCGTTGGGATCGTTGTTCAAATTGCGCACGAAGGATTGATCGATCTTCAAGGTGTCGACCGGGAACCGTTTCAGGTAGGAGAGCGAGGAGTAGCCGGTGCCGAAATCATCGATCGACAGATGCAGACCCATGCCGCGCAGGGTTTCCAGGGTGGCGATGGCTTCATCCACATCGCCCATGACCATGCTTTCGGTGATCTCCAACTCCAGGTTGGCCGACGGCAACCCGGTATCCTCCATCACCTGACGCACCATGTCGATGAACCCTTTGTCCTGGAATTGCCGTACCGACAGGTTGACCGCCACCCGCAGGTCGCTGTGGCCGCGATCGAGCCATTCGCGGTTTTCGCGGCAGGCGGTATGCAGGACCCAGGCCCCCAGTTCGACGATCAATCCGGTCTCTTCGGCCACCGGGATCAACTCGCCGGGCGAGACGAGCCCCTTGGTGGGATGATTCCAGCGCAACAGGGCCTCCATGCCCACCAGTTGACCGGTACGGGCATCGATCTTGGGCTGGTAATGGAGGATGAACTCATGGTTGCGCAGGGCGTTGCGGAGGTCTTTCTCCAGGGTCAGCAGGTTCAGGGCCTTGGCATTCATGTGGGGATCGAAAAACTTGTAATTGCCCCGGCCGCTGGACTTGGCATGATACATGGCGGTGTCGGCGTTTTTGGTGATGGTGTCGAAATCGGTGCCGTTGTCCGGGAACATGCCGATGCCGATGCTGGCGCCGATGTACACCTCCTGATCGAGCAGGATCACCGCCTGTTGCAGCAGGTCGATGATCTTGCCGGCCACCCGTCCGGCGTCCTCCTGTTTTTTGACATCCACCAGGATGGCGGTGAACTCGTCGCCGCCCATGCGGGCCACGGTATCGGTTTTGCGCACGCAGGCATTCAACCGTTTGGCCACCTCCACCAACAGTTGATCGCCGGCGGCGTGGCCCAGGGTGTCGTTGACGCTTTTAAAACGGTCCAGGTCGATGAACAGCACCGCCACCAGGGTGTCATTGCGTAGCGATTGCCGCAGTTGATGCTCCAGGCGTTCCCGGAACAGCACGCGGTTGGGGAGGGCGGTCAGGGGATCATAATAGGCCATCTGTTCCAGTTTTTGTTCAGTGGCTTTTTGATGGCTGATGTCGGAAAAGATGGCCACGAAATTGGAGATCTTGGCGTTGCCGCTTTTGACGGCGCTGATGTTGATCCATTTGGGGAACAGTTCACCGTTTTTGCGCTGGTCCCACATTTCACCCGACCAACTGCCTTCCCGGTCCAGGGCCGTCTGGATGTTGGCCAACAGCCCTTTGGGGTTGTTTTCCAACTCGGGGATGGTGAACTGGCTCCCTTTCACCTCTTCCGGGGTGTAACCGGTGATGCGCAGAAACGCCGGGTTGACATCGAGGATGGTGTGGTTGGGGCCCATGATCAAAATGCCCTCGCCGGCATTGGCGAACACCTGCGAGGCCAAAACGATCTGTTCTTCGGCCCGCTTGCGTTGATCGACGTTGAAGACCAGTCCGATCATCATCGTCGGTTCGCCCTGTTCATCGACCTCCACGACGTTGCCGTGGGCGGAGAACCAGACCCAGTTCCCCGCCCGGTCACGGTATCGATAGTCGCACTGGAACAAGTCCTTGCCGCCGGTCAAGTGGACGTCGATGGCCTTGCGGAAGGTGGGCACGTCTTCGGGGTGATAATTTTTCAGCATCTCCTCCAGGGTGTGGGGCAGATCGCCGGTGGAATAACCGAGGCCGATGAACTTGTCGGGATCGAAGCGGAGATCGTCGGTGGCCGGATTCCATTCCCAGAGGTGGAAACGGGTGGATTGCAGGGCCAGCTTGAATTTGCCCTCGCTCCGTTTCAACTCCCGGGTGCGTTCGTCCACCCGGTCTTCCAGTTCCAGGTTCATCCGTTGCAGGGAGTGGAAGGTCTCCTGCAACTGGCCGCCCATGCTGTTGAAGGCCCGGGCCAGGGTACGCAGTTCCCGGCTACCCTGTTCCTGGATGGATTGTTCAAAATCTCCGGAGGCCAGCTGCACCGCCTTGTCGCTCAATTTCATGATCGGGTGGGCGATACCGCTGGCGATGGTGCCGCCCAACAGGGTGGCGAACAGCAGTGTCACCATGGTGAGCCAGGTGGTTTGGCGCATGTTTTCGCGAATTTCCGACATGAAATCGCGATCCGGGATGACGATGACCACCAGCCAGTTCAGGTCGGTGCCCAGTTTCAACTCCGACAGTCGGGCCCAGTACCGTTCATCATCGATATGGAACTCATAGGGGTGGGAGAGGGTGGCATCCTTGAAATCATCGGTATGCAGCCGGGCGTGATGGTAGGCGGTCCGTATCACCGGATTGGGCGTATCCCCGGCGGTGATCCGTTCCAGGCCGGTGTCGGTTTTCCGCACCATGCCGCGGCCGTCGATTTTGGAGCCGGCGATCATCAAACCGTTCTTTTCGATGAGGAAAACCCGGCCGTTGGGACTGATGTTCAACTCCTTGAGAAAGGTGCCGATGAACTCCAGGTCCAGATCGATGCCCACCACCCCCATGGGGGAACCGTCCGGCTGGCGCCAGGCTTGGGCGGCGGTGATGCCCAGGGCGCCGTTGGTGAAGGTGTAGATCGGGCTCCAGACCGCCCGTCGGGTTTGAATGGCCTTCTGATACCAGGGTCGTTCCCGGGGGTCCCAGGCGGCCTGTTTCAACAGGTTGGTCCGATTTCCCCGGTCATCCAGGGCATGGAAGTTTCGCGTCGGTGGATCGGTGATGATGCGGCTTTGATGCGTACCATCGGCCATTTTGAAGACCGCCACGCCGCGGCCCTGCCGGTCGCCATGAAAAATGCCCTGAACGTTGAATTGCTGCAACTGTTGCCAATAGGTTCCCAATACCTCATCGACGTGTTCCCCGGCGAGCCGTTTTTCTTCGTAGGCGGCGGTGTTCAGGCGGGCGATGATGGAGGGGGCCTCCAGATAGTCGCGGATGCGGGCGGCGATACGGATGTTGACCTCATCGATCAAGCGGGCGGCCAGGGTTTCCACCGCCTCGGTGCTGTGCCGGAAGGAGAGTCACCCGGTCAGGCCGACGGCCAGCAGGAGAATCAGAACGAACGGGAAGACGATGACGTTCCGAATCGAAAGCAATCGGCTCAATAATGGTTGTGGCGATGATTGGATCATTCTGAACCATCCAGTGGCGCTTGTTGAGCGGTGATTTTGTGCGGCGGACCGGTTCCCCCCGGCCCCACGGGTCGAATCCGTGGGGATGTTTCCATCCATTATGCCAGCTTATCGGCGTTGTGGGTAATAAATGATTCATCCCCCCCCGGGGATGCCCGGCTCCCGGCCGGTGACCGATGTGGCCGGACCGGCCTGGCGGCGGGAGTTGAACCAGGAGCGACAGCCGTTTTTTTTGTAATGGAAGATCATCAAAGTGTAACAAAAAAATGATCAAGGATCAAAGGATGGTGTGATCCAGGTGAAATTGTATCAATATTGTCCGCATGCGGGGAATGACTGATGGTTAACCGGTAACCTGTTGATAATTCATGTTTGTGGCTGTTTTTCCTATAAAGGTTGTTTTAAGGGTCGACTTGAAATGTATATTGACCGTATGTGCATGGTGTTTATATTTTTCCAGTCAATCTATTGGCCTATAGAAAGTTTCTTGACTCATGGCGTGTTGTTACACTATGTTGCCAGATAGCCCGTCCCGAACCCACATTCAGCCAAAACATGGGAAGCAGGGGTGGGGTCCCGATTCGATTCGCTGAAACCGTATTCGCAGTGAGACCGCCGACCGGGTGGTACCGTTCGTTTGCCGGAACGCTCGACGGTCCGGGCCGGCCGGTGTTGGCTTGATGATTGGCTCGATTATAATAACAGGACGGGACAAATCTTAAAAGAATCAGGAAACGAGACGTGTTGCGGAGGGGAAGATGAAAAGTATTTTAAGCAAACTTCGGTTCCGGGTCATGATCGCCTTGGTGTTCACGACCTCTTTCGCGATTTTTCTGGGGGTCATTTCACTCAACTATCTGGCCATCGGCCAGGTTCAGGAGATGAACCATAAACTGCGCGAGGGGCCGCTGGCCAATCGGCAGTTCTGGCAAAAAAAATCGACCCAGCTCGGTCAGGCCGAACAGTGGCGGCGCCAGTTCCAACTGGACCGAAAGGGCGAAAGCGCCGAATCCATGAAGGCCACCCTGGCCGATATCGTCTCCGATCTGTCGGGGCATTCCGATCCCGGGGCCGAGGATCTGGCCGGGGCGGTTGCCGAAGGGTTGAACGGCTATGGCCGCGAATTTCAAAGCCTGGTGGATGCCGATACCAACCTGCGTCAAACCCGGGCCGGTCTGTTGAAAAGCCGCGAGGCGCTGGAGACCGCCATCTATGAGTCCGACAATTCCGATCTCGAAGAGGCCCTGGGGGAATTTCTGTTGGCCGAACTGGATTTTTTCGCCAGCCCCGACGCCAAGGAGAAGGTCAACGCCGTCCGTGTCCTGTTGAAACAGATCATGCGCGATGCCTCCCAGGAGGTCGACAGCCCCTTGCGTAAGGCCCTGGTGAGCTATACGAAACGGTTTGACGCCATCCTCGGTTATCAGGCCGAGGCGGCGGAGCGGGCGGCGTCGCTGGAAAAACAGGCCCGGGAAATCCTCTTCCGGTTCGATGAAGCGGTTGGACGGGCCGATCAAATGGCCAGCGCCGCCTATGGCGCAGCGGAAAAGAAGGCCGGCCAAGCCCGTAACAGCGCCCTGATCTGGACCTTCGTCGGTGTGATCATGGCCATCCTGCTGGCCGTGGTCTTCGAACGGACCGTTTTCAACCAGTTGGGCTGCGATCCGATCATCCTCGCCCGGGTGGCCAGGGTGGTGGCCGAGGGCAACCTGAAGGCCGACGAACTGTCCCGGCAATGCAAGGAGGGGCGGGTCGGGGTCATGGGCGACCTGCTGGAAATGGCCAGACATCTCCGTTCCACGGTCCAGGAGGTCCTGGAAACGGCGGATAGCGTCAGTCAGGGCAGTCAGGCCCTCTCCAGCACTTCGGCCGACCTGTCCGATTCGGTGAACATTCAGGCCGCCTCCATCCAGCAAACCTCGTCGGCCATGGAGGAGATGAACGCCAATATTCAACAAAATGCCGACAATGCCGGCATGACCGAATCCATCTCGCAAAAAGCGTCCCGGGATGCCGAGGAGGGGGGGCGGGCGGTGAACCAGGCGGTGGGGGCGATGAAGGAGATCGCCGAAAAGATCACCATCATCGAGGATATCGCCCGTCAAACCAATCTGTTGGCCCTCAATGCCGCCATTGAGGCGGCCCGGGCCGGGGAGCATGGCAAGGGGTTCGCCGTGGTGGCCGCCGAAGTGCGAAAACTGGCCGAGCGCAGCCAGGTGGCCGCCGGGGAGATCACCCAACTCTCCTCCTCCAGCGTCCAGGTGGTGGAACGGGCCGGATCGTCCTTGCAACAACTGGTTCCGGACATCAAGCGCACGGCGGAACTGGTGCAGGAGATCAGCGCCGGCGGTCGGGAACAGAGCCAGGGGACCGGTCAGATCAACCAGGCGGTGCAAAAACTGGACATGGTGATCCAAAAAAATGCCAAAGCCTCCCAGGAGATCGCCCGTACCAGCGAACAGTTGTCCGCTCATGCGGCCCGGTTGCCGGAGTTGCTCTCCTTTTTCAAGGTGGCCTGAGCCGAACCGTCGGCGTTCTCCCCGACCGGCAACGATACCGTCACCGAAGTTCCCTTGTCGACCTCCGAATCGATGATGAGCGTTCCCCGGTGTCGTTCGATGATCCGCTTGCAGGTGACCAACCCCAGGCCGGTGCCGCCCGACTCGGCCTTGGTGGTGAACAGGGCCTCGAAAACCGCCGGCAGGAGTTCCGCCGGGATGCCATGCCCTTCATCATGAACTTCGAACAACAGACGGTCGTTCAGGGGATCCCGTTGCAGGGTCAACAGCACCCCCCTTGAACGGTCGGGCAGGGACTCCAGGGCATTGAGGGTCAGATTGACCACCACCTGCTCCAACTGTTGGGCGTTGCCGCGAATAATGGGGGGTGTTTCGGAGACGGCGAGGCGGAAGGCATCGGTGTGTTTTTGGATTTTGTTCCGCAACAGCGCCGTCGATTCCTGGATGATTTCCCGCATGTCGATCCGGTCGTTCATCTCACCGCTGTCCTGACGGACCAGATGTTTCAAATGGTGGATGATGCGTTCGATGCGTTTGGCGGATTGAATGATCGTCCCGATGAGTTGCGGTCCCCGTTCCACGAGCTCCGTCGTGGGTTGGGAGCCGGTTTCCAGGTCGGGCCGCCGCCCTGGTTCCCCGGTCAGCAACGGCGTGATTCGTTGCCAGGTCCGGTCGAGGATGGGGGCGTTGAGCAGGATGACGTCGTTGGGGGTGTTGATGTCGTGGGCGATGCTGGCCGAAAGCACGCCGATGGTCGCCAGGTGGGAACTGCGCATGGCCCGCTCCCGGGACAGGTGCAGTTGCTCGGTTCGTTCCCGAACCCGTCTTTCCAACGCATCATTGGCCTTTTTCAGGGCCATTTCCGTTTTTTTCCGTTCGGTGATGTCGTCAAACACCGCCACCAGCTCCCCGGAGGGGAGGAGATAAACGAAATTGTCCGCCCAGAAGGTGAGCCGGTTGTCGGTATAGAAACCCTGGCTGTGACGTTGTGGTTGGCCGCTGGCCGCGACCTGTCGGAACACCTCCAGCAATCCCATTTCCACCATGCCGGGGAACAGGTCGCGCACGTTGCGTTCGACCATCTGCCGCCGTTTCAGACCGGTAATCCGTTCAGCGGCGAAGTTGCAATCGATGAAAATGAACTCCTGGCGGTCGGCCGGGAATCGATAGACGGCGACGCCGCTGCTCATGTTATCGAACAGGGAACGGTACCGCTGTTCGCTGGCCGCCAGCAGGTCCATGGCCATTTGACGTTTTCGTATCTCCTGATCGAGTTCATCGCGGGAGGCGGTGATCCGGCGCAGCCGCCGCAGGGTGGTTGCGAAGGCCTTGGACAGCCGACCGATTTCATCCCGCTCCAAGGCATCGGCCGCCAGGTGCCACTCGCCATCGACGGCCCGTTCCACCGCCTTTTCGAGGATTCCCAGCGGGCGGAACAGGACCCGCCTGGTAACCAGCAGCACCGTCAGCATCATCGTCGCCGTCAATGCCACCACCAGCAACAGGGAAAACTTCGCGTGCCGAACCACGGTATCGTTTACCGCGTCATGGCTGACCGCCACGCGGATCAGCCCCACCTGCCGCACTTCATGAAAGATCGCCCGTTGCCGGATGAGGAAGTCGGGGGAGAACTTGAGGGTGTGGAAGCTGAGTCGTTCAAAACCGGGCCGGATCCGGGTCAGCACCGTGCGATCGCCGGCGATCACCTCGATGAACACGATCTCCCGGAAAAGAAACAACGATTTGGCAAAGTCGCCCACCGAGTCGTCATTGAACTGCCAGAGGGCCGAGGGCAGGCTCATTTCGGCCAGGGAGACCGCGTTGTCCAATAATTGTTCCAGGTGCGCTTCGACCCGTTTGATCTCCATCCACAACAGCGCCAGTGAAAAAATCATCACGATCACCAGGTTCACCGTCGCCAAGGCGTAAATGAAACGGCGGTTGATGCTGATCGGTTGCCGACGGCTCATGGGGGACCTCTCATTCGAGGACGTTCAGAATGCGGGTCTTGAAAGCGGCCCGCAATTCGTTTTCCATCTCCCGGGGGAACCATTTGGACTGATGGTGGAAAAACGCCTCCGTGGGCCGGATGCGTCTCAATATTTCATCGATACGGTGGATCATCCGTTCCCCCCAATCGTTTTTTGGGCAGCCGATGTGGGTTTCGTACCAGGTTTCATCCCGGGTTTCGAAGATGGGGATGGTGCGGAACCGATCCTCCAGGCCGGCGGCACGGGCGATATAAGGCATCTCCCAGGGGAAACCGATGGTCAGGTCCAGACGGTTCAGGGCCAACATTCTCAACAACCCTTTCAGGGAGTTGTCCCCGGCCCGCCGGATGATATCGGCGCGTCCCCCGGCCAACAGGGCGTCGATGGTTTCCCCGTAGGAGCGGCCCCGGGTGACGCCGATGCGCAACCGCGGGTCCGCCAGCAGTCCCGCCAGGGAGACCGCGCGGCCATCATCGGGCAGCCGCTCCGATACCATCTCCCCGTGGACGATGATGCGGTTGGACACGGTCAGCAGGTGCGGCAGGGAAAAAGCGATGAACTTTTCCCGTTCGCGGGTTTTGAGAAAACCGGCATAACAGGCCCGTTCGCCCGTTTTCATGGCGTGCAGGATACGGATCATGTTGGCCTCCTGCAGACGATGTGTCCATTCCTTCAATCCCGACGTCACCATGGCGACGACCCCATCGACGATGCCGTTGTTCCGGTCGGGGCCGCCATGGATGAAGGCCGGGGGCAGGTCGTCCCGCATCCAGACGATCTCCCCGGCCGTGGCCACCGTTGAGAAAACCATCACCAACAGGGCGAACGACAGGGATGCGATCCGCCGAAGTCCCGTCCAGCGGCGGCGGAAAACGATTTGGGGCGGTGGATGGGTCATCGTACCTGTGATGAGCGGCATGACCGACTGTGAATGGGAAAAATGAAACCCCACTCTAGCCCAGATCGATATTGAAATCCAATGTACCGGTTTTGTCGGCAACCGGTGGAACCGCCGACGGTCGGGGCGGGGTTTTCAAGTTTCAAGGGCTCGTCAAAAGTGATAGGCTCGGTGCTGTTTCCCGTTCCGGGAACCGACAACGACAACGGGTTCACACATTGGAGGGGTTCCATGCTCAACGCCGCATTGATTCACCGTTTGCAATGTCCCCTCTGTCGTCATGCTCCGCTGGAGGTGAACGGCGCAGCCGACGACCGATCCGAGTACTGGGCCGGAACGCTCGCCTGTGGCGGTTGCCGGGCCGTTTTTTCCATTGCGGGTGGTGTTCCCGACCTGGTGCCGGAAGACCGGTTGGCGGATGATCAGTGGAAAATCTGGCAGGATCACCTCAAAGGTTTTCAAAATCGTCGGGAAGACCGCATCAAAAAACCGGCGCAGGTGATCAACCGGTTCGGCAAGGCCGACCGCATCCAGATGGCCTTTGCCGATTTCATCGGCATCCGGGAAGGATCGGTGCTCGATATCGGCTGTGGACCGGGCAAGTTCAGACATAAACTGGGGCAACCGGGACCGGAATATGTCGGCCTGGATCCCATTCCCCTGCCGGAAACACGGGAGTTTCCCTACGTCCGGGCGTTGGCGGAATATATTCCCTTCCGGGATCACACCTTTTCCGATGCCGTGGTGTTGGCCTCACTGGACCATTTCAAGGATTTGGATGCCTTTTTCCGGGAACTGGTGCGCGTTCTCGAACCCAACGGCCGGTTTCACCTGTTGCAGAGCATCCACGATGTCCGCGGGCCGCAGGGGGCCGTCAAGGCCATGGCCCACTGGTTCAAGGATCGGCTGGAGGATCGGGCCACCCGGCGGGATGGCGGCGCCACGGTTCCCAAGCACATGCATGAGTTCGATACCGGCTGGTTGCGCGGCAAACTGGGGGACTATTTCAGCATCGAACGGGAACAGCCCTTCGACATCGACTGGTACAGTCCCACCCGTTTGTTCCTGACCATGCGTACCCCGTCATAACCGACCCGTCTCCAAGGAGGGAAAGAGCATGATTGCCAATCGATCGTCTGTCGTTGGATTCATCCTGTTGTTGCCGTTGTTGTTTCTGGGGCCATGTCCGGCCGATGGCGCCGATATCCATCCGCCGGGGCTCTCCCTGGAGCGGATCGATGGCATCTGGATCAGCCGGGTGGAGTTGGCGGCGCTGCCGACCGGCGGCAAGGCCTGGAAACGGATGATGAAGGAGGTCAAACGGTCGGTGGAGCGGCCCGATCTGTCCAACCAGGAGGACAAGATCAATGTGCGGGTGTTGGCCCGGGCCCTGGTTTATGGCCGTACCGGCCAGAGCCGCCATCGCGAGGAGGTGATCCGCGCCATCGAGGCCGCCATGGGCACCGAAGCCGGCGCCCGCAGTCTGTCCCTGGGTCGGGAACTGGTGGCCTACATCCTGGCGGCGGACCTGGTGACGTTGCCGGCCGACCTGGATGCCCGCTTCAAAAAATGGTTGCACGGGGTGTTGCGACAAAAAAACAAGGAGGGGCGCTCGGTCATCCAGACCCATGAACAACGGCCCAACAACTGGGGCACCCACGCCGGCGCCAGCCGCATGGCGGCGGCCATCTACCTGAAGGATGTCGTCGAGCTGAAAAAGGCCGCCGAGGTGTTCAAGGGCTACCTGGGCGACAAAAAAATTCACCGGGGGTTTCGATTCCGGGAGACCAAATGGTGGCAGGCCGACCCCTTCGATCCGGTGGGTGTCAATCCCAAGGGGGCGATGCGGGATGGACACGACATCGACGGCGTGCCGGCGGATGATCAACGCCGCGCCGGTCCTTTTTCCTGGCCGCCGCCCAAGGAAAACTATGTGTACGAGGCGATGCAGGGCGCCCTGACCATGGCGGTGATGTTGCACCGTCTCGGTTATGACGTCTGGAACTGGGAGGACCGGGCGTTGTTGCGGGTGTTCAACTGGTTGCACCAGGTGGCCGACTTTCCCGCCAAGGGCGATGATGTCTGGGAGATGCACCTCGTCAACCACTATTATGGCACCCGTTTTCCCGCCGCCGTGCCGACCAAGCCGGGCAAGGGCATGGGATTCACCGATTGGACCCATGGCGCCAAAAAACAGGGCCGATCCCACCCTTCGAACACATCCCCGTTCCATCTGAGGTGAGCCGTCAATGAGAATGCATTTGATCTGGAAAGAGGCGTGGTCCGTCGGCGTCAAGGTCCTGGATGATGATCACAAAAAACTGTTGGATTTGAGCCGCTCCTTTTTGACCGCCCACTCGAAAAAAATACGTGATATCCGCGCCCCGGACCTCCTGGATGAACTGGTGGAATACACGAAATACCATTTTTCCCGGGAGGAAAAAATGATGCACGCGGCCGGTTTTCCGGGGCTGGCCGCCCATCGTGACGCCCACAACGACATCATTGTCCGTCTCAAGGAGATGAAACGGGTCTATCGCAAAAAAGGGGGGTTGGATGAGGAGATGGACGCCTTCCTGATGGCCTGGTTGCGGGATCATATTTTGCAGGAGGATAAAAAGTACGCCGGCGCCCTTTGAACGACCATTGGCACCCGTCCCGATTTCCGGTTCCGGTCCGGTCTCGTCCGCTTCCCCGTTGCCTGCCATATCCTGGTGGCCTCCCGTCCGGCCAGCCGGTCTGTCGTCTCTCATGTGATAGTTTTTGCTGATAGATTAAAAAAAACATCTATTTGACCGGTCAATTCCAATCTATAATATAAAAAGGTTTTGCCTTTGTTCAGGAGGGGGTCCGTGCCGATATTTTCATCTGAGGAGACGTTTCGGGATTTTTTTTACGCCTCCCTGGAAGCGACGGTGGTCGTCGATGACCGGGGCCGGATCGTCCACTGGAATGCCGAGGCGGAAAATCTGTTCGGTCACCCCGCGGCGGCGGCCTCCGGCCGCCCCATGGCGGAACTGCTGATCCCCCCGGAGTCGCAACGGGCGTTCCAGGACGATTTCATGGACTATCTGCGGCAGGGGCCCGATGGTGACCGCAGCCGGCATCTGGAACTTTCCCTGTTGCGCGCCGACGGTGGTCGTTTGCAGGTGGAGATCACCGCCCGGCGTCTGCGCATCGACGCCGGTCACTATGTCACCGTCTGCATGCGCGACATCTCCGAACGCAAACAGATGCTCCAGTCGTTGTCCCAGGCCCTGGATACCCTGGAGCGCACCAACCGGCGTTTGGCGGCGGAGGTCGAGCAGGGTCAAAAAATGCATGCCGCCTTGGCGCGCAGTGAAAAAATGTACCGTTCCATCATCGAGTCGACCGCCGAAGGGTTCTGGATGTTTTCGCCGCACGATCTGGTCATCCGCGAGACCAATCATGCCCTGTGTCAAATGCTGGGTCTTTCCAGGGAGGAGATCATCGGCCGGACCCCCCTGGATTTTTGTCATGACAAGGCGCAATCGCGCATGCGCGAATACCTGCCGGCGGTCCTGGAGACCGATCATCGAACCTTTGAGATGACCTTCAAGGGCGGGGATGGGCAGATGGTCCACAGCCATGTCAACTGCACCACCATCCGCAACGGAGCCGGTGAGCCGTGGGTGGCCTTCGCCTTTTTGACCGACATTTCCGAAAGCAAGCGCATGGAGGAGAAGGCCCTCAAGGCCTATGCCTTCCGCATCGCCATCAGCGCCTTGCTGGAGACCGGTCTGGAACCGCTGACCCTCTCCCGGCAGTTGGAGGCGGTCCTGAACATCATTTTGACCATTCCCAAACTGTCGGTGGAGAACCGGGGCGCCATCTTTCTGTGGGATGAGACCGCCGGGAAACTCACCCTGGTGGCGCAGTCGGGGTTTTCCGTCGATCGGGTCCGGACCTGCTCATCGATCGATTCGGGCCACTGTCTGTGTGGCCGGGTGGTGGCCCGCGGCGAGCCGGTCCTGATGTCGAAGGCCGATGCGGCCCGCCTGGGGGAGGGGGAGTGTACCGCCGGAACCACGCTCTATGGCACGCCCATTCATTCCAAAGGGGCCATTCTGGGGGTGATCCTCCTGGCGGTCGGGGCGCGTTATGTCCGTGACCCGGAGGAGGAGGCCTTTATGACCACCATCGGCGTAACCCTGGCCAGTTTGATCGATCGACGCCGGGCCGAAGAAAAAATTCGTCATCTGGCCCGGCATGACGCCCTGACCGGGCTGCCCAATCGGCGAACCTTCGAGGAACGGCTCGAACATGAACTGGCCCAGGCCCGGCGCGAACGGTCGCATGTGGCGATCCTGTTTTTGGACCTCGACGGTTTCAAGGCGGTCAACGACACCAGGGGGCATGACATCGGCGACCGGGTATTGGTCGAGGTGGCCGAACGGATTCGGGGCTGTCTGCGGACGGTGGATATGGTGGCCCGTTTCGGCGGTGATGAGTTCGCCGTCATTTTGCACGCCGTCACCAACCAGGAGGATGCCGGTCACGTGGCGGGAAAGATCATCGATCTCATCGCCCGGGCGTTCCTCATCGACGGCCGGGCGTGTCACCTGGGCGTCAGTATCGGCATCGCCCTGTTTCCGGACCATGGCGGCGATTCGAGGACCTTGATGAAAAATGCCGACGGCGCCATGTATGATGCCAAAAGGGGGGGCCGGGGTATTTTTCGCTATTGTTGAAAAACACGCCGTTATCCGGTCAACCCCGTTCCGCCGCCCCTCTGCCGGTGAGGATGGCGCCGATGCCGGAAAAGATGCCGGCCATGCGTTGAAATTCCGATTTTTTCATCGACAACACCGCGATCAACAGCCGGCCCAGGGTGTAGCCGAACAGGGCGTAATAGAACCAGAACCAGCGCCCACCGTCGACCAGCAGGCAATCGCGGAAAAAACGGTGACGGCTGATGACGTATTCCCGGCCCAAACGGTGTTTGTCGAAGCGCATCTTCGGCGATTCATGGTGGTACAGTTTGGCGTCGGGGTTGATCAACAGTCGATATTGCCGCGACACGCGAAAGCTGAAATCCTTGTCCTCGCCGAGACCGTAGCCGGTGTAGGCCTCGGAAAATCGGAAGGTTTTAAAAATCCGTTTGGGATAGGCGCTCACCCCGCCGGCCAGAAAATCGACGCCGTGGGTATCGGTCGGCAGCCGGCCGGTGGCGCCGAAGTTGACACAAAACCCCGATGGCAACACCCGTCCTTCCACCGGACCGGTAACCAGGAACAACCGATCGCTCAACCGGCGCAACCGATGATGGAACCGCAACGGTTTGTGGTTGACGATCACCCCCCCCACCCCGCCCAGCGGACCATCCAGCTTGTCGTCATGGTGGTCGAAGGTCAGACAGATCTGTTCGATGTAATCCGGATAGAGCACCACGTCATCATCGAGAAAAAACAGGATGTCCATGGTGGCCAGGGTGATGCCGAG
The DNA here is from genome assembly GCA_964344355.1 of uncultured Magnetococcales bacterium. Classification (GTDB taxonomy): domain Bacteria; phylum Pseudomonadota; class Magnetococcia; order Magnetococcales; family CAYFNE01; genus CAYFNE01. Next base: position 43,517 of record CAYFNE010000037.1, read on the forward strand.
GTTGCGTGAGGCGGTCAGGCCCGGTTTGTCCTTTTTCCGGTAGAGACAGCGTATCCCCTTCTCCCGGCACGCCTCCCACAGGGGCACCGACTCCAGGTCGCCATCATCGATGATGATCAGTTCATCCACCCGTTGCGTCTGTTGCAACAGCGAGCGCAAACAGTTTTCCAGGTCTTTGGGACGGTTGTAGGTGGGAATGATGATCGAGGTCGTCAGCACGGTTTCCGGTCCGGGTCAGGGTGTTTTTGCTGCGTGTGGCAACTCCGGGTCGCCAGCGGCCCCGGTTGCCGGCCACTCCTCGGCCACTCGCCGGGCGACGTGGGAAAGGGGCAGGGAAAGGAGCAGATATTTATGATGTTCTTCGCTGAAAAAGAGCAGAAAAGTCAATAAGGAAAGATAAGCGATGCGATAGCTGGCCGTCAAGTTGGCCTGTTCGCGTTGATTTTTGTCCCAGAAGGTCCGTTCGGCGCCGCGAAAATTTTTCCAGCCCAGCCAGAGTGTCCATACATAAAAGGTCAAACCCAACACCCCCGTGCCGACGACGATTTCCAGATAGGTGTTGTGCGCCCGCCGTCCCAGGTCCTTGCCCTTGCGGGCGTGGAGCAGGGCGATCTCGGAGTTTTCGTAGCGGTTGTAGAAGGTGCCCGGGCCACTGCCCAGGAACGGCGCTTCGAGGAAGGTGTCCCAGGCGACGAGGAGATAGGAGACGCGGCGGTTCATGGCCGTGTCGTTCATTTTGCCGATGCTGGCCTGACGTTCCCACCAGGAGGCGGGGATCAAGGGCAGGATGGCGGCCGTGCCCATGAAAAACAGGGCCAGGAGCACCCCGAAGTTGCGGGGTTTCAAAAATTGCCGCCCATAGTGGATGAACAGCAAAAATCCGCACCAGATCAACACCAGCAGACCACTGCGGGAGTAGGTGGTGACGATGGTCAGCAGGTTGAGCAGCAACAGTCCCAGCGAAAAAATGCGCATGCCCCGCGTGCGGGCGTGGAACAGTTGATGGACCAGTAACGGGATGATGAAGATGGTCATCAAGCTGAGGTTGTTGGCATCGATGGAGGCGCCGACGCTGCGGCTGTAGATGCCGCTCTTGGGGGATTTGGCGAACAGGCTGATGTGGAAGAAAAAGCCCAACAGCGCCAGTACCGAACCGATGGAAATGCTGGTGATCAACACCTTGGGCAGGGTTCGGTGAAAACCGTCGCGGCTGAGAAAGGCCATGCCGAGCACGACGAAAACGATGGCGGCGGCGTGAAGGGCGGTATTTTTGTAGGCGACCTCGGGAAAGGGGGACAGGCGGGCCGACAGCAGGCCGATGATCACCAGGATCACCATCGGCGCCAACAGGTTGGCGCGAAAGTAGTCCGGCAGCCGTTTTTCCACGACGATCCGTCGAATGATGATCAACACCAGCAGCCCGGCGAACAGCCAGGGAACGTTGATGCCGCCGATTTTTCGGAAGGCGCCGTAGGGGATCAGAAAGACGATGGCGTAATAACCGAGATCGGGGTTTCGGGACAGCAATAGCGCCCCGACCAGGGCCAGGGCCGGCAGGGGCGCCAGATAATAATAGGGGGTGGCCATCAAAGCGGCGGTGGCGGCGATGACCGGTATGGCGGACAGGGGCGGGAAGTAGTGGTTGCTCATGAAGGGCGACGTTGGCGCTTCTCCAGGGGTCGGTGCGGGTTTCTCCCGAAAGGGTGGCTTCATTGTCATACAGGGGGCTCCGGGCGTCCAGGTCTGGTGGCGGTGCCAGGTTTCCGAAAGAGGGTTTCGTCGAACCGTTCACCGCCTGGAATTCGTTATGGAATTCCTGGTCGTGTTCGTTGGGTTGTTGCCAGGGGTGAATGTCGGCGCCGACGATCAAAATCTACCCTCGTTCAAAATGAGCTGAAATTGCCAGGCTACCATTTCATTGCACGTGAATAAGTAAAAAAGTTTTTCAAGCCGGCTTATTTTCCTGTTTAGTTAGGTGAAAGTTTGGGTGTCTGTTGTTTTACGGGTTGTTTTTGTTGGTTGTGCGCCGTAATCATAGGTCTTTCTTTCTTGTGTCGACTCAATGATAAAAAAGAGTGGAAGGCTGATTGTTGTTCATTACTGTTTTGTTGGTTTGGTGTTGTTTTTCCTTTTCTGTATTGTCATAATAATAAATCAACTTTGTATGAATATTGCTCGGGGGGCAGGCTCTGCAAGGAGTACCTGGGGAAGCCGGTGGCGGTCGGTTTCGATCCGGGGCGGAAGACGACAGGGACGTATGGAAAAAAAGCTGCATTTCATCTCCGGACTGCCACGGTCCGGCTCGACGCTGCTGGGCGCCATCCTGCGGCAAAATCCCCATTTTCACGCCGGGATGAGCAGCGGTCTTGCCACGCTGGTTTCCGCCAATATTCAATTCATGAGCAACGGCAGTGAACTGTCCCTGCTGATGGACGAGGCGCAACGGCCGGTCATCCTGCGG
>CAYFNE010000038.1:0-45434 GCA_964344355.1 uncultured Magnetococcales bacterium
TTTTTTCCGTCAGCGATACCGGTATCGGCATTCCTCATGAACAGTTGGAAAAGATATTCGAGCCGTTTTTCCAGGCTGACTCCTCCACCACGCGTCAATATGGAGGGACGGGCCTGGGGCTCGCCATCTGCAAAAGGTTGGTGGAGACCATGGGGGGAGTCATCTTGGCCGAGAGTGAGCCGGGACAGGGAAGCGTCTTCCGGTTTCGAATTCCTGTAGGCAAGACAAGGTTGGATTCCTCGCCCCGGAACAACGCCTCAACCGACCAAACGGAAACGTTGGACTGGCTTGGTCAAGGAAAGGTTTCCATTCTTTTGGCGGAAGATGCCGATGACAACCGCCTTTTGGTCGAGACCTTTCTTGAGGGAACCTCCTACAGATTGGAAACCGCGGCCGATGGGGCGGAAGCGCTCCGGAAATTTCGCTCAGGCGGATTCGATTTGGTACTGATGGACATTCAGATGCCGGTCATGGACGGACACGAGGCCACCCGGCGGATACGGTCCTTGGAAAGTGAAAAGGGATGGAAACCGACTCCTATCCTGGCCTTGACGGCTCACGCCATGGTTGGCGATGAACAACAATCCCTGTCCGCTGGTTGTGACGGCCACATTACCAAACCCGTCACCCGGGAAAAGCTGTTGACGGTGATCGGGCAATTCATGAAGAACAAGGACGGTTCCACGCCAGTACAGCCATCAGTCTGATGGTGTTCATTGGAAATTATTGTGCCCAGTAAGCCTGTACGTATACCGCCCAAACTGCAACCCTGGATTGAAGTGTGCAAACGCTTCCACCTGTCCCACGCCCAGATCCAGATGGCGCGGGAATTGGGTTTGAACCCAAAGAAATTCGGTGGACTGGCCAATCACCGCCAAGAACCCTGGAAGGCCCCGCTCTCTGAATTCATTGAGACGCTTTATTTCAAGAGGTTCAAAAAATCGCGTCCGGACCAAGTCAGGCAAGTCGGCAAAAAAGCGGAAAGCCTGAAAACCGTGTCCGTCAAAATAGCGGGATACGATGACGGGAATGAAGACAATGGGGACCGGGACCCGTACAAACGCCGGGAGCGCGGGAGGAAGGCCAAGAGGCTGATCAATCGCGGTACGGGAACGGTGGCGACCCCTCCTGAGCCCGTCGTTTTGAGTTGAGGCATGTTGGATTTTCTGTATAGGTTGAGTCCAGCAAGTCTCCTCAAACGAGATACACAGATCCTGGGCTATCCAGGCGTTTTTTGATGGCCCGACCGCTCTGGATGGTGACTGCATCTCCAGTTTTCAGGTTGATATTCCCCACCACTTCCACAACTCCAGAGAGGGTGGCAACCTGGACCACACCGTCGGAAACGGCAACTACTCGGCCTAAAACGGGTTGATCCCCTCGGAGGAAATCTCGAAGTTCAAGCAGTCTGGACATGGCGCAATAGATTCAGTTCGGTGGTGACGACCGGGCCTTGGACCGTGTGGCTGGTAGACATGATTTTTCCCCGCCAGGACCGGCCCATCATGGCGTCGTGGATTTCCGCGAGATGACCGGGCATGGCGCCGGGCTGCAAAACACAGGTCAAAGCAACCTCCTGGAGGCTTTCACCGGCATCGATCTCCGCGCGGCCGCGGGACTGTTTGGCGAGAAAACCGGCCAGCAGCGGTTCGGTGATGTCCTGCCCTGGGAACTGGCCGTCCCCGCGTTGGAAGGTGGCCTCCTGTTCACCGGCAACATCCGATTCGGCGCCCCGGATCCGCACGGTGATGGGGAATTCACGACCACCGCCCAGGTGAAGCGGTGAGGTGAGTCCCCAGGCCAGAGATTCGACGGTGAAGGTAACCCGGGCGACGGCCAATCCGGAGGTTGCCGCCGTCAGGGTCATGCCATCCGGTCCTAGGGTGAGCGTGCCCAGATCCGACCCCAGCCAGATCCAGGAGTCGAGGGACCGGGCCGGCCGGGAGAGCCGGGCTTGGTCGGTTTCGGAGAAAAACAGATCCTCTTCCATCTGGTATACCTGTGGTGCGTCGGGATAGAGGTCGCCGCTGGTGGTGTCCAGGTTCGAGACCATGACCCCAGGCCCATGATGCACCAGAAAGTGCGGCGTCTGGCCGGATACGAAAGTGGTGCGGCCCCGGTTCAAACCACCCTGCTTGCGGCCGTCGACCTGTGCGCTCAGATAACCGCTGGTGGGCCGCAGTTCCCGAATGGTGACCCGGTTGATCTGGGTCCGGAACCGGTGACTCTCGCTGATGGAGAGGTTGTGCGCCACATCTGTGAGAACGTGATCCGGAGTGGCTGTCTCCCAAGTGGGTACGGAAACCGGGAATCGATGCCGCACCCGCAGGGATCCGTCCGGTTGGGTTTCCACCACCCCGCCAGCGGCGCGGGCGATGGTCCGCACGATTTCCAAAGGAGCGGCGTTGTACACCGCAAGGCGGTTGGCCGGGATCTGCCAATCGATCAAATCCCAGGTGATAGTTCTGGCGACCGCCTCCTCAGCAGCCTCCCTGGCCATAACCGGAGAGTCCCAGGTCCGCGCCACGGGATCGGCCCGGTGCGCGGCGAGCCATGCCGTGGAGCTGATCACCGAGATCACCATGCGGGGACGTCCGCCGCCATCACGGGAGATGGTGCGGTTGTCGATGATTAGATCATAGGTTTCGCCACCCAAAGTGAGAGAAACCGAATCGTTTACCGCCATGGGCTGAAACGCCGCCGGATCGGCGACCTCCATACGGCCGGTCCAGGCGTATTCATCCTCCGACAAACCAATACTGGCGGACAGGAGTCGCACCGGGTTGCCCTGATGGTGCAATACCACGTCGGTAGCGGCATCGATCACCGTGACCGACGGCACCAGGTCCCAATAGGCCCGCCACGCCAGGACAACCGGATTCAGGGCGAGGATGGCGGCTGGCAGGTTCCATTGCCGGGAGACGGTGTTGCTGCTGGTAAATGGAGACTCCCATTGTCGGCGCAGGGTACTCCGGAGCGCAAACGGCGTCTCCCATGCCCGGTCCACCGTGAAATAGATCGGCAGGTCCCAGGATTGGGTCAGAGACCGCCGCCAGGGCATCTCCCACTGCCGTTCCACCCGAATACTGTATTCCAACGACCACTGCCGGGCATCCGACAGCATTTCGAACACCATCCCGAACTGCTGGACGGTGGGATTGCGGAACGGTTCCGTCCACTGCCGGTCGAGAATCAGGCTGAACGGAAGAGACCATTGTTGACGGGTGGCAGGCACCCCGTAAGACAGCTCCCAATCGGCCTTCACCGGGGTGAGCAGGGCGAACGGCAGGCCCCACTGCACATCGAGGATTGGCGGGCCCGGAACCTCGATCTCCTTGATGACCCCGCCCTGCCAGTCGGTGACGTCGGTCCAGGTGGCGGCAACCGTGAAATCGATGCCGTTGTCGGAATACTGAAGGTGAAGGGTGAAGTTCTTGGGCGTCTGGGAGGCATAGCGGGGCACCATGGCGATTTCCGCCACTTCCACCGCGTTCCCGGATCCAAAATCATACTGAAACCAGCTGTCCTCCGCTGGGCTGCCGTTGATCCAGTAAGTGCCGCTGTTGTCGTCGAACAGCTTGTAGGCATCCCCGTCCGCATGGCTGGCGGATGCGGTACCACCGGTACACTGGTCGGCCCCGCCCACCACACCGCGCATCTCCACTTCATAGAGGGAGATAAGATTGTTCGCCGAGGTGGATTCGGTGATATGGATGCGCCAGTAGCGGTGCCCAGGCGGCTGGTCCCCGAAAGGGAGATCCCAATCGGCGACCACGACGGTGCGCAATGCGAAGGGAAGGTCCCACTGCCTCCCCAATGGTGGCAGCAGATCAAAGGGCAATTCCCACTGGGCCACCACGGGCGGCGGCTGGGGAATCTCCAGCTCCTTCCAAACGCCGCCGATCCAGTCGGTGATACCGGTCCAGGCGTGGGCCTCGGTCCAGTCGGAGCCGTTGTCGGAATACTGGAGAGCAAAATCCTTCGGCATCTGCGAGGCGTAACGGGCCAGGAGCGCCAACTCCTGAACATCCACCTCGTTCCCGGCGCCGAAATCATATTCGAACCAGGTATCGGTTCCAGGACTGCCGTTGTTCCAATAGCTGGAGAAATTATTGTCGAACAGCTTGTAGACGTTGGCATCGGCATGGCTGGCGGAGGGAGTACCGCCGTTGCACTGGTCGGCGCCGCCGACCGAACCGCGCATCTCCGCCTCGTAGGGCGAGAGCAGCATGTTGGAGCCGGTGGTGGCGGTGACGTAGACCCGCCAGTAGCGATGAACGGCCATGGATCAGACCTTGGCCTCGGGCAGAGGAGTGATGGTGAAGGAGGCGTGACCGGTGAAAGCCCTTTCCAGGGTGCCGGTGAAATCGCCGAGAAACTGGTATCCGCCGGTGCCACCGCCGGTCGAGGGGGTGTAATCGAACCGGTCGGTGAACCAGTCGTGGGTGAAGGTGGCGCTGTAGGTTTTGCCCGCGGGCGGGGTGGCCGGTTCCTCGATGCTGTGGCTGGATGTGCCGCCGCCGTCCCCCATCCGCATGGTGCGCGCAAAACCAAAATCGGTGCTGATCCGGACCGAGGGCTCCTCCAGCGGCGTGCAGCTCTGGTAAAGCTCGTTGTAGCCGTGCAGATGCTGATCGGAAATCCAGCCCGCCAGGGTGACGTTGTCCAGGACCACCTCCCCGGCGCCGTCCGGCGGTTTCAGGCCGTGACCGGCCAGATCAAAACCGGGATAGGTTATGGTGGGCAGCACATAAAAATTAAACTGCGCCCAGGTGCGGCGCATCTCGTCGGTCCAGGGATAGGGTAGGAAACAGGTCATGCCGTTGACCGTCACATCCCCCGCATAGCGCCCCTCATAGGGCCAGGGATGATCGGTGCTGTGAATCTGGACCACCCCGTTGAGACCGGGCACGCCGAGATCGCGCCATCGGCAACAGCCGTCCTCGACCGTCAACCCCTCTCCCGGCCAGACCGGTGGTTCCGCGCCGCTGATGCCGCTCTGGATGCAGAGATAGGCGCGGCCATTGACTGCAAGCACCATGCTCCCCTTCGCATAGCGGTTGCTGGCCTCCCAGCCGGGCTGCTCCGGATCCTCGGCCCAGAAGCCGTCAAAGGTGAATTCCCACCCCTCGCGCCAATCGATCACCAGCTTTGGAAATTTCATAACCCACCACGGCATGGAGGCGCTCAGGTTGAACACCATCTTGTAGGGAACACTGGAGCGGACCAGGGTCTTGCGAGTGCCGGTTTTGGAGTTAGTTTTTGTCTCGGAATCACTCTGACGCCAGAGGGGCACTCGGATCTCATATTTTCCGGCGTCATGGGGCGGATGCTGGGCGCTGGCGTGTTGCGCATGGGGGTGGCGGTCGATGGCTTCCGGCTCCCGTTGGTCAGGCAGCAACTCCGGGAAAGTGGTCAGCATGCCGGTTCGGCAGATTTGCTCCAGAGCACTGGGTATGGCATCAGTCAGAAAGGTTTCGTCCGACTGAAGGGCATATACGCGGGGAAAGACTGTCGGCAGGGTGTGCGGACCATTGGTCACCAGCAGGAAAGAAACTTCCTCCAGGGCGAATGCTTCTTTCAGCTTGGCCTGATCGAGTTTGAGAATAAACACCCCGCCCTCGGTTGCCTGTGAATAGGTGAATGAGCGGACAATTCCTGGGAACGCCTCGCGGTAATAGAGATAGGTGATGGTGCTGGCAATCCCGTCGGTGCTCATAGTCAGTGTTGGCGGGTTCCAGACGATACCCTCGGCCATCTCCTCGATCTCCGGCGTTTTGTAATCGGGGAGTTGCTCCAGCATGCCTGCCTCAAAGCCGGTGAAGCCGGAGAAAACTGGTCTTTTGTCCGGGGTGTAGAGAGAGAGCATCAGGCCAGGTTGGGAATCGGGCGTATATTGAAAACCGTCATCCCGATTGATGCAAAACTGAAACCCCTTGGACCAGACCGGCACCTTGATGACTTGGTGGTATTTATCCGGTCGGAAGGAGACGGGATGCTCCTTGCTCATTATTCCCGTTCCTCGTCCGGGACATCGGTGAAGACGCCAACCTGATAGGAATTCTCAGGCGGTTTATTCTGAATATTTTCAGTCACTTCCCTTTGCGCCAACAACTCATCAGAGCCGTCGTTCAGGTTGAGGATCCACAACTCCTTGTAGATAATTTTGGTGACCCGCTCCTGATCCATATAATCATCGCGGCCAGTCTGCGGATCCGGGGGTGGCGGGTTGGGGTTTTCCGGTTTGGTGGGAAAGATCCGATCGATCACCCCCTCCCGGTACAGCTCAATGCGCTTTTTCTTCGGCTTTTTTTTGTCGGTGTGATCGATAAAGCTGTATTTCGGGACCACGGTGACGATCTTTGAAATTTGGCTGGTGGAGATAAGAAGGCGGATAGGCGATGGGTCGGGATCGATCCCTTCCTCGTGTTTGGCAATCGCCTCGACCGTATTCCTGGCACCATAGCTAATGCGCACTGAGGAAAACGTTTTCCCGGCGACCTCTCTCTTGGATGTGCGGGAGATACTGCCGCCACCGCTGACGATACTAAATTTCAGAAGTTCCGAACCCTGGTAGTCGACATCAATATCGGCGGAACCACTGGCGGTCTCTTCAATCGTGTAGCCAGTGTAGGCTTTGATTTCGGTGTCGAGGTCAAACAACCAGTTGCGGTAGTAGAGGGTACGGGCAGCTTGGCTTTTCACCACCCGGGCGGAAAGGGAGAGATCAGCTGCCGCCGCGCCAAACTGCTCTTCCAGCAGTCTGTCTTTCAGCCGGTGCAGAGCATCGTTGGATTCGTCGGCTTCCTCATTGGTGGCCTCGCCACCGGATGCGCCATCAATGGCCTCGATGACATCGCTCTTGAGATCTTCCAGCATCTGACGGGTTTCAGTCAGATCGTCACATAGCCGTTTGATTTTTTCTTCGGTCGTACCGGAGCGATTGCGTCTGCACTCCGGCTCCTGGGCGCCGCCCTCAGGCGAAATAAAATCAATACGGAGGTCGGTCGAGATTTCGCCCACGTCAGGCCGACTCCCCACTGATGGCGACGATCACCTTATCGCCGGAGAGGGATGATGCCCCGGCGGGAACGGTGCGTTTTTGCCAAAACGATACGGCTGTCGGATGAGTGGTAAAAGAAATGGTATCGCCATTGGTCCAGGTGCCGCCCCAGCCTGTGTCTGACAAGGTAAAATAGGGTTTGGAGAAATCGGAATTGTTGGGTGCAAAATCACCGCCGCCGATGGAGCCGCTGCCGACCGCTCCGACGGTATCGCCGGTGCAGGAAAAATTGGTGGCACTGGTGAAAGAAATGATCCAGGTCTGCTCGATGGAGCCGATGCTATCCAAAACCGGCGGATAGGTGGTTTCGTCATAGGTGCCGGAAGCGGAGGATTCTCCCCAGCCGTCCGAAGAAGCTGAGATATCGCTCGGCTCGATCACCGATGCAACGCGGGTGTCGACGGCAAGATAGGCATTGGCCAACTCTGCCCCCGCCTCGAAGGTGAGCGTCGCCACAGTGCCATTCCAGGAGACGCCGGTTGTGGCATCCAACCGCAGAAACTCGGTGCTGCCGGTTCCGGCATCGACGCTGGTTTTGTCGGAGATGCGGATCAGATCGCCGTTTTGGAAAATCTCATGATTGCCAACCCCGGATTCGTTGCCAGATTCGACATTGACTGTGATGGAGGTGGCGGCGGCGATTGCATCGGCGTTCAGGTCACCAGCACCGTAAAAACGGGTGTAATCATCGGCTGCGGCCTGGGTATCGGTCTGGGTTCCGGCCATCAGGACGATGGAATCATCACCGGGGGTGTGGGTCTCGATAAAAATCCGGGGATCGACCAGGGTGATGTCATCATCGTTGGCGATCTTGATGAAGGATTTTCGATATTTGATTGATCCAGCGGTTCGTTCCGCTTGCGGCACATCGGGCCAGACATTGTTCTTGATCCCGTCCGCCACTTCATTGGTGGACATGACGCCGCCGTTGGAGGGGGTGTCATTGGCCGTGGCGGATTTGTAGAGTTTGATTTCGGTGGACTGGATAGGCATCTCAGATCTCCATCAATTTGATCGTACCTGTATAAAGGTCATGGTTGGGCCAGAGCGGATTGAGAGATACCGCTGGCGGATCGTGGTGGCGGAACATGACGGTGAAAGATTCCGATTCCCAGGTCAGGGTAAAACTGCCCCCTGGCTGGGCGGCCATGGCCTGGATGGCGTCCACCGTTTCCCGATCCAGCCAGGTGATGCCGTCCTCCGCCTCCAAGGTGACCGGTCGGCCATCAATGCGGGTTTGGGAAAATACCGCTGTGCCGCCACCCAGGGTGGTGGCCATGGCCTGGATTACAGGAGAAAAAGAGTCCCGGTCGATCCATTGGAGTGCGTCTGGGAGGATCAGATCGCCGAGTTGTTTCATGGCAAAAGTCCCCTGCTTCCCTCTTTCAATTCATCCAACAGCCCGCGCAACTGGGAACCGGGATCCGGGGAGGAGGCGACCGGTCGGCCATTCCAACGGACATCAAACCGCTCTACTGGACTGGACGGAACCGGCCCGCCACTGGCCATAGCCAACCGGGGCACGCGTATATTGGGAATTATGCCGCCAGTTTGAAGTCGGGGAATGTCGGCCATGACTTGCTGTATTCGGGAGATCGGGCCGTAGTTCATGAGGTTGAGCAGCCCGGAGAAGAGTCTGGCCCTCTCTTTGCGGATGACAAACTCCCCGGCTTCCAACAGGGCCGGGATGCGGTCTCCACCACCAAAACCGGGCAGCTTGCCGCCACCGGCCAGAGCCAATATTCCCGCCCAGCCGCCTCCAGCATGCTCTTCCACATAGCGGGTGGTGATGGTGATTGTTTTGTCTTCGAGATCTTCCAAGGCCAGATCAACTTGGGCGATGTTGTCCAGGGCGGCATCGACCGCCACCTGCACAGCGATTTTTTTATCAGTCAATTTGGCCAGGGCCTTTTCCAGATCTACGATCCCCTCTTGGACGCCATCGGCATCAAGGATGACTTTGACGGTCTGTTCGGAAACTTTGGATAGGGACTGGCCGATTGAGGTGGAGGCGTTGGCAGCGGCGGTTTCTCCCAACCGCATCGCCTCCTGGAAACTTGATGCCACCCCGGCATGATGGCTTCGGAGGGATTCCGCAGAGGCTTCAGAACCGGCCAACCGCGATGCCTCAAAATCCCCCGCCAATTCTTTCTGGCCGTAAAGCGAAGTTCGGAACTGGTTTTCAACATCCTGGGCGTTTTGCATCAATGCCGATGAGATTTGATCCGACGCCGATCCCTGACGGCGCAACGCTTCGGTCAGACCGTCCGTGGCATCGGTGGATTTTTCCGTGCCGAACAACCACTCGGTCAGGGCACTGGCCCCTTTGAACAAAGCCGAAACCACCTCCCAGATCAACAGTGCCAGACCAACCCAGCCCGCCATCCGCAAAGCCACCCCCAGAGCCGTTGTTGCCGCTGTGGTCGCCACCTGGGCTGCGAATACGGCCCGCAGTCCGGTCACCAACTGTTTGAGACCCAGGTTCCAGATGGCGAATATGACCCCAGCCCCAAACAGAACAGATAGATAGGTCTTGGTGGCGGGGGAAAGGCTCTGGATAATGCGCAGCAGAATGGTCAGGCCGTTAGCCACCACCATGATGACCGGCGCCAAGCTCTCGCCAAATTCCAGGGCCAGCCCCTCGGCGGTGGAACGCAAGGCACGCAACGCCCCGCCAAGACCAGCTTCCATCTCGTCGGCGACCCGTTGGGCGGTACCACCGGAATGGTCAACTTTTTCCCGCAGTGTATCGATCGCCGTGCCACCCTCCTCGATCAGATAGGCCATGGCCGGACCGGCCACTTTCCCGAACATCCGCATGATCTGGGAGGTGCTGATTCCAGCATTGCGCAGACGGTGCAGAATTTCGGTGAACGGCAACAGCCTGCCGGAGCTGTCGTGGACCGAAACGCCGAGTTCACCCAGAACCGCCGTCACATCGGCGGTGGGGTTGAGCAGCAGGGTCAACGCCCCACGCAAAGCGGTGCCGCCGCGTTCGCCCTTGTAGGCGCCGCTGGCCAGCACACCGAGCATGGTGGCGGTCTCGTTGAAGGCCATGCCCGCCGACTTGGCCACCGGCCCGGCATAGGAGAAGGCCACGCCCAGATCCTGCAGTGTGGTATTGGAACCGGTGAAAGTCGCGACCAGGGCATCGTTGATCCGGACCAGGTCCGATGTCCTCTTCCCATACCCGGCCATGATATTGGTGAGAATATCCGCCGCCGCGCCCAGCTCCATCGAACCCGCCGCCGCAAGCTGCAAAGTCGGCGGCAGGGCCTGGATGGCATCGGTGGCGCTCATGCCGGACATGGCCAGGAATTCCAACCCCTGCGCCGCCTCGGTGGCGGAATAGCGGGTACTGGCCCCCATCTCCTTGGCGGTGGCCCGCATCTGGTCGATCTGCTCGGCGGTGGCCCCCGACACCACACCGACCTTGCGCATGGTGTCGTCAAAGGAGACAAACTTGCCGATCAGCCCGCCCAAGGTCAGACCGGTCGCCGCCAGGACGCCGGAAAAGGCCAGCCACTGTCCCTGAAGCGAACCCAGCTGCTGATGAAAAACACTGGTCTCCCGGCGCAATTCGGTGATGCGTTGCCGCAACCGCACCTGGGCCCGGGACAGATCGTTGGCGGACGCTTTGCCGGACCGGGCCATCCGCTGATAGGCGACCTCCAGCCGTTTGATCTCCCGCTCCACTTCCCGGGTGGAGCGGACGCCGAGGGATGACCACGCTTGCGTCTCTTTCACCTGGCGGCGCAGGGTGGCAGTGGTCTGGATGATCGTCTGATTGAGGCGTTTTTCGCCAGCCGCCAAATCCTTCACCGACACCCCGGCGCGGGTGATATTCTCTTTCAACTGCCCAGCCGCCGCTGTCTGCTCTTTCAGCTTGGCGGACAGCTTGGAGGCGGCGGTTTGGGCTTTTTTATATTCCGCCGTCAGCGCCTTGCTCGGTTCGGCGGAAGCCTTGATCTGCTTGGCAAGCTCCTGAACCTTCGCCTTGGCCTGGGAGAACTCCCTGGCGGTGGCCACCACCTCCGAGCGGAGTTTTGTGAAGGCCTGAACATTGCCGATGGACTTGACCGCGCCGTCCACCTGACGCGCCGTGATCGCCGCCGCACCGGACATAGCGGTCATGGAGCGGCTAAAACCGGTCTCGGCGCTACGGGTCGCGGACAGGAATTCCCCCAGGTTCATGCGCAGGAAAAATTCCAAGGTATTTTTAGCCGCCACGATTCACCATTATTTTTTGGTTTTGGCCATCTCCACGGCCTCGAGGAACAGAGACCAACCGTAGTCCCAGACGTGGAGATGACCCCGTTCGGTCAAGATGAGGCAGCTGCGGTCGAGGTCTCTTCGGGACGAGGCAGGAACTTTTCCCCGAGGGACCGCAGCAGGCCGAAAAAATCCGGGTGCAGCTCCTCGAACGCCTTTTTGACCAGGCCGATCTCCGAAAAGCCCAGCTCCTCAAACGACTCCCCTTCGGGCATGATGATGCACTCCCCTTCGAGCAGACCGATCAGCCTCGGCAGATGTTCGGTGATCAGGGAGCGGATCTGGAGGTTTTGCATCTCCTCCGGGACGTTTTCCAAAAACAGCCGCACATCCTTGGGCCGCAGTTCACGAAGAAGAACGCGGCGGCCATCGCCCAGGTCCACTTCCTTTTGCAAACGCATGATTCATTTCTCCTTGTTCAGGCTGGAGGCTGGAGGCTGGAGGCTGTAGGAAAGGCAAAAGCGGTTTTACCTCCGGTCTCCGGCCTCCAGCTTCCAGTCTGCCTAATCCCGCAGTTCCACCGAATACGGTGAGGTCTGGCCGGTCAGGGTGCGGAGGGTTCCGGACAGCTCCATGGTGGTCCAGTCGTCGGAGAGAAAATCCACCTCGCCGCCGGGGGTCAGGACCGCTTCGTCGATGCGGACGATGACCGCCTTGCCGTCGGCAAAGTTTTTGCCGTCCAGCATCAGTTTGGCCTTGATGGTGGGCTGGACCGATCCGGCGATGGTGTAGCCGCTGATGGCGTTGTGGTCATAAGTCACTTTCAGGCTCTCGCCATCGGTGATGGCACCAGCAGCCAGCACCTCCAGGAGGCCGACCCGATAGTTGACCCGGTAGTCGGTATCCTTGGTTTTTTCGATCACCCCCATGTCCAGCCACTCCACCGTGCCGTCGGTGACCGTGGTTCCATCCGTGGGCCAGGTGGGTTCGGTGGCGTCGGAGGTGCCCGCCGTGGTGCATTTGTAATAGTGACCGTTGGCGGTGCCGGGGATGACGAACCCACCCACGACATAGGCGGTGGTGGCCTGCCAGGCCGAAGCGGACGCGCCGTCGTTGTTTTCCACCTTGAAGTTGGCTTCGGCCAGATTGCCTTTGGCGAGCTGCGCGAACTTTCCGGATTTGGCCGTGATGATCTCGCTCTGACCGGTTCCCGCCCCCTGGTTCAGGGCGGTGATGTCGCCGAGCAGGGCCATGGCGAGGTTTTCCTTTTTCAGCTCGTCCAGGGTGATGGTGATCTTGGCCGGTTTTTTAACGGAGGCGGTGTCCAGCGCCTGACCGTAGGTATCGCGGCCTGTGGAGATCCGTTCCTTGGTCTCGCTCTCCTCGGTGATGGCAAATTGGGTGGCGTTGCCGGTCAGGACAAAACCGGTGCTGGAGCCATCCTCAGCCAGGCGGTCCATATAGAGGTCGCCGCTTCCCAGAAAACCGCTCATTTGTTAATCCTCCGTGCTGAAGACAAAACGTGTGGAAAAGCTCAATGGAAAATAAAAAATACCGTTGGGGGAGTAGTCCGGCAGAAAGGAGGAGCGGACCCGTTGGAAGACGGAAAACCGCCCCCCCTCCGGCTGCCATCCGGACATGGCCCGCAGCACCTGACTGATCAGCGGCCCGGCCTCATTCTCCGCATCCCGGACCACCACCAGCGCCAGCCAGGTCTGTTCGATCTTCTGGTTGCGGCCCCGGGCCACCGTATCCCCTGGCCGGTCCTCCTCCAAAAACACCATCACCGACGACGGCAGATCATGGCTCTCCTTGATCACCGGCTGGCCCCAGGAGGAGAGAATCTGCGCATCGCGGATCTTCTCCTTGAGCCGGGCGATGATCAGGGGTTCGAGTTCGAGATAGTTGTCCATGAGAAGATACGGGGAGGCCGAAGCCTCCCCATGGTCCGCTACTGTTCGTTGAGAACGGTTCTGGAAATCCGGATATTCACCGCCTCGGTGGAACTGACCCGCAGCCGCATCTCCTGGGCGGCACCGGTGCCGTTCAGGTCGACCTCATAGTCCAGCCCGGAAATGTTGCCGCCCATCCTGAGGACGGCGTAATGGTTGTAGGCGACATCGGTGGCATCACCGGTCGAGGTGCCGTTGTGGATGGCCAGCACCTTGGCGCTCCGCACCTTGGAGGGGGTCACGGTGGATCTGGCGTGCACCGTCCACTCCACCTCCAGGACACCATCCACCAGGATGCTGTCGATGGTGGCGGCGGTGGTCACCGCGTCGGCTTTTTTCTCGGTCTTGGCATCGCCGAGGACATCATCCAAAGCGGAGATATTCGCGTTGACGCTGTCCGCCGCCGTGGCGATCTTGGTGGAGGTGACATCGGCACCGATGGCGTCGTCGAGGGCCTCGACGTTCAGATTGGTGGCCTGGGCGGAAATGGCCCCCGCCGTCCGCGTCTGGGGCGTGGCCACGTCGGCGCCGATCGCCGCATCGAGGGCGGAGACATTCTCGTTGACCGAATCGGCGGCGGTGGCCTGATTGGTGGAGGTGATGTCGGCGCCGATCGCATCGTCGAGGGCCTCGACATTGAGATTGACCGCCTGATCGGAAATCGGACCGGCGGTCCGGGCCTGGGGGGTGGCGACGGCGGCGCCGACTTCGGCATCCAACCCGCCGATGGCGGTCTCGAGGGAGTCCCCGTCGGTGACCACGTTGTTGCTGGCGTAATTAGGCGTCTCGTTGCCGTTGCCGGATTTGCCGATGAAGGTTTGCAGATAGCCGATCTCAGTGGACGAGGCGCTGCCTTGCTGCACCCAGGTGCTGCCGTTGTAGGAAAACTGCTTGCCCGCATCCGTCCCCTCCTGCAGATAAACGGCATCGCCTTTGGATGCGGCATTGGCATCCTCCACCAGGGTAGCGCCGGAGCCAGGCGTGCCGCTGACGAAAAACACGTTCTTGTTCGCGCCGGTGATATTATCGAACAAAATTCGATCTCCATCCGCCACCACCACGCCGTCGATCTCATACGGGAGGGTGTTGACCGCCGTCTCGGCGGCGGCAAGATCGGCATGGGCGGTCCCGTCCCGGACCTTGGCCGGATCGCGCCAGGAAAGCCCCAACAGGGCGTTGTCCAGGTCATCCTGGTGCTGCATGCGGATCCATTTGTCCGCACCTGTACCGGTGGACTGCTTCAAATACATCTGGCCATTGGTTTCGTCCAGATACATGGATCCGCGCAGGGCGTCATCGGGCCGTCCGCCCGCGCCACCGGGCGCTCCGGTGCCGGAAAGAAAATGCGCCCCGCCGATGCTCAAACCACCGCGTGCTTCGAATAATGTCGGTATACCCATGCCAGACTACTCCTCTGTCGGTTCAAACATTGGGGTTGGTGACGATCACCAACCCTGATCATTCGTTTTGGTAAAAAACTCACTACGAGTTGAAAATGCCCAATTTCGACGTCCTGACGGTCAGGGCGCCGTCATATTTGCTGGTGACGATCAGCTTGATTTTTTCCCCTTCGGCCACCGCATCGAGGTCATAGGTGATCAGCCCCGCGTCCCCCATGACCGCATACTCCATGAAGTAGACGTCGCCGCCCCGGCGCATGCATTTGATCTCGCTGGTGACCGCCAGATCGTTGGCCTCATCGGTGATCAGAAACAGCCATTTGGCGACCCGGTAGAAGGCGGGCATGACGACCTCGTCCACCACCGTGGCGGCGTCCCTTGCCAAGCCGTCCACCCGGTTTGGATTGGGGCCGAAGGGCCATCCCGGCGCGGCCAGCACCAGGGGCGAGGAAAAGTCGAGCCGCTCCTCCTTGATGGAAAAACGGATCCCGCCGCCGTCCACGGGAACCTGGATGGTCTCCCTGGTGACGGCGACTTCGATGTGTTCCTCGTCGAAAGTGACCCCGACCGGCTGGCCGCCGATGGTGATTTCGAGCTTGCGGCCGCACATCAGGAACCATTGCTGCGTGTGATGTCCGCCAGGACGCTGATCTTCCCGGACATCAGGGTGGCCACCACCGGCGGTGTCTCCGGGATCACCTTCTGAATGTCGAAAAAATAGGTGCCGGGATCAATGCCGCCGGTATCGGTGGAATCCAGTGTCAGAACGCCGGTACCGCCCTGTGATTCCGCGCTGGCGGGAAAGATGATCTTTTTCTGGAAAACCGCGTCGGCGTCCAGATCCGTCACCTGCCCCTTCATGGTGAACCACAACTCATGATTGCTGATGTCGATGGGCTGCCCGGCGCTGTCCTTGAAGGAGAGGTTGAAGATCTTGGTGTCACCCCTGTAAAAGGGGGACAGATTTGCATTGCTCGGCATATGCGGCTCCCGAAATAGAAACACCCGCTCGGAGGCGGGTGACGGATCAACGGAAAGGAAGTGGTAGAAGGGTCAGAAAGGTTCCCGGTTCCGGTTCAGAACCAGTACAGCGGCCCCATGACCATCGGTTTGGACATCAAGAATCCGGTAGGTGATTTCATTGACCACCACCTCGTCCCCCTCCATTGGATCGATGCCGAGATCGGCAATCCGAATTTCAACCACGGGCCTGGGAACCACCGCCTCCATCCCACCCCCACCCATGAGATTGACCGTTTCGCGGTTGTCATCGAAAATCCCAGTGATCTCGATCGCGGCGCCCCCCAGCCCGGGCCGTTTTTCAACGGACGGGATATAACGCACCGGGACACCGAAGGTATCCCGGCAAGCCTCCTGGAGATCGTCGAGCGCGTCGGACCAATCAGTCATGGCAGGTGCGAGGTTCGAGGTGAGAGGTTCGAGCGAAAAACAAAATCAGGTTGTTCCATGGGTTTTTCTCGCTCCTCGAACCTCGTACCTCTAACCTGCAGTTACTTTGACCAACACCCCGGGCCGATGGCACATGGGCAGAGGGTTGGATTGGGTGTGCAGGTCGGTACCGCGTTCGAATTTACGCGGCTCCTGTTTGGCGTAGAGGGGCTGGCCCATGGTGTTGACCGACTCGTTGAAATCCGCCGGGGCAAAATAGGTGGCGAAGGTCTGGCTGGTTCCCAGGGGAAAGGCGTGGCCTTCGTTTGCGGCGATGAAGCGGCGCACGGCCCCATCGGGATCGGTGGCCTGTCCGCGATACTCCTCGAAGGTCACTCCAGCGAAGGTGAACCCCTTGCGCATGTCGGTGCGCAGGGCCTCTCCCTGCTGCCAGCGCTCATAGGCCGCCTCCACCTTGGGATGGCTGGTCAGGGCGTCGAAAAATTCGGCGGAAACCAGAACCTGCACGCCGGTCATGAACTCGCCGCGCAGGTTATCCTCCAGATACCGTTTCAGCTCCAGGCATTTGGCCTTGACGTCGGTGGTGTCCACGTCGAGCTGGAAATTGATGGTCTTGGCGGTGATGCCGAATTCGGAATAGAGGTCGTAGAGGGTGGAGCCGTCGGCATCGAGGATCACGCCCTTCAGGGCCCCCATGCGCAGATGCTCCAGGGTGATCGCATGCTTGTCGCGCATGGACTGGAGATGGAGGGCCAGGACATCGGAGAGGGCCTGCAGCTCCCCCTCGGAACCGAAGGCGCGGATCCCCTGGGTCTCCTCGGGCAGGACGACATCATCGTGGGGGATGTGCGGAATGATGAAGGAACGGATTTTCCGCTTGCCGCGCTTGCCGACGGTGCCGGGGGAGCCGATCACGGCGGTGGGCAGCAGGGAGAGCACGCCGTTGCGCTCCTCGATGGCGATCTGCCGCAGCCGCACCGGGCGCGGCGGCATGAGATTGATCTCCTCCAGCTTGCCGTAGCGGTTGGGCAGAATGTTGATGGCGGTGGTCAGGGCCACGGCCCCGAAAGCATCGTTGGAGAAGGGGTTCGTCATCGACATGGGTCAGGCTCCTTTACGGATGAGAATGCCCCGCGCCTTGAGGACGGCGACGGCATCGGTTTTCTGTTGGGCGGTAATGCCGCCCGGCCAGACCACGGCGTGGTCCGCCAGGATGGCGTCGCGGACGATGGCGAGGCTCCTGGCATCGGTGCCGTCGGGGGCGGTGACGGCGGCGGCGATGATACCGGCGGGGTGCTGGGAACCGTCCACGCCAGCCGGATCCAGGGCCACCACCTTGCCGTCGCCGGAGACATCAATGGTGAAGGTGTCGCCCACAACGAAATCGGCGGCGCCGTCGCTGATGGTCAGGTTGAGGTGGTCACCGGCATAGGCCTGTCCCACCTCCAGGTCGGGGAGCCGATAGCCGTCGGGGGTCTGCACCTGGAAGGTGCCGCCATTCACCGCTGCGGCAATGCAGGTCAGGGTATAAACCCCCGGTTCCGCCTTGGCACCGAGAGTGACCGCACTGGCCGTACCATTGCCGGTGTTGCCACCACCAGCAGCTACGACGACATCGGATTGGGTCCGTTTTCCGAACACCTCGCCGATGGTGAGAATCCGGTCGGAGCCGCTGCCCGCAAGAACGGTGACCGCTTCGCGGCTGTAGAGATTGGGCGCCTCATGTTTGAGGACGTCCCCGAGATTGTTGCCTTCGCTGAGTACGGGCACGGTCAGGCCCCCTTATGCTGTTGGGCCATGCGCTGGCAGGCGTTGACCACGGGGTTGGATTCCATATTGCCTTCCGGCTTCAGGCGGGTGCCGTCTCCCGGCATGAGGTGGGAGTGAATCTCCTCACCACCGGCCCGGAGCGCCATCAACTCCTTGCGCACGGCGGCCAGATCCACGCCCTTGGCGATGAACTCCCCGGCCAGATCGGGCCGGTCCGCCAGGGCGCACAGCTCGACGATGGCACCGGCCTCCTCACGCATCTGGCTGGCTTTCTCGGCGCGGATTTTTTCCAGGTCAATGACCTCGCCAGAGCCGGAAGGTGCGGGTTGCTGGGGGGTGGCCGGTTTTTCGGGAAGCGGGATCACCTCCCCGGCGGCGGATTTCTCCACCGGTTTTTTCTCTGTCGGATCCATGGGGTTCTCCTCATGCATGGAAACGGGCGGTTTGACCGCCGCGTGAATGATGGTTTTGTCAGGAGCCTCGATACGGGTGATGAGACCGGCCAGAGCGTCGCGGATGGTGCCGACCCGGTCGGCCAGCCCCGCCGTGACGGCATTGCCGCCAAAAAACAGACCCGCCTCGGTGGTGCGGACGGCCTGTTCGGTCATGTTGCGGTTGCGGGCCACGGCACTGATGAAAAAACCGTAGATGCGGTCCACTTCGGCTTGGAGCCGGGATTTGGCCGTATCGGAGAGGGGTTCGTGGCGGCTGAAATCGTTTTTACGCGCTCCGGCGAATACTGTGGTGAAGCACCTTCCTTCCTTGGCGTCCCGTTCCGACTCGTCGACATGAACCGCGATGACACCGACACTGCCAACCCCTCCAGTCTGCGACAGGTAGATGCGGTCCGCCGCACTGGACAACAGATAGGCCGCCGAAAAGGCGTCGGCGGTCATCGCATAAACCGGTTTGGCCTCCCGTGCCTCCCGGATCAGGTCGGCCAGATCGAACACCCCGCCCACCTCGCCGCCGGGGCTGTCCACATCCAGCAGGATCCCCCCAACCGCTGGATCGGTGGCCGCTTCCAGAATCATCTCCTCAATGACGGCATAGCTGAGCAGACCGGATGCGGCGTCGATCGCTCCGGCTCTTTTCACCAGAGTCCCGACGATTGGAATCAACGCGATGCCGTTCGGGGTAACCGCAAGTCCGTTGGTCTCCCGCGCGGACTCGAACCCAGGAGAGGCACCGGAGATCTCGACGCCGATACGCGGTCCGACAATTGAAAGAATGGTCTCCAGACGGGCACGCTCGACCATCAACGGCGCGTCGATCACCCGCGCCGCGAGGTGGGGCAGATAGTTCAAGGGATTCTCCTGATTGTGGATGCGATGGGTCAGTCGTTCTGAACGGATTGGTTTTCATCCCGCTCTGGATCTTCAGAGCGGCGTTCATCACCGTCGGGATTCTCTTCCGGATTGTCCGAACCGGTTTTGGATGAGCCGGAATGCTTGGACCCGCTCCGGTTCACCTTCCGAGGATCGCTGTCGAAGACCAAGTCCAGATCATCGGCCCGGCTGTTGTCCCCGGAGATCTCCCGGTCGATCTCCTCGACATCGTAACCATAGGTGGAAACCGCCTCCGCCCGGCTGAGCAGGCCGGCGCGGATCGCCAGGACCACGGCGTTGAACTCCTTCTGTGGATCCACCCATTGCCACCCCTGGGGGATCCATTTCACAGCCCGGTATTCCCGCCGCCGGTTTGAATAATCCGGCATCTCCAGGGCGCCGGCGAGAACCGCCTGATCCATCCATCGCGCCCAGACCGGCCGGCAGAATTGGTGAACAAATACCGTCCGCTGTAGCTGTTCCATCCGTCGGCGGAATTCCAGAAGGCCGGCCCGAATGCTGGAATAGTTGACCCCGGTCAGGTCCCCGGTGAACTGTTCGTAGGTCAGACCCATGGCGACCGCCACCGCCCTGAGCTGCGTGCGCATGAACTCGGTGTACTGGCCGCCAACATCCGCAGGATCCGAGAACGTCACACTCTCCCCGGGCAGGAGCACCTGCATGGTACCGGGCGCCCAGGTCACCGGGGCGGCGCCGTCATCGTCCGGCTCCTTGTCCTCCTCCCCGGCAATGCCCAGGTCCGGGTCCGGCTTGGTGATGAATCCGGCGATCAGGGCCGCGGTCTTTTTTCGCACGAGTTCGGCATCGTCGTATTGATCCAGCTCGTGGAGCTTCACCAGGGCCTGAGCGAACCAGGGTTCTCCCCGCAATTGGCCGGGCCGCAGAGGTTTGAAGATGTGGCAGACCTCCGATGCCGGCACCCGGCTCATCTCCCCGGACTTGAACAGCATCGGCTTTTCGCCGGGGTGTTCCCGGAACAGGTGGTAGGCCACCCGCCGTCCGATGCGATCAAATTCGATCCCAGCGCGGATCTTGTGGCCGTTGGCGAGATCCTGGTGCAGCGAGGCCGGCAGGTGTTCCGGCTCCAGGACCTGCAACTGCAACGGCACCACCAGCTCGTCCCGGTCGGTGCGGTTACGCAGGCGCACCAATACCTCACCACCCTCGGCCATGGCCCGGGCCACCAGGGACTGAAGGCCGTAGAATCCACAGATGCCGTGGGCGTCCGCCTCGCTGGTCCAGGCCAACCACAACGCCTGGATCTCCTCTTTCAATTGTGCATCCGCATGGGTGGATTGCGGTTTGATGCCGGTGCCGATGAGATTGGCCACCAAAGAGTCCAGGGCGTTGGAAGCCCAGGCATTGCGGCGGACCAGATCCCTGGACCGGGAGCGCATGAGCGATGCGTCCCGGAACAGCAGGGAATTGGCTCCCGCATCACCGGGCTGCCAGCTCGACAACCGCCGTCCCGAGGCTGCGCCTTCGTAACCGCCCGTCTGCCGTTTGGGCATCTCCTCCGATCGGGAACCCAGTGCGTTGCGGCCGGCATGGAAAGCATGCCAGCCGGCGTTGACCATCCGCTGGAGAAAACCCATTGGCTACAAATCCTTCACGCTTCGGACCCGCACATGGCGGACGATGCGCCGGGTGTCCACACGGGAGATCTCCCGATCCAAGCGGGAGATGGCCGCTTCCGCCCGCTCCAGATCGTATTCCACGCTCTTGTCGCCATGGGATACCCGTCGTTGCAGGCTTTCCAGGCGCGTGAGCAGCTTGTCCCGCCGCGCTTCAAGCTCGGTGAGTGTAGCCATGGTCGTTTCCAGAGTTGGTGAAAGAGATCAGGACATCCACGGGGATGTAATCACCCGGCGTTTTGGCTTACGTCTGGAGGGAGGAATCGATTCACCTCCACCATCGGGTTTCATGGATGCCTCGGCCACCTTGGCCGCATCCCGGTTCAACATCAGTCCCATGGAGACCAGTCCCTGCAACGCCGCCATGGAATAGATGCGGCAGTCAAGGGCTTCATTTCGATCACTGGGCTGCTTCCGCCACTCCCGGATAGGCCGACCCTTGTGGTACCGGGTCACCACATGTTCCGCCGTGAGCTGCTTGAAATAGGTCACATCCCGATCCATGGGAAAGTGGCAATATCCCGGTCCCGGCTCCTCCAACCGCAGGCGGGCATAAAACGCCTCCTTTGCCGCGTCCACGCCGACGATGAACAGCGGGACTTTTCCCTTGTTGTTGCGGCTGGGCCGGCGGGGCCAAATAGGAACTCCCATGCCACCGCGCCCCTTGATCGCCCAGATCCGCCGTCCCTGCCGGGGCCGACAAAAATCATAGGCCTTCAGGGTGTGATGGCCGCCGGTATCGACACAGGCCGCCCGGATGTGCAGGTTCGGAACCTGCCGCACATGGGGAAAGGCCCGATGCAGCAGGGCGTCCAGATCCTGCCAGATAGCCGGTGTTGACGGGTCACCCCACAGCACCCGGTATTCGATGGACCAGGATTCTTCATCCTTGCCCCAACCGACGATTTCCAATTCGATCCGATCATCCTGGAGATCCACGCCAGCGGTCAGGGTGGCAACACCGTCGGGGAGGAGCAGTCCGTACTCCTCACGGCGGGACATCAACCCCTCGCCGTCGATGCGGTCGGCGTGTTCCTCCCAGGTTTCGCCCAGTTTCGTATTCACCCATACCTTGAGCCGAGGCGGATCCTTGTAGACCTGCCCATGCTCAACGGCGATGGCTCCCCAAGAGTTTTTCCAGCCGTGAGGGCTGTAGAGGCTGGAGAGATGAAACCCGGCGGTGTTTCCGTCTCCCTTGGCCTCCGCGATCCAACGGCCCCGCTCCAGCATCCAGTTTTTCTGATGGTCCTGGATCTCGTTCTCGCAATGGATGCAGAGGTAGAAGGCCAAGTCCCGCCGCTCCTCAGGCTGCTTGGGCCAGCGGATCTGCTTCCACTCCAGGACTTGTTCCTCATGGCACCCGGGACAAGGCACCCAGTAGCGCCGCTGATCACTCTCCAGATAGGCGGCTTCGATGCGGCTGAACCCCTTGATGGTGGGCGTCGATACCAACAGGACCTTGCGGTTGGCGAAGGTTACGGTCCGTTGGACCGCCAGGGCCACCGGATCCCCTTCCTCGTCCGCATCGGCCGGATAGCCGTCCACTTCGTCCAGAAAAAGAAACCGCACCGGCATGGAGCGCAAGCCGACGGCGCTGTTGGCCCCGGTCATCATCACCACGCCGCCGGGGAATTCCTTGGAGAGGACCGTATTCCCGCTGTCTCTGGCACGGGGATCCCTGACCAGATCCCGCAAGACCGGGCTGGATTCGATCAACGGTCCGACCCGCTGTTTGGAAAACCGCTTGGCCACCTCTACCGTCGGCTGCACCACCAGCATGGGACCGGGGGCCTGATGGACCACATAGCCCAGCCAGTTGAGGCCGGCATTGGTCCCCGCCAGTTGCGCCGCCTTCATCAGCACCGTCCGCTCGATGGGCGAGGATGGCGACAGGCAGTCCATGACCTCCTTGAGGTAGGGCGTCCGCGCGGTTCGCCAGGGACCGGGCTCGCCCGAATCGACGGTGGAGAGCACGCGGAATTTGTCGGCCCATTCCGATACGGTCAACAGCGGATCCGGACGCAATCCCTGCATGAACGCCTGATCGTAAATTTCAGTCGCCGATTGGATGGTCATCCAGGGACTCCACGGTCATATTCGATCTACGGGAAAAATGTTGAAAAAACGTTTAAATACATCTGATTACGCTTGATAGCCTCTCCGATGTACGGCCTAGTGGCATGCAACATCAACCAGCCACTGGAGGCCGACATGACCAAGATCACCCCGACCCAGGAAACCATCCTCAAAGCCGCCGCCGACCGCGAAGACGGCGCCATCCACCCCCTGCCGAAAAACATCAAGGGCGGCGCCGAAAAGAAGGTGATCGGCAGCCTCAAAGCCAAAGGCTTGGCCGAACACCCGGACGGAGACGAAAACCTGCCGCTCCGGATCACCGACACCGGCCGGACCGCCATCGGGCTGGATCCCCTGAACACGGAGCCTGCGGACGACTCCTTCGAACAAGACGTTACCGAGGCGGAAACAAGCCTGGGCATCGAAACCGCCGCGAACGATTCCGAAACGGAAACCGCTTCCGCCGAGAACGAAACCCCGGCACCGGACAAGGGAAAAACCCCCAAGGAACCCCGCCCGGGTACCAAGAAGGCCCGGATGTTCGAGATGCTGAGACGGACCGAAGGAGCCACCACCAAACAGATTATGGATGAGACCAACTGGAGTCATCATAGCGTGCGCGGCGCCATCGCCCTTGCCAAACGGGCCGGATGGAACATCACCACGCACAAACACCGCATGGTCGGACCGAACCAGACCGGGGCGAAGGGGTCTTATACGACCTACTTTCTCCAGACAGTCTCCTGAACCACACAGCCGCCGGGGATAAACCTCCCGGCGGCTGATAAAAAAGGACCGAATCAAGTGCCCAACACCTCAAAAACCACACCGCCGTCAGACCATGCCGCCGCCCTCAAAACCATGCATAAGGCCTATGGCCACCTGCATGATATCGTATCTGATATCGTCGAAAGCGGACGGCTCAACGAAGGGGATATTCCCGACGATTATCAAGCACTGGTCGCCGCCCTGGCCGAATGCAACGGCATCGACCAAGCGGCGGAAGGCGCTCTGCGGGACGCCACCCCGGAAACCAGGCCCATTCAGAAATTTTCCGTCATCGTCACGCGCGACATCACCGAGAGCGCCGTCGTCGAGATCGACGCCGAAAACCCGGAGCAGGCCAAAGAGGAGGCGCTGATCAAGGTCTGGAATTCCGAAGATGTCACCTGGGAAAACGACGATGTCGCCTGGACAAATTCAAAGCCCTACGTGACCGGGGTCGATCCCGAGGAGTGAGCCTCACGCCGCCGCTTCGAGGTCCACACCACGGGCGGCGGCGGTCTCCGCAAACGTTTTTCCTTCGCCTTCCGAATAGACGATTTTTCCGGTGACCTGCTGGAATCGCTTCACCGCCACATCCACATAGATGGGAGAAATCTCCATGGCATATACCCGGCGGCCGTTGGCCTCTCCGGCCACGATCTGGGAGCCGGATCCGGAAAACGGTTCATAGCACAGGCCCCCCTTGGCCACATGCTGGCGCATGGGGATACCGAAGGCCTCCAGCGGTTTCGGCGTCGGATGTTCCGGGCGTTCGTCCCCGGTCAGGGTGTCCATATCCCATACCGTCGGGGTCGGTTCCGCATTCTGCAACCGGGGTGGGCGGTTACTTTTTATCCAACCAAAAAAGCACGGCTCGTGTTTCCACAGATAATGGGTCCGGGTCAGGATGGTATTGCTCTTGCGCCAGATGATCTGTTGATGCGTCAATGCCCCCATTTTTTCCCAGACCGCCTCGACCATCGCCTGCCGTTTCGACGCGTGCCAGCAGTACCAGGCGGCGTTGGGTTCAATGGCGTGTTCCATGGCCATGCGGATGAACCCCTCGTACAGTTCCGATCCCTGGCTGGCATCGTCCCAGGTAATGCCGTAGCTGCCGGACCAGTCCTTTCCACCCTTCTGGCCGTTACGTCCTTTGGGATGGTTGGTGCCGTCATAATCGACCAGATAGGGGGGATCGGTGGCAAAGAGGATGGCGCGTTCGCCGTTCATGAGACGGATCACATCATCGGCCTTGGTGCTGTCGCCGCAGAGAAGGCGGTGTTCACCGAGAATCCAGAGATCGCCGGGCTGGCTCACCGGCGTTTCGGGTGGCGGCGGAATCGATTCCTCCTCACCCTCCGATTGAACGTTGGATTCCTCTTCGACGGCGATATCCAGGGCCGCCAGTTCCTCATCGGAAAATCCGATCAGCTCCAGATTGAACTCTTCCTCCTGCAACCGTTCCAGTTCGGCGGCCAGGATCTCCTCATTCCAAGAACCCGCTTCCGCCAATCGATTATCAGCCAAAATATAGGCACGCCGCTGGGCATCGGTGAGATGATCAAGGATCACGACCGGAACCTGTTCCAGATGGATCTTTTTCGCCGCCGCCAACCGGCAGTGACCGGCGATGATGCCATCGGCGCTGTCCACCAGGATCGGATTGGTAAAGCCAAACTCAATCATCGATGCGGCCACCTGATTGATCTGTTCCTCGGAGTGCTGGCGGGCATTGGCCGCATAGGGAAGCAACCGGTCGAGGGGCCACAGTTCGATCTGTTTGGCCATGGCGGGAATGGATTTCATTGGTTCAGCTCCTCAAGGGCCTCGCGAAGTTCCTGTTGCAGCATCTGTTCGATGGTGTGGGCATCGTCCTCCGCCGCCAATACGGCGGCCAGCCGGGGAGGAATGCAAAACAGACGGTCGCGGGTCCGCCGCGCGGTATTGAACGCCGCCACATGCACCTCGTCCGCCCGAACCAGGCTCTTCAACCGCTCCTCAAAATCGAGTTTGGCCATCTTGGCCGCATAGGTCTCACGCACGGCCCGGCTGGTCTGATAGGCCGGAACCGCTGAAGCGGCTTTTTGCGCATCGGCACGGGGCGGCGCTGGAGCTGGTGTCGATACCGGCTCCACCTTTTTTTCTGGTTGTTGCCGTTTTTGCTGTTTGGGCGGATTCGGTTTTCGTTGTTGCGCCGGATTGGTGTTGCGGTCCCAGGCGGCATCTGCCTTGACCGGGTCAATGCTGCCATCGGCTTCCTTGTGAATGCGGCCCGCCTTGATGGCCTTGCGCACCGCCCCGTCTGAAACGCCCCGCTGCCGGGCATAGGCTCGAATGGAAAGACCCACGGTACACCCCTCGCAATTCCTTGTTTGAGGTGCGTACCCGGTCTGCCCGGCCTGCCCAGTGCGTACCCATATCCGGGTACGCACCCCGGGTACGCACCTTTGTGGTCTGAAATATCATTCGGAAACAATCGGTTGAGCGTGGAATGTGCGTACCCCGGGTGCGTACCCGTTTTTCCCTTCTACCGCTAGCGAACCAAAGCGCTCGCGCGGAACCCGCTGCCCTTGGCCGATCCAGGTCCCGCGCGTTTGATTGCGGTTGCCCGCAACCGGGCGCGCCGTGTCCCGTTTTTCCAACTTTTTCGATTCAGGGTTCATCCTCGGGTAAAACGCGACCGGTCGCGTTTGGGTGTTTTTTCAAGCTGCTTCATTGAAGCGCTTCTTTTTTTGGTAGACCTCGAATGCTCTTTTTTGATGAAGAGGTTTCAGCGTCCTGACCCATTCGTAATACGATGCTGTGCCTTTTCTGACATTGCATGTTTCACAGCACACGATCAGATTGGTAACACTGTGCAGCCCATCCTTTGAGACCGGATCCATGTGATCCAGATGCCTGTTGTCCGGTGTCAGGTCGCACCCGCAATAAGGGCACGTCTTAAATTCATTCAACAGCCTGATCGCAACACCCTTCTTCATCGTGCCGTCGTGCCGGATCGCCACATCTCTCTGAGTGCCATTCCATTGCGACTCCATCTCGGGATGGTCATGCTTGTAGGCTTGAGAGCGAACTTTTTCTCTCTGCTGGAAATCATCGTCGTTTTGATACCGTGTTCTGTAACGACCACTGACTGACAGCCGATGATCCTGCCACGGTTTTCCCGTTGCCAGGTAAAAGGAATCGAGCCATGTGTCAGACGCCCTGATCTTGATCCAATAGTTCCATGCGTCGAGCGCATCGGTTCTCGCCTCATGCATGAGGCGCTTCTCTTCCTTTTCCGCTTGAACCTCTTCGGAGGTCCGATAGGTTTTCCCTCTGCGGGCACTGATGCGGCTACGTTCCTCCTGCCGCTGCTTCTTGGTACGACGGCGTGCTTTCTCTCTGGCGCGCTCCCTTTCACAGTCCGAACAATGATTGCTCGTATATTGCTTCTCCCGTTCCGGATAGAACCGGACCGGAAATTCCGTGAGGTTCTTTTCGACAGAACATTTTTTGCAAACCTTCGTGGCCATGATCTCTCCGTCGCTGCTGGCAACAAAAAACCCCAATGCGTTTGCATCGGGGTTTGTGATCATCATTCTGTATTCTGGGTGACGACCGGCTGTCGACCTGCCTGCCATTCGTCCAAACGGCTCGGATTTCCTCAAACCAACGGCTCAGACGAAATGAGCTTTTGGGGCTCAGCTTTTATTCACAAAGACCGTACTGGGAGGAACAGGCTTCCGGCTCCTCCATGGCGAACAGATCCAGTTGCCGGCCGCCCCGCACGGTCATGGACCACTGCACGACGCCATCGATGGCCGGCACCGGCAGGCTGTGATCCTTCTGGTGTGGACCGGGCACCTTATCCGCCGGGAAGAACGTCGCCCCTCCGCGTTTTGATGCCGCTTTGACCTGCATCTCCCATTCCGCGATGCGGGAGAACTGTTCCGGAAACCGCTTGGCGATATTCCGGATGCCCCCCTTGGTTTCGTGGATACAGGGCATGCAACCCACCCGGCTGCATCCGAGGCGATAGAGCGGGTTGGGCTCCACACCATGACGCCGATGAATGGCGAACACCTCCGCGACGGTCCAGTCCAGCAGCGGGCGGTAGATCCAGCGCCCATCCCCCATGTCTTCCAGGTGCAGCATGTCGGCCCGGGCGCGTGATTCGTCCGCCCGGATCCCCAGCATGGAGACCGTCTCGAACCCATCATCCAACAGGGGGATGATGATTTCCTCGTGGACCGCCTTGTGCTTCAACTCCTCGGAACAAAATCTGGCGCGGGTACTCGGAAAGCGTCCCTTGAGGAGGCACAGATCCAGGAACGGATTTCCGCTTGGCCGCAACGCTTCCAACGCGGCCTGGATGCGTTCTTCCTGAACTCCATCCCGTCGCCATTTCTCCGGGAGCCGCTTCCGACGTCCGGCAAAGGCATCGCGGAAATCAGCCTGGACCCAGGTGACCTCCGGACAACTGGTCCGCTGGGGGAGATCCCGCACGTAGTCGAGCGTGGCCGGGTGTTCGTTGCCCGTGTCCGCAAAGACCGGCTGGAAATCGATCCCCCGTTCCATGGCCCACAGCAGCAGCGCGGTGCTGTCTTTGCCGCCGCTGACGTTGAGAATATGAAAGACCCGCATCAGGTCGCCGATGCCAGGGCTCTGGCGAGCTGTTCCTCGAAATGGGATACGAAGCGCGTGTTGGCCACTTGCTCGACGGTCTCCCGGAATCCGAAGCGGGGCTTGATCTCGACACCACCCTGCTCGAAGACGTACATCAGCCGGAGGGGGTAACGTTTTTTCCTGTTGCGCCGCCGCCAGAGAACCATCTCGTCCGATCCCTTGGCGATAGGGCCGATGAAGTGTTTTGGTTTCTGCAGCAGCCGAGAAGGCCATTTCGACCGGCGGGTCACCGACCGGAGAGATGGGCGGGCGCCGATGGGAACGGAACTCTCGCCGGTGCCGCCGTGCTCCTGGGCCAGCATGAACCGGTCCTTGACCCAGACCACGCTTTCCAGATCGGATTTCCGGGCCATTTTGACGCGGATGCCTTTTTCCACCCAGCCGGTGCGCAGAATGAAGCGGCTGGGCAGTTGCCGCCGAACCTCTTGTTGCGCATCCTGGGCGGTGCGGGTGAGCGCCACCGCCGCCGCGTATCGGGCCTGTTTCGGGATCTGATTGACAATTCCCTTAAACCGCTCCTGGGCCTGATTGGTTTCGAGATTGGCGCTCATGTTTACGATCTTTTCCGAAAGGCGGTGAAAACAGCCTTGATCGCGGCAGCGGCATCACAGGTCTGCACCAACAAATGGCGCAGCCCCCGAATTGTGATCACCTCCCTTCCGTTGTGCATGGCCGTCAATCGGTCCATGATTACCTGCTGAGCCGTCATGGCTTCATCCAGTTTTCCGCGCAGATGTCTGTTCATCATCCGCTCAGCCACCCATACGGAACTGGACGAAATATCCAAGCGCCGCCAGCACCATGCTCATGACGCCGCCCGCGATCATTCCGTTCACCGCCGCCCGGCGCTCCACCGTCCGCAGGCGCTCATCCAGTTTGGCCAGCCAACGGTTGGTCTCCTTGCGCTGTTCCTGAATCGCCTGGACGGTGCCCTGGAGCTGACCGAGGCTTTCCCGCATCTGGCCGATGCTCGACAGAAGATCGTGCAGAAGTTCCTGCTCGGAGGGGGTACAGGGGGGATTCATTTTTCCGGCCCGTCCGAAGAGAACATGCCAACCAGACCGGCCATGGCGGTACCGGTGGCGACGATCTGCGCCGTCATCTCCGGCGACAGGGTGACGCCGAAACCCGTGGCAAAAAGAATCATTCCCCTCCAGGTCGAGGGTTCTTTGGCCCGTTCGAGCAGATAGTTCATTGTTTTTCCCCCAGAAAATGTTTCCGAAATTTTGACCATCCCATACGACCAAAGCCTGGGCCGTGGCCGACCGGGGATACTCTCCAGCCGGTCCAGATGAATGAACCGGTGTTCGTGTGGTCCCGACTGATGCACGCCGATGCCGGGAATGCCATAACCGACGGCGAAATAGAGCAGCTCATAGGCATCGGTGCCGGAAACCTGGATATCGACGGCATAGCCCTTGGTGTGAGGGCCGTCCCGGCGGCCGGAAACCAGTTCCTCACGGTCCGGGCACCGGTAGGCGGAAACGATCCGCATCGGTTTTCCGTAGGTCTCCCGCAGTTCCACCAGCTTGGCAACGAACCCTGGGTCCATGACCATCTGGCCGCAGCAGGGACATGCCAACTCCTCGCGACTAAAATATCTCAACGCGGTAGACGGCATGTGCATCTCCAAGAAGAAAACCCGCCACGGTCTCCCGGGCGGGTTGGTCAATCAATAAGGATCTGTTGGATTACCAGCGGCCGGTGTACATCATCTCCGACAAGCGGAAACAACGCTCGCCCACCTGCCCGCACCAGCGGCTCTCCTCCATCGCCAGCGCGGCGGCGGCAAAGTCCGCACCGGTGATCGCGGCAAGGAGATCCCGGAACCGCATGAACCGGGTGGCGCCGAGATTGAAAATCATGTCAATCAGAACCACCTGGCGTACCTCATCCAGGGATTGAAATTTTGGAATGATCCGGTGCGCTTCCGACACCGACCGGTCGATATCGTTTTTCAGCAGCAGCATCGCCTCGGCGCGGGAGATGCCATGGGCGTCGAGATTGCGGCCAACGCCGATGGTGAGACGGCCCGCCGGGCAACGGTACGGCTTCAGGCGCAGATCCTCATGCCGGATCAACTGATCGATCAAACGTTGCCGGTCCCGGAGACTCTGGAAACCGGAAAAAGAGACCATGGCGCACGCGGTCAGGATGCCGATCATCACCAACACGAGGATGATCCGTACAATTCCCGACCGCATTTTCCAGCCCCTGGAACCTGAGAGAGGAGCAACCCGGATGCCCCAAACAAAAGCCCGCCTCCAGGTCTCCCCGGGGCGGGCTCATAAACAGCGCCGTATCGGCGCGTGGTTTTCCAATTCTGACGATGATTATAGCAAATCCCGGCGAAAGTGTTTCGTGGAAAGATGTTTCAACATCATGTCTCAACATCTTTTTTCTGTTTTGGCCAGATTCAGCCGGGTGGAGATGACCATCAGAGCCGCCGCCCACATGCGCCATGCAGTGGCGCGGCTGACCCCGATACGCGTCATGATCAGCTTCCACGGCACCCGTTCCGCCCTGAGCCAAATCAACCGCACCTGATCCGGCTCCAGCCATCGCAGCCACTCCAACGCTTCATCCATACGGTCGATGGCTTCCGACGGGGGTGGTCCCAGTTTCACCTTCAGGTCGTTCCAGCCGTAGGCCTCCCAAAACTCCTGCAAGACGGGCGGCCACGAGGAGACATAGCCGGCGGGTCTCAACCCGGTGGCCGGCAAGCGCTTCATGATGTCGGCGGCTTCTTCCATCCGGGCGGCGACCATCTTTCCATCCCATTTCTTCATCGCTGTTCCTTTCATCAGCCGTCTCCGCATCGTTTGGAGAAACCGCACTCCTGGCATTTGTCGCAGCCGCCGCTGAACACCACGGCGAACGCGCCACACTGTTCGCAAAGCGCCTTCGGTGCAGGTCCGGCCTGGGCTTTTCCATCCCGCGCAACCATTGGAGCCGGTTTTTTCGGTTCCACGATGCCCAACCGCTCCATGTGCCGTTGCAGACAGTTGCCGATCTCCGCCACCAGACTGGGAACGTAACGCCCGCCGGCCCAGTAGCCGCCCTTGGGGTCGAACACGGACCGGAGTTCCTCCACCAGGAAGGTGGGACGGCTCTCGTGCCGGAAGATGGCGGATATCACCCGGGTCAGGGCCACCACCCAGGCGAAGTGCTCCATGTTTTTCGAGTTGACGAAGACCTCCATCAGCCGGGGGGTACCGTTCACCACCGCGTGGTTGATGGTGACGTAGACGGCGTGGTCCGATTCGGGCGGTTTGAGCTTGTAGGTCGCGCCTTCCAGAACCGGATCCCGTTTGAACGCCTTGACCGCTGTAGCCTCCCTGGCTTGGTCGTCGGAAGCGGTCGCCACTGAACATGCGGCAATGGGAGATTCGATGCGCACCGGATCAGCCATGGGCCACCTCCCGGCGGCGGCCCCGCCCGTAGAGTTTTTCGCCCAGGTTGCGGACCAGTTCCCGCTCCACCCAGGTGAGACGGTCATCGCTTTCCGCCACCACCAGAATGCCGTGTTGGTTCCAGCCGTAGACCTTGGTCGCCTCGGCGTTGATGGTGGGCCCCTGCATACGGGCCAGGGGGGACCGGGGAGGTTTCGGACCGCCGTTCATCGTCCCGTCTCCCGGTCCAGCGCCCAGTGAAGGATGGCCAGGGCATCGGCTTCGTTGTCGTCGGTGGGTGTGTGGCCCCGGTCCCGCATGGCGGCGATCACCTGCGCCTTGCCGGCATTGCCTTTGCCGGTCGCGTGTTTTTTGATCGTGCCGACCGGGACACCCTGGTAGGGGATGCTACGCTTTTCGGCCCAGGCGGACAGAGTGGCGAGGAACCCGCCATACACATGCCCGGCCGTGGTTCCGAGATGCCGCCGGATCTCTTCAAAGACGATCTTTTCCAGCGGACCGGCAAACGCCTGCACCTCGTCCAGCCAGCCGAGAAAACGCAGGAACGGCATACCGCCGCCTTCGAACCGGCCCGGCTTGAATGCCACCGTGCCGCTGGTGATGGTGCCGTCGGGATGGTACAGCGCCCATCCCATCTGGGAACCAAGGTCCAGGGCCAACACCGCCCCGTTTCCATCCGCGCCCCGATGGGGCAAACTCTCAACAGCCATGTCTTTCCTCCTGTGGGTTGATGTGGTCAGGACGGCGGCGGGGTCCCGCCAAGAACAACGCCGCCGTCCGCTTCCTCCCCAAGCCCATCCGGGAGGGGGAGATTGAATGACGATTTGGTTCGATGGGGGGCGGGTCTGTAGACCGCCCCCATCTATTACGTAGTAATAGGGGTAGGGTGGAAACTGGAAACGCCTCAAAAAGTCTCCTGGAAACAAACAGATACCCATTTCCACCCCAACTGGAAACGGGTGGAAATGGAAATCGCAACCTATTGTTTTCATTGGAAAACACATTTCCATTTCCAGACATTTCCACTGGAAACGGGTGGAAATGGAAATGAGATCCGATGGACATTTTTTTCATGTTAAACCTCTTTTCCGGGGCCTGATCCAACCTGAAATTCACCCACACCGAGGGCAAATTCTCCGCCTGGGACATCCAACCATTTCTTCAAATGGCTCCCCTGGGCGACGCACTGAACCAACCGTTTCGATTCCAACAGGGCGTCCGCCATATCCCAGAGTCTGCGTTTCGACATGGAAGCCAACTCTCCTGGCAGTTCCGCTCTTCTTTCAAACAGACCGTTTCCTCCTGTCCGTGTGAAGGGCTGTCCATTGGTGGCGGCCTGGGCAATCTGCCGGACCAGTTGATCCAATAGCTTCACCGGCTCATCCGTGTTCATCAGCAGGTCCGTTGTGCGGTCGATCAACAGACCGGTTGATGGATCCCGCACATAAATCCGTACCGTCTTGTCCGTGGGCCAGTTGCTTTTCACCACCGCACCCCGGAACACAGTGTCCCGCTTGAAGGGCGCACCGAGCTTTTTACAGATTTTCCGTGCCTCATCCTGCTCCACTTCCCACAGGGCGTAAGACCAGCGTCCGCCGTCCACCAGGGCGGTGGTGCCCCGGATCGCCTCCCGGGCCTCGCCGGCGGTGAGAATCGGTTTGCTGCCCACCTTGCGAAAATGATGGGTCACCAGGGTGGTCGCCCCGGTCTCGGCGGCGATGCGTCCCATGCCAGCGAAGAACAGTGCCCCGGCAGCCGGATCGCTGTTCACGTCGCCACCGGCAAAGCTCTGCAGGGGGTCGAAGATCACCAAACGCAGGCCGGGAGTTTCCAGCAACTCCTCGCGTATATCGTGGTACTCCTCGGTCAGAATGGGGCCCTCGCGGCCCATGGCCACCAGAGGCATGGGACCGCCGACGTTGGGCAGCGGGAGAATGATCAACCGCTTGGGATCCGGTTGCGCAAACACCACCTGGGCCGTGCGGCGGTGAACCTCTTTCCGGTCATCCTCCGCGGTGAACATGACCGCCGCACCGGCGATGGGAACCACGGGACCGCCCAACGCTTCCATGGGGATGGGTGAACCGGTCTCGGTCAATGCCACCT
Source organism: uncultured Magnetococcales bacterium (assembly GCA_964344355.1). Taxonomy (GTDB): domain Bacteria; phylum Pseudomonadota; class Magnetococcia; order Magnetococcales; family CAYFNE01; genus CAYFNE01. The sequence continues at coordinate 33,819 of CAYFNE010000038.1, forward strand.
TCGCGGCCAGATCCATGAGCAGCATGCTCTTGCCCGCACCGCCGATGGCGGCCACCATGCCGGGCACGCCCAGGGGCAGAACGCCGTCGACCAGCCATTGGCGCTCCGGCGGAGGTCCCTGGTAGCGGTCGAAAGTCCAGTCCTGGAGATTGATGCGGCGCTTCTTGCGTGGAGGTTCCTGCTGTTTGGCGGAATCCAGAAAACCCCGGATATCCATGCCCTCGGCCACTGCATCGGCGGCGTCCCATTTTTCCGGTTTGTTGGTGGGTGGAATCAAGATCGACACCGTGCTGGCTCCGGCGGTCCGGGCCGCTTTGGAGACAATTTCGGCGTATTCCCAACCGGCCTTGTCTTTGTCCGGCCAGATGGTCACGCGCTTCCCGGCCAGGGGCGACCAGTCGGTCTTTTCCACCGGCGCGTTGGAGCCATGCATGGAGGTGGTGGCTGTGATCCCGGTGTCAATCAGGGCCTGGGCCGCTTTTTCGCCCTCCACCAGAACCACGTTGGTGGCACCGGCGATGCCCGGCAGGTTGTAGAGCGGCCTGGGATCCGGGGCCTGGGGCCGCCGCGCACGCACGTCCCAGGGGCGGAACTCCTTTCTTCGACCGGGTGGGTCGTAGCGGTAGACGCAGGCAATCAGAGAACCATCCCGGTCGTGGTAGTCCCACTTGCCGGTGGGCGGGCCCAGATCGTCCATGGTCGGTTCCCGGCGGCGTGGTGATGAAGATGGTTGCGGAGTGGACCGCATGGGTTCTCCAAGCCATCCTCGTATTTCTTCCATCATCTGGGGGAATTGAGAGGTTGTGTTCATCCCCCTGACCATGGCCCAAAGATTCAGAATGTCGCCGCCCTGGCTGGTGGCATGGTCGTACCAGACGCCGGCCTTTTCTCCGGTCAGTTCCACCTTCATACTGTCGCCGGGATTGCCTTCCACATCGCCGATGTGAAACTTGCCGTGGCGGACCTTGCCGGCAGGGAGAAGGTGGCGGAGGACCTCCTCGATTCGTGCCGTCAGGCGGGCCTTGATATCCTCCTTCCCGCCAACGGGATCCCTCTGTGGCGCGTGAGCCTCCTGAGGGCCAGCGTCGTTGAAATCCATACCCGTCATGCTGGAAACCCCCAACAGCGGTCCTGCCATGAGCACATCCGGCATTCGAAATGGGTGGATTCCCGGCTGATGCGGGGGAGCAGTTCATGAACCTCGGTGGCCTGAATGATCCGCACCGCCCGGTCGGACATCTTCTGCGCCAGGGAACTATCGAAAGAAACCAGTTCGTGGTGCAGTTCGGCGGTGTCCTTGTTGACGGCGGTGAACAGCGCCGGGTTGGCCGAGATGCCTGGAACCTGGGGCTCCATGTAGGCCTGATAGATGGCGATCTGGGCGGCATAGACCGGCTTCGACAGCGTCACCCCGCGCTTGACCGTATCCTTCCAGGATTTGGCGTTGAGGGATTTGCATTCCCACAGGGCCGGGTAGCCAATGGGGATTCCGTCGGGGCCATTGATGATGATGCCGTCCACATGCCCCTGAATGCGACCGCCAGCGGCCTCAAAACCGAACTGACCGCCGTTGGGACGGTTGCCCCTGGTGGTGAACAGATCGAACCCGGCCATGCGTAGCCATCGGATGGCCAAATCTTCGAACAAGTGACCGGCGGCGAAGATGCGCAGCAGTTGGCCGTCGAAATCCCGCCCAGGATCCTTGGGTGCCTGGGCATATTCGAACTGCAACGCCCGTTCGCAGGCAACACCGAGGCGGGACGCACCCAGATAGTTGCGCGGTGCCTTGGCACGCTCCTCGGCTTCCAGCGCCGCATCGATACGGTTGTTGATGGCTGGAGCGATTCCCCCAGCTCCATGATTAAAATCCAGCATGACCGCCCCCGTCAGTATGGAATATCGCTGGGGTCGGCGTTGGCCATGTGCTCCTGGTAGGCGGTGATCACCACCTCCACCAGGGTCAAAACCTCATCCTTGCTATACTCCGCCAGGGGGCGGTTCATGCCGATGCTGCCCACGTATTCCCCCAGCGGGCGCAGGGCGGCGGCCATGGCTGCCTTCTCAAGATCCGTTGAATCGATCATGTTTCCTGCCTCCAAAAGCATTTCTATCGGGACCGCCCTGACGCCGTTCATCAGCCAGACCAGGACGTGGTCCCGATTGCGTTTTAGAATTCCCTGAAAGATGGTCCGATCCCGCCTGGAGAGAGCGCCGAAGCCAACACGCCGGGTGTGCAACCCGGGCGGAAGCGAGATCCATCCCAGCTTCGGGTCGTGCCAGGAACTGCGGCGGCGTGTCCACGCGGCGGCCACCTCAAGCCACCTCCTTCAGGGCCAGCTGGTCCGCCTCGAAGATCAGGTTGCGGATCGCCGATTTGTTGAACCGGAAGGTGAGCAGGGCCGAGGCCTGATAGCGGGTCAGGTTGTGGTCGTGGCGGTAGTCCGGCGGCAGATACTGGAGTTGCTTTTCCGTGGGCGGCTGGTTGAGCCAGGAGCGGGTCTTGTGGGCCGACTCGTCGGTCTCGTTCTCGTTGAGCCAATCGTCGGTGGCCGCCAGACAGACGGTGCGCTCGCCGATGGAGAGCAGCCGGGTCTTGTTGCCCCTGGCGCCGCCCACCGCGTGCCAGCGGCCGTTGAGGAAAAACACCCCGCCCCAGGCGGTAAAGCCGTTGGCCACCAGGGCCGCGTCGTCGCCGAACAGATCACACCAGCGGAAACTGGAGCGTTTGAGCAGATCCACCTCCGACATGATGAAGTCGGTGATCGCCTCCGGTTCCTCGCCGGGATCTCCCTGGGGTTCCCAGACGTATCCGCACAGCGGGCACTCCACCGTGGCCAGGGGTACCGTGGCCGCGCATTCCGGGCACTCCTTGGTGGGCGCTTCCCCCTGGAACTCCTTTCCATCCAGATTGACGTCCTGTTCCAGGGATCCGTGCAGAAGGGACGAGATTCCAAAATCCAGGACGATGCAGTCGGTCTTGACCATCCCCGGGAACAAGCTTGGATCCACGGTCCGGAGACCACGGCCCACCATTTGAATCAGGGTGGATTTGTAGGAGCTGGGTCGCAGAAGAATCACGCAACCGGTGGGCTGATAGTCCCAGCCTTCGGTGAGGACAAAAACGTTGACCACCACTTTGGCCGAGCCCTTTTCGAACCGGGCCAGGGTGGCCTTGCGTTCACCGTTGGAAAGCTCCCCGTGGACCATGACCGCCTCGACGCCGGCGGAATTGAAGGCGTCGGTGACGTTGCGGGCATGATCCACGGTGGAGCAGAAGACCACCGTTTTTCTGTCGCCGGCCTTCTCCTTCCAGTGTTTGATGACCGCCTCGGTGACCGGAGTCTTGTTCATGATCCGGTCGACCTCGGCCATGTCGAAATCATCCACCGTTTTACGAACGTTCTTCAGCGCCTCCTGAGCGCCAACATCGATGACGAAGGTCCGAGGTGGAACCAAATGACCGGAACGAACCAGTTCCCCCAACCGCACCTGATCGGCGACATTGGAGAAAATGGGGCGCAGGGCCTTTTTGTCGCCGCGATTGGGGGTGGCCGTAACACCGTAGATGCGGCAGCCGGAATTGCCGTCGCGGGCAGCGTCGATGATCCGCCGGTAGCTGGCGGCTGCCGCGTGGTGGGCCTCGTCGATCACCAGCAGGTCCAGTTCCGGCATGGCGTCCAGATTGGCTTGCCGCGCCAGGGTCGGGACCATGGCGAAAGTGGCCCGGCCGCGCCAGGATTTCCCCCGGGCGTCCACCACGGAGGTGGAGAGGCCCAGGTTGACCTTGGCGAATTTCACCACGTTCTGGCGGGTGAGTTCGTCCCGGTGGGCTAGGACGCAGGCTTTACCGCCACCGGCCAGCATGCGCCCAACCACAGCGGACAAACACACCGTTTTGCCCATGCCGGTTGGCCCGACGCCGAGCGTGTTACCATGTTCGTGGAGGGCCGCTACCGACCGCTCCACGAACACCTGTTGGCGTTTTCGGAGAATCATTTTTTATCTCCGGGTCACTCGGCCCATTGCGGCCGCTGGGGAATGGCCTGTGCCTGTTGCGGCGGCTGATGCTGTTGCGGCGGCGCCAGAGGTTGATATTGCTGTTGCGGCGCCTGCTGCCCGCCGGGAGGTCCGTTTTGCTGCCATCCGCCATTGGCGGCGGGAGCCGGGGGAGTTGCCGGAGTGGGAGGAGCCGGGGGCGCGCCGCCGCCGGTTCCACGGTTGCTGTACTGTTTGTGGTCCGGGGTAACGGCGAACTTGATGACATTCTTCGGATCGTCGTGCTGATCCTTCTCCACATCGATCCGGGCGAGGAACTCGATGCCGTCCAGATCCCCCAGGCCGTTGATGCGCCGGGCCTGGGCGGCCTGGGGAGAGTTGTCCTTGTCCGAGATACCCCTGGAGGAGTTAAGGATGGCCCGGATGAAGGAGCGGCCCATGTTGCCCCATTCGGGACCTTTCGAGCTGAACAGGCCGATGAGGCTCCACACCTTGCGGCGGGCGTACTGTCCGGCAGTGATGACGAACTCGCAGCTCAGATAGACCGAGCCGGTCTCATGGTTGCGGGTGGCGTAGCCGCCGGTCCAGCCCCGGTTGGGATCATCGAAGCCGCCGGGTTTGATGGTCATGCGCACCGGCACGATGGTCCCCTTGGGGATCAGGTCGAAAGAGTTCTGGGCGTCGGCGTCGTTGAAATCGGTCCAATTGGCATTCATGATGTGTCAGGCTCCTGTGGTCGCTTGAGTGGTTACCGGGGCGCCGGCGGCTGGAGAGGACGGGTCGCCAAACACGAGCCTCTCCATCGCCGGTCTTACCGGTTGTTTGATTTTTTCCATCAGTCGCCCCAGGTGGGGCTCTTCGATCATGGTGAGCCGCCCGCTGCGGTCCTTGGCGGGATAGCCCCATGGATTCAGGGTTTGGCAGACAAAAGCGCGGTAGGATGGGCCTTCCTCGGGCTTCATCTCGGCCATGGTGATGACCTGGTCGACGATGCCGGGCAACTCCAGACCGGTTTTGGAGCCCTCGATCTGGGCGGCGAAAAAACGGCGGTTGAAGTCATCCGTTTTTTCGTCGAGAATTCCGACAAACCACACATTCTTGTCCCGGGTGTGCTGGATATGGGTGATCCAGGCGATCATCTCCTGGCCATGCAGCCCATAAGCGCCCCGAAGATCCGGTTTTCCGGTCTTGTCGCTGATGGCCTGAGGCTGACCTTTGCACCATTGGAAGCAGAGACGACCGGCCACGGTGATGCTGTCGATGAAAATGGTCTCGTATTTGGCCAGGACGGCGGGGTCTCCATATTTTTGCACCACTCGGTCGTAGTGGGCCTGGCTGTAGGATTGGTCATCCCGAAGAGCCGGGTTGGGACCGCCGATGAAGACCGCGAAATCCCGGCAATCGTCCCAAGTCCGGGGCCGAATGGTATCGCCGGGCCACCCTTCGACGGCCAGATCGCCGGCTTCCATGTCCATGAACAGGGTGACCTCGGCGGCCAGAGACAGCAGAAGGGTGGTTTTACCAACGCCGGATTTGCCGAAGATGACCCCTTTGACGCCACGCTTTTTCGCCATGCGCTGGTCGGCAGTGATGATGGGAAAAGGGTTCATTACACCGCCTCCACTTTTTTGGGAACCAGCTTGAATCCGGGCTTTCCGGCTTTCACGGTCCTGGCCGGTTCAAAGGTGCGGCGGATGTGCTCCGGCCAGGCGTTGTAACGGCGTTCGGAGACCTTGAAGCTGGTATCCACGTATTCCGCCGGATCGTCGCCCGCATTGCGGATGCGCTGGCTGATCCGGGCGAGTTGTTTCTGGTCCCAGGCTGGTCGCTTAGGCAGATCGGCGGTAACGGTGACATCACCGTCGTCGAAACGGACGGTCCCGAAATCCTTCCCCGCCTGCTGGCGCAGGAGGGCCGCTCGGTCGGCGTACTTGTGTCCCAGGACCCCGTCCAGGAGATCCTTGGTCAGCTTGGCCGATTCCAGAGCCCTTGTGGCGTCCTCCTGCAGGCGGGCCAATTCGGCGGCTTCCAAGGCCGCAATCTGTCCCACCGGCATGTTGCGCAACTGGTCGATCGTGATGGTGTCGTTCATATTTATTCTCCCCATTGAGAAAACGGTTGGTTCATGGCTGTCATTACCTCCTCAATGACGGTGGTCGTCTTGAGGAGATGGTTTCTGATGGCGACGAGATCCTGCGGTGTCATGGACATCGGGTCGGAGCTGACCGTCGTGGCTATGTCATCCAAAGCACCGTGGAAGCCGTTGAGGCGCGGCGGTTGAGCGGGTATTGGAGGACGGTTCTCCAACTCCTTGATGCGGGCCTTGAGAGCGCTTCGCTCCTTATTCAGGGTTCGGATCCGCTCCTTGGCGGCCAACACCTCGGTGAAGGCTTCCTTGGCCTTGCGCTTCCACTCCCGGGCTTCATCCGAGGTGGGCGTGTCGGAATGTTCCTGGGCGGGTTCCGGTTTGGCGGCCTGTTCCCCGGTTGCTTTCGATTTGGGAGGGGTGGTGTCGCCCTCGCGTTTTCGAATCGCTTCCCGGATGCTCCGGGCCTCTCCGTCCATGATCGCCTGGACCGCCGCTTTCTGCTCCGCTACCTTCAAACCGGCGAGCGCATCCAATTCGGATGCGTTGTCGGCAATGGCGTCCACCTCCCGGATCGTGTCCCGGACATCCTGGGAGATGTTGTTGGCGCGACGGACGGCCTGTCGGATGCCACGTTCCGTTTTCCCGGTCTTCTCCGCAGTATCACTTGCGAAAGAGGAAATTTTTTCCACTTTCGCTTTTTTGCCGCCGCCAGCCTGCCCCGGGGCGCCCCCGTGCCGAGTCTGCGGGTATTTCGTTTCGTAGAGGGATTTCCGTTCGACCAGATGTTCCGCCCGCTCCAACTGGTTCAATTCCGCCCGGCAAAGGTTTTCGTCGATTTCCGCCAATCGCTGGTCCACATCCCGAACGGTGACGATGTTGGCGCCGATGTCGGTCAGGCCCAGCCGTTTGCACGCCTCCAGGCGATGGTGACCGGCGATCAACCGATACGTTTGGGCCGACTCCGGCTGGCCGTCATGCTGTAGAGGCGTCACCAGAATCGGATTCAGCAACCCCAACTCCTTGATGCTCGCCGCCAGGGCCTCGACCGATTCCGGCCGGACCTTGCGCAACCGCTGGCCGATCCGCACCTGTTGAATCAAAATCGTGTTCATGTCGTTTCTCCCGTTCTCAATCGGTTTTGCGGCCCTTGTATGGCGTCCCCTTGATGAGGATCTCCCGGTCAGGGTCATGAATCTGGATGCGGGTCAGGCGTTTTTCGGAGATGAAGGCGTTCCAGGCGGTGGCCACGGCCCGGGCGGTATAGGCCTGGGTGACCACGTTGCCGCCGCGTACAAAGGCGCCATGTCGAACGCGGGTCATATTGATGAACTCGTGGAGCGCCTTTCTGGGATCGCCCCGTTTCAAACCATCGTCCCTGGCCACCTGCTTCCAGAATTTCAGGGCCTCGGTTTCTTCGTGCCGGATCGTGACCAGGGCCACTGAGAGAATCGGGGCCTTGGTGATGAGGGAGTGGGCCAGATGCGACTTTTTGATGGCTTCGAAAAAGGCGCTTCCTTCCTCCTCCCAGTTCCGGATTTCGGAAAGGACATCCTCCCGGGACAGGTTGCTGTCGGACCGCCGAAAGCCGCTGCGGATGAAACGGACGGCCCCGGCCACACGCCGCGCCTGATCCAGGGACATGCCGATCTGGTTGTGAAGATCCCTGGCCTTGATGGCGTCGAGGATGGATCGGGAGAGATGGTTGTCGTGGCGGGAGTAGAGCGCGGCCACCTCTTCCATGGTGTCCGCGTCGGAGATCAGAACGCTCAGGGTGACCGGCACTCCGGCCTTTTCGATGGCGGAAAGGGTATGCTGGCCATTGACCAGAAAACGGTCCCCTTCGCACCGAACGAAATGGATTTGTGTTCCCTGAATGAAGCGGTCCTCCTGGATTTCCGTGGCCAGATTGTCCCGATGGCGGGGACGCATGTTTCTCTGGCGCTCGAAAACGTTGTGATTGAGCCACTCCCGTGCCTTTTTCGGGGTGACCTTTTCCAGTTCGCTGGAATGGATGGTGATCATGGTTTTTTCCTCCTGTAAGAAAAATCCTGGAAAAACCGCGTGCCAGGCCCGCCAGGAATCGGGCTCTTCGGATACGTTTTCCTAGACACGCGGAGTCGTGTGCTGAGTCAGGTCATCCCCTCTTGAATTGCAAAACGGTGCGTGAACCGGCAGGATGTCCGTGGGTGGTAAATGGCGGCATCGCGGTACCCGGCTTTCACGAAAACGCGTTGGATGGCGGCCAGGCTTTTTTTCAGGCAAAAACGGGAAAGGCCGACACTGCTCAAAATTTCCGGAACCGTGTCGGTGAAAAACCGTGTGGCGATCAGGCGTAGGGGGTGGGGGAGTCCACCGATGATGCGGTTCAGGTCCATCTGGGCGGAAACCCGGTCACTCCAGTGCGGCCGTTGCGCTTCCCACATCCCCTGATCGCTGGGGATTGCCTCGATCAGTTCCACAGGGTGGGAATCCCGGCTGTTGGTGATTTTGCTGTTGAGGGAGATGATTTCCAGACCACCGCCGCGCTTCGCGGTGGTGACCTTCTCGATCAGGGAGGCCGCACAACGCGCCACCACCTGGGCAACGAATGTGCTCAAGCTGGCTTTGGCGGGTTTGAAATGGGGCAGGCGCCGGTGCAGGTCCAACATCAGATCCTGCTCCAGGTCCTCCAGATCGGAAGAGACGAACGCAGGGTGCTGAATCAAGCGGCGGGCCCAATGGCGGACGGTTTCGACCGCGTAGGGAAAAATGCCGTGGTAGTGGTTGCGGGACTCCATCTTGGATTTCACCTTCTCGGGGGTTGTGAGCGCCTAGCCCAATGTCCCTAATGGTGTAAATCCGTTCTCGAGCCCGATTTTTTCCTCACTTTTTTTGCGGAGCGAGAAAAAACCGTGTAGAAACAAAGCGTAATGAAAATAATAAAAAAACAGGGAAAGTTGGCATGGTAGGGCGGAAATCCGTTCTCGCGATTTTACACACTGTTTATAGTGTGTATGATTGTGGAATGAATATGCGGTTGGATGCGGTTCAATATATTGAAATATTTGATAAATTGTCGTGCTCGCCACAAAAATGGAGCTGTATCCAGATATCCAGGGCGGAAATCCGCCCTGGCTTCCGGGGCTGAAAAGGGTAAAACGGAATTCCGTTTTGGAAGTCCGGCAACACGTGGGCAATGGAGAGCGAATCTGAAAGTGAATGGGGGTAGAGTGAATGCTGCAGATTCTGGAACAAGTCGAATATCGCTGGGGGCTACTGGAGGATGGGAAGTCTCCGGGCGAACTGCCGGTCAAAAGCTGGCGAGGTGCAAAGATCCCAAAAAAATTCCGGAAAGCGCTTTTGGAGGAAGACCTATTGAATCTGGGCGGGAGCTATGGAGAGAAGGACGTGGGAGATCCGCCGGAGTACGATCACCTGAGGCTGATTTTGACCGACGACGTGGTGGAGATCGAGGTGTTCAACCGTGGCCTGTCCCTGGCAGGCGGATCGGATAAAAAAATCCTGAGAATCCACCGGGGGATCGGCGCGCTGGGCAGATCAGGGGGATGATGGCGCCATAACGTTTGCGGAACAGCCAAACCGCTTCCGTTGCTCCTTCCATGAGTTCGGAAACGGTTCCATCAAATTGGCCAGAGAGATCGTCCGAGGCTGCCGCCCATCCAAAATCGATTCGACGATGTCCGGGGCCAGAAGGGTCAGGCGCAGGATGCGGGAAAGGTAGGAGCCGTTGATTTTTTCCGTCTCAGACAACTCGACCAGGGAAGCGTACTTCCCGGTCTCCAGCATCTCCTTCCAGCGATGGGCGCGGGCGATGGCCTTGATCAGCGTATAGTCACGTCGGGCTTTCCACGATGTGTCCGCCTCGCCATCCGGAGAGATGATGATTTTGCGCGATCCGCGCCGTTGGAAATTCACGGGCACCCGGATGATGATGGTCTTTCCATCCTTGCTGAGTTTCGGCTTCATGCGGTTTCTCCTTGCGCGTCGGTTTGGGTCAACTCTTCCACCAGGCTTTTCAGCCCATCAACGCGGAGGTGGATTTCGATGTTATTGGTTTCGACCTCAACGGTTTTCACCAGAAGTTGCACCAGACGATTCTGTTCGATCGGAAAAAGTTCGTCCCAGATGGGCTCCAGGTTATGAAGGGCCTCCACCACTTCCCGTTCCGTGACCTTCCCATCCTCGCCGTTGGCCACCTTCCAGGTTCGGGCCACCATCTCCGGCGATCGGATCAGGTTCCGGATGTGCTTGAAGACGATGCTTTCCACTTCGCCGGCGGTGATGCTGCCGATCGGGCAATCCCCATAGCTGTTTTTGGCGGCGTTCACACAGACGTAATAGCGGTACAGCGCCCCTTTTTTGCGGGTATGGCTGGTGGTCATGGCCCGGTTGCAATGCCGGCACCGGATGATTCCCTTGAGGGGCGCGGGGGTCTGGGCCCGCGTTCGGTTCCCGCGCCGGCGGCCGTTTTTGGCAAGAACCTTGTGGACTTTGTCCCATACCCCTTTTTCAATGATGGCCTCGTGTTCCCCCGGATAGGCCGTCCCTTTGTGAACCGCCTCGCCCAGGTAGACCCGGTTGTTGAGCAGGCGGTAGAGGACCCCCTTGTCGAAAGGGCGGCCGGGGTGGAAGGTGTTGGTGGATTTCGATGTCCAGGATTTGGTTCGGTGGCCGGCTTCATTCAGTTCCTGGACCAGCAGGGTGCCGGAGCCGACCTCCGTGAACCGTTGAAAGATGTGGCGGATCAGATCGGCCTCTTCCTGATTCACGATCAACCGTCGATCCCGGATGTCAAAGCCCAATGGTGGAAAACCGCCCATCCAGATCCCTTTCCGACGGGATGCGGCCACCTTGTCCCGGATTCTCTCGGTAATCGTTTCCCTCTCGAACTGCGCGAAACTCAAGAGAATATTTAGGGTTAGCCGGCCCATGGAGGTGGTGGTGCTGAACGACTGGGTGATGGAGACGAAGGTGACGCCATGTTGGTCGAAGGCCTCCACCAGTTTGGTGAAGTCGACCAGGGCGCGGCTCAGCCGGTCGATTTTGTAGACCACCACGCAATCGATGACGCCGGCCTCGATATCCTTGAGGAGCCTCTGCAGGGCAGGCCGTTTCAGCGTGCCCCCGGAAAAGCCGCCGTCCTCGTAGCGGTCCGGTGCCAGAATCCAACCTTCCCGTTTTTGGCTGGCAATGTACGATTCGCAGGCCTCCCGCTGGGCATCAAGGCTGTTGAACTCCTGGTCCAATCCTTCGTCGCTGGACGTCCTGGTATAGATGCCGCATCGTATCTTCTTGACGGGCTTTGTTTTTTTCATGCGTAGCCCCCGTTTTTCTTGAGCCCGAAAAACAGTTTCCCATTCCATCGCGTGCCGGTGATCGCCCGCGCCACGGCCGACAGGCTCCGGAATTTGCGCCCTTCATAATCGAAACCATCTTCCAATACGGTGACGCAGTGTTCCACGCCCTTCCATTCACGCATGAGACGCGTCCCATTGACGGGACGGTCCCCCTGAAACGTCTTCACCTGTTGT
>CAYFNE010000039.1:0-45258 GCA_964344355.1 uncultured Magnetococcales bacterium
GTTTTGTCGGTGAATTTCCAAAAGTTGCATGGTGAGCGTTGCGAGGTTCTCCGGAATATCTCCGGCTTCATCGAGTTGGATCTCGGTTTCCGCAACTGCGGGTCTGTTGACGTCGATGGCTGTTTTCATTTTTCTGTCTCCTGGCTGTGCGTTGGTGTTGTGACCATACAGCCATACAGTCGAAACCCATATCCAGCGCTTATTGATTGTTTTTATATATATTTCAATTGGTTCTGTCGTGCATGGAGATGGGCCGGACCACTTTTCCGAAGGAGCCGCCGGCCTGTTCCGGAGTCTGGTGGAACTTGCGCATGGATCCTCGGCCGGGCAGGAGCCAGTAGCCCTGCCAGCCGCCCCGATCCGGATAATGGCGAATGACGCCGACCTGGAACCCGGTTTTGACGTCCATGACTTTGAAGTTCCCGTGTTCGGTTTGTTGCAGTCTAACTTCACGGCGGGCCATTTTTCGTTCTCCATGATGGTGGGTTTGGCGATAGAAGGAGGCGTTCCAGTTCATTCGACCAGTCGGAAATGCACGTCGCCCTCACGCACGGATTGGGTGAGCATCAGGTTGCTGCTGTACTGATGGGTGAAACCGACGTAGGCGAGCCCCTGTGGATTGATGCCGCGAAAGATGATCCGGATCACCTTGCTGGGTTTCGACCAGGGAGCGTTCTTCAACACCTTTCCGAATGAGGTGCCTGTAGTCCACTGGAGGATCGCGCCCAGTTGAATGCGGGCGATGTCGTTGGCTGTGAGCGGCTTGTACGTGGAAGGGTCGGCGTATTCGAGCATGGTTCGTCTCCCGGTTTGGAAAGCCGCCGGGGTGTTTCCCCGGCGGCGTGTCCGGTTCAGGCGTTTGCGGTCAAAAAATAAGTCGTGAAAGATCCCGGCGAGCCGACTTGATTCGGTCCGACCACGCGGTTTTTGTTGGTGGTGATGTTCCATCCGGCCCGTTTGGCGAGGGCAATCGCGCCGCGAACGGTGTGGTTGCTCCATTTGGTCTCGTCCATGATCTGTTTGGTGGTGGCGCCTTCATCCCGCCGCAGCATCTCGAACATCCTGGCCTTCTTGGTTCCAGGGCGGGGTTCCTTGGGGGCTTTTTTCTCTTCCCGGGCCGGGGGTTCCTCGTTGGCGGCGATCGGCGGTTCCTCTTCGGAAGCGGGATCCGTTTCGGTTGGCGGCTCTTCGTTGGCTGGTGTGTTCGTTTCGGCATCCCGCTCTTCCGTGAGGGTGTCATCCGCTTCGGTCGGCGTTTCAGGCTCGTTATCGGCGGGTGCGATGCTCAGGGCCTGTTCCGCCTCGGTGACGTCTTCTTCGAAGGCGTCGTCCGCGGGTTCCGTGTTCCGGGGATCCAGCCCGATGGCGATCCGACCGACGTCGGTGATCCGGAGGGGTAGGTTTTCGTCTCCGTCGGGGTGTTCGGCCAAGCCTTTGGACATGAGGCTGCCGATCACTTTTTTCTCGGCGCCGCCTTTGATGTTCTTGGGCAGGGGATGGATGTCGCCGTCTTCGCGGTCGGCGGCGGCTTTCAGGATGTTCTCTTGGGTCGGGGTAATCTTGGTCGTCATGTCGGCCTCCATTGGGCTGGTTGATGTTGATGACATAAGGCCTCGGATCGACCCTCTTATCAAGCGGATAATGTTGTTTTTGAATGATATTTTTAGGTTTCGGCCATGCTCCTTTCGCAGTCCGAATATGCCCGGCAGCGCGGGTTCTCCCGCCAGTACGTTAATAAGCTGGTCCGTACCGGCGTCATTCGGTTGGAGAACGGAAAAGTCGATCCCAAGCAGGCCGACGCGGCCCTGGGTGCGGTGCGTGAACCGGCCCGGCCACAACGGAGAAAAAGCAATGTCGCTGAACCGGCACCAATCGCCCAACCACCAGCCCAGTCGGAAAAACCATCGGCTGGTGGAGCCTCATTGCCGGGCGGGATGGACCTACCGGGGAAACCAAGTGGCGATCTACCGACCCTGTTACTCCGGGCTCGGATCAAGACCGAGCTGAAGCGGGGCAACCTGCTGGACCTGGATGAGAAGGTCAAAACCAAACAGTACGTGGAGGCCGAGGAGGTCAAGGTGGTGGCCTTCAATCGGGGCCGGGTGGTCCGGGATCGCATCATGAACCTTCCGGATCGGCTGGCCGCCGTGCTGGCGGCGGAAAGCGACATCAATACGGTTCGGGAAACGCTGGCTTCGGAACTCCGCATCGCTCTGGAAGGATTATCCGATGATCCAATCGGCGGATGAGCTTTATCTGGACGCCTTCAACCAGGGGTTGCGACCGGATCCTCTGCTGAGCGTTTCGGAATGGGCGGATCGGTTCCGGGTGTTGTCCACCGTGGATTCGGGCGAACCCGGTCCCTGGCGTACCGCACGTACCCCGTATCTGCGGGAGGTGATGGACTGTCTTTCTCCGTCCTCTCCCATCGAGCGGACGGTGCTGATGAAGGCGGCGCAACTGGCCGGGACCAATGCGGGCCTCAACTGGTTGGGTTACGTGGTCCATCAGGCACCCGGACCCATGTTGGTGGTGCAGCCGACGGTGGAGGTAGCCAAGCGCTTTTCAAAACAGCGCGTTGGACCATTGATCGAGTCCAGCCCGGCGTTGCGGGACCTGGTCAAGGATCCCCGCACTCGGGACAGCGGTAATACGGTCCTCTCCAAGGAGTTTCCCGGCGGCGTGGTGATGATGACCGGGGCCAACAGTGCTGTCGGTCTGCGTTCCATGCCGGTCCGGTTTCTGTTTCTGGATGAGGTGGACGGCTATCCGGCGGATGCGGACGAGGAAGGTGATCCGGTCGCCCTGGCGATCCAACGAACGGTCACCTTCGCCAACCGGAAGATCCTGCTGGTGTCGACGCCCACCATCAAGGGATTCAGCCGCATCGAGGCAGCCTATCTGGAGAGCGATCAACGGCGCTACTGGGTTCCGTGTCCGAAATGCTTGGAGGAACAGATCCTGGAATGGAAACAGATCCGTTGGCCGAAGAAGCCGGAGGAGCGGCGGGACTTGGCCTTCTACCTCTGCATCCATTGCGAAAACGAGATTCAGGATCATCAGAAAAACTGGATGCTGGACCGGGGGCGATGGATCGCTGAGGCCAAAGGAGATGGCAAAACCGCCGGTTTTCATCTCTCCAGTCTCTACAGTCCCCACGGTTGGAAAAACTCCTGGGGCGCCATCGCTGTGGAGCACGGGCAGGTCTACAAGGATCCGCCCCGGCTCAAGGTGTGGGTTAACACCAAACTGGGGGAAACCTGGGAGGAGCATGCCGATCGGGTCGACGGTGAGGGATTGATGTCCCGCCGTGAGGAGTATGGTCCCCTGTTGCCGGACGGCGTGGCCACTCTGACCGCAGGGGTGGATCTTCAGGACGATCGGATCGAGTTGGAAATCGTCGGTTGGGGCAAGGATGAAGAATCCTGGTCCATCGAGTACCGGGTGTTGTGGGGAGATCCGTCGTCACCGGCCATTTGGAAGGATCTGGATGCCCTGCTACATCGGGCGTTTCCGCACGTTCGTCAGGTTGCCAATCTGCACATCCGGGCGGCCTGCGTGGATACCGGCGGGCACCATACCCTGAAGGCCTATGATTTCTGTCGGCCCCGGCAGGGCAGAAGAGTCTGGGCGATCAAGGGGCGCGGTGGCATGGGGGTGCCCATCTGGCCACGCCGACCCAGCCGCAATAATAAGGGAAAAGTACCGCTGTTCATCGTTGGCGTGGATGCGGCCAAGGAGGCGTTCTACGCCCGCTTGCGGCTGGAGGAACCGGGACCGGGTTATTGCCATTTCCCCATGTCGCGGGATGTTGAGTATTTCAAACAGCTTACCGCCGAGCATGTGGTGACCCGGTACCATAAGGGCCGGCCGATCCGGGAATGGCGGAAACAACCCAGCGACCGTAATGAAGCCCTCGATTGTCGCGTTTATTCCATGGCGGCGTTGCAAGGATTGATCTCCATGGGGCTGATGCTGAACCGGGATGCGGCCAAGGTGGTCGAGGCTCCCTTGAAAACAGGGAGCGACTCCAATGCATCGGCGGCACCCAGGCGCAAGCCGAAACGACGGGTGATTACCTCACCCTGGATGTCCTGACCCTTTTCCTGATTCGGAATTCGATATGGCCACACTCACCGAGCTTGAAGCGCGGCGGGACAAACTACTTGCGCGCCTGGAAAGCCTGCAAAGACGCGTTTCCCATGGCGACAAGACCATGGAATACGACCTGGAGCAGGCGGAAACGGCCATTGCCCGTCTGGATCGGGAGATCTCCCGTGCCGGTAGCCGACGCATCGTCCGCCATGTGCGGGTCCGAAGCGTAAAGGATTTGTAGAGATGGGCTTGCTCCAAACAGTGTTCAATGTCGGATGGAACGCTTTCCAGGCTGGCCGGCAGGCGTTTAGCTCCTCTTCGGCAGAGGTTCCAAAACGACAGGCGGGCGGTTACGAGGGCGCGGCCTTGGGACGGCGGTTGTCGAGCTGGCAGCCGGGAGATGAGGGCACCAACGCCTTGCTGTTTCGGGACGGATCACTCATGCGTTCCCGCTCCAGAGATCTGGTGCGCCGCAATGCCTGGGCGGCCAATGCCCTGGATTCCCTGGTAGCCAATCTCATCGGCACCGGGATCAAACCGCAGTCTACCCATGCGGATGCGGAGTTGAAGGAAAAAATCCAGTCCTTGTGGCTGGCCTGGACCAGCGAGGCGGACGCCCACGGTCTCTGCGGGTTTTATGGCCTCCAGGCCCTGGTAGCCCGGGCCATGGCGGAAGGGGGCGAGGTGTTGGTGCGCCTGCGCAATCGGACGGAACGGGATGGGCTGGTGGTGCCGTTGCAGTTGCAGGTGCTGGAGCCGGAACACCTCCCCGCCTCCCTGAACCAGGACTTGCCAAATGGCCACCGGATTCGGGCCGGGATCGAGTTCGACCGCATCGGTCGCAAAGTGGCTTATCACCTCTATCGGGAGCATCCAGGCGAAAAACCGATGCTTTTCAGATCCGGGGACATGGCTCGGGTTCCGGCTTCGGAGGTCTGTCATATCTTCAAGCCGCTCCGGCCCGGCCAGCTACGGGGAGAACCCTGGTTCGCCCAGGCCCTGGTCAAGCTCCATGAGTTGGATCAGTACGACGATGCGGAACTGGTCAGGAAAAAAACCGTCGCCTTGATCGCCGGGTTTATCACCAAGCCGGATCCGGATCTGGGTATTGCTGGCGAAGAGGACAAGGAGCCGGATGATGACGGTGCCGCCCCGGTGACCTGGGCACCCGGCACCATGCAGGTGCTTCTCCCCGGAGAGAGTGTCACCTTTTCCGACCCGGCGGACGTGGGCGGTCAGTATGCGGAATTCATGCGCACCCAGTTACGGGCCGTGGCCGTCGGTCTGGGTCTCACCTACGAGCAGTTCACTGGGGACCTTACCGGGGTCAACTACTCCAGTATCCGGGCTGGCCTTCTGGAATTCCGCAGGCGAATGGAACAGCTCCAGCGGATGGTGTTCGTCCACCAGTTCTGCCGTCCGATCTGGGCGCGATGGATGGATCAGGCGGTTCTCGCCGGTGCTTTGGAGATGCCGGACTATCCGAACAGGCGGCGAGAATACCGGGCCGTAAAATGGATTCCCCAGGGCTGGCAGTGGGTGGATCCACAGAAGGAGTTCAACGCCGTGGTCCTGGCGATCCGCGCCGGGTTGCTCAGCCGGGCCGAGGCGGTTTCCACCTACGGTTACGACGTGGAAGAGATTGATCGCGAGATCTCCGGGGACAACGACCGGGCTGATGGTCTGGATCTGGTCTTTGACAGCGATCCCAGGAAGGTGAATCGCAGCGGATCCAAACATTCCAGTCCTTCGCAAACCGGATCGGAAACGGTCCCTTCGGAAACCGAATCAGAAAAACCGGAAGAGAATCCCGACGAGGAGGAAACCCGTTCCGATGAACCGGAACGGGATGAAGACCAGCCTGTTCAGAACGACTGAGCAATCGCATCCAAAATCAGGAGAATTTTCTTGAACTACCTACCCCACTTGGCGGCGCGAGTGATCGACGCGCCGTTGATGGTCGAACGCGCCCGTCTGGAGACCATTCTTTCAGTCGTTGGTCCACGTATCGGCGTTGAAACGTCCGGGGCGCCCCCGGGATTCGAGTCCGAGCGGGAGACCAGCGGGCTTGCGGTCACCCCCAATGGCATCGCGTTGATCCCTATCGTCGGCACCCTGGTGAAACGGGCCGGCGCCATCGATGCCGCATCCGGTCTGCTCAGCTACGCCGTCATCGAGGAGATGATTCTGGAAGCAACCACCGACCCGGCTGTCGGGGGAATCCTGCTGGATGTGGACAGCCCCGGCGGCGAGGTGGGCGGGGTGTTCGATCTGGCTGACCTGATCCGGGAAGCACGGGAGGCCAAGCCAATCTATGCGATGACCGACGACGCCTTTTCGGCGGCCTATCTGTTGGCCAGTGCGGCGGACCGCATCTACCTGTCGCAGACCGGTGGCGTCGGTAGTGTCGGCGTCATTGCGGTCCACGTCGATGAGTCTGAGCGGGATGCCAAGGAGGGACGCCGTTTCACCACGGTATTCGCCGGGGCGCGCAAGAACGATTTCAGCCGCCACGAACCCCTATCCGACGCGGCAAGGTCCCGCCTCCAGACGGAGGTTGGCCGCATTTACGATCTTTTTGTCGGCGCCGTGGCCCGCAACCGGGGCATGACTGAGCAGTCCGTTCGCTCCACCGAGGCGGGGCTGTTCTTTGGCGCGGATGCAGTTCGGATCGGTCTGGCCGATCAGGTCGGCACCCTGCGCGATGCCCTGGCTGCTTTGGTCACGGCGCTTGAAGCACCCGGAAAAACCATTATCCACGCGGCCGCTACGCCGCCTGTTTCCAAAAACGAGGAGATTGCCATGGAAACCGAAGACCAGGTGGTCGACAAAGCCGCCACCACCGAAGAACCTGCCGCCCCGGCGGCAAAACCACCCGAGACCGTCAAGGCTCCAAACGTTCCCAAGCAGGAGGCGCAGGCCCAACCCGTCGTTCCACCCAAGAGCGCCGATGTGGTCGACTTCCCCGATCCGAAAGGCCAACCCCGGCAAAACACCCCTCCGGTGAATGCTTCCCAACAACCTGCCGTCCTTCCATCTGCGGAGGTCATCGATCTGGAGAAAGTCCGAGCGGAAAAGGGTACGCAGATGCGTCAGGAAGCGGCGGCCATCGTGGAACTGTGCGCCCTGGCAAACCAGTCCGCCCTTGCCGGGGAGTTCATCGCCAAGGGCATGGACGTGAACGCCGTGCGCAGGAAGTTGATGGCCCTCCGGACCGACGGGGAGGAGATCCATTCCCAACTCATGCCGGGGGACGGCACCCGGGTACGGCCGGAGGAAAACCTGGATGCCAACCCGGTGGTGATCGCCTGCCATCGTCTGGCCAAACAATCCGCAGCGGGAGAGTAAGCCATGCCTGTTTTTTCCGAAGGAAACAACCTGGGCGACGTTTTGAAATTCGAAGCGCCCAACCTGTTCAGCCGGGAGAGTATTACCGTTCTCGCTGGAAGCGGTTCCGACCGGACGCTCGCCATCGGCGAAGTGTTCGGCAAGCGTACAAAATCTGATGTCGTCGCTGCCGCCGACGGTGGTAACACCGGTGACGGCACGGCCGGCGCGGTCACTCTCGGGTCCAAGGCGGAACCGGGAACCTACACCCTGACCTGCATCGCGGTGGCCGTCAATGCCGGCACCTTCCAGGTTCAGACCCCCAACGGCTACCGGCTTCCAGATCTGGAGGTGGGACAGGCCTACGCGGGTGATCATCTCAACCTGACTCTCTCCGATGGTGCCGCCGACTTCGTGGTTGGAGACAAGTTCACCGTCGATGTGTCCGGCGACGGCAAGGTGCTGGCCCTGGACCTGTCCGGGGTGGACGGCAGTCAGGAAGCCGTGGGTGTGATCGCCGACGACGTGACCGCCCCGGACGGCGCGGACGCGACCGGACTTGCCATCGTGCGCCACGCCATCGTTTCCGACGCCGCCCTGGTCTGGCCGTCGGGGATCACAGCCCAACAACAATCCGATGCCACGGCCCAACTGGAAGCGGTTGGCATCATCGTTCGCAAAGGAGTCTAAGTCATGGCCATGTTGAACCCATTCAGTAACGACGCCTTCGGGACTGTGGCCCTGACGGCGGCCATCAACATCCTGCCGAACCGCTACGGCATGGTGCGGGAGATGAACCTGATGCCCGCTCGTGCGGTGCGCTTGCGGCAGATCGCCATCGAGGAGCGCAACGGCGTCCTCTCCCTGCTGCCCACGGCAGCGGTCGGGGCGCCGGGGACCGTTGGCGTCCGCGCCAAGCGCAAAGTGCGGTCGTTCATCATCCCGCACATTCCCCACGACGACGTGATCCTGCCTTCCGAGGTCCAAGGGATCCGCATGTTCGGCAGCGAGGGGGACCTGGTCGCCCTGTCCGACGTCATGGCCATGCACCTGCAGGCCATGCGTGACAAGCACGCGATCACCCTGGAACACCTGCGCATGGGGGCTCTGAAAGGGATCATCCTCGATGCCGACGGCTCTACTCTGTACAACCTCTACACCGAGTTCGGGATTACCGCGAAGACCGTCAATTTTGAGCTGGATGTCAGTACCACCGACGTCAAGGCCAAGTGCCTGGAGCTGAAGCGCTACGTCGAGGACAACCTGCTCGGCGAGTTCATGACCGAGGTGGTGGTGCTGGTGTCGGCCGAATTCTTTGACGCCCTGACCAGCCACGAAAAGGTGGAGAAGGCTTACGAGCGTTGGCAGATGGGCGAGGCCCTCCGCGCCGATATGCGCAAGGGGTTTGTCTTTGGAGGAATCACCTTCAAGGAGTATCGCGGGCAGGCCACGGCGCCGGACGGCGCGGTGCGGCGTTTCATCGAATCCGGCGAGGGCCACGCCTTTCCGCTGGGCACTACCCAGACGTTTTCGACCTATTTCGCGCCGGCGGATTTCAATGAGTCCGTCAACACGTTGGGTCAGGAAATCTATGCCAAGCAGGAACCGAGAAAATTCGAGCGGGGCACCGATCTCCACACCCAGTCCAACCCCCTGCCCATGTGCCATCGGCCGGGGATCCTGGTTAAAGTGACGGCATCCTGATCATGAGTGACTGGTCCGACGCTATTGCCGACCTCCAGGATGCTTGCCGGGATACCTTTGGGGTCCCAGTGAGTTACATCCCGTCCGTGGAAAAACGACCGGGTCTGGGCGGGGCGACGATCGAGATCAGCGGAATTTTCGATGACAGCCGGGAGACGGTCAACGTCATGGCCGGTGGCGGGGGTAGCGGCATGGAGGCCGTCATCCCCCGGCCGGTTGTCGAGATCCGCATGTCCGACCTGGGCGTTGACCCCATGGAGGGGGATGAAGTGATCGTGGACGGGGTGACCTATCGGATCATCGACGTCCATCTGGATGGCCATGGCTCCGCCGTCCTGTTCCTGAACCGGGACCGCAACCTGTTTGCATAACACCGGCTCCAAAACAATCTCAACCGATGGCCCGCCTCTGTGCGGGTCTTTCTGTATCCACGTTTCAACCGGGGATCATCGCATGACGGGAAACAGCAATCTCGCACCCTTCTACAGGGGCGACACCAAGGCCTTCAACCTCTCCTTCAAGGACGCCGACGGCACGCCCATCGACGTCACCAACCACGAGTTGTGGTTCACCATGAAGCGGAGCGTCACCGACGCGGACGACGACGCGGTCTTGCAGAAGAAGATCGTCTTCCCTTCCGGAACCGCATCCCAAAGCGGCGAGGGTACGCTGACCTTGGCATCGACCGAAACCGGCGGAATCGATCCGGGAACCTACTACTTCGACATCCAAAAAGTAATCCCCGAAAACCCGCCGGTGGTGGCCACCCTGATGTCCGGCAAGATCGCGGTGCTGCCGGATATCACCCGCGCCAACGGGTCCGGTTGAATGAGCGGCCAAGACATCAAGGTCGCGGCCGGAGAACAACCGATCCACGTCGAGGCCAGGGAGGAACGGATCGACGTCGCCTTGGCCCGGGAGACCATCAACGTACCGGCGGCCGACGGCGGTATCCGGTTTTCCATCAAGGAGGAACGGTTCGACTTCTCCTCCCCCCTGGTCCTGGGCAAATCCGGATGGCCGTTTGGACCCAACCCCAACAAGGTGGAAGGTTTGGCCAAAGACGTCCCCACGGTGGTGGACGAGGTTGTCATGCCCTCGTTCTACCGGGTAGCCAAATGGCTTTTCCTGATCACCGACGACGACAACGACCTGGCGGTTACCAGCGAGATCAAATGTCTGCGCCGGGGCAGCGACGTCTACTACATGGAGTACGCGATCATGGGGGATTCGGGTCTGATCCCGTATGACCTCGATGCGGTCGTGGAAGAGGAAAAAATCAAACTCATCATCACCAGCCGATACGACGGCGTCCTGACGGTCAGGACGTCGAAACTGGGCATCTTCAACGGTTAACAAAGGAGTTTTTCACATGGGTATCGCAACATTGTTCGAGGCACGCGGCGGACTCAATATCGGCATCCACGTCATCACCGGCGATGGCGCCCCAGGCGGCGCCGGCGGTCGTCCCGATGACGCGGTCCGGGGTTCGCTCTATCTGGATCAGACCAACGGCAAGATGTATCTGAAAAATCTTTCCGGCACCGGGGTGGACAAGTGGGTGCGCATCCAGAATCAGGATGACCTGGACGACGCCCTGCTGGGGCAGTCCTGGCGCGAGCCGGCCCTGGTCCGGGATGGTACCTCCTATGCCGATCTGGCGGCGGCGGAAACCGTGCTCAACACCATTCCATATGAGATCGACGGTGTGGTGGTGGGAGATGGGAATCGGATTTTGTTCGACAACATCACCGGCGAGAACAAGAACGTCTTTCTGGTCAGCGGCACGCCCGGTTCCGGCGCCACCCTTGTGGAGGATGGCAACGCGGCCAGCAAGGGGGATGCGCTCTACGTCCAGGACGGCACCGACGCCGGCAAGCAGTACGCGTACAACGGCAGCGGCTGGGTTCAGCAAGGGAGCGCATCCAGCACCGAGATCGGCTACCTCCAGACCTTCATCGGCAAGTCCGGCAACGGCAACGAAACCCCCGACTACGCCAGCACCAACGTGGTCACCGACGGGGACTCCCTGGAGACCGCCGTCGGCGATCTGGACGCCGAGGTGGGCGCCGCCGTCGCCACACCCCAGGCCCGCACGACCGGTCCGATTTCCGATCAGGCCATCAACCTCAACGTCGAAGCCGTTGATGATGCCATCGGCCCTGACGTCACCTCCACCAATCAGGCCACCGCCGCCGATTCGGTCAACGCCAATATCAGTGCCCTGGATACTGCCATCGGCGCCGACGTGGCCACGCCGCAATCGCGGACCGTCGGCCCCATCTCGGCCCAGGCCACGAACCTCAATGTCGAAGCGGTGGATGACGCCATCGGCGCCGACGTCACCTCCACCAAGATCGCCTCGGCCGCCAATTCGGTGAATGCCAACGTCTCGGCCCTGGACGATGTCCTCGGCGACGCCAAGACCGAGAGCAAAACCGATTCGGTGACCACCGCCACCACCCTGGATACGGTGTTGGTGGATGATGTCCTCGCCGTGGAATGGACCGTACACGCCCGGTCCACGGTGACCGCCACCAACATCTGGGCGGGCAAGATCCTGGCGATCCACAACGGTCATTCCGGCGCCGACGCTTCCGACGTTGACTACAACACCTTCGCCATCCTCAAGACCGGCAGTGCCATTCCCTCGCTGGACTTCGAAGTGGACGTGGATGGCACCGGCGCAGCCCAGACCATGCGCCTGCGGGCTTCCTCCGGACAGGCGGTCAACATCCGCATCACGCGGTCGGTGTTGAACGAGCAGTAGGTTCGATCGCAATACCAGCAGGGAGATGGGGGCGGCAACGCCCCCATTTCTTATCCATTGATCGATTTCAAGAAAGCATTTCGGGTCGAAGGGCTCAGCCTGGCGGATCAGGTTGGGATCTTCGGAGGCGACGAAAATCCCAACCAAGCCGCTCCGGCCTCCATTCCCGTCGGCTCTCTCTATCTGAAAAGCAACGGCCGCACCTTCAAGAAGGTCGCCAATCCCAACACCTGGGTGGAGGTCGCCTTCGTCTGGCGGGAGAGTCTTGAGGATGAATCCGGGAACGCCTGTGCCTTCCCGGTCGCCCACGATCCTTCGCGAGGTAACAAGATTCTCACCCTGGCTGAGAACACCTTCATTTTTTCCGAAAACGGCACCGTGAATCGGGGAAGCTGGTTGCCCATCAACACCCGGTCGGCTCTGACTATCGGTTACGTCGCTCCCTTCGACGGAACCATCATCGGCATTACCGCCCAAGTACGGGATATCGTCGATCCTCCGGTCACAATGGATCTGTTTTTCAACAACAGCCGACAGGGGGAACTGTTCCGCTGGGATGCCGCCGCCCCTTACGCCAAGCATCAGGATTTTTCCCTGAACATCGATTTTTCGGCTGGTCAACGTCTGCGGTTGCGCATCGGTCAGGGTAGCGATCTGAACGCCTCCGCATCCGATCCGACCTGCATCCTGTACACGCGGTGGAGGAGCAGCTGATGGAGAGCTATCTCGAACTTGAACCCCTGATCGTGGCCCGGCTCAAGGAAAAGATCCGGGATGCGCAGATTCTCTCCTCCTGGGGCCAACCGGTGATCAAGGAGACGGCTGAGTTGCCGTCGTCGGTGATGATTTTTTTGGAGGAGGATCGACCCGAGGAAGCGGTGGCCCGCGGCCGGAACCAGAAGATCGAACAGACCTGGCTGGCGCTGGTGGTGGTCCGGGACGCGGAGAACGAGGCCGGTCCCCTCATTAGCCGTGTCATCCGGGCTTTGTCCGGCTGGCGGCCCGAGGGTGACCGTTTCTCCGTCTTCCAGCGGGTCCGGTCCTCCTTCCTGCCAGACTACTCACCCAACGGGATCTTCTACTTCCCGCTCAGTTTTTCAACCAGATTTGTCTTCACTGTTGAGGAGGAAACGTAATGTCCGGATACCTTGGAAGTGGCGACCTTTACATGGATCGCCTGGCCGAAGACGGCTCCAACACCGGTTTTGTCCTGGTGGGCAACGCCACCCAATTCGCCATCACCGAGGAGAGCGAGACCAAGGAGCGCATCTCCACGGGACGGGACACCTTTGGGCAGGCCCTAGACACGGCGTCCATCAAGAAGCCCGCCAAGATCTCCATTACCCTCGATGAGCTGAAAAAGGAAAATCTGGCCATGGCCTTGCTGGGCGACGTGGCCGCCATGAGCCAGGGTGCCGGAACCGGCGAGTCCGAGACAGTCACGGCCAAGTCCGGCAAATTCGCGCAACTTTCCAAGGGCAACTTGGCCGAGGCCAATTTCAAGGTGGAGAACAATGACGGTGCCACCGCTTCGGCCTGGCAGGCCTCTACGGCCTACTCCATCGGTGATTTCGTGATCCCCACCGTGGCCAACACGCACTATTACAAATGCACCACGGCTGGCACCTCCGATGTCTCGGAACCCACTTGGCCCACGGACGGTTCCACAGTCACGGACGGTTCGGCGGAATGGCAGGACATGGGGGTGATCGAATACACCAAGGACACAGACTACCGGGTCAACTACCGGATCGGACTCCTGGAGGTGTTGGCTTCCGGCGGTATCACCGACGCGGAAAGCCTGAAAGTCACCTACGACCACAACGCCATCAGCGGCTACACCATCTCTGGATCGGTCCGCCCGACCATCAAGGCGCAATTGATGCTGGACGGTAAAAACTTTGCCGACGGCAAGGCGGTCATTGTCCGGGTGGATGAAGCGGTCCTGACCCCCGGTGGCGAGGTGGATTTCCTTTCCGACGACTGGACCACCATGGAGCTGTCCGGAACTCTCCGCACACTGACCGGGCAGACCTCCCCCTATTCCGTGGAACTGCGGGATTGAACGGATCCCTGATGATGCGCCTCCGATTTTTTAGGGGCGCATCATTCCCCCTCATGGAAGGTAAATCATGAACACACAAAAAACAATTGAGGTGGGCGGGCAGACCGTCCAGATCCATGAGCTGACCGTGGCCGACATCCGCAAGGCCTTGAAACTGGAGGAGATGGAGGACAATCGGGAGAGGGATGTCGTTTCCGGTGCCGTGGACATGTTCCTTCTCGATGGGATCGCCCTGCCGGATCTCCTGAAGATGACCGACCTCACCCGGGAGGTGATAGAGACCATGACCCCCTCCCAGTTAAAAACAGTCGAAGAAACGTGCCGGGAGGTGAACGCCGATTTTTTCGCCCTGCGGGGAAAGATCCTCCGGTTCGCCGATCTCGTTCCGGCGGCCGCAGGAGATCCCGCGAAATCCGACGTCGGTTAGAGACCGTGTGTTGCACCCTGGTGCGCCATGGGCATGTCCAGATCTGGGACTATCCCTGGTCGGTCTATCTGGCTTCTATCCGAGAGATTGAAGAGAGCGTGAAAAATGGCCGCAAATAGGTCCACCGCGCTCGAATTTCGCCTTCGGCTGAACAGTGCCGACTTCCGGTCGGCCATGGATCGGGCCGTGGGGGATTTCAACCGGGGCATGCGCGGCATGGAAACCTCGGCACGGGAGAGTGCCGGCCGCATCCGGACGGCCCTGCGCAACGCCCTGGACCTGCCCAGTGTCGCCGCTGGCGCCACCTCCATGGTCAAGTCCATGACCGCCGTGGCCCAGGAGGCGATCAAGCTGGAAAAAGCGATGGCCGACGTCAAGAAGGTCGTCGATTTCCCCACGCCCACGGGATTGAAGGAACTGGAGACCGCCCTTCTGGAGATGTCCCGTACCATCCCCATCGCCGCCGACGGCTTGGCCCAGATTGCGGCGGCGGGTGGTCAGCTCGGGGTGGCGGCCAAGGATCTGCCGGCGTTCACCGAGCAGGTGGCCAAGATCGCCACCGCCTTCGACATACTGCCGGACCAGGCCGGTGAGAAGATGGCCAAGCTGGCCAACGTCTTCAAGATTCCGGTCACCCAGTTGGAGGGGTTTGGCGACACTATCAATGAGCTTTCCAACAACACGGCAGCCAAAGCCTCGGAGATCGTCGAAGCCCTGACCCGTGTTGGCGGCACGGCCCGGCAGTTCGGTCTGGCCAAGGAAGAGGCCGCCGCCCTGGTGGATACCCTGATCGCCCTGGGCAAGGAGCCGGAGGTGGCGGCGCGTGGCGTCAATGCCTTGTTGTCGAAACTGCAGACGGCTACTTCCTAGGGGAAGAAATTCCAGGAAGGGCTGGATCTGATCGGTACGTCGGCCAAGGATCTGGAAAAAAGCATCGGACAGAATGCCCAGCAGGCGTTGCTGGACTTTCTCAACCGTATGAAAGAGGTCGACAACCAGACCCGCGCCACGGCGGCGGTCAAGCTGTTCGGCGCGGAATGGCAGGACGACATCAACATCCTGGTGGGCTCTCTGGACAAATACGTCCAAGCCCTGGGCATCGCCAACAACAAAACCCAGGCCGCCGGTAGCATCCAGAGGGAGTTCGCGGCCAAGGCCGGCACCACGGCGAATCAGCTCCAGTTGTTGGAAAACCGTTTCAACGAGCTGAAAACCCGCATCGGGCAGGCCCTTCTCCCTATTCTCAACGAAATCCTGAAGCCCCTCTCCAGTCTGCTCGGTGTGCTCGTCGATCTGTCCGAGGAGAGTCCGAAGGCGGCGTTGGCCCTGACCGCCATCGGCACGGCCTTGGTGGGGATCGGATCCTACAAGGGCGGTGCAGCCATCCTGCGTACCGTTCTGCAGCATGTGCGGGGAGTACCGGCCGCCGCCACGCCAGCGACCCAGGCCGTGCGCAGTGTCGGGGACTCCTTTGGATATTTGAGCGGGCGGGCTCGCCCGGCGGTGCAGTCCACCAGCCGGATCGGCACGGCCATGGGCGCCCTGGGCCGGAGCGTTACTTCAGCCGGGACCATCCTCCGGGGCTTCGCCGGATTCCTGGCCAACCCCTGGGTGTTGGCCACCGGTGCGGCGGTAGTCGGCATTGGCGCCATCGGCAAGGCGATGTGGGATGCGGAAAAGGCCGAAACCGCCGTGGAGAACCGCGCCAAGGGGGCGGCGCAGGCGTTTCAGTCTTTGGCTGCCGCCTCCCCGAAACTGTCGGAACTGCTCGGGCAGGTTGGTGAATCATCCGCAAAGATCACCGGATTGACCGACCAGCAGTTGCAAAAACTCCGGGAACTGATCAGTGCCAAGAACCAAGCCATCGCCGCCGAGCGGAGCCGGCTGGAATTGGAGGAGCAGAGACCCGTCCTGGGCTTGCTCACCGACCACAAGCAGAAGCTCCAGGAATTGACCGCCGAGGAACGGCGGTTGATGGAGGCTTTGCGCGAGTCGATCCAGGTGGAGAAATCACGCCAGAGCGCCGCCGAGGAATCCCTGAGTTCCCAAAAACAGGGTGTTCAAGAGGTGGGCGCCGCCGTGGACGGCCTTCGGGAAAAGGTGACGACCCCGGCCACCCTCAAGGTGGATGCGGAAAAACCCAAGGTCGACATGACCGAGGTGGAACAGTCGGCGGACGCCATCAAGGAGAAGGTAGCGGAGCCGTCCAAGCTGGAGATCGACACCGAGGGGCTCCCTGAAAAAATCCAGGAGGTCCAGGATGCGCTGACCGCTCTCACCGAGACCGAGGTCAAGATCCCCATCACCGTGGAATCGGAAGAAGCCCAGACCCGCCTTGAAGCACTCCGGGAAGCTCTGGACAACCTCTCCGGATCCTTGGCCGAGATCACGGTCCAGGCCGACACCGAAGGGGCGCTTTCCTCCATTCAGGATATCCAGAGTGCCTTGGACGATCTGGACGGCACGGTGGTGGACACCTACGTGGTCACCCATCATGAAGACGCCTACTCCGGTGGTGGACCGGTGGGAATTCTCTCCTTGACAAGAGGGGGCAACCTTCCGGGCTATGGCGGCGGGGACCGAATCCCGGCCCTGTTGGAAGCGGGTGAATTCGTGATCCGCAAAGAGCGGGCCCGGCTTTTCTCCGGCCTGCTCAATCTCATGAATTACGGCCCGCTTCCACGCATCCAGCGGATCATGGCGGACCTTCCCCGGTTCCAGACCGGAGGGATCGTCCAACACATGCACATATCTTCGGTGCCCCAGCTTGCCATGGCTAGCGGTGGATCGGTTCCATCTGGTCCTGTGGAACGGTTCGACGTTCGTTGGAACGGCCGGCCGGTGGCGTCTTCACCGGACCCCAGCTCTCAGCTTCGAGGGTTGTTGGATGAGTTGAAGGAATCCTCCAGGGGACTATTGCCATGAAGCAACTGGGAAGCTTGGTTTTGCCGGATTCCCTGCAATGGAGCGACCGGGATTCCTTTTCTCCCGTCATCCAGGCCACGGCCACCACCCTGGGCGGTGGCACGGCGGTATTCTCCCAAACCCGCATCGATGGCCGCCCGGTCACCCTGGAGGCCGAAGACGGGATTACTTGGCTGGATCAGGACACGGTGGATTCCATCCAGGCTATGGCTTCCCAGGCCGGGGCAAGCTTTACCCTGACCTGGGAATCTGAAGCTTTCACCGTCATGTTCCGCCACCACGATCCACCGGCTGTGGATCTGAGTCCCATCTGGCCAAGCTACGATCTGTTCACCGGCACCATCAAGCTCATGGAAGTGTGACGATGCGGTTGATCGTGGTTCCAATCTGTCCCGACCACAACGAAGTCAGACAGGCACTTGGAATGAATATCTGCTGGCACAGGTTGCGTGGCCCAGTTTGTCACTCCTGCCGTTGGGGTGGAGAATCGGTGGAGGTGTTGATGGCTCCCCGTTATGTGGAGGGTAAAGGTGGCTCCTGGAGACGGGTCTTTACTGACGGGGATAGGGAGAAAATTAAAAAATTCGAACAGGTCCAGGTGTTCCGGATCGTTCACGGGGATCATAGCAATCTCAAACCGGTAAAGGTATAGCCATGCCCATCACATCCACGGAAATCAAACTCTACAAATCCGCCACGGTCAACGATACCGCTTCCAACGGCGGGGTGATGTCCACCAACGAGATCGCCGACGGAATCAAGAACAACGTCTGGCCCGACGTTCCCCAGGCGGAACGGACGGCCGGGTCGACCAAATATCGGAAGACCTTCATCAAGATCGCCAATGACGACGATCTGACCCTGGTGGATCCCCGGATCTTCGTAGAAACCCACACCCCCGGCGATGATTACATCGTCCTCATGGCCGGCACCCAGACCGACACCCAGGCCGATGCCGACGACTACACCCGTTTCTACGGGGCCGGTGACCTGAACGCCGATGTCAGCGCGGCCGCCACCACCATCGACGTCAACGTGGAATCCGGGAATGAATCCGGTGGCCATGAGATCTTCCAGAACGGAGACCTGATCCGCATTTCCGACAAGGCGACCGTCGATGCCGGCACCGGCAATACGGAGTTTCTGCGGTTGGATGCCACCACCGGTGTTTCATGGGCTGGGACGGTGGCGACGCTCACCTTCGAGGCCGGTGCTCAATTGGCTAATGGTTTCCTCGCCGCCGAAACACGGGTGGCGTCGGTGGTCGAGCCGTCGGACATAGCGGCTTCCTCGGACGGTTGGGGGGAGTCCTCCGCCACCGGCACCTACGACGAGACCACCTATCCGGTCACCACCGACTCCATCGGATCCATCGAACAGACCTGGACCATCTCCTTCTCCGACGCCACCAACTTTTCCTGTACCGGAGATACGGTGGGATCGGTGGGCAGCGGCTCCATCGGCGGTGGCGATTTCACACCCAACAACACCGATTTTTCCAAACCCTATTTTACCCTGGCCGATGCCGGCTGGGGCGGCACCTGGGCCAACGGCGACACCATCACCTTTACCACCCATCCGGCCGCCACGTCAGTCTGGCAGAAACGCACTGTTCCAGCCGGGGCATCCAGCCTCTCCGGTGACAAGGTGATCATCGCCATCAGCGGTGAAAGCGCATAATTGCCATGGGTGAGGTCTCCACAGAACTGCGAATCGATTTTGTCGAGCCTGAGGGTGGGGCCGTCCAGGAGCCGGAGTGCCGGCGGAACCGTCGTGGAACGACTGAGGAAAAAATCCAACGGCTGTGCGACGACCTGGAGTCCACCCGGCAGTCGGTGGAGGATTTCAAGGATGATGTCATTGATGCCATCGACGGGGCCTCGGGCGGGGACGCCACCGACGAGGAACCGGATGAACCCACCGATGCCCTGCACCGGCTGAAGGACAAGCTGATCGAGAAGAAACACGGCACTACCGAGGCGGTTAAACGCTCCCTGTCCGCCCGGACGGTAAAATCCCAACCGGCCAGGACCGTCTATTACCGCAACTGGCTCTTCTTCCTGGATTCCGAAATCAAGGTCTACACCGGCTATACCATCGAAAAAACGGTCAACGGTTCCGCCGACATCGATGTCAACTACCAGGGGCCGGAACTACTCCAGTTCAGTATCGTCAGTGGTCCCGGCTACATCTCCAACCGCTCGAAAAAGGAGATCGCCGGAAAAATCTTTCATGCGGTGCGTATCGGCTACGGCGCCGTCAGCTCCGAGGAGGCCATCGCTCAGCATGAGGAAGGGATCGATCCCAACCCCAGCCCGATCCGGGTGCTGATCTCCACCAGCCAGATTTCCAAAATCGTCACCATCGCCCCGAAATACCGATTCATCGACCACACCGACAAGAAGAAGCCAAAAAACAAGCGCATCGAGCTGTACCGCGAGGGGGTGATCGACCGGGTCTTTCCCACCAAGCCGGAAAACCCCAACCCGCCACCCCCGGATCCGCAGACCGGCCGGGACGACTACATGGACCAGGAACGGGTTACCAAGATCGTCTATCAGGAGCTATGGATCCTCAACCGCAACGACGGATCCGACGAACTGATGGCCCAGCGGGAGGTGACCGAGAACGTGAAGAACAAGCCGCCGGAGAACTCCTATCAGGTGGGCACCTTTACCGAGGTGCCCGACGAGGAGCGGCAGTGAGCAAGGAGCATCCCGTCTCCTTCCGGCCGGACAAATACCATCGCGTCATCAAGGTGCCCTTGTGGTCAAAGGGATTCCAGTTCGTGATCAGCCGGGACGACGGGCTGAAATACGCCCCGGATTCCCAAACCGGGCTGGTGCTCTCCCTGTTCACGGAAGACCTGGTGCCCGTCTTCTCCGGCTTCACCGGCTATGAATCCGGCATGATGGCCCAGCTTCCCGATTACAGGACGCCGGAGTTCCAGGGCATGGCCGATGGCATGTCCTGGAATCCGCCGACCTTGACCATGACCGTCGACGGGGTCACCACCACCATCACCTATCTCTATTACCGGGAGGCATCAGCGGGAATTGTACGCTCCTTCTATCACTCCCGGACACCGGAGGGGGGCGTCTTCCTGCTCAAGCTGGATCAGGGTCGGTTGCAGGATGCGTTGGGAATGGAGGAGATGTCTTTTTTCCTCGTGACCAACGGTCCCCATACCCTGCCGACCATTTTCCCGCGGATCTTTGCCCTGCAGGAGGATGAGACCTTTCTGGGCGATACCGTGCCGGGCGCCCTGGAGCAGATATGCCGGGCCGGCATGTTGACCAGCTTTCCGGAGCTGTTGCCGGATCAGCGGGATCCGGAGGCCATCGACCGCCAATCCCACGAACAACACGCCAGCGCCCAACACCCGCCCCACGCCGCCGGCAAATACGAAATCCGGGTACCGCTATGGCGGCAAAGCATCCGTGAGGAGAAGCAGGACAACAAGACCGGCGTCCGCAAGTCGGTGGTCCGCTCCAGCATTCCGTACAGGATGGAATTCAAGCTGTATGCCTCCATGCCATGGTGGGTGTTGAAGTTCCCCAAGATCGTGATCGACTGGCGTGAGGATTGGGAATTCACCTTCGACGGGTTCTGGCAGGTGGATGCCGACCAGCCACCCTGGGAGCCCAACAAGCAGTATCCGAAGAAGGAGATCGTCCTGGCATCCAATGGCCGCGCCTATTTTTGTATCCGAGGCGGTGTCAGCGGCACGGAGGAACCGGCTTGGCCGGGGGATGGGGCCACGGTCGTGGACGGCTGTTGCCAATGGCGCGATCTGGGCATGCCCGGACTGAACGGCGTTATCCAGATCCACAACACCAATCACCCCTGGCCCTACGAAGGCCGCTACGCCGGGGATGTCACGGTCAACGGCATGTCCTGTTTTCATCCCTATCCCTGGACACCGGAGATGAGCCGGACCTGGGCGCAGTTCCGCATGTATCCGGTTCCGACCATCACCTATCCAGGGTTCGACCTTGTCGAACATGGGATGAAACCGCCGGACGGACCCGGCGAGGTGATCCTCGACGACGTGACCCTGGTGGGCTGGGTGGCCGACCAGCATCTGCACGGCTACAACGAGCTGTATCAGTATTGCACACCGGTGGAGGAGCCATCCATCCAGATCACCACCGATTTCGGTTACTCCCGGAAGCTGCAAATGTGGACCGGCAACGACAATCTCAGCCACACCGTGGAGGAGTCGCCTACCTCTGCCGAAGGCAAAGCCTATAGCGCCACCTTCGCCTATACCTGGTTCACCGAGGAATTCGACTACACGCCGTCCTCCGGTGGCGGAATCGGCGGCTACACCTTCCTGGGAGAGTTCACCGGCACCATGGAGAGCCCGTTCACCGACAACGCTTCCTTCATCATCACCCCACTGCCCGAGGCCGTATAAACAATGGGTGTTCACAGATATTGGCGTGTCTACGTCACGGCCACCACCGGCTCCAACATGCTTCTTTCGCCCTACGAGGCGGAGATGCGGGCCACGGTGGGCGGGGCGGATCAGTGCAACGGCGGTACCGCATCCGCCAGCCATGCCAATTCCAACGTCTACAAGCTGTTCGACAACAATTTCAGCAGCTACTGGAACAACGGCAGCCCGGGCGTCGATACCTGGTTTCAGTATGACTTCGGGGCCGGCAACGAGGTGGACGTGGGTGCGCTGGCGATCCTGGCCCGCTACGCCTCGCAGATGCCGAAGGATTTTGCCCTCCAGTATTCCGACAACGGTACGGATTGGACCGATGCTCATTCCTGGACCGGCATCACCGATTATGTCGGCGGTGTCTGGAAGGAGTTGGAGGTTCCTCAGCCGCCGCCCATCGTGGCCCAGTGGGAATTGCCTTTCGATCTGCCCCCGCCGTTGGGAAACCAGTGGGATCTTCCGTTTGCCTTGCGCACCGTGGTGGTCGCCGATTGGGATCTCTCCTTCGGGGATCAACCGCCCGGCCATCGCTATTGGCGGATCCACATCACCGAATCCACCTCGGCCAACAACCTGGTCTCCCTGTATGAAGCGCAGATGCGCGCCACCGTGGGCGGGGCAGACCAGTGTAGCGGAGGTACTGCATCCGCCAGCCATGCCGACGGCGATGCCTACAAGCTGTTCGATGACAACAGCGGCACCTACTGGATCAACGGCAGCCCGGGGGAGGACACCTGGTTCCAGTATGACTTCGGCTCCGGAAACACGGTGGAGGTGGCGGAAATCGCCATGGTGCCCCGTTACGGCTCTTCCCAGACACCCACGGATTTTTCTCTCCAGTATTCCGACAACGGTACCGACTATACCACCGCCGCCACCTGGACCGGTATAACCGACTGGCAGGGTGGGGTCATCAATGAGTTCGAGGTTCCGGGCCCGCCGATCCTTGATGTGCAGTGGGATCTGCCGTTCGCCCTGCTCACCCCGGTGAAGGCTGATTGGGAGTTGGCCTATGGGGTGCCTGCCACCCGTCAACAATGGTCCATCCCGTTCAGCCTGATTCTCGACCGGCAGTGGACGGAACCGTTCCGCAATCCCACCGTCCAGCAGTTCGGTGTGGTGTTCGACCTGTTGTCAGACGCTCGGCAATGGACGTTGGCATACAGCCTTCGAGTGGAACGGCAGTGGGAGATTCCCTGGCGGCGGTCTCTGACCCAATCCTGGGACCTGCCAATCTATTTCACGGTGGACCGGGCATGGGAGACGCTGTTTGCGCTCCGGAGTACCCTGCGCCGGCAGTGGGATTCTCCCTATACCAGTAGCAACACCGTCTCCCAGCAATGGAGTCTGCCGGGCGATATCCTGGCCCTGAACCCGGTTGTCCTGGCATGGCGGATGTACTGGGACCTGGTACCGTCGGTCACGGTGATCAATGCCGCCACCGACGTGGTTCTTCTCCACCAGGGCAACCCGGTGCGGCTCCTGTCCGCCAGCATCGGTCTCTCCGAAGGGGAATACGCCTGGACCGGTCGTATGGAGATTGCCGACCCGGCCGCATTCCAGCCCATGGCCGTGAACGATTCGGTCTCCCTCATTTTGGGTGGCGAGACGTATGATCTGATCATCGACAACCGCACCATCTCCCGCGACGGTGGCGGCCGCCCCCGGATGGTGATCTCGGTGATCAGCTCCACGGCATGGTTGGCCTCCCCAAGGGCCGATCCCGTGGAGCGGATCTGGGATTCACCTGTCCAGGCCAGGGATGCTGCCGAGGATGCTGTTGGTGCCTCCATCTTCTGGGATCTGTTGGATTGGTTGATCCCGGCCAACCGCCTTGCGGTCTACAACGCCGCCCCCCTTGAGGTGGTCCGGACTATCGCCCGGGCAGCCGGCGGGGTGGTGGAAACCCAACCGGACGGATCCCTACGGGTGCGTCATCGCTTTCCGGTTTCCGTATCCTCCTGGGAGACAGCTACGCCGGACCACGTCCTCACAGATGTGGCGCACAACCTTTCCATCAGCGAGAGCCACCGTTTCCGAACCCGGATCAACCGGGTTACCATCCGGGAATTGCGGCCCACCGCCGGCTATCTCAGCGCCCAGGTCGATGGCCGCAAACAGGGCGGTCTGAACCGGGGCCGGACCACCTTCGTATCCGGCCAGACACCACACTTTCTGGTGCATCACGGGCCGGGAGTAACGGTCTCGAACCTGGATACCACCAGCGGCGACCTCTATCCCGATGCCCCTCAGGTTTTCCAGATGGAGGAGGATCTTTTCTTTTCCGGAACGGACCAAGCCCGGCTATCACGGCCAGCCCGATCCCTGGATTCCTGGATCTGGTTGGGATCGGATCTGGGCACGCTCACCCTGGGATCGGACGGAATGACCTTGACGGCGGATGCATTTGGTCTGGCCATCGTCCGGGTTACCTATACCGTGGAAGTGCTGGCCTGGGGACTCTCCTCGCCACTGCATTTGGGTGGTGGCCGTAAATTCCCCATCGCCGTGCGGATCCGGGGCTCCGAGAACGACGTGGCTGGTGAGCAGGAGGCCACCTTCCAGCGTGGCGATGGCCAATTTCATGGACAGGATATCACCGAACCGCTTCTGGCTGGTTTCCTGTCCAAGCAATCACGCGGCCGCGCAGAAATCGATGCCGGGGAAAGTCTTCAAGAAGTGGCTCTTACCTGCATCTTCCTCCCCGGTGCCATGCCTGGTCACCTTGCGGAAATCCACGATGCTATGATGGGACAGTCCTGGCGTGGGAAACTCACGTCGGTCAGCCATTCGGTTCAAGGGGCTGTTGTTACAACAGAAATCAATCTAATCCGCAATGTCTAAACTTCTTGATTTACGCGATCTCCTCCAGGGTGATCAACCCATTTTCGGACGGGTGATTATTGTTGCCGGTGACATGGTTCGGGTTGCCACTCCCGCTGGCGTTGTTGAAGTTACGGGAGAAAATGGCGTAAAAAACGGTGATGCAGTGACAATCCAGAATGGCCGAGCTGTCAAAAAAAGCCTTGATGGTACTGGAGCGGTCTTTCTCGTATGAGGAAAATGTACTCCGGTATCAACCTGAATCCAGGGGTGCAGGAATCCGCAGCACACAACTTCAAGATTGCGTTGGGTTGACAGAGTATAAGGGAATAGGATTAGCTCCATCCGTACCCTGTATGTTTTCCCTTTGGGTTTGGATGAGAAAATTGGCTGATTTTGAAAACCCTTACGATGAAAAGGAGTGGGAACTCTCAGTCCTGCATTGGCTTCATCTCCGGGAGGGTGCGGAGAGTGTCCAATGGGTCAGTCCTGATTCCGGTGGCGATGATTTTGGTATCGACATCCTGATCCGTTCCAGGGGAGCGGCATATCAGTGTTATGCCCCACAGACGGTCCGTAGCGCAAAAGAACTTTATGAAAAACAAAGGACAAAAATAACAGATGACATTAGAAAGCTGATCAAATTCAAGGATGGAGTTGAGTCCCTTTTAGGCACGGTGAAGTTGTCTCGGTGGATTCTTGCTGTACCTCGCCAAGCTGGAAAGGAAATTGTTCAACATGCTGTCCGAAAAGCAGAAGAAATCAAAAAAGTTGGGCTGCCTTTCCTAACAGATGATTTTGAGATCCTTATCCATTCTGAGAGTTCTTTCAATGCTGAGAAGCAGAAGTCTATCAGCAGAGCCATGTCTTCGGTTGAGCTTGACGCTGATCCAGTTCCTCCTGCACAAAGCTCTTCATGGATAGATGAGAATGATGAACTTTTTGAAAATTTGATTTCGAAATTAAAAAAAGTTCACCCCCACCTATCAAATGATGAAATTCAGAAATTGGCGAGACAATTTCTTGATTTCTTTCTGATCAAACAACAGTTCCTTGAAACAATTGCTAACGAAATACCAGAGGTGCGCAAGCCAATATTGAGTGTCCTCGATGCTCGGGAAGGAAGATTGGTTTTTCTCGGGGCAGTAAATGAACAACCACCGAATGAGGTGTTTCGGATCGAATATGATGCATTGGTAACCGCTTTGAACGATGCCAATACCATTTTAGGTCAAGGAACGGCCCAAAAGATTGCTTCCGGGACAGTGTCGGATTGGCTCCTTCGTTGTCCTTTGGATTTTCCTGGGAGGGTATCCAATGATTCCTGACGCACTGAAAGAGTTGATGGACAAGCCCTATTCACTGACGCCGCGCCCTTATCCGGTTTCGGGGGATTTGCGCTCTGTGTGGAGGATGGCAACTTGTCTTCTGATCATCGGGTCTGTTCGGGGTAGGCGTGCATCATTGGAGCAGGTTCATTTTCTGGGACACGCCATCCGAAGGGAGATGAACCGCAACGCAGCGTTGAAGGCCTTGGTGAATTCCAATGGGCGAGATGTGTTTGCCGTCCGTGTGGACCCGACGCTCAGTCAAGCCTTGGATATGGCAATCGGCACAGGACTTGTTCGGACGGAGGGCCGCCGATATTACGAATTGACTTCGGAAGGGCAAGCGCTCCTGAAGGTGATTCAAGGCGAGAGAACACTCTTGGATCGGGAAAAACGATTTCTTCAAACTGCCGGTTCCAAGGCAAACAAAAAACGCTTGGTGCAAATTCTCAATTTTGGAGTGTGACAGGTGGGCTTGAAAATCCGAAAACTCGTCATGCGGGCGACAACCTCCAATGAGAACTTTGGAGCGGACCTGATTTTCCATGGCGGACTCAATGTCCTTCATGCTGAAAACAGCATGGGCAAAACGACCTGCCTGCACGCCATCCTCTACGCGTTGGGCTTGGAAAAAATATTCACGACTCGTAAAACACCTCCACTAACGCATGCCATGACCAAAATGTTGAAGGAGAAGGAGGATGGCGATGATGAGTTGGCTGTCGAAGAATCTTTCGTTTCCGTAGAAATTGAAAATGGACAGGGCGAGATTCTGACCACTCAACGTCAGGTGGTTCCCCAGACGGCAAGCGACCTCATTCTTACCTGGGATGGTCCACGTCTGACTGCACCTGATGGTCAATATACTCAAAGCGACTTCGCGGGACCACACTATCCTGGATCGGCTCAACGGGGGTTTGGCTTTCAGCATCGTTTTGCCCAGTTCCTTGAATGGCGCCTGCCAGAAGTATCCCGTTTTGACGGAGGTGTAAGTCCCCTTTATCTGGAACTACTATTTCCTTTGGCGTTTGTTGAGCAAAAAGCAGGTTGGTCGGCGATCCCAGCCCGAGTCCCGACCGTATTTGGTATCCGTAATCCTGGGAAACGAGGGGTTGAGTTCACGCTTGGGCTAGATGTTTTTCAAATTACCCGAGAGCGTCAGGAGCTTCTCCAGAGTCTTCATGAGTTGGAGAAACAATGGTCGAACCTGTATGGACGTGCCGTTGAAGTTGCCGAGAGCGTTCAAGGTAGAATCGATAATATCGACACACTCTCTGATTCTGAGTTTACCGAGGAAGCACCCCCCTCGATCATTGTCCCACAAGATGATACCTGGTTGCCTCTGATTACCAAACGAGATGCGCTTCAGAGTCGCCTTGCCCAACTATCTGCTATTGACATGCCTGATGCGGAGGGAAGAAGTCAGACTGCACAACGTGAACTAAAAAATTCAATGGAGGTGTTGTCCGATAAGAAGATCGCATTTTATGAACTACAGCAAAACCTCGCATTGGAAAAGACGAGGACCCAAACTCTAAAGAACCAATTAACGACGTTAGATGAAGATCTCACGAGAAACAAGGATGCCAAAAAGCTGGTTGATTTGGGATCTGAGTTAACGGGACAATTGACTCCGGATCAATGCCCGACTTGTTATCAAAAATGGCCTACAACATTGACGACGTCTGAAACAAACGGTCAGGTCATGTCCTTGGAGGCCAACATTGAATATATCAAGAATCAATCGAAAATGTTTCAAGGGCTTTTCAGGCAAAGCCAGGAAATAACAAGAAGGATGGAACGGAAACTATCTGTTCTGGCTGAAGAGATCACTGAGATCCAATCCAGAATAAGAGCCTTGAAGGAAACACTGACATCGCGGCAACGGGTTCCGTCTGTTGCTGATATTCAGGAACGCTTGGCTTTGGAGGAAAAAATTCGTGATTTTGACGACGCCATGGAACGATTTGATGGTTTAGTTCAGCAACTGCAACCCCTACCAAATCAATACAGCCTGCTGAAAACCCGCCAGAGGAAATTGCCGAAGGATGGCATGAGCAAAAAAGACAATGCAAAGGTGCACCACTTCGCGAGATTGGTCAGAGAGCAACTTCGTGCATACAATTTTCAGACTTTTCCTCCGGGGAAGATTGATATTTCCCCGCAAACCTACCGTCCTGAAATGGATGGTTTTGAACTGAACTATGAAAGTTCCGCAAGTGATCTGATTCGCCTGAAATGGGCATACCAACTTGGACTCATGGAAGTAGCCCGCGAACATGCGTCCTGCAACCACCCAGGATTCCTCATTTTTGATGAACCTCGACAGCAGGAGGTGGAGCAATCCAGTTTGGGAGAATTGTTTGTTCGGGCCGCAGCGTCAGGTACATCCGGGCAGCAGGTGATTGTGGTCACCAGTGAGGAAAAAACCACATTGGATAGACTTCTCCAGGGATTGGATTGTCACTACCTTTCTTTTGACGGATATCTGATAAAAAGGATCCCAAATGAAAATGAGGCCAATGTTGCCGAATAAAAATGGGTAGCAATGTATTGGGTTCCTGTTTGACCTTCCTGTTCAGGAAGGTGTCACCTCAGGTGCTCTTCCCCTTTGATATTGAATTATCAGGCACCATTAGGATCACTTCCAACCCTCCCTCTGGACGATTTCTTAAGTTCAATTCTCCCCCATGAGCCCTGACGATGTTACGGGCAATGGAAAGCCCAAGCCCCGTCCCGCCTGTATTCCTGTTTCTGGAATCTTCCAAGCGCACAAATGGTTCAAACACCTTTTCCATATCCGATTCCGGTATTCCCGGTCCCTCGTCCGCAATGGATATCCGCAGCCGATTTCCCAGGATGTCGGCGCGGATTTGAGCCTCGTCGCCATAATTCACGGCATTGGCGATGAGGTTGGTCAGGCAGCGCTTCAAGCTTTTCTGCATCACCGGAAAGGGGGGGAGATCCTCGCATTGGACGGAGACCTTTTTCCCCATTTCATCGAACTCCTCCTGGAGTTTATCCAGCAGAGAGGGGATATCCGATGGCTGTATGGGCTCCATGCCTTCCATTCCCCGAATGTAATCCAGCGCGGCGAACGTCATGTTTTCCATTTCGGAAAGGTTTTGCATAAGTTCCGATTGGACAGATTCGTCCTTCAACCGTTCGATTCGAAGCCGCATGCGGGTCATGGGTGTCTTCAGATCATGGGAAATGGCCGCCAACAGCTGGGTGCGTTCCTGAATGTAGCGAATCAGTCGAGCCTGCATGGTGTTGAAAGCGCGTGCGGCGTGGCGGACTTCCCGTGATCCGGTCAGTTTCAACGGCG
Source organism: uncultured Magnetococcales bacterium (assembly GCA_964344355.1). Taxonomy (GTDB): domain Bacteria; phylum Pseudomonadota; class Magnetococcia; order Magnetococcales; family CAYFNE01; genus CAYFNE01. The sequence goes on from CAYFNE010000039.1 coordinate 29,246, forward strand.
GTCGGTTAATGTCATGCCCCAAGCCCTGGGCGGCGGAGGCCAGAATGGACAGAGGGCGGGTAGCCAAGCGGACCGCCAGCAGGGACAAGGATGTGACCACCGCAAAGAGGATAATGATGGAGAGCAGTAGATGGGTCGGCCATGTGAAAACGGTCCGGGGTAGATGGTTATGGAACTCCGCCCAGGTGCCGTCGGATAGCTGGACCTGCGCCAGAAAAGAGATGCCCTGTGGAAGAATCTGGTTCATGGCGATCATGTGGTGTTGATGTCGCCGGACTCCCATCATGCCACCCATCATCGGGTGGGAACCCATCGGCACAAAACTCCTGGTGTCTCCATTGGGTTCATCAACGCCTATCACCAGGACGCGGAGCGGCCAGCGGTCTCCCAAATGGCGTTCCAACAAGGTCCTGACATGCTCTTCATGGGGGTTGCCGGATGCTTCTTCGGCTATCGGAGGTTCATCCTTATCCAGGAGACGTAGGTATTGGAGCGGTGTTTTGACGATGGTGGAAATTCTCAGCCGTTCCACATGGGAGAGCGGATCCAGCAGTTGAACGATGGTGGCAAAACGCTGGGCGGTCTGCATGCCGCCAAAGGCCGACAAGGCCTGACTCCGGTCCTGGAGGTGAATGGCGGCGCTGGATATCAACGCCAGCGTCACGCCTGAGAACAATATCAGAACCATCTGACTGGAGAGGGTGTTGGGCAGTATCCGTGTCATCATTTGCCCTCCACGTCCGCGTTCAGCATGTACCCCTTGCCCCAGACCGTTTTGAGGATTTTCGGATCCTTCGGATCGTCCCGCAGCCTTTTGCGGATGCGGCCTACCTGGACGTCGATGCTGCGGTCGAAGATGGTCGCCTCACGCATCCGGTAGATCTCCATGATGCGATCCCGGTTCAGGATTTCACGAGGATGGCTGAGAAAGGCCTGGAGAAGGACGAACTCCCCCTTGGTGAGTTCCACGATCACCCCCTCCGGGGAGGTCAATTGCTGCGCTTTCAGATGCAGCACCCAGCCGGAAAAATGCATCTCGGACACCTCAACGGGACGAGCCCCTTTGGGTTGAGCCCGTGAGCGGCGCAGCACGCTTTTGATTCTCGCCAGCAGTTCCCGGGAGCTGAATGGTTTGGGCATGTAGTCGTCGGCGCCCATTTCCAGGCCGATGACCCGATCCATCTCACTTCCCCGGGCCGTCAGCATGATCACCGGGGTATTGGCCGTGGTCGGATCGGAGCTGAGTTTGCGGCAGAGGGTCAAACCATCCTCACCGGGCAGCATCAGGTCCAACACGATGACATCGGCATCCCAACCCTTCAGGACTTTCCACATCGCCTCGCCATCGCTTGCTGTGCGGACCTGACAGCCGTTTTCCTCCAAGTATTCCCGGACCAGTTCCCGGGTCTGTTTGTCGTCCTCCACCACCAAAACCCGATCGGCACTCGTCATGACCATCCAACTCCCTCGCAAACGGTTGTTTTTCTCCAGAACCATCAAACAGGATTCAGAGAAACAAGGCAAACAAATAAGTATGACTCAAATGTGACTCGACCTCATAAATGCTACTCAACCATGAATAAGCGCGACACATATTAGTATATGATTCGTATTTGAACTGGTTTACGAATCAAATGCTAGTAAATGGTAGATAGAGTAAGGGAACTTTTACAATAAAACATTTCAAAATGTGGATTTTTCCTGTCATGTTTATATCCAAGCAGACAGAGGGACGTGACGAGCCAATTCACCGGACAGTTTAACCGGATAGGAGACGATCATGAACAGGACATCAAAAAAAAGGACTCTGGGAATCGCCGCGGTCATGGCTTTGGCTTTGGGAGCGTATTTGGCAACCGACAGCTTTGCGCACGGTCCTGGCGGCATGGGCTGGACCGGCAATAGAGGCATGATGGGTAATCATATGATGGGAACCCCGCAAGGCACCACCGGCTACCAGGGTATGGGACCCGGAATGATGGGTGGTCAGCAGGGGTGGACCGGAAACCAGGGCTCCATGGGACCCGGAATGATGGGCAGTCAGCAGGGGTGGACCGAAAACCAGGGCTCCATGGGCCCCGGAATGATGGGTGGCAACCAACAAGGATGGACCGGTCATCAGGACTTGATGAGATACGGGCAATAAGACCGGTCGGTATTCAAGTAGGAACAAACCGCAAACGATGAGGAGCAGGAGATGAAACGGATCATGGGCATGAGAATGCTTGGAATCGCGGCGGCCACAGTGCTGGCCATGGGATTCCAAGGTGTCGGGGATGGTTGGGCGCACGGAATGATGGGCGGCAACCAACAAGGATGGACTGGCAATCAAGGCATGATGGGTGGTCAGCAGGGCAACACCAGCGGCATGGGCCCCGGAATGATGGGTGGTCAGCAAGGGTGGACCGGAAACCAGGGCACCATGGGACCCGGAATGATGGGCGGCAACCAACAAGGATGGACTGGCAATCAAGGCATGATGGGTGGTCAGCGAGGAACGACCGGTCACATGGGACCGGGCATGATGGGTGATCAGCAAGGGTGGACCGGGAACCAGGGCACCATGGGACCCGGAATGATGCGTGGTTGGCGGGGCGGCCAGATGGGGCCGGGTATGATGGGAGGTCCCGGCATGATGGGGGGAGCCTTGATGGGCCCCGGCATGCTAGGCCATGACACGGCAACGGCCACGCAAAACCTAGCCACTCTCAAAGACCGCCTGAACATCACCAAACCCCAGGAATCCGTCTGGGATGCCTACACCAAATCGGCCTTGGCCCTGACCACCACCCACAACGACATGCACAACATCATGCATGGTACCTATGCCACGGCCCTGGAAGCGGTTGAAGCGCGCACCAGGTTTTTTGAACAGCTGGTGGCGAAGAGGAAAACCGCCGCCGAATCATTCCGAAAGCTCTTCGATGCCCTGACACCGGTCCAGAAGACCAAGGTGAACAGCTTTTTCAGCGGCTGCCACGGCTGGACAACCCAGAACTGAAACCCCAACCCCCAACCGATATCGGACCAGGAGGAAGATCATGGCCACAGCACATCCGGTTACCCACAGCCTGAAAGTCATGGAGATGGTCTGCCCCGATTGCGAGGGGATCATCGCCGATGGATTGACCGCTTTGGAGGGGATTTCAAAGGTGGATTCCAACTGGCGGAAAGGAGAGGTGACGGTCACCTATGATCTCCACAAGACCCGTATTCAGGATGTGGAAAAACTCCTGTCCGATATCGGGTATCCACCAAACGTCGGATTTCTGTCCCGTAAGAAACGGGATTGGATTCATTTCACCGAACAGAACGAGGTGGACAACCTCAAGCACGTTGGCCACTGCTGCAGCAAGCCGCCGGTGGGCGCCTGAAACGAACCATTCGGTCCAAGGAGAAAGCCATGAGCGAGACCCGTATTACCAAAACGGTTTCATTTGCCGGAACATTCGATGAGGCCGTCCTGGCCATTCGATCGGCGTTGCAGACCCAGGGTTTTGGCATCCTGACGGAAATCGACGTCCAGGCGACCCTGAAGAAAAAACTGGGGGTCGACTATCCCCGCACCCTGATCCTGGGGGCCTGCAATCCAAAACTGGCGCACCGCGCTTTGACGGCGGAGCCGGATGTCGCAGCACTGATGCCGTGCAACGTGGTCGTGCGTGAAACCACCGATGGTGCCGTGGATGTCGTGGCCATGGATCCACTGGTGCTGACGGAATTGCTGAAACATCCAACCATCGTGGCAGTGGCCAGAGATGGCGCGGCGCGATTGGACGCCGCGTTTAGGGAGATCCCTTCCTCAAAGTGAGGAAGCGGACTCTTTTTTTTCAAGGTGATCATGATGGATAAAAAACCATTTTCCATGTTTCTGGCAGCGGTTGCGGTATTGGGTATGGCTCTCCTGGCTGCCTGGCCGGACGATGCCGAAGCCCGCCGTTTTGGTGGCGGAAAATCCTTCGGAGCGCGTAGCTCGAGGAGTTTCTCCACACCTCGCAAGACCACGCCACGGAGCCAATTCAAGCGGGCGACGCCACGTTCCTCCCAGAGGTCTGGGGTCAATCAATCCCGTGGCGCCGGGTTCGGGTCGGCTCTGATGGGTGGTCTCGGCGGACTCATGCTGGGCGGTCTCCTGGGTTCCATGCTTTTTGGAGGTGGCGGAGGAGTCGGTTCCGCCGGCATGGGCGGAGGTTTGGGTGGAGGAATCGGATTATTGGAAATCCTCCTGATTGGTGGACTTATCTGGTTTGGTTTTCGCTGGATGCGGAAAAAGAGGGAAGAACAACGTCCGCAGACCGCTACCGGTCCCGATCTTCAGCGCAATGTCCTGGAAGGGGAGTTCCGCCGGGAACCCACCATGATGCCCGGCACCTCTCTGCCCAACACCTTTTCCGCCCATGGGGAGAGCGACGATGTCAGCCAGGGCATTGAACGAATTGCCGCCATGGATACCCGTTTCGATGAACGGGTGTTCCTGGAAGGGGCGAAACACGCCTTCGAGCAGATCCAGGGGGCTTGGAGCGACTGGAGCGTCGATCGTTTGCAGTATCTCCTCACCGACCGCATGTGGGGCATGATCCAGACCCAGGCTCAAGAGAGCAAGGCGGCTGGCCGTCGGGACATCATCGAGAAGATCCGGTTCGAGGCCGCCGAGGTGAGCGAGGCCTGGCAGGAATCGGGGGAAGACTGGATCACCGTTCGTTTTGCGGTGGAGATGGTGGATTACGTCACCGACGTGGATGGAAAAATTCTGGAGGGGGATTCGGACAAGCCGGTGCAGGTTGAAGAGTTCTGGAGTTTTGTCCGGCCGGTGGGATCGGATGATCCCAACTGGCGCTTGGCCGCCATCCAGCAGCCCGGTGAAGTGGCCAGAGGAAGTGTGTGATGCGCGACCACAGAAGCGGTTGGAGAGAATGAAATGGAAAATATCGGTGTCATTCGCGGTAGCTCGTTGAGGCAGTCCCAGTTTTGGATGTTGGGCACATTATTTTCCTCGGCGGTTTTGTTGAACGCCTTTTGGGAGTTGGCCCAGTCACCCCTTTTCGTAAGCACCAGCATTGGATCGTTCCGCTCCACCATGTGGCACTGCTTCACGGCGGCCATCCTGGATGGCGTACTGGTTCTGCTGATCCACACGATCGGCGTGGCGGTATGCGACCGGGGGGATTGGTTCAGGAAACCTGGGGTACGCGGCTATGCGGTGATGTTACTGGCAGGTTTGACCATCGGAGTCAGCGTTGAGTGGTTCAATCTTCACCTGACCGGAAGATGGCACTATACGGACGGGATGCCATTGATATTCGGTCTTGGGGTGTGGCCGATTCTGCAAATGTTGTTTTTGCCAGCGGCCATTTTTCGGTTGGTGGCCTGGTCTGGATTTGCACCAGGAACGATGAATCGGTGATGGAGCATGACTGCATTGCGTCCCATAGGCATAGCAAAAACTTGGAAATACAGAAATGAGCAGTAATAGGCATTTTTCAATAAACAGAGGAGAGTTTGAATGAGCACGTTGTTTCCTGGAATCAGTAATCTGGCTGTCATTCATCCAATGGTGGTGCATCTGCCCATAGCGTATCTCCTGACAGCATTCTTGTTCGAACTGATCCGATATTTCACCAATAATGAACGGGTGAAGGTGTTCGCCGAGTGGATGGTTTATTTGGGGGCGGCTTCCGCGATTGCTGCCGTGGGGGCGGGTTTTCTGGCAGCGGAAAGCCTCGGCCATGATTCTCCGGGCCATGATTTGGTGCACATTCATCGTGACATCATGGTGAGTATGACAGTGGGATTTGTTCTGCTTGCCCTGGCATTGGCCCTGATCAAACAGTTCCGGGATGGACCTTTTCGAAAGGGACTTGTTGTCCTTTTGACCCTCTTGACCGGTCTCATGGCCTTTGGAGCGGACAAGGGGGGACAACTGGTTTACCAGCATGGAACCGGCGTCAACCCAGCCATTTTGAAATCACAAGATACTCCGGAGAATCAGGCAACGCATGGTCATGCCGACGAAGGACCGGTTGCCAACCATCACGAAAATCCTGAACAGAAGATGAGAGGGCAAATGCCGACACCAGATGAGCATAAGGTCGATGATCATCATGCGGATGATCATACACACTGATCAAACACACGGGTCAGTCAATGGAACAATGGGAAAAGGAGAAAGATCATGATGGGCGGGTTTGGTTTGTTCGGAGGACTTCCGATGATTCTGGTTTGGCTCCTTCCGATTCTGCTGATCGTCTGGTTGGCCACGTCCTGGTTGGGAGATGGGTCGAATGGGTCCGGGGGAAAGACTGCCTTGGACTTTCTGAAAGAAGCTTATGCACGGGGGGAGATCACCCGGGATGAGTTTTTGAAAAAACAGCTCGATATCCAGAAAGGATGACTGGAGATGACAACGACGACCTCCCCTTCAAAAACCCTACTGCTGGTGATCCTGCTGGCCGCTCTCATGATATCGGGTTCTCTGGTTTTCCTCGGCCTGCAGCTGCGTTCCGAAAACAGTTCCAGCAACGTCGGAATCGATGAAGCGGTGCTGACAAAGAAGATCGAGGAAGGGATCGAGAAATATGTGGAGAAACAAAATCAGGCACGGGTTCAGGCTCGGGAGGCTCGGGAACGGGCCATCGCCGAAAAGGCCAAGACGGTCCGCAAAGTGGACGCAGCCCGGGATCATATCAAGGGTAATCCCGATGCCATGATCTCCCTGATCGAGTATTCCGATTTCGAGTGCCCATACTGCAAGCGGTTTCATCCCACGGCCGAGGCAATCGTCAAGGCTTATGGCAGCAAGGTGAACTGGGTCTATCGCCATCTGCCCCTCCCCATGCACAACCCGGGGGCGATAAGACAGGCGGAAGCGGCTGAGTGCGCCAATGAACTGGGCGGGAACGATGCATTTTGGAAATTCACCGACCAGATTTACAAACGCACCAAGTCGGGTGGAAAAGGATTCCCGACGAAAAAGCTGGCGCCTTTGGCAGCGGAGATCGGACTGGACAGAGAGAAATTCCAATCCTGTCTGACCAGTGGAAAATACAAGGCGCGGGTCCGGGAGGATATCGAGGAAGCCAAACGGATCGGCATCTCCGGTACGCCGGCCAATATCCTTCGGAACAACAAGACTGGCGAGGTCCGTTATATCTCTGGAGCGCAGCCCTTCAAGGTCTTCAAGTCGGCTATCGACCAGATGCTGAAATAAATGAGCTACCAACGTGCGACTTCTGTATTGCGGAGAGAGTGTCATGAGAAACCAACAAGGCGTGCAGGAAACTACGGTTTGTTTGCCGGTGATGGGAATGGGATGTGGTTCTTGTGTCGGAAAAGTGGAACTTGCCCTGGGTGAAGTTCCCGGAGTGCGGGAAACAGCCGTCGATATTCAGGAAGCGCGGGCCACGGTAACCGGGACGGCCGGGGTTGCGGACCTGGTAGCCGCCATCGACGGAGCCGGATATGAGGTGCCCGCCATCATCACCGGACACCAACCGGCCAATACCTGGGAGACATCCGATATTCCAACGGGACAATGAAAACAATCAATTCTTGGAAACAGGAGAACTTTCATGAACAAGAGTGCAAACGAGCAACAAGGGCAACACAAATCGGGTTTCGGTCACAAGCACATGTGGATCATGGCGGCTTGCTGCGCCTTGCCGTTGATCGGCTTTCTGGCCATTGGCGTGGTCGGGGTCAGTGCCCCATCCCTGGAAACCTTTCTTTCCCTCATTTGCGTGGTGGGCATGGTCTACATGATGTTCTCCATGCATCGGGGACACGGCCACGGCAAGGAGGGCGCTTCGTGTCATTCGGGTACGGAGGATCACAACCCGGTCCAGGAGAACAGGCGTTGATTCTTTTTCCTTCCATTGATCCGGTTCTGGTACAGATCGGCCCCCTGGCGATCCACTGGTATGGGCTGATGTACAGCCTGACTTTCCTGCTGGCGTGGCCACTGTTGAAAGCACGTGCCGGGCGGCTGTCCCCAAAGCCGCCTCCAGACCGCATTGGGGACATGATGGTCTGGGCTCTTCTCGGAGTGGTTCTGGGAGGACGATTTGGCTACATCCTTTTCTATCAAAGCGCCTACTACCTGAACCATCCATTGGCGATTCTCAGGATCTGGGAAGGAGGCATGTCATTCCATGGCGGCTTGCTGGGCGGTCTGATCGCATGCGTTCTCTTTGCCCGGCGTCATGGATTTTCCAGCCTGCAACTGGCGGATATGACCTTTTCCATCGCCCCCTTGGGACTCTTCCTGGGACGGATCGGCAACTTCATCAACGGCGAACTGTGGGGCAGGCCCACCGATCTGCCGTGGGGCATGGTTTTCCCCGGGGCCGGTCCGGTACCACGGCATCCCAGTCAGCTTTATGAAGCCTTCCTGGAAGGAGTGGTGCTGTTCGTTCTGCTTTGGTGGGTTGGACGCAAACCGCGTCCGGCCGGGACTCTTTTGGCCATCTTCCTGATTGGCTATGGGATGGCGCGTTTTGTCGTCGAATTCGTGCGGGAGCCGGACGCCCACCTGGGTGTTCTGTCCTTGGGATTGAGCATGGGGCAGTGGTTGAGCCTGCCCATGGTGGCGGCTGGAGCTGGTTTGTTGTTTCTGGTCAGCCAGAGAACAAAAGAACCGAGTTTTGCCTAGGTGAACCGAACGGGTTTTCCCGGTAGCAACGGAAAGGATAAGTGCAGTGGCGGAAATTACGTTCATGGCGGCCTTGTTCGGAGGACTGCTTTCTTTCTTTTCTCCCTGCGTCCTGCCCCTGGTCCCGGCCTATATCAGCTATATGACGGGTCTGTCCGTGGACCGGTTGCGAGGGGATGGCGACGGGAGAACAAACCGCTGGCGTCCGCTGGTTTACAGTCTGTTTTTCGTCCTTGGGTTTTCCACGGTATTCGTGGCCCTGGGAGCATCCGCCTCCGTCATCGGCCGATTGCTGTTGAGCAAATCAGGGCTGCTGGCCCAGATCGGCGGAGTAATCATCGTCCTTTTCGGGCTGCACTACATGGGCGTGTTCCGCATCGGCATCCTGAACCTGGAAGCAAGGTTCAATCCCCAGAACAAACCGTCGGGCTTATGGGGCGCCTACCTGATGGGGTTGGCTTTTGCCTTTGGCTGGACACCCTGCATCGGCCCGATTCTCGGAGGAATCCTGACCCTGGCCGGGGCTCAGGAGAGCATCGGTGAAGGGGTACGGCTACTGGCCGTCTATTCGGCTGGTCTGGGCATCCCTTTCCTGCTGGCTGGAATGGCCATCAATACCTACTTCGATTTTTTCACCAGGATCAGACGCCACTTCCGCAAGGTGGAGGTGGTGTCCGGATCGCTGCTGGTGGTGATTGGCGGGATGATTTTCACCGGTGATTTTTCCCGGGTGAGCGTCTTCATGCTGGAGATGTTTCCCGGCTGGGCAAGCCTGGGATAAGGCGCATGTCGTTTTGCAATCGTTCCAACCGCAAGGGGTATTCTCATGAACAGGTCATCCGAAATTCCATCCACGACTCTCCATCTGCCGATTGTCGGCATGTCCTGCGCATCGTGTTCGGGAAAGGTGGAGAGGAAACTGGCCAGTCTTGCAGGGGTAAAAACGGCCTCGGTTGACCTGGCGGCCGCCAAGGCCACCGTGACCGGTACGACCGGTTTCGATGAATTGGTCGTCGCCATCAAGGAGACCGGCTACGACGTTGCCACGGTTACCGATACTTTCCTCGTCCAGGGACTCTCCTGCGCATCCTGTGTGGCCAAGACGGAAAAGGCGTTGACGGCCGTTCCCGGAGTTTTTCGGGCCGAGGTCGACCTGACGGCCGGCAAGGTGTCTGTTCTGCAACTGCGGGAGACCGTGCCTTTCCGGCAACTGCAAAAGGCGGTGCGGAATGTCGGTTATGACCTGCTCCAGACCAGCGACGCCTCGGATGCACCAACCCGGCCCGACCGGGGATCCACCATGCCCTATCTGGTGGGAACCGGCGGCGCTCTCGGGTTGTTCCTCGTCTTTTTTGGCTTCATAACCGTCACTGACTCTCTCCAGCATGCTTGGCAACTGTTTGCCCGCATGTGGTTCTGGGTTTTCCTGTTGGCCGCAGGTTTCGGAACCCAATTGGGGCTTTTTGCCTATCTCCGGCACACCCTCAGAAAACGGCAGGCCGCTGGCGCCTCAGCCGGAGTGGCCGCTTCGGGAGGGGTTTCCACACTCTCCATGCTCGCCTGTTGTGCCCATCTCGTTCCAGGGTTTCTGTCGCTCCTCGGGCTCTCCGCCGTCTCCGTCATTCTGGCCCAATACCAGATGCCGTTCATCCTGCTGGGAGTGTTTTCCAACCTGGTGGGAATCACCATCATGCTGGGGCTTATCCAGAGCCATGGCCTGATCCCTGAAAGCGGGTTCGCCAAATCGGTCTTTCGGTTGAGTTTTGTCCAGGTACGCAATGCGGCCATAGCGTTGGCCGTGATCGTCGTCACCGGCGCTTTCCTAACCACAGATCCAGCCACCGCCCGGAATGAAATGACTGGCATGGCCAAAGCCCAAAAGGGTTCTGACAACCAGGTCCCGGCCAAAAAGTTTACTCTATCCGAGCAGACCAACCAGGACGGTTCCGTGCAGGTGAGGGTGACGCCCCTGGAGGTCAGGTACGGGGCGCCCCTGGCATTCTCGGTTTCCTTGAACACCCACTCCGGTTCCCTGGATGTCGATCTGGCCCGCTCTTCGGTGTTGGTGGATGGCCAGGGTCATATAGACCTGCCCACCGGCTGGGAGGGAGATCCCCCCGGTGGCCATCATCGCTCGGGCAAGCTCCTCTTTCCGCCTCTGAGGGAAGGAACCTGGCAAATCAAGCTCATCATCAAAAACGTCAACCGGATCCCGGAAAGGGTATTCCAATGGACCTTGTCCTGAGTTTGCCACGCAACTGAGAGAAAAAGGAGAGACCCATGAAAGTGGCGCATGCTTCCACGCTTTTGATCGCCGTTTTGATCCCGACATTTTTGGCTGGGTGCGGCGCTGTTCCAAAAACCGGCCCGGATGCGCCTCGCTCATCTCCTCCTGAACAGGTTGTGGAACAAACCGCTCCCGGAGGCATGGAAGGAGATCAGGGAATGGCGCTCGATCGGCCCGGGGGATATGCCACCAGCCTGGAAGAACCCGGGCGCCAAGGACGGGACATTGGGTTGGACGAGGATGCCGATATCGTGGAACCGGAGCATCGGGTTTTTTTCGATTTCGACTCGGCATTGATCGGCGATGAGACTGCTGAAGTTCTCGCCCGGAATGCGCGTTGGCTACGCACCAGAGATGGGGAAATCCTGATCGAGGGCCACTGCGATGAACGCGGAACCCGGGAGTACAACCTGGCCTTGGGCCAAAAACGGGCGGATGCGGTCAGGGACTTTCTGATCATGCAAGGAGTCGATGCTTCCCGGATCAGGACCATCTCCTATGGCAAGGAACGGCCGCTTGTCAAGGGCCACGACGAATTCGCCTGGTCCAGGAACCGGCGGGCGGAAATCGCTCTTCAATAAAGGAGAAGCGGATGAATAAACGGGGCAGGGAATCCTTTGTAAAGCTGGCCAATTTCGCAATCGCCACTCTGGCGCCCATTTTCCTGGCGGGATGCTGAAACTCCAGGTTGGACGGAGATTGGTCAAGGAAAAGGTTTTGGTGGGAGAGACACCATGATGCGTAAAGAGGTTCTGGTGGTCGCCATTGACGGGAAACACGCCATGGTGACGGCCCAACGGCAGAGCGCCTGCTCCAGTTGCGGTTCCCGCACGGGATGCGATGTCAAATCCTGCGGGTTGGGGCAACAGGATCTGCTCCTGCGAGCGAACAATCCGGCCCATGCCCAAGCCGGAGAATATGTCGTCCTGGAGTTGTCCGAACGGCAGTTTCTCAAATCGTCTTTCCTCGTCTATGCCATGCCGATCGTACTCTTTCTTCTGGTAACCCTGTTGGTCAATTCCGTGATGCTGGAATTTGGATTGGACGACAGGGCTGAAATGGCAGGCGGGTTGGCCGGAGTTGCCGCCTTTATCATGAGTTTTGTCTGGTTGCGCCGCTACAACAAACGCATTCAAAGCGATGACCGCAGCCTGCCGACCATTGTCCAGGTCAAATAATCCACCATGGACAAGATGAAACACAACGATATCTGGAGATCATAAAACATGAACGCCAACCCAATCACTTTCACGTTACCGGTTTCCGGCATGTCGTGCGCTTCCTGCTCCGGACGGGTGGAACGCAAGCTGGCCGGTCTTGAAGGTGTGGACGGAGCCGCCGTGAACCTGACTACGGCCAAGGCCACGGTGACCGGCAGGGTCTCCCTGGAGGAATTGGTGGCCGCCGTGAAGGAAGCAGGATATGAGGTGCCTGCTAAAACAGAAACCTACACGGTGCAGGGGCTTTCCTGCGCCTCCTGTGTTGCCAGGACGGAAAAGGCGTTGCTGGCCGTTCCGGGTGTTTCCCATGCCCAGGTGAATTTGGCCACCAGTGAAGCGGCCGTGCAGTTCGTTCCCGATGCCGTTTCCTTCACATCTCTGCAAAAAGCGGTGAAAGGGGTCGGCTACACATTGACCCAGGTCCAGGCGGGTGAGGAGCCGGAAGACTTGGCGGAACAGGAGCGGCAGGCGGAATACCAGGAGATCAGGAAACGTTTGATCTCCGGGGCCATCCTGGTGATCTCCACCTTCGCCCTCGTTCATTGGCAGCGGCTGGGACTGAGCGCGGTGGCCGACTTTTCCAGGCAGACCAACTTTTTTCTCCAATTTTTGTTGATCACCCCGGTGCAGCTCTGGGTGGGATGGCATTTTCACAAGAGCGCTATCGCCACGGCCCGGCATGGTTCGGCCAACATGCACACCCTGGTCACGGTCGGCACATTCAGCGCCTACATCTATTCGGTCCTGGTTCTGATCGCCCCGGGTCTTTTCGAAGCCGAGGGGCTGGCGGCGGAGGTTTATTTCGACACGGCCGGAGCGATCATCGTCCTGATCCTGCTGGGACGGTTTCTGGAGATTCGCGCCAAGGGGCGCACCTCCCAGGCGATCCGTAAGCTTATGGGATTGGCGCCCAAAATCGCCCGGGTGATCCGGGATGGTCGCGAACAGGACATTCCCCTCGCAGAGGTGGTGGCCGGCGATCGGATCGTGGTTCGGCCCGGGGAGAAGGTGCCCGTGGATGGGATCATCCGGGAGGGAAGTTCCGCCGTGGATGAAGCCATGCTTACCGGCGAATCCATCCCCATAGAAAAAATGCCAGGAGATGAGGTGATCGGCGGCACCATCAACAAATCCGGCGCCTTTACCTTCGAGGCCACCAAGGTCGGCAAGGATACGGTACTTTCCCAGATCGTGGACATGGTGCAGAAGGCCCAAGGCGCAAAACCGCCCATCGCCCGTCTGGTGGACAAGATCGCCTCCATCTTCGTCCCCGTGGTCATCGTCATCGCCGGCATCACCTTTCTGGTCTGGTGGCTCTTTGGTCCGGAACCGGCCCTCACCTATGGTCTGTTGAATTTCGTTGCCGTGCTGATCATCGCCTGTCCCTGCGCGTTGGGCCTGGCCACCCCCACTTCCATCATGGTGGGAACCGGCAAGGGGGCCGAGAACGGCATTCTCATTCGTGGGGGAGAGTCCCTGGAGACCGCACACAAGGTGGATGTGGTGGTGTTCGACAAGACCGGTACCCTGACCGAAGGCAGACCGGAATTGACCAACTGGACCGGTAATGAGGCGGAACTCGCATTGGCAGCGGCAGCCGAGCGGAAATCTGAGCACCCCCTCGCCGAGGCGATCGTGGCCAAGGCACAGGATGCGAGTCTGAACATGCCGGAACCGGAATCATTCGAGGCTGTGGCCGGTCAGGGCGTCAAGGCACGCATCAATGGTACCGATGTGCTGGTGGGGACACGGCGGATGATGGAACAAGCCGGGGTGGATGCTTCTCAACACCTGGAGATCATGGATGAGTTCGAACAGGAAGGAAAAACCGCCATGCTGGCGGCCATCGATGGCCAAGTGGCCGGCGTATTGGCGGTGGCGGATACGGTCAGAGAGGAGAGCCGACAAGCGGTTTCCCAATTGAAGGCCATGGGCATTGAAGTGGCCATGCTGACTGGAGACAACAAGCGCACCGCACAGGCCATTGCCGGGCAACTGGAGATTGACCGGGTGTTGGCCGAGGTGCTGCCAACGCACAAATCTGACGAAATTAAACGACTTCAATCAACCGGAAAAATCGTCGCCATGGTGGGTGATGGTATCAACGATGCGCCGGCCCTGGCCCAGGCTGATGTGGGCATCGCCATCGGCACCGGTACCGACGTGGCCATGGAGGCTTCGGACATCACCCTCATGCGGGGCGATCCGCAGGGGGTGTCCACGGCCGTGCAGCTCTCCCGCGCCACCATGCGCAATATTCGCCAGAACCTGTTTTGGGCGTTTGCCTACAACGTGACCCTTATTCCCCTGGCAGCTGGGGTGTGGTTTCCCTGGTTCGGGATCCTGCTTTCTCCCATTTTTGCGGCGGCGGCCATGGGGTTGTCCAGCGTGACGGTAGTGACCAATGCCCTGCGGCTCCGGCGATTCCGTCCAGCGTAAAGGGAATTTTTCGACAGTGGTAAACATTGGAGATTGGCAATGATGGAATATAGTTCCAGGCAACGCTTTTCGGTACGTCTGATTTCTATCGCGGCAATTCTTTTTGGGCTGGTATCGATGATTGCCGCCCATCCGGCATTTGCGATCGTACAACCCGATCTGGTGGATTTGGTGAAGCGTCTCAAACCGGTGGTGGTAAATATCAGTACCACCCAGGTACAAGAGGCGGTCAATCACAAAGGTATGGTCAATCCTTTCCAAGGGTCACCCTTGGAGAAGTTCTTCGAGCAATTCCAACAACGCATGCCGCAACATCGTCAGGAATCCCGGAGTCTCGGGTCCGGCGTCATTATCGATCCGGCCGGTTTTATCCTGACCAACAACCACGTGGTTGGAGAAGCCGATAGGATCACGGTCCGATTGGCTGACGAGCGGGAATTCGAGGCGCGAATCGTTGGGCGGGACGAAAAAACCGATCTGGCCCTGATCCGCATCAAAACCGAGGAAAACCTGCCGGTAGCAAAACTGGGCGCATCGGATCAGGCTGAGGTGGGTTCCTGGGTGGTAGCCATCGGCAATCCCTTCGGTCTGGATGCGACCGTTACCGCCGGCATTATTTCAGCCAAAGGACGGGTCATCGGAAGCGGTCCCTACGACAATTTCATTCAGACCGATGCGGCCATCAATCCCGGCAATTCCGGCGGTCCCCTGTTCAACATGCAGGGGAAAGTCATCGGGATCAATACGGCAATCTTCTCCCGCTCCGGCGGCAACATGGGTATCGGCTTCGCCATCCCGATCAATCTGGCCAAATCCATCATTCCCCAGTTGAAAACCGAGGGCCGAGTCACCCGCGGTTGGTTGGGCGTCCGCATTCAGGTCATCTCACAGCAACTGGCAGAAGCGTTGGGTTTGGAACGGAAGATAGGCGCTTTGGTGGCCAGCGTGGAATCCGGTTCTCCAGCGGATGCGGGTGGATTGAAAACGGGTGATGTCATCGTTCGGTTTGACGGCAACCCAGTCGAACGCATGCGTGACCTGCCAGCCTTGGTAGCGGCCACTCCGGTGGGAAAAACCGTTCAGGTGGACGTAGTGAGGGATGGCGCAAACAAGCGCTTACCGGTCCGGATTGCCGAGCTTCGGGATGATGCTGCAAAACCCGTTACCCGAAAGCCTGGAAAAACTTCGTGGTTCGGATTGGACCTTCGATCCCTGACCCCGGAGTTGCGGCAGCGGCTTGAGATCCCGGAGGAGATGGCCGGGGTGGTGGTGGCTGGTGTAGAGGAAGGAGGGCGTGGCCAACGGGCCGGTCTTCGTCAAGGGGATCTGATTCGTGAGGTCAATCGACAACCGGTCAAGAATTTGGATGACATGGGTATCCGGTTGCCTCAGGCTTGACAACCATATAACATAAAGAGTC
>CAYFNE010000040.1:0-44989 GCA_964344355.1 uncultured Magnetococcales bacterium
GCATGATGTGCTTGGTAAACCTGGTAAATTTGGTTCCGGCTATGCCGGGTTAGGCGATGGTACCCTCCGTTCCGGTGGGGTCAAGGAGATCCACTCGTTGCGCTCGCGGCTCCTCCTTGACCCCACCTCCACTCCGGGTGTTTTCGCCTATTAAGAGGTTGGCCAGCAGTATGCCTTCTTTCTCGATGGGCCTCTTCACGAGAATGTCGTGCCCAGGCCAGTTTGAGCTTTCGGTCCTTGCGGATTTCCTCGTCCCGGCCTTCCAGTTTGTCTCTCGGTGCAACGTACCCGATTGCGCTGTGAAATCATAAAGGAAAGCCGCCTATAGCCTTCCTGAGGATGGCTCGTGTGAAAATTAATGATTGCCTTCTTCTCCCATTCCATGAGCCAGTGTTGTTTCGGAGTCTGCCCATTATGCCGGTTTGGTTGGCCAACACGCGCCTTCCAACGATTCCATTGGATCGTTGAAAGACCGATCCACTTCAGATTCCTGCTCTTGGATATCCCGGTCTTGGCTACCCAGTTTTCCACAAAAACAACAAGTTCATCCCGCAGTTCCGGCGATGTCCATCCTCCTGTCAACTTCCCCCAGGCTTTTTTTTACACCGGACGTATTCCTCCATCAACTCGGCCATCACCTCATTCTTGCGACTCAACTGCTCCTCAAGATCGGCCACCTGCTTTTCCAACATTTGGGCTTTGGAGGATCTTTTCGGCTCGAATACAATCGAACCACCTTCGAACAACGATTTCTGCCAGCGCAGGACCATCGTCGGGTGGACTCCGTATTCGTCACTCAGATCTGAAACCGGGGTTTTCTCCACCAAATGGCGCTTCAAAATGGCCACCTTCTGGCCGGGTGAATAGTGTTTCCGCTTCTCTCGCATCTCGTCGTCTCCTCTGGTTGGTGAAAGCTTACACCAAACAGCGGATTTTTACATTCCATCTGAATCAATACACCTCTTTGTAATTACAGAGCTTTTCGATTATCTAAGCGCCATTGAGGTCATCAAACCGTTTTCCGCAATCTTTACATTCATACCTTTGTCGTGCCGGATGTGTTTCATCATGACCTCGTTTGATGATGTGCCGCGAGTGGCAGTGCGGACATCTCGTTTCATCAGGCCATCTCAAGCTGCGGACAGTCTCATAACACTGCTCATCGCTGACAAAATGCTGGATATTGACAACGGGGGGAGGTACCATCTTCGGTCTTCATGTCCGGCGTGAAACTCAGCCTGCATATTACCGAAAGTTAAGTCTCTTGTCCACGCCCCCGGAATCCAAATTGAGCTTCAATAAATATCAGGGGGGAACATCCGCTTTAATCTACCAAATGATAGCATGTTCTGGTATCATTTCCCGCATGAACAGGAAGCACCGGAAAACCCTTGATTCCATCTTTGCCAGACCGACGGGAACGGGCATCGAATGGCGTGCCATTGAGACCCTGCTGTTGGCTCTGGGTGGACGGATTACCGAGGGGGCCGGGTCACGGATTCGCGTGCGCATGGGAAACGTCATGGCTGTTTTTCATCGTCCACATCCCAGGAAAGAGGCCGGCAAGGGAATGGTGGAGAGCGTTCGGGCTTTTCTTCAACAGGCAGGAGTTGAACCATGAACCTGATGGAGTACAAGGGCTACCTGGGCAAGGTCGCCTATGATGAAAGCGTCGGGCATTTCCATGGCCAGGTTCTCAATACCCGGGATACCATTACCTTTGCTGGTGACTCCGTTGCCGAACTTCAACAGGCTCTAAAAGATTCGGTTGAGGATTACCTGGCGTTCTGCGAAGAGGAAGGTGTGGAACCCAACAAACCGTTCTCCGGATCGTTGAGTCTTCGTATTCCGCCGGAGTTGCACCGTGATTTGGTGGCCGCCGCCGCGAGCCAGGGAAAGAGTGCCAATACCTTCATTGCGGAGACATTGAAAGCGGCCATCTCCGGGACATGAATGCTGAAGGAGAGCCCGGCTGCCATGAATGGCAGATTAAGTCTTGTCAAGTACAGATGAAATCTCTTTGCCGACCATTCGTTTCAAGGCCGCTTCCACCCGCGGCGCTTCCCGTTTCAAGGCGGCCAACAGGGAACCGGTCGCGGTCAGATCATCGGCGCGTCCCTTGTTTTCCAGTTTTTCGGCGATTTCGGCCAGGATCAAGGCACCCAACTGACGGCTGGCGCCCTTGAGGGTGTGGGCCTCCCGCCTCAGGGTGTTGGCGTCGTTTCCGTCGATGGCGCCGCCGATGGCCGTCAGCCGTTCCGGCAGTTTCTGCAAAAAGGCGTTGACCACCGGCAGGACATGACCGTCCAGGTCCTGTTCGAGTTCCGCGAAAACGGATCGGTTCAACACCCGGCGCTCCACCACGGGTCGATCCGGGGGTTTTCCGGCCTTGGCGCTCTCCGGGGTCAGCCATCGCGCCAGGGCCGAGCGCAGGTCCCGGCCGCGGACCGGTTTGGTCAGATAGTCGTTCATGCCGGCGCGCATGCACTTTTCCCGATCCCCCTTCATGGCGTTGGCGGTCAGGGCCACCACCGGCGTCGAACGGACCCCGCCCCGGCGTTGTTCCCGTTCCCGCAATGCCCGGCAGGCGCTGTATCCGTCCATCTCCGGCATCTGGCAATCCATGAGGATCAGATCGAAGGTCCGTTTTTCAGTGATCTCCAACGCCTCGCGGCCATTGCCGGCCAGGACCGGTTGAATGCCCAGCGGGTTCAACATGCCCTGGATGACCATCCGGTTGACTTCATCATCCTCCACCACCAACAGCCGCGCCCGGTCGGGAATCTCCCGCCGCTCCAACAACGACCGGGCGGGTTCGACCTCCGGCTCGCGGGCGGTCTCGAAGGGCAGGGTGACCCGAAACAGGCTGCCCCGGTCCACCGTGCTCTCCACCTCGATATCCCCGCCCATGAGCGTGACCAACCGTTGGGTGATGGAGAGCCCCAGACCGGTTCCTCCGAAACGGCGGGTGGTGGAGCTGTCCACCTGGGAAAAAGATTTGAACAGTTTGGCGAACTGTTCCGGGGAGATGCCGATGCCGGTATCCTGAACGTCGAAACGGATGGTGACCATCCGGTCCCGCCGGGAGACTGGCCGCACCGACAGGGTGACCCCGCCTTCTCTGGTGAACTTGACGGCGTTGGATAACAGATTGATGAGGACCTGCCGCAACCGCACCGGATCGCCGAGGATGAACGGCGGGATGTCGTCGGCGACGATCTGTTGATAATGAATGTCCTGTTTGCGCACGAACCCCCAAAACAGCCCGGAAAGCTCCTCCAACAACAGGCGCAGATCGATGGTGGTCCGTTCCAGTTCCAGCTTGCCGGCCTCGATCTTGGAAAAATCCAGAATGTCGTTGATGATGGCCATCAACGAGTCACCGGAGCGGATGATGGTCTCCACCCGGCTGCGATCGGTGTTCGACAGGTCAGACGCCAGCAACAGCTCCCCCATGCCCAGGACACCGTTCAGAGGGGTGCGGATTTCATGGCTGACGATGGCCAGAAAATCGCTTTTCGTTCGGTTGGCCGTCTCCGCCGCCAGCTTCGCCGCCTTCAGGGCCTCATGATCGCGCACCCGTTCGGTGATGTCCCGCACCACCGCCGAATAGTGCCGGTGACCGCCGATGGCCCAGGTGGAGATGGAGATGGAGAGCGGAAACTCCTCGCCATTTTTGCGCAGGCCGTAAAGCTCCACCACCCTGCCGGCCAGATTGAGCAGGCCGGTGTGGTTGGATTGATCCATGCCAGTCTCATGGGCACGCCGATATCGTCGTGGAATCAACCGCAGCACGGATTGTCCGAGCATCTCCGCCCGTTCATGGCCAAAAATGATCTCCGCCCCGCGATTCCACAGTTGAACGATCCCCCGGGCGTCGATGGCGATGATGGCGTCCCGGGCCGACTGGGTGATGGCGCGCAGTTTGGCCTCGGAATGTTCCCGTTCGCTGATTTCCACCTGCAATTGCCGGTTTTTTTCCGCCAACAACCGCGCGGTCCGTTCCAACTCCAGCTTGCGGTGGTGAATCTCCAGAAATATTTTGACCTTGGAGAGCAGCACCTTGTCGTTGATGGGTTTTTGCAGATAGTCCACCGCGCCGGCATCATATCCTTCCAGCATGTGCAGTTCATCGGCATGGGCGGCGGTGAGGAACACCACCGGTATGCCGCGGGTCTGCTCGGCCCCCTGGAGAAAGGCGGCCACCTCGTAACCGCTCATCTCCGGCATCTGCACATCCAACAGGATCAGGGCCAGTTCGTGATGCAGACACAACTCCAGGGCCTCGGTGCCGGAGGATCCTGCGATGATTTCCGCCCCCACATCGCGCAACAGCCAACGCAAGGCGGCGAGATTGGCCGGTTGATCGTCGACGATCAATATTTTCGGACGTTCCCGAATATCGTTCATGGTTCCCCCATCACCAGGGAAACGAGCCTGGCGGCGATCCCCTCCACGGGTACCACGCAACGGGCGGCCCCCGCCTCGACGGCGGACCGGGGCATGATGTCCACCTCGGCCCGGTCCGGGTCCTCGACGATGGTCATGCCGCCCGCCGCCCGGATACGGAGCAGCCCGTTGCAGCCATCGGTATTGGCGCCGGTCATCAACACGCCGATCAAGGTTTTACCAAAGGCCTCGGCGGCGGTTTCGAAGAGAATATCGATGGATGGACGGGAGTGGAGAACCTTTTCATCGATGGAGAGGGAGAGACGGCCGGTTTTTTCCACCAGCAGGTGATAATCCGGCGGGGCGGTATAAACCCGGCCCGGCCGCACCGCCTCCTTCTCCTCGGCCTCCCCCACCCGCAGGGGGGAGACCCGGTTCAACCCTTCGACCAACAGCACGCCGCCGCCGGGGGCCATGTGTTGCACCACCAGCAACGGCAGGGGAAAATCCCCCGGCAGTTGCGACAACAGGATGGAGAGCGCCCGGACGCCACCGGCCGAACAGCCGACGGCCACCGCCCGGTACCGGCTCATGACGGCCTCCCGTGATCATCCATGAGGCAATGGATTCGGCTGGTTTCACAGACCGCTTGAAACGCATCGGCCACTTCGGAAAAACGCAGCGACTCCTTGCTGCCCAGACAGAGGAAACCGTGACGGGACAGGGCGTCCCGGAACAGGCGCAACACCCGGTTCTGCAGGATTTCATCGAAATAGATCAACACATTGCGGCACAGGATCAGATGGGTCTCGGTAAAGGCGTGATCGGTGACCAGATTGTGTTTGGCCCAGATGATATTTTTTTTCAATCCTTCGTTCATTTTGGCCATGCCATATTTGGCGTGGTAATAGTCGGCGAAGGAGCCGCGGCCGCCATAGCGGTTGTAATTGGCGGTATATTCCTGGATGCGGGCGATGGAATAGACCCCCTCCCGGGCCTTGCCCAGGGATTCATCGTTGAGATCGGTGGCGAAAATACGCGAGCGGTCGTACAACCCCTCCTCGGTCAGCAGGATGGCCAGGGAGTAGACCTCTTCGCCGGTGGCACAACCGGCCAGCCAGATGTTGAGAAACGGCCAGGTACGCAGCTTGGGCAGCACCCGATCACGCAGGGCCTGAAAAAAAGGGGGGTCGCGAAACATCTCCGTGACCGTCACCGACATCATGAAGACGATGCGGTTGAAAAACAGCGGATCCCGCAACAGGCGCGGGATGAGGTCGGCGGCATGTTCCAGGCCACAGTCGACCAGGCAGTGCTGAACCCGGCGTTTCAGGGAGGCGCGGGCGTAGTGGCGGAAATCATAACCGTAGCGGAGCCGCAGGGTCTCCAGGAGCAGGTCGATTTCGATCTCCTCGATTTCATCCGCTTTCATGACGCCCCGTCAACCATTGTAGAGCCAAACCCGCAACATGGAGAGCAACCGGTCGAGATCGAGGGGTTTGGTCAGATAATCATTGGCCCCGGCCTCCAGACATTTTTCCCGATCCTCGCGCATGGCCTTGGCGGTGACGGCGATGATGGGCAGTCTTTGCCACCGCTTCATCGCGCGAATTTCACGAATGGTCTGATAACCGTCCATATCCGGCATCATGATGTCCATCAATACGGCATGCACATCGGACCGTTCCTCCAGGATCCCCAGGGCCTTGCGGCCACTGGGGGCCATGAGCGATTTGATGCCCTTCATGCCCAGGCCACGGGTCAGGGCATAGAGACCGCGCACATCATCGTCGACCACCAGCACGGTCTTGTCCTGAAAAATGGTCTCGGAATCGTGAATTTTCCGCAAAATACGCCGCTGTTCATCCGGCAGCTCCCGTTCCACCCGGTGCAGGAACAGCACCACCTCATCCAACAACCGTTCCTCGGACTCCGCCCCCTTGATGACGATGCTGTCGGTATAGGCCTGCAACCGTATGTGCTCCTCCCGGGTCAACTCCTTGCCGGAATAGACGATCACCGGCGGCGGTTCGATGCCGGCATCCCCGGCGATCCGTTTCAACAGCTCGAAACCGCTGATGTCCGGCAGTCCGAGATCGAGGATCATGCAGTCGAAAACGTGGCTGGCCAACCGTTCCAGGGCCTGGGCGCCGGTGTCGGCCTCGACGATGATCACATCCTGGTAATCGATCAGGTTGGCGATGATTTTGCGGCTGTTGGCATCATCTTCCACCAACAGCAGGTTTTTGATCCCCTTGCCGGCGAAATGGTCGATTTTGGTGAAGGCGCCGTCGATCTGCTCCTTGCTCACCGGTTTGGCAAAAAATCCCACCGCACCCCGTTTCAGGCTTTCCAGGTCACCATCCATGGCGGAGATGACATGGATGGGAATATGACGGGTTTCCGGGTCCTCCTTGAGGGCGTCCATCACCGCCCACCCATCCATGCCCGGCAGACCGAGATCGAGAACGATGCCGGTGGGCCGATGTTCCCGGGCCAGGACCAATCCCGCTTCCCCATCGGCGGCGGCCAGGACGTTGAACCCTTTTTCACGGGCCAGATCGCGGACGATCCTGGCGAAATGGCCATCATCCTCGATGAGAAGCAGGGTGCGATGGTCGGGGAGGATGTTTTTTCGGTCATCGTCGATGCCCCGGTCCGGGGAGACCGGTGGACGGCGGGATGGACGGGGGGCCGGTATTGAACGCGCCCGGGGCGATGGCGGCCGGGGATCGGTGATTGCCGTCTCCGCCGGCAATTGCGGCAGGCAGAGGGTAAAGACGCTGCCCCGTCCCTCTTCGCTCTCCAGGGTGATGAACCCACCGAGAATGTGCGCCAGCTCCTTGGAGATGGAGAGTCCCAGTCCGGTGCCGCCGAAGCGTCGGCTGGTGCCGCCATCGGCCTGTTGAAAGGCCTCGAATATTTGCTGATGTTTATCCCGGGAGATGCCGATGCCGGAATCGGCGACACGGATGGCCAGGACCGGGGACGGCGATCCCTGGCCGCCGGCGCAGGACTCGGCCGGTTGGTCGATGGTGAGACGCACCTCTCCCCGGGCGGTGAACTTGAAGGCGTTGGCGAGCAGATTTTTGATGATCCGTTCCAGCTTGGCGCCATCGGTGATCAGGGTCGCCGGCAGATCCGATGCCACATCGATGTGAAAGGCCAGTTTTTTATCATCGGCCACATGTTGAAACGATTGGCGCATCGACTCGGCGAAAACCCGTGGATCGAACGGGCCGGGGTGGACATCCATGCGGCCGGCCTCGATCTTGGACAGGTCGAGGATTTCATTGATCAGCGTCAACAGGTCCATGCCGCTGCCGTGGATGACGCGGGCCGCCTCCAGTTGATCCGGATCGAGGTTGCCCTTTTCGTTGTCGGCGAACCCCTTGGCCAGGATCAGCAGACTGTTGAGGGGTGTTCGCAACTCGTGGGACATGTTGGCCATGAATTCCGACTTGTATCTGCTGGCCATCTCCAGGTCACGCTGGATTTGCTCCAACTGGCTTTTTTGCGCCTCCAGATTTTTTGTCCGCTCCTCCAACATCTCATTGGCGGCGCGCAACTCCTCCTGCTGGGATTGCAACTCCTCTTCCGAAGCGCGCAAGGATAGGGTTTTTTGTTCCAGGGATTCGTTGATCTGACGCAACTCCTCCTGTTGCGCCGCCATCTCCCCGGTCTGCACCGCCAGTTTTTCCGCCTGGGAGCGGGTCTCCTGGAGCAGGTCCTCGGTCCGTTGCACCCGGCTCAAATTTTCCAGGCTGATACCCAGGGTAACGGTCAACTCCTGCAGCAACAGGCGTTGCGGTTCGGTGAAAGGGTGGAAAGAGGCGATCTCCATGACACCGCGGACGGTCTCCTGGTAGAGGATCGGCGACACCAGGATGGACAGGGGGGATGCCTCGCCCAGTCCGGAGCTGATGCGGATATAGTCCGGCGGTACCTCGGTGAGCAGGATGGGTTGCCTCTCCAGGGCACACTGTCCGATCAGCCCCTCCCCGGGAGCGAATCGATTGTTGAGCTGTTTCCGCTGGCGAAAACCGTAAGTGCCGAACAGTTCATAGTGGGTATTTTGCTCGTTCAGCAGGTAAAACGCCCCGTGTCCGGCCTTCAGGAACGGGGTCAGATCGCCGATCAGTTTTTGCACCAGCTGTTTGGCGTTGTGGGCCTTGTGCATCTCCTCCAAAAATCTGGAGGCGGAGGATTTGATCCAATACTGTTCCTCGGTGGTACGGGCCATGTTGTTGAAGGATTCGGCCAGGCGGCCGATTTCATCCTGACGGAACACCCGGGCGCGGGCGCCCTGGTTGCCGGCGCTGATGGCATCGGCGGCGTCGATGAGACCGACGACGGGGTGCAAAAATTCCCGCGCCGACCAAAAAGCCAGGGCCGCCACGGCCAGGGCGATGATCAGCGCCCCCAGAACGATGGCCCACAGCAGATCGTGAACCGGTTCCTTCACCTCGTCTTGATCGATGGTGGAGAGAATGGCCCAGTTCAAACCCTCTATTTTCAAAGGGTTGTAACCGGTCAACTCCATGACGCCGGTGCTTCCGGGACGGATGATGGTACCCGATTCACCGGCCAGGGCCTTTTCGATGTAGGGGCCGGTGTGGATTTCGCCGATTTTTCCGGTTTTGATGCGGCGATTGGTACGATAGGAGGTGATCCCGCCGCTTTTGCCCACCAGATAGGACTCCCCGGTGCGTCCCATGCCCTTTCGGTCGCCGATGATGGCGGCGATGACATCGGTGGGCAACTGGGCGACCACCACGCCGAGGAGCTGATCGGCCTTGAAAACCGGCGCGCCAATGAACGAGGCGGGATGATTGCCGGAGGGGGCGTAGGGTTCGAAATCCTGGATGAAAATGCCGTCGGTGGCGCGGGTGAACAGTTTGCCCAGGCCGCTGGTGCGCAACATTCCCCGTAGCACGTTTTGTCCCAGGTCGGACTCTTCGGCAACGGTGAACAGGATGTTGCCCCGGGTGTCGATCAAAAAGAGATCATAATAGCGATAGATTTCCGCATACCGTTTCATCCAGCCGCCGTGACGCCGCACCGCCCGGTCCCAGGCCGCACCGCCGATCGTTTCCCCATCATTTTTGAAGGCTTGCTCGAAGTCGGTCAGGGCGTTGATGATGGTGGTGTCTCCGGCCAGGACGGTGACATCCCCCAGGCGCTCCTCGAAATATCCTTCGATGGCCTTTTTTTTGTTCTGCTGCACCGTTTCCAGACCGTTGAAGGCCTGTTTCATCAACACCGTTTCGCCCTGAAAACCGGCCAACCCGGCCACCAGGGCCAGGGGAATGATGCCCACGGCGATGAGCAGGAGGATCAATTTGGCTCTCATGCTGAGGGTGCGGTGGCTCATGGTATTTCGTCACTTTCTCGCCGGTGGGCGATTTTTCCAGGCGTGGGAAAGGGGAAAGGAGCGAATTTTTCCACCGGGGAACCATACCATATCGAAGCGGATAAAGGGAGAAGAAGCCAAAACCCACTCCTTTATTTCTCCTCCCGTTTGCAACAACCCCCCTCTTGCCGCCGGAAGGCCGGTTTTTGCCGTTGGAGGCGGGAGATCGTTGTTGCATACTGATGACAGGGGAATGTTCACGGCGGCCCGGAGGGGGAAACATGTTTGTTGAAAACCACTGTCCGATCCTCGAATCCCGTATCGAACGGGTCACCCTTTTTCGACGCGGGGCGCGGGTGACGCGGGTGGCCGATTGGCCGAAGGGGTCCGGCGAACCGTTGCGGACGGTGCGATTCGCCGGTCTGCCGGTGGGGTTGGTGGACGGTTCCACCCGGGCGGCGATCATCGACGGGGAGGACGCCGAACCGCCGTTGCAGGTGGTCGGATTGCAAATCGGCCTGGAGGTGGGAGAGCCCCGGGAAAAAAAATCCGCGGTGGAACTGGAGGAGGAGATCGAGCGGTTGGAGGAGGAGCGGACGATCCTCCGCGAAAAACGGGAACTGGCGGAACGGTGGCGGCAACAACTGGAAACACTCCATCCCCCGGCCCGGCACGCCATGAGCGGCAACCGGGCGCCGTTGTCCAGTCCCACGACGGCGCGTCTGGAGCTGGTCCGGTTTCGGCGTCAGGAGATGGAACGGCTGGCAAAGGAACGACTGGAACTGGAAGAGCCGCTGCGGGAACTGGAGGAAAAACTGGCCGGACTGCGTGCCGAATCCGCCCGCCTCTCCACCGCCGACAAACCGGCGCCGGATGATCTGCGCAAATCGGTGCGGGTAACCGTTCAAGGCCGTCCCCCCCCGGATCATACCGTTCAAATCCATCTCTCCTACGAGATACGCCAGGCGCGTTGGACGCCGGTCTATGCGTTTGATTTCAGTGATCATTTTCAATCGTTAACCCTGAAAATGCGCGCCCTGGCCGCCCAGTCCAGCGGCGAGGATTGGACCGGTGTCGATTTGACCTTTTCCACCGCCCTGCCGCAACGGTGGACCGAGCTGCCGGAGGCAACCGGCATCCGCATCGGCAAACAACAGCCTCCGATCCCCAAAACCGGCTGGCGTGAACCGCCGCCGGACGCTGGGGAGCTGTTCGAAGATCATGATCGTTTCGTGGCACGGATCCGGCCCGACCCGGCCATGGAAAAGCAGCGTATCCACCACGCTGATCAACGGTTGTTCCCCAATGAATCCCTGATTTTTCCGCCGGAGGATTTCATCGGCAAGGGACCGTTCGATTATCTGCTGTATCTCGGACTGGTGCGGCGGAGGACCCTGGATGCCCTGTTCAAGCGCCAGAACCGGGAAAACGGATCCGTCGCCTCGCTGTTGATCACCGAGGAGGGGATCGATGCCAAAATGGTCGCGTTATCCCTCGCCGCCTGTCATCAGGTCCCGTTCATGCCCTTCGACGCCGACATCGAACCCCCGAAAAAATGGATGAAAAAGTTGAACAAGGCCTATCTCCGCCGGCAACAATGGCTGCCCCTGGCCCAGGAACCCGGCGGTGCGGTGCTGGTCGGCATGGCCGACCCCGGTGACGAGAACAAACGCACCGAGATCGAACGGGCCCTGATCGGGGTTCAGCGGTTGGTCTTCCGGGTCATGATCGCCGAGGACATTCTACGCTATCTCGGTGAGGAACCGGTCCGTCACAGAATGCATGCGGCCCAACTGGCCGATGTGGAAGAGGAGGCGACCATCATGGGCGCCGCCGCGCCAGCGGCGGTCCTGGCTTCGGCTGAACCGATGGCGGAAGAAGCGACCCTGATAGCCGGTGAAGGGGGGACGATCCCCCCGGACGCCGCCGTCAGTACCGGAGCGGCAACCCGGAAAAAAACCGCCCCGCCGTCACCGTTGGTGAAAACGGTGACGGTTACGGACGATTTTTCACCACAAATGGACTATGCCGCCCTGCGCATGCCGGCGGTCTCCTCCAGCCGGCGTGGTTATTTGCGCCTGTTGACCATTGAGGACCGTTATCTGGAGTGGTTCATCGACGATGGGGGCGACCATGCCGATCTGGTATCAGAGATCGTGCGCCGTTCCCGGGATGATGGTGTTTTCAAACCGCCGCCGGGGTGTCATTTTGCCGATTCGGTCGATGGTTTCGACCATGCCTGGCGGGCCGAGGCGCCCGGAGACATCCCCGCCGACGGTGCGTTTCACCTGTTGCCCCTGGTGCAACGGCCAGCCACCGCCACCGTGACCCTGGTCACCGTCCCCCGGGAGAGCCGCGATGTGTTCCGCCGCGTGGATATCGAAAATCCCCTGGATGGTCCACTGCCGCCGGGACCGGCGGATATTTATCAGGACGGAAATTATAGGATGACCTCGGCGCTGGATGCCGTCGGCCGGGATGGTACCATTCAACTGGGCATGGGGGTCGAACAGCGGGTCAAGGTGGCGCGCAACGTCCAGTTCCGGGAGGAAGAGGGTTATAAACTGTTGGCCGGCAAGCGTACCCTGCACCATGGCATCGAAATACGCATCGCCAATCATCTGCCGGCCAGCGCCGACCTGGAGATATTGGAGCGCATCCCGACGGTAGGCGAAAATGAACGGGATATCGAGGTGGAACCGGTGGCGGTGAAACCGATGTGGGACCGGTATGAACCGGAGGAGTATCATCTGGAAGGCGGCCACGGTTGGCGGATGACGGTGGCCCCCGGCGGCGAGACGGTCTTGAGCGTCCACTACAAGATCACCCTGCCGGTCAAATATGAGCTGGCCGGCGGCAATCGGAGGGAATCATGAACCATCCCGTGTCGCAAACCCCGGCCACGGAATCGACGGTCTCCCTGAACACCCCGGTTTCCGAGGTGGTGTTGTTCGAGGATCGCGCCCGGGTGATCCGCAGCGGTGAAGCGGAGCTGCCGTCAGGGTGGGTGCGGGCGGTGGTCGCGGATGTAACGCCCTTGTTGAGCGACAAGACCCTGACCGCCCGGGTGGTGGGGAACGATGGGGCGGTGTTGGTCGATATCCACGTTCGGCGCCATTGGCTGGTGGAGTCCCGGGAGCCGGATCAGGAACGGATCCGGGAATGGCGGCGGCAACGGCGGCGGTTGCAACGGGAGATCGCCGCCTTGTCCGGGAAAAGGAGCCTCGTCGGCCAAGAGGTGGATGATCGGGTGAATCTGCGCAATCACGCCTTCCAGGAACTGGTGGAGGATGTGGCCTGGGGTCGGGCGGACCGGGAGGCGTGGAACGCCTGGTCCACGGAGCTGTATCAACAGGAGCTGACGGCGCGTCAATCCCGGATCGCGCTCGATTTTCAATTGAAAAAATGCCACAAGGATTTGGCGCGCCTGGAAAAAAAAATCCATCTGGCCAAGGATCGTCATGAACGGTGCCGGGCCTCCCTGGAGCTGTTGTTGCAGGTGCGGCGACCGGGCCGTATCGGTTTGCGCATCGAATACATGACCGGCAACGCCTGTTGGCGGCCCTGGCACAGCGCCCGTTTGCAGGGGCGGGGCGATTCTCGACGTCTGCTCTTCACCGTCGGCGGCTCGGTCTGGCAGAACACCGGCGAGTCCTGGCCGGAGGCGCGCTTGTCCTTTTCCGTGGAACGGTTGTCGGCGGGGGTGAAACCACCACGCCTGGCCAGCGACCGGTTGTCGGTGGTGCCCAAAAGTGACGCCGTGCAACTGGAGGTTCGCGAACAGGAGATCCAGGATTTGGCGCCGGAGTTGATGCCGGCCACCGATACGGTGGAGAGGCCGGAAAAGACCGACGAAAAACTGCCCGGCATCGATGATGGCGGCCATGCCGTTCACTTCCACGCTTCGGGGCCGATGACCATCCCCGCCGATGGCCGGCCACACCGGGTGGAGCTGTTTTCATTCGAAACCGACGCGCAAACCGGCTTGGTCCTGATCCCGCCATTGGGTCCCATCGCCGGTGGCGAGGAGCGGGATTATCAACCGGTGGTGATGAAAAGCGTGCAGAAAAATACCGCCGCGCAACCGGTGTTGGCCGGGCCGGTGGATCTGATTCGCGACAGCGGTTATGTCGGCCGCACGTCGATCCTGTTCGTGGCCCCCGGGGAACCGTTCGCCCTGGGCTGGGGACCGGACCCGGACCTGCGGGTCAAACGGGTGGCGACCTCGGCCCGGCAAAAATCAAAGGTGAAGGAGCACCTGCTGCCGGCCTTCAACAACAAGAGCCAACTGTGGATCAGCAATCTCGGCGCCGAGTCCAAACGGATCGACATCATCAGCCGTCTGCCGGTTTCCGAGGTCAAGCAGGTGAAAATCATCCCCGACCGCAGCGGAACCACCCACGACCAGTGGCCGGACGCCGACGGTTTGCAAAACTGTCAAATCACCCTGGAAGCCCATGGCGCCACCCGCGTCGCCTGGGCCTACCGGTTGCAAAAATCCAAAAAGGCCGCCATGGCCCCGTGAGGCGGATGGGGGAAAGGTATCGCGGAGAAAACTACCAGGTACGCGGTTCGAAGTCGGCTTCGTTGGCCAGGGTCAAATTTTCACCGGCCTGGAGGATGATGAACAATCCCTGTTTGCGGGCGAATGTTTCAGCCTGTTCGCTGACATCGATTCCGGCCACCGCGCCGATCACCCGGCAGTCGGCATAGCGGGGAAAAAATTCCTTGAACCGTTGCAACCGTTGCAGATGATAGCGAACATCCTCGATGGTCAGGGTGCTTTTCACCTCCACCAACACCACCGCACCGCTGTTCACCACCATGAGATCGATCTCCATGGAGGCGCCATCATCGCGTTTGGTACGAACACGCGGATACACTTCATGTACCGGTATTCCCCGCTCGGCAAACAACGTTTCACAGCCCGGTGCCACCCGGTTTTCCAGAAACGTGCCCCATTTACCCCCCAGGTTGCCGATTTCCCTGGACACCCTGCTGACCTCTTGGGACATCCTGTCGATCTCTTTGGAAACATTCTGGATCAGGCGATCCGTCTCCTGAAACTTTCGATCGGTCTCCCGAAACAGTTTCCAAACATCTTCCAGGGTTATGGTGTTGGACATGGGAAAACTCCAATGGACACCCGGTTGTTCGCCGATTCGGAATCGTCCCGATCGTCGTTTTCCCGGCGGTCGGGATCGTGACGTTTAATCATAGCACATCGATTTCCGGGATGGAAAACAAAGCGGCGGTTGGATTTTCAACCGGATGACGGGCCTGGATTCCCGCGGAGGCGGAAATCCAGGGGTGCTGGAGTAAATTGCCGGACATCGTATCCCGGCTCCCGCTCGGAACGTTGATCCGGAGCGGCCTCCTTTCAGGAGGTTCCGGATCAACGTTCGGGCGGAAGGGGGATTGGCAAAGCCGGGAATGGCGCTATTGGCCGATGGTCAGATCGATGGTGCCGTCATCATGGGTGATGGTGGCGGTATCGCCGGCGGAACCGGTAAAGGTGATTTTCAGCGTGTTGTTGTCCTCATATTCGGTATCGAGCGTCGAACCGCCGCTGAAGCGGGTCGAGATGGAACCGATGGTCGGGTTGTCGGTGGTCGGCGGGACATAAACCGCGAAGGTTTCGCCGGACGTGACCGTCAGATCGGCGGAACCGTTGACGGTGGTGTGAACGGTCATGCCCAGGTCCCGGGTGGTGAACTGCCAGCTTTTGCTGGCGCTGACGCCATCGATGCTGTAGTCCAGTTCGGCCCGATAGGCGGTGTTCCAGTCCAACCGGGTCAAAGGGAACAGGGCGTACTCATGATCGCTGAAACGGCTGTTCGGATCGGACCCCGAATCCAGGAGACGGGTGGAGGTGATTTCGGCGCCGTCGCTGACCTGGAACAGGCGGAATGATGAAACCGACGCCGTGGTGACGGAAGTTTCGTTGAACTGTACCGAAACCGGATAACCGGATACGGAGTAGTCCGGCAACGGATCCGGGCTCTCCTCGAAGAAGGCGGGCGGGATGTCGGTGCCATTTTCCGGCGGCCACAGAACGAACTGCGGATTTTGCCGGCGCACCGCCGCTTGCGCTTCGTCGTAGACCGAGGCTTCGACGCGGAAGGTGGTATCCGAACAGACTTCCACATAGAAGGTGTTCGGACCGCTATAGCTGGTGCCGTCACAGAGGGTGGCCAGGCCGGCGTTGCCGTTGTTGTGGACATAGGAGGCGGCGCTGGTGGACTGGGAGGCATCCATGCCGATCTCATCGTTGACGATGCTCAACAGATCGAACCGGTGGTAAATGGCCGCCATCAACCCATCGATGGCCGCCCGGCTCACCGCCTCATCGGTTCCGGTTGCGGTGCTGTAGCTGACCCCTTCGCCGACCGATCGGCTCGGATAGTTGGCGAACACGACGCGATCGGCCGGCGTGGCGCCGGTGAAACCGGTATTTCCTTCGGTTTCACCATGGCCGGTGGTCGAATTGGCGATGTTGTATTCAGCATGGTTGAGGGCGGCCGTTTCCAGTCGTGTATCGCGCTCATAGACGATCATGCCGGCGCTGGTGCGCAGGGTATTCAGATAGGTGTAGTCCGCCGGCAGGGCTTCGGCCAGCGTCGCTTCAATGGTCACCGTGCCGGTCAGGCCGGTATTGTCGGTGGTGGTGATGACAAAACTGTCGCTGCCGGCGGTGCTGCCGGCGGTATAGGTGAAGGTGCCGTCATTGTTGTTCTGAACCGTGCCCAGGGTCGGTTCGGTGGTCACCGCATGGGTATGGGTGTCGGAACTGTTGAGATCACCATGGCTGATGGTCACGGTCTGGGTATCGGTGCCGTTGGCGGTCAGGCTGATCGAACCGGGACTGGCGGTCGGTTTCGGCGCCACCTGCGTTTCGGTGATGGTAAAGGATTTTTTCAGCTCGCCGGACAATGCCGATGGTGCCAGGGAGCTGTCATCGGTGACGACGATGGTAAAGGTATCCTCGCCGAGGCTGCCATCCGGGGTATAGGTATAGGTTACCGATCCCCCGTCGCTACTGGTCTGATCGGCGGTCGGCGTCAGGGTGCCACGGGCCGGGGCGGTGCCGATCTTGAAGGTATGGTTGTCGGTCGGGTTGGGATCGTTGGGAGAGACGGTTATGGTGACGGCGTTGTCAGACAGCCAGGTATCGGAGGAGTAGGTGGCCGACGGCACCGGCGCCTCATTGCCCTCGTTGACCGTGACCTCCACCGTGACCGTTCCGGAGAGTCCACCCGAATCGGTGACGGTGACGACGAAACTGACGGCGCCCGCCGTGGTGCCGGCGGTATAAGTGAACCGGGACGGGTTGTTGGCGTCGGCCTGCACACTGCCGGAAGCGGGATCGGTCGTCACCTCGAAGGTCAGGCTCGACTCGGTATCGGCGGTGTTGGCGTCATTGCCGGTGATGGTGGCCGTTACCGTGCCCTGCATGTCCACGGTCGTTGAGGAGAGGCTGGCCGTGGGCGCGGGGGCCGTCGGATCCTCGGTGATGGTGACGGATACCGTCGCCAACGAGGAAGAACCGCCTTCGCCGTCGAAGCGTTGAAATTTAAATGAACCGTCGCCGGCGGCGCTGGGTTTGAAGGTGGCCACCTTGCCGGCGACATCGACCGTGCCGTTCACCGGACTGGAAACCTCATAGATCTCCTTTTGGCCGGAGTCGGCATCGTCACTCAAAGTGGAGAGATCGACGCTCAGGGTTTCGCTCAGGAACATGCTTTTGGAGGCGTCCGAAGCGGTGGGGGCGTTGTTGGTGGCCTGCGGGGGCACGGCCAACACCGTCACGGTGCCGGTCAGTCCGCCCTGATCGGTAATGGTGACCACCCCTTCATCGGCCTGGACCGAGCTTCCGGCGGTATAGGTGACCGTACCCGAGCCATCCACGGCGAACGTTCCGTAGGAACCATCGGTGGTGACCGAAAAAGTGTGGGTGTCGCCGGAGTTTTTATCGACGGCGGAGACGGTGACCCCGGAACCGCTGCCGATTTCAATGGTGCCGGACACCTTGCCGGTGGGGGCGACGTTATCCCCCGCCGTGTTGTAATCGGGCGGTGGACCGCCATTGTCGCTTTTGATCAATTTGCTGTCGGCATCGTCCAGATCGGTCTTGGTGGGCAGGGTCGGCACGGTGGTGCCCGAGGGCAGATAGTTGCCCAGTTTGGTGCCGATGCCATTCATGGTCGATGCATCGAGGTTGTCGATGGCGGTATTGAGGGTGGTGATGACCCCGGTGGCATCCAGCTTGCCGTTGGCGGACATATCGTCGGCGAAGGTGGTCAAAATATCGGTTGGCGCGGTGTTTTGACCGTCCAACGACACATCGAAGGCCAGCAGGCGGGCATTCAACATGGTCAAATCGTCGGAGGAGGCGGAACCATTGAGCGGATTGAGATCCTTCAGGGTGACGCCGCTGGGCATGGAGTAGACCCCCAATATTTCACCGGCCACCTC
The DNA here is from genome assembly GCA_964344355.1 of uncultured Magnetococcales bacterium. Lineage (GTDB taxonomy): Bacteria > Pseudomonadota > Magnetococcia > Magnetococcales > CAYFNE01 > CAYFNE01. The sequence goes on from CAYFNE010000040.1 coordinate 18,218, forward strand.
TTCGTCCGCCTGGCTGAGCGCGGTGGTAAAGCCGATCCCTTCCCCGGCCAGGGCCCTGGCGCGGCTGGCGGCCACCGTGGTGACCGTGGAGACATTGGCGGATTGACTGGCGCCGCTGGTCACGTCAAGCGCCAAAGCCATCGTCGCATCGGCCTGGGAGGCGGCGCCGGTATCGAGATCAAAGTATTTTCCGACCACGGTGATCAGGGTCGGTCCCGACCAGGAGACGGTTGCGGAAAAGTTGCCGAGATCATCGGTGACGGTGGTGGTGGTCTGGGTACCGGTTGTCGTACCGTCACTGCCCAGTTGTTGCAGGGTGACCACCGAGCCGGTGGCGAACGGACCATTGACCGCCTGCCCGGAAATGGTGGAACTGCTGGTGGTGCTGCTGCTCCCACCCCCTCCCCCGCCACCGCAGGAGATGATGAATGGCAGCATCAAACAGCCCATGAGGCTGAATGCACGAACAGATTTTTTTATGGATCGATACATAACGCGAATTCCTATGGTAATCGGGAACGGTCGGCCTGTTTCCTTGCCAAGCAAAAAAATATTTATCCATCAAGTCACCGGAGACGGAAAGCACAGCTGATGCCAAACTTGTCCGATCCAGCCCGTTTTTCTGGGAAAATATCAACGGCGAGGGATGCCGCCATGGTCAGGATCGGAGGGGACGGTATTTTTTCCCGGATTCTACGGAATAACCGGGGAAGATGTTGCCACGTATGACACCGACGACCTGTGAAATCCTCATTTTCAAGGAAATTTTGTAAAAATGCAAGCAAATTGTCTGTGCCGCCCGGAACCGTCCGCTCTCTTCCCGGGCCGGTGGGCCGCGGCAGACCCGACAACAATCACTGAACCCATGGCAGGGCGGGGTTGCGCCCACGCCGAATTGACCGGAACAATTGCGGGATAACAGTTGCTCCCCAATCATGGCCCAAAACCTGCATAGATAACCCCCATTCCCCGGCGGTTCGGCCGGTTGGAATCCGTGGGAGGGCGTGGATGATGAAAAAAACCATTTTATTCTCGTTGTTTTGTGCCGGTCTGGCCTTGTCGATGGGGGCCGAAGCACTGGCCCGGCAGTTGTACCAATGTCCCGGTGGCCGGCCGGGCCGTTCGGTTTTGCAGAGCCATCCCTGTGTGCAAAAAAAGGCGGCGGTTTCGTTGAATAAACCGGTGAAAAAAACCGGGCCTCAATATCCCGCCGCCATGCCGGATGGGGTGCGGCCGGTGGACATGGTCGAGACCGATGCCACCATCGGCGCCGACAGGCGGGTGCGGGTACGCTTCGTATACAGCGATACCCGCACCAACCAACCGGTGACCTGGGAAAACGGGCAGGCCAACGCCCGCTGTTTCGCCTATCGGGATATCGGCGGTGATGATTCGTCGAGCCACAAACCGCGGCGTGGACCGTTGTTGAGCAAATCATTCGCCCGTCTGACCGACTCGGAGACCGATCTGCTGCTGTCGTTGCCGGCGCGGGCCTTCGACCGTGCGCCGGCGGCGTTGTTGGTGGCCTGTTCGGTGAAGATGCGCGAGCAGATTTTCAAATCCACCAGCCTGCTCGACATCGGTCCCATCGCCGACAGCGAAAAAACCCGTTCCGGCACCCGGTTGCACACCATCGCCTACATTCCGGAAAAATCCACCGATGGCCGGCGGCGCCTGATGGTGACGCGGTTTCCGGCCCGTTGAACGATCGATCGGCAGCGCCCGGTTCCCATGACCGGCTCCTGCCGAAACAGTGGCGGGCCTGGTTGTCGGCGGCGGAAATTCCCGATGCGGCGGCGCGACGGTCGCTCTCCTACCGGGTGTTGCGGGTGCTGCACCCCTTGTGGCTGGACCTGGACGACGGACAGCTCTCCCTGCGGGCCATGGGTCTGGTCTATACCACCCTGCTGTCGTTGACGCCGCTGCTGGCGGTGGCCTTTTCCCTGTTGAAGGCCTTCGGGGTCCACAATCAGGTGGAACCGCTGTTGGAAAACCTGCTGGCCCCTCTGGGGGAACAAGGGGGTGAAATCAGCCGCCGTCTGATCGGTTTCGTCGACAACATGCGCGTCGGGGTGCTCGGTTTCACCGGTCTGGCGTTGCTGTTCTATACCGTCATCTCCCTGGTGCAAAAGATCGAACAGGCGTTCAACGTCATCTGGGGCGTCGACCGGCAACGATCGTTCGCCCAACGGTTCGGCAGTTATCTGGGCGTCATCATCGTCGGTCCGGTATTGGTCTTTTCCGCCATCGGCTTGAGCGCCTCCCTGGTCCATACGCCCCTGGCGCAGTGGTTGTTGTCCCAGGAACCGTTCGGCTCCCTCTACGCCCTGTCGACACGGCTCCTGCCCTTTTTTCTCATCAGCGGCGCCTTCGGTTTTTTCTATCTGACCATCCCCAACACACTGGTCAAACCCACCTCGGCCCTGGTCGGCGGTGTCTGCGCCGGCATCCTGTGGATCGGCGCCGGCTGGCTGTTTTCCCGTTTCGTGGCCGGCAGCGACGGTTACACGGCCATCTATTCGGCCTTCGCCACCCTGATCCTGTTCATGATCTGGTTGCATCTCGCCTGGCTCATCCTGCTGGCCGGGGCCACCATCGCCCACCATCATCAATATCCGCGCCCCTTTCCGGCCCAACGCCGCCACCGCCGTCCCAGCGGCCGCATGCTGGAACGGTTGGGCCTGTCGATCCTGGTGTGGATCGGACAAAACCACTATCGCCGCCTCCCCCCCTGGGACCTGGAGAGCCTCTCACGTCGTGCCGGTCTGCCCATGGAGATGGTCAAACCGGTGCTGCACACCCTGGAATCGGCCGGTCTGTTGACGCGAAGCCGGGAAATTCCCGCCACCTGGATCCCCGGCGCACCCTTGGAAGAGACCTCGGCGGCAACGGTGTTGCGGGTGCTGCGCCAAAGCGGTGAACGGTCCTTTTTCCATGCCGGCCATCTCTGCTGTGAACCACCGGTGGACCGGTTGATGACCACCCTGGAGGAAACCCTGGAAAAATCCCTGCAACCGACCATGATCAAGGACTTGGCACTGTCGCCGGAATAACCCTCCCCCCCTCCCCGCATTATTTTTTAATCGTTTTTTTTTCAATCGTTCCGGAAATCCCCATTAAATGATATTTTTCCAATCTGGAAAACAGTCAAATCCAGCCCAATCGGGAATTCAATCAGCCGCTCCAGGGTCCAATCATGGCCAGAGCCAAACGACGCCGATCTTCAACTCCATCACCCGCCCAGCCGCCGGAAAAACTGGCCGCGCGGGGCGATGCATCGTTGCGCCAGGGTCATTTCAAGGAGGCGGTGGCCTGTTTCAAACAGTTGGTCAAACAGCAGGGCGCCGAGCGTTGGAATCCCTCCCTGGCGCAGGCCTACCTGGGCCGGGCCGAGGAGTTGGCGGACAAGCGGATGTACAAAGAGGCGGTGGTGCTCCTGGAAAACGCCGACCGTCTGCTGCCGGAACCGTTACCACCCGACAAAATAGTGGTCTGGCGGATCAATGCCCAACAGTATGGCAAGGGTTTACGGCTGTTTTTTGAACGGGAAACCTGGTTTCAGGCGAACGATGCCACCTTGTGGGAGGATCTGGGGGCGCTGGCCGCCATCCTGCTGTTGACCGATGCCCCCGGCATCGTCAATGCCCTGCCCAAAGGGTCACCATTGCCCGAGCAGCGGCAAACCGCCCGCGAAGCCCTGGCCGCCTACTGCCGGGGAGAGGATGAACGGGCCGACCAGCTCCTGCGCCGTCTGCCGTTGCGCTCGCCCTTCAAGGTTTTCCGTCTGATCCTGAAAAGCCTGATCCTGCAGGCCCGGGAACCGGAAAAGGCGGTACGGCTGCTGGATAAAATTTCCCCCACCTCACCCTTCGCCGGGCTGGCCGCCGCCATCCGGTGCGGGACCATGAGCGGCAAGGAGTTGGTGGCGGCCCTGACGCCCCTCACTGTCCGGCAACAGGAGTTGGCCGCCACCCTCTCCGGGATATCCCGGGAAAACCTGGATCTGTTCTCACAGTTGACCAGCGCCCGATCGGACAACGAACTGATCACCCGCCTGCTGGCCAATGTCGACCATTTGCCAACCGGGGAGATGCGGCAAATCTGTCTGAACCTGATGGCGAAGGACAGCCGGAAATTGTCCCAATTCGAAAAACGGTTCGGCAAACTGACCCCCTTCGAGTACGCCCGCTTCGCCGCCCTGGAAGCTGAACGGATTAGCAGTAGCCCCCATTCGAGAAGATTGACCGGCGAAGAGTGGCATGTTTGTATCCGTGAGCTGAAAAAAGGTTCGCCAACAGCGGATGACAGGTTGAAAGTCGCCCTGATTCAACGCCATCTGGCCGAGCGTGAACAGCCCTTCTCCAAACCGGTTCATCGACCCGCCTTGGAATTGCTGGAGGAGAGCCTCGAATATGATCCGGACGACCAAGCCACCTGGTTGCAGGTGATCAAATGGAGCGGGGAACTCAAACCGGCCAAATCCTACCACCAGTGGGTGGAAAAAGCGGTCAAACGATTTCCCGAGGAGAGCGCCATCCTCACCGCCGGCCTGGAGGCGGCCCTGCAAAAAAACACCTTCGTCAAGGCGACGCGGCTGGCGAAAAAAATATTGCGCCTGGACCCCATCAACAACCATGTGCGGCAATTGATGATCGAGGCGCATCTCGCCCATGCCTGGAAAAAGGCCCAAGGGGCTGAACACCATCTGGTGCAAAAGGAGATCGATGCCACCATCGCCCTGGACGATGGCAAATCCGACCGCGCCCGGTTGCCCCTGCAACAGGGGTTGTTGGCCCTGAAAATGGGAGAAGAACGGGCGGGAGAGGCGTTTCTCGAACAGGCGCGGGAGTTGGCGGGGGCCGGTCTGACTTTTTCGTTGCGGTTGTTCCTGGAAGCGGAACACCGGCGCCTGTCGGCGGTGACCCTGGGAATATTCAAAAAACAACTGGCCGCCCACAATCGCACACCACCCGTTCACCAGCAGGTGATCCAGGCGGTGGCCTTGATCGATCGATATGACCGGAAGTGGAGTGGTTATGGCGGCGGTCCGTTCGATCTGCTGAAAACCCATTTCAAAAAGGCCGCCGGTCTCGCCTATACCATCGAGGAATTGCGTCTCATCTGCCGGGTCCTGCATGAGAAAAAACAGTTCACTCTGTTGAAATCGTTTGCCGGCGGCGGCGAAAAAAGATGGCCGGGACAACCGATCTTCGTCTATTACCGGATCGTCGGCCAGAGCCGGGATGGCGTCTCGCCGTTATCCAACAGAAATTATGATAAATTGGAGACGGCAGCGGAACGGGCCATGGAGATGGAGGATTTTGCAACGGCCAAGCGGATCCAAATCTTTCTGGACGAACACGGGGGCATGTCGGATCCCTTCATGGGTGATTTCGATCCTTTTGCCGATGGACCGCCACCAGGAATTCCGTTCTTTCCCGATCAGTTGGAACGACAGATGGTCGAGGAGATCGCGGCGGCGATCGAGGAAGAGTTCGGCGCCATTCAGAGCGATTCGCATCGAGCGCTGGTGAGAAAAACCTATATCGAAAACCGGGAACTGGAGGGCCTGCCCCCATTTGGGAAACGGGTCCTCGATCTGCTCATCGACAAGGCCCTGGATCTCTTGTACAAACCAAAAGCCAAACCGTCAAAACCCGATAACGGACCCGCCGCCGGTTCCCGGTCCCGGGAAACCGGTGGGGAACAGTTGGAGTTGGACCTGTTCGAATGAAAAATCCTTTTCATGTGCTCGGTCTGCCGGAAGATGCCGACGACGAAATGATCAAAAAGGCCTGGTTGCGACTGGTGCGACAACATCCGCCGGAGCGGGATCCGGACCGTTTCCAGGAGATCCGCAGCGCCTATGAAACCATCGCCAGCCGACGGGACCGGTTGCGTTATCAACTGTTCCACACCTCCAAACCGGACCCGGCGCATCTGTGCCGGCATCTGTTCGAAAACACCAACCCGGGGCGGTCGTCGGCGCAGTTGATCCTCGACACCCTGGCCGACGATTTGAAACACTTCCACCTGGCCACCCCCGGCAAACGGTCGGCCGTTTCCTCTACCGGGGAGTGACCGTTTTGGACGCCACCACCAAGGAAGCCCTGCTGGACCGTTTTCGGGACTATCTGGAGCGGATGGACGATCCGTACCGGACCGAAAACATGGCCGATGCGGACGCCGATGATGAACGGAGCGATCTATACGCCCTGTTCGTCGAGCTGGCGGCCCTGAAAAATGAGACCAAAATCGCCTCCCGCCAGTTCAAGGGCGCCCTGGATCAGTTCCGGGAGTTGTTCGAGACGGTCCGTTCCGGCCAGGAGACCCTGCGGGAGGTGGTCAGGCGGCAACCGGCGGAGCTGGAAAAGGCGCGGCAGGAGGCGCTGCGGCCGCTGTTGTTGGAACTGCTGGACCTCAAGGATCGTCTGGAAGCGGGCCTGCGGGTCGACGTTGAACCCAAAGCCTCGTTTTTCAGCCGTTTTTGCCAACGGGAGCGGGACCTGTTGACCGCCTTGACCAGCGGTCAGGAGATCTCTCTGCGGCGTCTGGAGCAGATTCTCGCCGCCCAGGGGGTTCATGCCCTGACGGCGGTGGGGGAACCCCTGGATCCCCTGTGCATGCGGGCCGTGGAGGTGAGCGCGCGGCCCGATGTCGACCGGGGGGTGGTGACCGAAGAGTTGCGGAAAGGGTATCTGTGGGGCGAACGGTTGTTGCGTCCCGCCGAGGTGATCGTCAACCGGCCTCCGGAATCGACCGGGGGGATGGCGGATGCCGACCGGTAATCCGTTTGCGGACAAAGGGAAAAACCATGGAAGAACCGATTATCGGCATCGATCTGGGCACCACCAATTCCGAAGTGGCGGTGGTGCAGAATGGCCAGCCAATTATCATTCCCAACGCCGACGGTTCCAAACTGTTGCCGTCGGTGGTCGGTGTCACCGAAACCGGCACGGTGATGGTCGGGACGGCGGCGCGCAATCAATATGTGCTCTATCCGGAGTGGACGGTCAAATCGATCAAGCGCCGCATGGGCCAGCCGGACAAGGTCTCCTTGGCCGCCGATGAATACAGCCCCCAGGAGATTTCGGGCATCATTCTCAAAGAGTTGAAAAAAATCGCCGAGACCCATCTGGGACGGTCGGTGAACAAGGCGGTGATCACGGTGCCGGCCTATTTCAACGATGCCCAGCGCCAGGCCACCCGGGAGGCCGGGGAGATCGCCGGCCTGGAAGTGGTGCGGATGATCAACGAACCGACGGCGGCGGCCCTCTCCTACGAGGCCGGGCACCACGGCAGCAAACGCATCCTCGTCTATGATCTGGGGGGCGGCACCTTCGATGTGTCGGTGGTGCGCATCGAGGAGGCGGTGGTGGAGGTGATCTCCAGCCATGGCAACAACCATCTGGGCGGGGATGATTTCGACCAGAAAATCGTCGATCACATCGTCCAACATTTGCAAAGCGAACATGATGTCGATGTCACCACCGCGCCGAAAATCATGGCCCGAATCATCCGGGCGGCGGAGGGGGCCAAGATCCACCTTTCCAACAACCCCTATGCCCGCATCGAGGAGGAGTATCTGCTCGACAAGACCGGCCAGCCGATTCATCTTTCCCTGGAGTTGAAACGGGACGAGTACGAAAAGATGATCACGCCGTTCATCGATGAAACCCTGGAGGCGGTGCATACCGCCCTGCGCGGGGCCGGTTTGACGGTTTCGGAGATCGAGCAGATCCTGCTGGTGGGCGGCGCCACCCGCACGCCGATGGTGAGCCGGCGTCTCGAGGAGGTGTTCGGGGTGCCCCCCCGGGGAGAGGTCGATCCGGACCTCTGCGTCGCCCTGGGCGCCGCCATTCAGGGCGCTTCCATCGCCGGTGATGCGGTTTCGGCGGTGTTGGTGGACATCACCCCGTATACCTTCGGCACCTCCTGTTTCGGCGAACTGGACGGTCTGCCCTCGCCGGACCTGTTCGTGCCGGTCATCGCCAAGAACACGCCGATCCCGGTCAAGAAAAGCGAGGTGTTCTACACCATGGCCGATAACCAGGAGAGCGTCGACGTGCGGATTTATCAGGGGGAACACCGCGACGCCCGCCGCAATACCGAGCTGGGACAGTTCTGGATCCGGGGTTTGGGCAATTTTCCCGCCAACAACCCCATCGTCATGGATTTCAGCCTCGACCTCAACGGCATCCTGCACGTGGCGGCCCGGGAGAAAAACACCGGCCTGGAAAAACGCATCACCATCGACAACGCCTTCGCCGGCCTGGATGATCAAAAAATGATCGAAGCCCGGGAGCGGATCGGCACCCTGATGGAAGATGTTCCCGTGGTGGCGGCCAACCAGGAGGATACGGCCGGTTCCAACGATCGTCAGGCCACGGTCCAGGCCAGGGCCTTGATCGAAAAGGCGGAACGGATGTTGGAACGGGCCGAGGAGGAGGATCGTGATGAGATGATCGATCTGATCGAGGAGATCAACGACGCCCTGGCCAACGGTGATGATTCGGCCCTGAAAACCGCCACATCGCAACTGGCCGATGTGCTCTACTATCTGGAAACCTGAAAACATGGAACGCTGCCCGATCTGCCGAGCGCGCTGGAAGGAACAAACCGTCTGCCGGCGCTGTGGCGCCGATCTCGCCAACGTCCTGGCCGTGGCGGATCGGGCCGAAACCCTGAACCAACGGGCCATCCACCATTTTTTGCGGGACACCGATCCCCGAACGGCCATCCGCCTGGTCCGCCACGCCGCATTCGTTCACGATACGCCGTTGAACCGCATCCTGCCGGACTTTTTCCGCGACCAGGCCGCCGATTTTCTCGACGAAACGGCCTCGAACGGCCCATCGTGACATACCGGTGCCCGAACGGCCCAAAACAAGGTGAAACAATGCCCGGAAAAATTTTTTTTGCCGGCTTTTTGGTTGTTTTCACAGGGAAACATGGCGTAAAATCACATTTTCTTATGCTTGATTAATTTTTTCTAATAGCCAACCCCCCCGTTGTCTGTTATAGGATTGATCTCCAACGCCCGGTTGGAAATTGTCAATCATGGCAGCCAATATTATTGCTGAAAGAGGGGATTCAAATCATGAAAGCAGGATTGCACGGCAGTCTCCGGTCCCAGTCCGGTTCCAGCCAGATGATGGTCAGCAGCGGTGGGCTGATCCTGGATCCGGATGCTGCCAAAATGGCCCGTAAGCAGTTGCTGGAAAAACGGCGCAAAGCCAAGGATCGGTTGGATGTGGATCTTCTGGAAAGTTTCATGCTCGGCTTCAGCAGCGGCGCTTGATACCCGTCGCCGGAAACAACGACGCTGTTGAACCGATTCGACCCTCCGTCTCCGCACGGGGGGTTTTTTTTATCCGCAGGAGTGGCATCTTTACAGGCATGCCGATCATTGACTATCCTGAGTCGATGATCCTTTTTTTCTTTGTCAACGAGGTATGATCCGGAAATGCAGGGTATCGCCAAATCCACCGATTCCTATCAGCAGGCCGTACAGCTCCTCAAAAAACTCAGCGACAAGGAACTGTTGGAGCTGCGCCGGCAGGTGGAGGAGGAGCGCAAGGAGCGGTTTCACGCCTTTCAGCAGGAGATGGCCGACAAGCTCAAGGCGAAAAAAAAATCCCTGGGCATGGAAAACCGCGCCAGTATCACCATTGCCAACGCCAAACCCGGCAAACGAAAAAGCACCGGTCACCATCCGGGCCGTTTCAACAAATGGTTGAAGGTGGTCAAGGAGATGTACCCGGGGGGACTGCGCAATCCCGATCGGCCGGGGGAGATATTCATCAAAATTCAACAACGGTATAAAATACCCAAATGGCTCAAGGAGTCCATCGGTGACATCCTGGCGGAAAAGGGCAATGCCGTGCAACAGGCGGATTTTGAAATTTTCGCCAAAAAATTTGTGGTCCTTGAACCCGATGACACCAAGGGTGGGGGCGACTGAATCGATCATTCCGCCGGTTCCGATCCACCCCCATACCGGTTCGGCGCCCCGGGCCATCCCTCTCCCCTATTTTTCCGGCAGGGTTTGCAGGTAGGCCAGCACATCCACCGGCACCATCAGTTTTCGGGAACCCCAGGGGGGCGGCACCCGCACACCGAAAGCGCGCAGGGCCGGCATGTTCCGTTCGGGCTGACCGTTGAGTATCTTGTGCAGGGTTCGCCAGGGGCGGTTCCTGGCCGGCTCACCCAGGGATCGGTCCCCATTCAGGCCTTGCGGACCATGACAGCCGCTGCAAAGGGCTTGATAATAGGCGTTGCCACGCACACGGCTGCCGCCGATGACCCGGCCGGTTTGCCGATCGATGTAGCGGTTCATGTTCAACTGCCCCTTGCTGATGAAAAGGGCCAGGTCGGCCAAATCCCGATCCAACATTTTTCCCGCATAACCGTGACGATTGTTTTTCAGGATGGTGATGATGGTCGCAACCGGCGCTTCACGCATGTTGCGGAGACTGAGCCGGTTGCCGTTGCCGCCCTGGTAATCCCAACCATGGCAGGTCGAGCAGCGCCAGGTGTCGGCGGCCGGAATGGGCTTCGCCCGGCGGGGATGGGCCGGATGCGGTTGCCGGGGCGGGGTGATACCCACCACCGCGAACCAGTTGTCATAAAGACGTCCGCCCCGGGCCAGATCGTCCTGACTGTTCCAGATGGTCTCCACACGGTCCTGCCGGGATTGATAGCGGCTACGGCCGATTTGATCCGCTGAAACCAGCGAACCGATGGAGAGGGTGATCAACGACAGGGACAACCAGATCAATTTTTTGCAAAACATGGCAAGAATGGTCTGTTGGCTTGATTTTTCCGGTTATCATCCCCACCCTCCCATCGTTGAACGATCGAATGGCATGAAATGATACCCACCTCGACTCGACAGCCGTCCCCCACGGGCGGTTCAAACCTTCAGGGAGAAGGAACGATCCGCAACGATGGACGCTTCGCCGGATAAAAAACCCTTACCGGAAGCCCTGGCCAATCTGCGGCGTGGCCACCGTTTGATCGGTGAAAAAAAATTTGCCGATGCCGACAAACGGTTCCGTCTGGCACTCTGGCACGATCCCGACTGTTACGAGGCCTAGTATGGCCTGGGCCTTTCCGCCGTCGGAATGAAAACCTTCGATGCGGCGATTCAAAATTTTCAGCGGCTTCTCATCCTGAAACCGGATCACCTTGAAACCCACCTCATTCTTGGCCGCCTTTTGATCAAACAGCGACGGCCGGCGGCGGCGCTGGAGCGGTTTCATAAAGGGTTATCGGTTTTATCCGGCGACTCCCCAACCGAAAAACGGGCGCGGGTGGGTTTGTATCACGGCCTGGGGTTGGCCCTGGATCGTCTGGACCTGGTTGCGGCGGCGCTGGAATGGTTTCGGCGCGCCATCGAGCTGGCCCCGGGGGAGACCATTCTCTGGTGCGATCTCGGGGAGTCCCTGCGTTCCCTGGGACGGTTCGATGAAGCCCGGGACTGTTATGCCCGGGCCCTGCAGCGGGATCCGGACTGTGTGCCGGCCCATGCCGGACGCATGCGTTGCCAACGGTATCAACGGGCCGATCACGAGGAGATCATCAACGCCGAAACCCTGTTGAAAAAACCGGGACACGGCGCCGAAAAACGGGCCGCCCTCCATTTCGCCATCGGCAAGGCCCTGGATGATTGTGGCGTTTGCGATCGGGCCTTTCATCACATCCACCGGGGCAACGAATTGCAAAAACGGCCACTCGGAGACCGGTTTCAACACGATCTGGAGAGCATCGATCGGATCATGGCCTTTTTCGACGGTGCCATTTTTACCCGAACAGGCGGTTCGGGCCTGATGGATCAACGCCCGGTCTTCATCGTCGGCATGCCCCGTTCCGGTTCCAGCCTGGTGGAGCAGATCCTCGCCAGCCATCCCCGGGTCCATGGCGCCGGTGAGCCGCCGCTCATCGGTGAACTGACGGAGTCCATCCCCGGGCGGTTTCGAACCAGTCCGGATTATCCGGACAACCTGACCGCCCTCGACCGCGATCATCTAGCGCAGCTGGCCGGCACCTACTTGCAGGGGATGACCGCACATGTCGAGACGGATCCGGCCCGCATCATCGACAAAATGCTCTATAATTTCTTATACTTGGGTTTGATCGCCCTGCTGTTCCCCCGGGCGCGGATCATTCATTGCCGCCGGGATGCGATAGACAGCTGTCTGTCGATTTACTTTCAAAATTTTACCGAAGCCCCCGGTTATAGCCATGATCTGTGGCGACTGGGGGTCTATTATCGCCGATATGAACGGCTCATGGCCCATTGGCGGCGGGTGTTGCCTTTGCCGATGTTTGAAATCCACTATGAAGAGCTGGTGACCGACCCGGAACGGTGGAGCCGGGCGTTGATCGATTTTCTCGATCTGCCCTGGCATGCCGGCTGTCTCTCCCCGCACCGGTCGAAAAGGGTGGTGCGAACCGCCAGCAGTTGGCAGGTACGGCAACCGGTCCATGACCGGGCGATCAATCGCTGGCGGCGCTATGAACGGTATTACGGACCCTTGATCGCCGGTCTGGAAGCAGACACCCCCGTCGAACGAAAGGCCAAACCGGTCCCGGAGCGGCGTTTGCACCCGGTTTCTCCGGCCGACGAAGGGCCGGTGCCGAAACCCATCACCTGAAAAAAACCTTCAAACCTGTTTTTCAATGGAAAATCATTTTGAGCGGCCGACGGTTCCGATCGAAGGCGTGGGCGGAGTGTTGTCCGAAACCCGGCGGACATGATAGCTTCGAACCTGCCGAAAAAAGAGTGTGGGAAAGCTGAAATCCCCCGCCCCGCTCCCCATGGATTTTCCGGTGTGAACGGCCCAGTGCCGATTGTGAAGGATATGGACAAAATCTGGTCAAAGGCCATGGCGGCCATTCAGGAAAAAGTTTCGCCACAGGTGTTCAACATGTGGCTCAAACCCCTGCGGCCGGGGTCGGCGGTCGACGAAGCGCACCTGGAAATCCTGGCGGCGAACGATTTTTCCATGGAGTTCGTCCGCAAACACTATGGCACGCTGCTGGAAACCGCCCTGGCCGACGAGGCGGGCCATGTCCTGAAAGTGACCTTCAAGGTCGATCCCGCGGCCAAGACCTTCGACCCGAAACGGGTCCCGCCCCCGGAACCGGTCCCGGCGCCGGTCCCCGACAAGACCGGTCTCGACCCCCGTTATACCTTCGACTCCTTCGTGGTCGGCAGTTGCAACCAGTTCGCCCATGCCGCCAGCGCCCGGGTGGCCGATGAGCCGTTCCAGGTCTACAATCCCCTGTTCGTCTATGGCGGCGTCGGTCTGGGAAAGACCCACCTGCTGCACGCCATCGGCAATCAACTGGTCACCACCCGGCCGGAGCTGCGGATACTCTATATCTCCTCCGAAAAGTTCATGACCCAGTTGATCAATTCCCTGCGTTTCAGCCGGGTCCATGATTTCAAGGACAATTTCCGTTCGGTCGACGTGCTGCTGGTGGATGACATCCAGTTCATCGCCGGCAAAAAGGCCACCCAGGAGGAGTTTTTTCACACCTTCAACGCCCTGTTCGACGCCCGGAAACAGATCATCCTCTCCTCGGACAGTTTTCCCGCCGAGATCGAACATCTGGAGGAGCGGCTCCGCTCCCGGTTCAGTTGGGGCCTGGTGGCCGACATCCACCCGCCGGACCTGGAAACACGGGTGGCGATCCTGAAAAAAAAGGCGGTCGCCGAGGGAATGGACCTCCAGGATGATGTGGCCTTTTTCCTGGCCGATGCCATCCAGAGCAATGTCCGGGAGCTGGAAGGGGCGTTGATCCGGGTTTTCGCCATGGCCTCCATGAACAAGGAGCCGGTGACCATGGCCCTGGTGCGCGATTCCATTCGCCGCATCGTCAAACCGGTGGAAAAACAACAAACTTCCATCGAGGAGATTCAAAACACGGTGGCGGCCTATTACAAGATACGGGCGACGGAATTGCGCTCCGACAAACGGTCCCGCACCTTCAGCCACCCCCGGCAGGTGGCCATGTATCTGTGCAAACTGTTGACGAACAACTCCTATCCGATCATTGGCGAACGGTTTGGTGGTCGCGACCATACGACGGTGCTCTATGCCGTCAGCAGGATCAATGAAAAACAGGCCAAGGATTCGGTCTTGGCAAAAGAGTTGCATTCGCTTAGCGAAATGCTGCGTAAATAACGGTTATGAACCGGCCAGGCCCGGTTATTGGTTGGAAGGAAAATCCGTTCCCATGGAATTTCACATCGAACGCGATCCCCTGTTGAAAGCCCTGTCCCGTATTCAAACGGTGGTTGAACGGCGCAATACCGTGCCGATCCTGGGCAATGCCCTGCTGGAGGCGCGGGAAAATCTCCTCACCATTTCCGCCACCGATACCGAGGTCTCCCTGCGCACCATCTGCGCCGCCACCATCGAACAACCGGGCGGTTTGACGGTCAGCGCCCGCATGCTGTTCGAAATCGTCCGCGAACTGCCGCCGGCCAGCGTGCGGTTGCGCCAGGAGGGCGGGGACCGGTTGCGGCTCACCTGCGGACGCGCCCGCTTCGACCTGGCGGGCCTGCCGGTCGAACAGTTCCCGGAGATTCCCCAACCCGAGGGCAGCGCCCGTTTCGTCCTCGACCACACCCTGCTGGCTGAAATGTTGACCAAAACCCATTTCGCCATGTCCAACGATGAAACCCGTTTCACCCTGAACGGTCTTTTTTTGCAACTCACCCCGCCGGAGGAGGCCAGCGGCCCCATGGGCCGCATCCGCCTGGTGGCCACCGACACCCATCGCATGGCGATGATGGAAAAGTTCACCGACTGGCCGGAGGGGATCACCGAACCCTGGGAGGTGATCATCCCCAAAAAGACCGTGCATGAAATCCGCAAACTGCTCGAAGAGGTCGAACAACCGGTGGAGCTGGCCATCGGCGGCGGGTTCATCCAGTTCATACAACCGGAAATCACCCTGGTTTCCAAATTGATCGATGGCCGTTTTCCCAATTTTCGCCGGGTCATCCCCTCGGCCAACAAACTGCGCCTCGACATCAACCGGGAGGAGCTGTTCGGCGTCGTCCGCCGCATGTCGGTGCTCTCCCATGAAAAATCCCGCGGCATCCGTCTCGCCATCGACGGCGAACTGATGAAAATCAGCACCACCAACCCGGAAAACGACGCCGGCGAAGAGGAACTGGCCGTCACCTTCGATGGCGACAAACCCCTCTCCATCGGGTTCAACGCCCGCTACATGCGCGATCTGCTCGGCATCATGGAGGGCGAGGTGGTCCGTTTCGTCCTGAGCAACCATGAATCCCCGGCCCTGGTCTTCAGCCCGGAACAGGAAGAGGCCCTTTTCGTCTTGATGCCGATGCGGGTTTGATTCGGAGGGCGGAGAACTTTCCCGGTTTTTCCGATCATCCTCTCCGCAGGGGAAAGGGTGGCCGGGAATGACATTCACCACCGTTTTGAAACGGTGTATCAACGACCCCTCTTTGCATGCCAACCCTGTGTGACACCTGCTGGAAATGGTAGGGTTGGGTCATGGTGGATGAACGAGCTGGAAGAGACGATCAGAGCGACCTGACCTTTTCAAGCGGATGAACCATGGCTGCCCGCGGGATCCCGAATCTTCTGAACAGTGGCTTGACCGGCCAGACACCGATCGAACCCGCCCGGTGTTCGTGCCATGCCGGTTTCGACCCGGCGCCCCCCGATCCATTCCCTCCCCCGAAAAACCCGGACCGTAACAATACCACCGGGGTACGTTCATGAAACACATCGTCCACTGTTTCGGTCTGACCGATACCGGCTCGGTGCGGACGCGCAATGAGGACAGTTGGTTCGCCGATTCCGAACGGGGATTGTTCATCGTCTCCGACGGCATGGGCGGCCACCCGGCCGGGGATCGCGCCTCCCTGCTGGTGGTCAAGGTGTTGCCGGCCATCTTGTACGATCAGCTGGCGGAGTTGGCCGGCCTGGAGGAGAATCAGGCTTGCCGGCTGTTGGAAACGACCCTGCGCAATTTGAACGACATCATCCGCCTGGATGGTGCCAGCCACCCGGAATGGGCCGGGATGGGCGCCACCCTGACCATGGCCCTGATGCACCGGCAGGGGGCGTTGATCGGCAATCTGGGCGACAGCCGCGTCTACCTGTACCGGGAGGGTCTCCTGTCGGCCCTGACCCGGGACCATTCGGTCATCCAGCAGTTGATCGACCAGGGGGAGGTGCCACCGGAAGAGGCCGACCAACTTCCCCTCCGCGGCCAGATCACCCGATTCATCGGCATGGCCGGCGAAGCCCGACCGGATGTGCGGTGGATCGAACTGCGGGATGGCGATCGTCTGTTGCTCTGCAGCGATGGTTTGACCGCCATGCTGGCCAATGCCACCATCGGTGAACTGTTGAAGGCCAATGCCGCCCCGGAAACCACCGCCCGCGTGTTGGTGGAGGCGGCCAATGTGCTGGGCGGCCGGGACAACGTGACGGTCATCATCGTCGATATCGGCGCCGTTGCCCCGATCCCGGCCGAAAAACCGCAAAACGATGGCCGCTGATCCATCCATCCTGGTGGCCCTCTGCCCCCATTGCGGCACCCGTTACCGGGGCATCAAACCGGAACAGGGCGGTCGGCGCTCCCTCTGCAAAAAATGTGGCCAACGGTTCGCCGTCGAACCGGTCAGCGTTGCCACCGTCCAATCATCCCGCGCCGCCATGCCGGCCAAAGGTCCAACCAGGGAGTGGCAACCGGGCGATCTGCTCGAAGAGCTCTACGAGGTGAAATCGATCCTCGGCGAAGGCGGTTTCGGCAAGGTGTTTCTGGTCCACCATCGCAACTGGCAGATCGACCTGGCGGTCAAAAGTCCCCGGGCGGAAATCATCGCCACCGATGGCGGCGCCGAAAATTTTGAACGGGAGGCGGAAACCTGGGTCAATCTCGGCCTGCACCCCCATACGGTCAGTTGCCACTATGTGCGCTGGATCGATGGGGTGCCGCGGGTGTTTTCCGAGTTCGTCGGCGGCGGTGATCTCGACGGTTGGATCAAGGATGGCACCCTCTACCGGGAGGGACCGGAAAAGGCCCTGCTGCGCATCCTCGATATCGCCATCCAGTTCGCCTGGGGATTGGACCATGCCCATCGGAAGGGTTTGATCCATCAGGATGTCAAACCGGCCAACCTGCTGATGACCCCCGAGGGCACCGCCAAGGTGACCGATTTCGGTCTGGTCCAGGCCAAGGCCATGCGTTCCGCCACCGCCGACGGTGGCCAGACGATGATGGTGGACGGGACCGGTTATACCCCCGCCTACGCCTCCCCGGAACAGTTGAGCAAAAAAACCCTGACCCGCCGCACCGACCTATGGAGTTGGGCGGTGTCGATCCTGGACATGTTCATGGGCCGCCGCAGTTGCCAGGCCGGTTCCATCGCCGGCGACGTCCTGGAGATGTATCTGAAAACCGGACCGGAAGAGGCGCATTTGCCAAAAATGCCCGAGGCCCTGGGGGCCTTCTTGCGGGACTGTTTTCAGATCGATCCCGACCGGCGGCCACACGACCTGCACGAGGCGGCCGGTCGTCTGGTGGCGATCCATGAGGCGTTGACCGGCGCCCCCTATCCACGCACCGAGCCGGAAACCGGCAAGGAGACCGCCGACGGTCTCAACAATCGTGCCCTCTCCCTGTTCGACCTCAACCGCCGGCGGGAGGCGGAACAGCTCTGGAGCCGGGCCTTGAAGATCGATCCGATGCATCCCGAGGCCACCTACAACCGGGGGTTGTTGCACTGGCGCACCGGCCGGCTCCATGACGAATCCCTGGTGGCGAGCCTGGAAAAACTGGGCAGATCGACGCGATCCCAACGTAAAATCATCTATTTTTTGACCCTGATCCATTTTGAACGGGGTGATCTGCCCACCACCGCGCGGTTCTTTGAATCGATTCCCAAAAAATGGCAAGGGGCCGACCGGGACACCCTGGACACCATCGACCGGGCATTGGATGAACATCATCGCCGGGATCCGAAAAAACTCGGTCCGCGCAACTATGGTCCCGCCACCATCGCCAGTGCCATCCGCTGTGCCGCCGACGGCAAAACCTTTTTGAGTGGTTCCGCCAGCACCATCAGCCAGTGGAATGTTTTCGGGGGCACGGTCCGAAAAAATTTTTTGGGCCCGGTCGCCATTCGCGCCCTCTGTCATGACCCGGACGGCCGCCGCATCCTTTCCGGTTATGAAGATGGCACCCTGCGAGTCTGGTCCATCGACGATGGCCAACCGTTGGCCACCCTGGAGGGACATCGGGGAGCGGTCACCGCTGTCGCCTGGCCGGCGGCGGGAAAGGGATTTTTCTCCTGCGGCGCGGATGGAACCGTTCGCCATTGGAGTGAGGCGTGGCAGGACCTGGAAACCGTCCCCGTCCATGAAACACCGATCCGGACCATGGTCGTTCAAACCGATGGCCAGAACCTGGTCACTGCCGCCGATGAGGGTTTGAGGGCGTGGCGAACGGGCGGCGGGAAACCGCTGCGCACTTTCACCGGTCATGAAGGAACGATCACCGCCCTGGCCTTGAGCCGGGATGATCACTGGTTGGTTTCGGGTGATGTCAACGGTGTCATCCGTGTCTGGCGCCTGGATACCGGCCACTGTGCCATCACCCTGTTGGGTCATGACAACGCCGTCCAGGCCCTGGCCTTCACCGGCAGCGGCCGTTTCGTCCTCTCCGGCGATGAAAAGGGGACCATCCGTCTGTGGCACGTGCCGACCGGTCAGGCGGTGCGATCGTTTCACGAAGGGGATGCCGTCACCGCCATCGACGTCAGTCCGGATGATCAATGGCTCCTCAGCGCCCATGCCAACCACGGTCAATCGATCCAGGAAGGACAGGTGGTCGTCAAGGGCACCGGCGTCCCATCCCTGCGCCTGCGCAACATTCACTTTTCCCTGCAACGCCATCCGGCGCCGGTGCAGTTGTCCAGGGTAGTGGGAATCGAAGAGGTGTTGTCGATCCAAAACGCCTTCGAAAAGGATCTGGAACGGGCCCGGCTGTTCATGGATGAGGGGGATCATGCCGCCGCCGCCCAACGGATCCGGGATGCCCGCCGCCAGCCGGGATTTGAAAACCACCCCCTGGCCTTCGACCTGTGGGGACGGCTTTACGCCCATCTCCCCCGCTTGAAACCGGACAAGGCCTGGGAACGGATTACCCTGAACAATCCGGAGGGTGGTGTGACCACCCTGGCCATGGACCGGGCCGGAACCCGGTTGATCAGCGGCGATCAACGGGGAACGCTGAAACTGTGGGAGATCGAAAAGGGCCAGCCGACCCAAACCCTGACCGGCCACCGGGGCGCCATCCGGGCGTTGCGCGTTACCGAGGATGGCCAATGGGCGCTCACCGGCGGCGCCGATGGCGGCGTTCGCTGGTGGAATCTGGAGAGCGGTGAAAACCGGCTCGTTCTGACCGGCCACGAAAAGGCCGTAGCGGCGGTGGCCCTGGACCGGTCGCGATATCTGGCCGCCTCCGGGGGCGGGGACGGTTTGATCAAGCTGTGGTCGTTACGCAGTGGTCACTGCCTCAAAACCCTCGACGCCCAGGCGCCGGTTCTGGCCATGGATATGAGCGCCGATGGCCGGTACCTGTTGGCCGGACGGGCCAACCGGGGTTGGTTGTTGTGGGATGTGGCCGAGGCCTACCCCTTCGACCTGCCCCACGCCCGGGCCGAACAGCCGGTGCCGGCGGTGGCCTTGAGTTGGGATGGCCGGTCGGTGTACACCCTGCTGGCCGACGGCACCCTGATGCGCTGGGTACTGTCCAGCCTGCGGGCCATGAAATGCGAAGGGTACGCCGGCGCCATCCAATCCTTCATCCCGACCCGGGACGGCAACCATTTTCTCACCGGCGGCGATGATGGACAGGTGCTGCTCTGGGACGATCGAACCCATCGGCCGGTCCGCGCCATCGGTGATCATCGGCAACGGGTGGCGGCGGTGGCGATGAGCATGGATGCCCGGTTGGCCGCCTCGGCGGATGCGGGAGGCGCCATCCGTTTGTGGAACCTGGACTGGCAACTGGGTCCTGCCGGCAAAAGCGCCGAAGCCGAACCGGCGCTCACCCCCCACCTGGAAAATTTTCTCTCCTGGCACACCCCCTATCCGGATGAAAGGGAGCTGGAAAAGCATCCCCCGGAAAAAAGGATCAACCGTTCATTGACGCGCTGGGGAACCCCGGTCTGGAACGAGGCGGATTTCGCCGATCTGTTGCACATGTTGAAACTGGCCGGTCCGGGGTGGGTCACCGCCCGGGAGGTGGAGACCCAACTGTTGAAGATGGCCGCCCAGTGGCAGGCTCCCCGTACCCTCAACCTGTTGACCCGGCGTGACAAGGAAAGACTGGAACGGATCGACGACGGCAATCTGGAAAAAGTCAAACGATCGGAAAACAAGCGGGAAAAACTGAAACGGTCTTTCGGATTTCTGCTCATTGTCATCCTGGCCGCCGGTTACTACTGGTTTTGGATGCGGCCCTGGCCCTATTTCAAGACCAACCATTTCGAGGGCATCCGCGATCCGGCCCGGGTCGAAGAGTTCGTGGAGGCCGGCCGTGATGTCAACACCATCGGTCGCCGTGGCGCCTCGGTCCTGGAAGAGGCGGTCAAGTATGGGCCGGTGGAGGTGGTCGAATATTTGCTGGACCATGGCGCCCGGGTCAATATCCACCGTCCGAATGGCGGGGATTCCGCCCTGCACATCGCCGCCAAAAAGGGGGCGAAACGGAAAATTGGGCTGTTGATCGAAAGGGGCGCGGCGATCAATGCCAAGGATCGGGGCGGTTGGACGCCCCTGGCCTTTTTTATCGGTTATCATCCGCCCGATACCCCCATCACCCGGCAGTTTCTCGCCGCCGGCGCCGATGTCGGCGAACAAAGTCTCGACTACACCACCATCCTGAAAACGGTCGAAGGCCGCGCCGCCGAGGATCGGGGCTGGAGAAAAATTCATGATCTCATGACGGAAAAAAAGCCGGCCCAACAAGGGACCGGCCCCGTTCCACCCCCGCCGAAACGGGGAAAAGTCAAAACCGGCCGGTCCCGGCCGGTCCCGGCACGAATCCAGCTTCCACCAGCCGGGCGACCGACACCGGTACGGGACCGTGTTCAACCGGAAAAACCGAAACGGCAACCGCAAACGGTCGGTTATGTCGTCTACAAAAAATCCGGGAAAAAATACCGGACCAAAACCCTGACCCATCACCAGGACCGGGTCTGCCTGGCCATCATGATGGCGACCTTGTGCGTCGACAAGGAGGAGATCGAACGCATCGAGGAGATCAAACGATGATGATGGCCCGCGTCCTTTATTGAAACAGCGTGCCGATGCCTTTGTCGGTGAACACCTCCAGCAACAGCGAATGTTCCACCCGACCATCGATGACATGGGCAGCGGAAACACCGGACTTCAAGGCGTGCAGACAGGTTTCCACCTTGGGGATCATACCGCCGGTGATGGTTTTGTCGCGCAGCAGTTTATTGGTCTCTTCCGGTGACAGCCGGTTGAGCAGTTTGCCCTTTTTGTCTTTCACCCCCGTCACATCGGTCAGCAGGATCAATTTTTCGGCGCCCAACGCCGCGGCCAGGTGACCGGCCACCGAGTCGGCGTTGATGTTGTAGGTTTCTCCCTGGTTGCCGACGCCGACCGGGGCCACCACCGGGATGATTTCCGATTGCTTGAACAGGGAAAGCAGACCGGTGTCGATCCGTTCCACGTCCCCCACCCAGCCCAGATCGATGATCTCCGGCGTTTCCATATCCGGTCCGTGACGCTTGTGGGTCCGTTTTTTGGCGAGGATGGTGGGACCGTCCTTGCCGGAAAGACCGGCGGCGCGCCCACCGTTCTGGTTGATGAGATTGACGATATCCTTGTTGACCTTGCCGGCCAGCACCATCTCCACGACATTGACGGTCTCCTTGTCGGTCACCCGGTGGCCGTCGATGAACTCCGGCTGCAATCCCATCTGCTTCATGGTTTGACCGATCTGCGGCCCGCCGCCATGCACCACCACCGGATGGATGCCCACCTGCCGCAACAGGATGACATCCTGGGCAAAGCCGTTTTTCAACGACTCTTCGACCATGGCGTTGCCCCCATATTTGATGACGAAGATGCGGTCATCGAACTGACGCATGTAAGGCAGCGCCTCGATGAGCATACGGACCATTTGGTCTCTTTTGTGCAAGCTCACTGGTTCCTCCTGGACGGTGGGTGGTATTTTTCTCTAGACTAAAAGATTCGGAAGGTCCTTCCAACCCGGCTTGGACCCGACGAGGAAGGAATGGCGGATCACATGGCGAAAAATTTTGACGTTTTCCCCGGTAGCGGACCGGTTGCCCATGGACTGATCTGGATCATCTGTCTGACCTGGATGGTTTGGCCCGGTTGCGATCTTCACGCGGAAACCCGGTATGTGTCCGACGAGTTCCGTATTACCATGCGCAAAGGTCCGGCAGCCAGTTTCAAGGTGGTGCGCATGCTCAAGACCGGCATGTCCCTGGAGTTGCTGGAGCGGGATCCCAGCGGTTGGGACAAGGTGCGCGCCCAAAATGGCGCCGTGGGTTGGGTGTTGCGCCGATTCACCTCGGGCTCCATACCGGCCAAGTTTCAACTGCGTGAAGCCGTGGAAGCCCGGCAGAAGGCCGAGACCGAACGGGATGAGTTGCGCGAGCAGGTCAGGCGATTGAAGTCCCAGGTCGGTTCCGAGGAAAAGTTGAAAAAGGATCTGGCCCGGGTCAAGCGCATCTCCAGCAACGCCCTGAAGCTGGAGCAGGAAAATGAAGAGCTTTCCCAAAAGGTGAGAAAGCTGGAACGGGACCTGAAAAAGGTTTCGGACAGCAAACGATTGTTGGAGCGTCAATCGGACACCCTCAATTTTTTGGCCGGTGCAGCGGTGTTGATACTGGGATTGATCGGCGGTGCCATCCTGGCCCGGAGACGACGTTCCAGCTATGGCGAGTTGAATTGATTTCATAACCGCCGGTTGCCACACCCGTTCGGCGCCCATCCTTTTCAGGAGGTTGAAGTGCAATTCAAACTGATCGTTGTTGCCGTTCGCACCGACCTGAGCGATCGAATCGTCGATGCGGCCAAAAAGGCCGGCGCCACCGGCGCCACCATCATCCCGGCCCGGGGCACCGGGCTGCACGAAGCCCGCACTTTTTTCGGGCTCACCCTGGAAATTCAACGCGATGTCCTGTTGTTGCTGCTCGCCGAACATCTGGTGGATCCGGTCCTGAAGGCCATCCGGGAGGAGGGATCGTTTCACGAACCGGGCACCGGCATCTCCTTCGTACTGGATGTGGAAAAGGTGGCGGGCCTGGACCTGCAGACCCGTTTTCTCGAACAAAAACAGAAATCCGGTTAGACCGTCGCCGACTGGTTTTTTTTGGCCACCGCATCCTCCCACTCCGAAGAAAACACCCTTCACTTCGACGTTTTGATCATCGGCGCCGGACCGGCCGGTCTGGCCGGCGCCTGCCGGTTGCGCGAGCGTGGTCGGCGGCTGGGGCTCGATCTGTCGGTGGCCGTTTTGGAAAAGGCGACGCGGATCGGGGGTCATCAAATCTCCGGCGCCCTGTTCGATCCCGACGATTTGACCCCCTTGATCCCCGATTGGCGACAACACGACCTCCCCCTGGACCATCCGGTTTCCCGGGAAGCGATGCTGTTGTTGACCCGCCGGCACGCCCTCCCCCTGCCGGTGCCGAGGGCGTGGCATCATGGGACCTGTCACATGATCTCCCTGGGACGCCTGTGCCGTTGGCTGGGGGAACGGTGTGAAGCGGCGGGCGTGGAGATCTACCCCGGATTCGCGGCGGTGGAACCGTTGTGGTCCGGCGATGGGGAACAACGCACCCTGGCCGGGGTGCGGACCGGGGAGATGGGCCGGGGGCGGGATGGCCGTCCGAAACCGGGTTATCAACCGGGCGTGGCGGTACGGGCGGCGGTGACCATTCTCGCCGAAGGGTGCCGGGGCTCGCTGACCCGGCGCATCGCCGAAACCCTGGCCTTGAAATCGGACGGTCCGCCCCAGACCCACGCCTTGGGATTCAAGGAGATCTGGCAAACACCCCACGGCGCGCCGGGCACGGTGTTTCACACCCTGGGCTGGCCGATGCCGTCATCGACCCATGGCGGTGGTTTCGTGTATGGGTTTCAGGCCGGGCGGACGGCGGTGGGATTCGTCGCCGGTCTCGATTATCGACCACCGCTGTTCGACCCGTTTCGCGTCTTTCAAACCTGGAAAACCCATCCCCGCATCGCCGCCCTGTTGGCCGGGGGCCGGCCGTTATCCTATGGGGCGCGCACCTTGACCGTGGGCGGATGGCAATGCCTGCCGACGTTGGCCTGGAACGGTGGATTGCGGGTGGGGGATGCAGCCGGTTTTTTCAACAGCGCCACTTTTCAGGGCATCGGCAATGCATTGCGCTCGGGCATGATGGCGGCGGACGTCATCCTGGATATTTGGCAGCGGGGGGATTTTTCCGCCCCGGCCCTGGCGGCCTATCCCCGGGCGGTACGGGCCAGCGATTGGGGGCGGGATTTGAAATCGGTACGCAATGTTCGGCCGGGATTCCGCCTGAACCGTTGGCCGGGTTTGCTGAACGCCGCCTGGGAGGGTGTGACCCGGGGCCGTTCCCCGTGGACCTGGACCTGGCGGCAAAGTGACCGGCACCGGTTGCGACCGCTGTCCAAGGAACGGACGGCGGCGCAAGGCGGGATCGCCGACGGCCGGTTGACATTCGATGTTTCGACGCTGTTGGCGTTGAGCGGTTTGCGGCATGAGGGGGATCAACCGTCGCACCTGCGGCTGGCGGATCCGGCGTTGCCGTTGGCGACGGGCCGTGAACGCTATGACAATCCGGAGACCCGTTATTGTCCGGCCCGGGTGTTCGAACGGCTGCAACGGGCCGATGGTTCCCACCATTTTCAGATTCATCCGGAAAATTGTCTGCACTGTAAAAGTTGTGATATCAAGGATCCCTTCGACAACATCCGCTGGACCCCCCCGGAGGGGGGCGATGGACCGGATTATCGGGATATGTGATCCCATGCGCTATGACACCACCCTCAAGGAAATTTTCCAGGCCCTGCCACAAACACTCTTGAAAATATTGGTGGGGCAGGAGGGGACCGAGCTGTTGACCGTCGAGTTCCCGGCGGTGAAAAAACGGTTGCCGGATCTGGTGGTGCGTTTGATGGATGGTTCCATTTTTCATCTGGAGCTGCAAAACGGTCCCGAGCCGATGGCCTGGCGGATGTTGGAATATATGGCCATGATCCGGCAGCTTTATCCCCAGGCGCCGTTGCAGCAGATGGTGCTGTATGTGGGGCCGGTGGCATCCAAGCCTTCATCGATTATAGAGGAAACCGGTCTCTCCTTCCGATATACTGTCCGTGATATCCGGGACATCGATTGCCGGCACATGCTGGCAAGCCCGATGCTGGAGGAAAACCTGCTGGCCATCCTTTGCCGGATGGAGAACGAACGCGGCACCATACGCCGGATGTTGGTCCGTATCGGCAACCTGCCGGCCAAGGCTCGCGCCGATGCCCTGGAAAAACGGGTGATCCTGGCCGGTCTGCGCCAACTTGAAACGGTGATCAAACAGGAGGTCGATGAGATGGTCATTTCCGTGGATGTGATGGAAAATGCCTTTTTGCGGGATGTTTTTGGAAAAGGAAAACTGGAAGGAAAAGTTACCTTGCTGCTTGGTCAGCTTGAAGAAAAATATGGTCAACCATCCAAGGAAATCAATGAAAGGCTTTATTCCGCCGCCCCGGATGATCTGGATCGGTGGAGTCGGCGAATTTTGAAGTCCGATACCTTGGACGATATTTTCAAGGAATAACCCGCGGTGGTGGTTTTTCACCCATCACAAATGGCGAGCAGTCTTTTTTCGGGGAACTCGACCATTTTACATAGCTTCACAATCCGCCAATAACTTCTCCACCTCTTCCTGGGAAAGAAACTCACCTACTTCTGGGCTGTAGTTGTCACTTTCATTTTTAAACACATTAAACATCATTTTCATGGACTCACGCTTTAAGAAATTTGGAAGATCTTTATTGAATTTATTGATCTGTTCCAATGAAACATTTTTCATATGTCTATCAATTATGTGGCTTGGAATGCTTCCCGACATGTCTACAGAATCTTGCAGCAAATAATACTGGTAAAACTTGCATGCCAGGTCGATAGCTGATTGGTCGCTTTCAAAGGCCCTGAAAGCAGAGAGCAGCATGAGCATGTTTTTATACTCTTGACTTTGCTGAACAACATACTTTGCATACCAACGAGTGTGCAGGCTCCCTTGTATGTATCCGCAAATATAACCATAAGCCCAACCAGCCAAATCTTTTTTATCATGAGATTTTGTAGATACGCTTTCAATTGCTTTGGTTAAGGTTTCCAAGAAATCTTTTACAATCACCTCGTCGTCTATTTTTCTCAGAACTTCTCCATCAATTCCTTCGTAGTAATGAGCGTTATGAACCCATCCGTTAAATATATTTAGAGCTGTCTTTCTGACCTTAAATATTATTAATGATCCTGCTATTTTATACTTGTAATTCATTTTTATCTCTCTATCTCATTCAGAGACCTACCCATGACATCGACCTGATTTTTCTACAAAAACGGGTCGTGTATCGTAATGACCCAACCCGGCATAGCCGGAACCAAATTTACCAGGTTTACCAAGCACATCATGCTGCC
>CAYFNE010000041.1:0-44097 GCA_964344355.1 uncultured Magnetococcales bacterium
GGTATTGTCATAGCTTGCGGAAGCGAGCCATTTTCCGTCCGGGCTGAAGGCGGCGAAATTGACAAAACTTGTATGGCCGATCTGTATTGTTGTCTGAAAAGCATCGGCACCGGGGGGGGGAACGGCGCGGCGGGGCGCGAGCAGCGGTCCAACCGGGCGCCGGCAAGTTGTTTTTCTTCCAACCGCGCGCCGCCCAGCCGGGCGAAGGTCAGCTCGGCGCCGTCGAACGATGCCCCGGTCAGATCGCTGCGTTGCAGATAGGTCGAAGCGAGAGTAGCGGCAGAAAAATCGGCCCGCCGCAACCGCGCCCCGGCCAGGTTGGCCACCGTCAGCGTAGCGCCGTTGAACCGGCAATCGCTCAGATCGGCATCGGCGGCCTCGATTTCGGCAAGGTCGGCGTCGGAAAAATCCCCGCGGATGGTGGCCCCGGTCAGGGTGGTCTTGTTCAGGTTGGCGCCGTTGACGAAAAAATGGTCCAACACCGCCCCGCTCAGGTCCATCCCGGCCAGGTCCGCCCCCTGCAGTTGCCAACGGGCCGGCTGCGGGGCAGTATCGGGCATAGTCTTTTGCCAAGCTCTTACTATTAAAAAACAATTTTCGGAGATTTTTGGTTGATAGTCGGTCTCCAGGCGATCCCGCAACAGATCGGCCACCGGTTGTGGCCGTTCGATCAGATCGAGGATGAAGGCGATGATCTCCCGGTTCAGGCGCGGCAGGGCGAACGGTTGTGGATCGCCCCGCTCCAGGGCGGCGACCAGGGATTGGGCGAGGAAAAATTCCTGGAACGAGGTGTGGGCGAACCCATAGTGACCCTCGGCATCCCGGGAGAGAAAGGTGGTGGTGCGCATTTCAGCATCGAAACGACCCAGATCACCCAGGTCGAAGGCCGGCAGGCGTTCCGGGAGATGGCGTTGAAACCAGGTGCGCAACCCTTTGAAATGAATGTGCCTTTGGCCATCCCGCCACAACCGTTGCGCCAACATTTGCATGAAAGCGAGTTTGACATCGGGAAAAATTTGATGTTTGGCCTCATCCCGCCGGATCCACTCCTCAACCACCGTTTGATAAACATCGGCGGCGCGGACGGTTTTTCCCGTTGCCGCCCGTTTTTCCAGGGCGGCCAAACTTTGGCTGATCAAAAACAGCAAAAAAGGTCGTTTGGCCAAATCCAACAGGTTGTAGACCGTTTTCAGGAAATCGAAAACCGTTTGCGCCCGTGGTGAAAACAGGTTTTGCAGATAGGTCCGGATGCGCGGTTCATCGAACGGTTGCAGATAGACGATGCGAAAATCGCTGTCGGTATGACCGCTGCGGGTACGGCGCAGGGCACCGCCGACCACTTTGACCTGCTCATCGGGCCGGTTGAGAAAATATTGCGTGCGGCAGGCCATCAACACCTTGCCGCCACCGCCGGCGGGGGTGGCGCGGCGGATCTCATCCATGAAGGCGCTGGCCTCGGTGGGACTCATGTTAACCGATTTTTCATCGATGCCATCAAAGATCAAAAAAAGATGACCGGCGTTGACCGCCGACAACACCGCCCGCGCTGGAAGATCGGCAAAACCGGACTTGTCGCACAGGGTTTCGATCATCTCCTCCAGGCGTGGGGTGCGATCCTTTTTCCAGGCCGGCAACAACCGCATGTCCAGATAAAAGGGCACCGGCTGGTTGCGGGGCTGTTCCCGGCTGTCCCGAATCACCGCCGCGGCGAACATCCGGCAGAGAAAGGTTTTGCCAACGCCAAAATCCCCCAGCAGGGCACAGTAGGAGGGGCCGTTTTTTTCCAACAACCAGTTGCTTAATAACGTTTTGCCATCGAGGGGTGGGGAATTCTCACTCTCGAAAATTTCCTGGTCGACAAAAAAATCCGGATTATACCATTCCCCGAAAGGCGCACACTCCAGGGTCCGATCCGCATAGTGTTTACGGCCATGCCAGGTCCGTAAAAAACCGGGCAAGGTCTCCAGGGTCTCTTTGTGCCCGGGCAGACGGCTGTCCAGCTTTTCCACCACCATCACCTCATCCCGTCTGCCCCGGTACCAGGCCATGGCCTCTTTATCGACCAGCGTCAGGTGCAACGGTTCATGCGGATTGCCCTCCCGGGTGACGGTCAACCGGAACACCGGTCCATCCATCTTTCGTTGCACCGTTTTTTTTTCCGCGTCGTTCAACACGTTCAACACCGTGCGCGTCACATCGGCCAAAAAGGGGTTGGCGAGGATGAACCCCCCGTCCAGGCCAAAATCCTTCAGGTTGGCCAACCAACCGCGCCAGGTCGGGTCCGGCTGCACGCCATGACCCTGGCCGTACAGGGGTTGGGAATGGTTTTCCCGCCAATGTTTTTCCAAGAAGCGAAAATCGTCATCCTGCTCCAACCCTTCGATAACCAACGGTTTGCCGGCCAACATGTATTTTTTGATCTCCTGGATAATCCGTTCCGGCTCCAGACCGTCACCGAGTTGATCCATCAGATCCCGAAAACCGGGGGACCGTCTTTTCTGTTCGGTTGTTTCCTGGCCGGGGAAGGCGCCGGCATCCATCTTCGACCATTCGGCCCGTTGTTCCAGTTTCAGTTGCGCCACCCGGTTCAACCAGGCGTTGGCATCATCCAGGGCGAAGCGCAGCCCGTGAATATCCCCCAAACGGTGGATCGACCGCGCATCGGCGATGGTTTCATGCAACTCGAACAGCACATTGTCCCGGGCATATCGATCGATGAAATCCCCGAACAGGGCGGAATCGACCATCGCCGGCTCCAGATTGATGCTGAAAAACAGATGCCCGGCATGCCGGCCCCGGTTCTCCTTCGCGTCGGAACGCAACGCCTCGGCAGTTTTTATTTGCGCCAGAGCCATCAGGAACAACACCAGCTCCCAATCCAACCCCACCCGCTCGGTCTCCCCTTTGATCTGACCGTAGGACTCCCCCTGCGGCCCCAGGGCCAAACACTCCATGCCCACCACCGGTGATCCGCTCGGCAAAACCGGCACCACCTGAATGATCGGCTCCAACTTGCAGCCCAGATGGGCGAAATATTTTTGCTGTTCCGCCGGCAACCGCTCCCAGGCCGGGCCGGCCACCCGCTGCGCATAGGCGGCCAATTCACGCGGAAAAGTGACCATCGGCAACCGCAAGGTCGCCGTCGGCGGCACGAACTCCTCCGGCGGCGTGTCGGGATAACGGGCGGCGCTGAAATCCTGCTCATCGCGCAACCGCTCGGCGATGGCCCGCGATTGCGCCTCCTCGGGCGTCATCAGCCACTCCATCCAAACGGTTTTGGCCGCCACCGGCCGGTTGTCAGACGGATGGTGCAACCGCGCCGGCCTCTCCAGTGTTTGCAGATGGCCGTTCAACCGGCTTTTGAAGCCACGAAAGGCGTTGTTGGCCGCTTTGGCCGGCTTCCCCGGCCACAAATGCCGCAGCAGCGCCCCCATCGGCACCTCGACCCCATCCCCCAGTTCACGGAACAACGGCGCCATCAACCCCACCACCGGCCCATCCCCCCGTCCCAACCCGGGGCGGATCAGGGTCAGCAGATCGGCGGCCTGCCGGTCGGGAATGCGGTAAACGTCGGTGGGTGTTTTCATGGCGGGCTCCCGGGTTTGAATGCGTTCAGTTCGCGTTCATCATATACCCCTTAAAAACCGCCCGTCAACAAAATTCGTCAAGTATGAATCATGAGTAAAACAAAGATCCATCCGCGGGACGATAATTGGCCACGGAGAACCGGGAGACGGGACCGATTGACCATCCTTGTCATTCGATTCGCATGGCCATTCCCTTCCTTCGTTTCCGCCATCACCGCCGCCGCAGGGACGGGGTCCGTTTCAGGGGGTGATTTTTCTGGACGAAGCGCCTTTTTTTTCGGAGAATCAAGGAACTGGGGGAAACAATGGTGACCAGCCCTGGCGGACACCTGTCCGGCTGCGGGATTTGATCGGCCTGCCGGAAGGATCACCACTGTGGCGTTTTCAACCGGATGGACAGTTTTTTCTGATTGATGAAATCCGCTTTACCCCCAAGGACCTGGCAGGGCGCGACTCGCTGTCGGCGCTCGTGTTCCGGGTCGAGCGATGCCCGATCCCCGAGGAACTTCCCGCCCTGGCCGAAGAGATCATCACCTGGTTCGAGGGCCACCCGGAGTTCGGGGAACTGCGGAAGGTGGTGGCCGCCATGCTCATGAACGCCATGACGGCCCTGGGCGGGGATCACCCTTCGTGGACAAAAAGACCCATCGACCTGCTGGAGGTACCGACCATGTTGCAAACCCGGATGGAAGCCTGGAAAGAAGCCTGGACAAATGAAAAACAGCAGCAATGGCGCCTGGAAGGTCGTCAGGAAGGCCGCCTGGAAGGCCGCCTGGAAGGCCGCCTGGAAGGCCATCAGGAAGGCCAACATGAAGGAGCCATCCGTGTCCTTCGCCGCCTTCTCCAGAAAAAATTCCCTGCCCGTGAGCAACCCCTTCGGGTCGAGGAAAAGCTGGCCAATGCCACTCTGGAGGAAATTGAAAGCTGGACCGAGCGGATTTTGGATGCTCGAACCTTGGAAGATGTTTTCGAAAAGGAATGTCGGCCTTTGCCCGGGTAGCCGTTTGCGTGAGAAAAGGGCCTTTGGCAGGCCGGTTTTTCATTGAAGGATTTCTCCCCTCAACCGGATCATTCCCCTTTTTCATCGACCACCCGGCCGATGGTGCTCAACAACCGTTTTTTCCGGACCGGTTTGGCCAGATGGTGGTTGCAGCCGGCGGCCATGATTTTTTCAAAATCTTCGGTCAGGGCGTGGGCGGTCAGGGCGATGATGGGGGTGGCGGGGGTGTTGGTTTCGCGTTCCCAGGCGCGCATTTTTTCCGTGGCTTCATAGCCGTCCATGATCGGCATCTGAATGTCCATCAACACCAGGTCGAACCGGTTTTTCTTGAACAGGTCCAACGCCTCCCGACCGTTGGCGGCCACCTGCAACCGTCGGGTGATGCCGCGCAGATAGGCCTTGATCACCATCTGGTTCTCTTCGGTATCCTCCACCAGCAAAATATCCAACGACCGGTTGTTGACCAGCGGTGGCGGGGGAGGGGCGGCGGCATCATCCCCCTTTGCCGCCGGTGGCTGGGACCGGTCCTCGGTCAGGGCGGCGGTAAAGGTGAAAACGGTACCCTGGCCGGGGCGGCTCTGCAGGTCGATCTCACCCGCCATCAAATCGGCCAGTTTGCGGCAGATGGTCAAACCGAGGCCGGTGCCGCCATGTTTGCGGGTGATGGAGGAGTCGGCCTGGGTGAAGGGATGAAAAATTTCCGCCTGTTTCTCCAGGGGGATCCCCGGTCCGGTATCGGCAACCTTGAAGACCACCCGGTCGTTTGCGGCCGGGGCCACGGTGACCGTGATGCCACCGCTGGTGGTAAACTTGACGGCATTGCCGATCAGATTGATCAAAATCTGCCGCAACCGGTTCGGATCCCCCAGGACCCGTCCGGGAACCCCGTCCGCCACCTCATGCTTCAAGGTGATCTCCTTGTTCAGGGCGGTAAAGGTGAACAGCTCCACCACTTCCCGGATCAACTGCGGCAGATCGAACCGTTTGCTCTCCAGGGTCAACTGGTCGGCCTCGATTTTGGACAGATCCAAAATATCGTTGATCAGGGTCAACAGGGTTTCGCCGGAACGGTTGAGCGCCTTGACATACCAGGCCTGGGTCTCGGTGAGCCGGGTCTCCCCCAACAGCTCCCCCATGCCGAGGATGGCATTCATGGGGGTGCGGATTTCATGGGACATGGTGGCCAGAAAGGCGCTCTTGGCCCGGTTGGCCATCTCCGCCTCGTTTTTGGCCTGCCGCAGGTCCCGTTCCATCTTTTTCCGTTCGGAAACATCCCGGATGACGGCGGAAAAAAACCGCCGTCCGTCGGAATCCCAGAAGGCCAGGGAGACCTCCAACGGAAACACCTCCCCGTCCTTGCGCAAACCGCTCAATTCCACCACCTTGCCGGCCAGTTTCAAGCGGCCCTTTTTGATGACCTCCTTAATGCCGTTCAAATGGTCCCGGTGATATTTTTCCGGCATGATCCGGGTCAAGGGCTGCCCCAATATCTCCGATTCATCATAGCCGAAGGTCTCCGCCGCCCCGCGGTTCCAAAAGATGACATGGCCCTGCTCGTCGGCGGAGACGATCGCATCGCTGGAGCGGTTCAACGCCACGGTCCGTTCCCGGAGCTGTTGTTTCAACAACTCATTGGCGTTTTGCAGCTCGCGGTCCTTCCGTTGCAGGTCTTCCAGGGTTTGCCGCAGGGCCTGTTCCCGCTCGAACAGGTTGGTGTAGAGGCGGATGCGGTTGAGCAGCAGGTTGTCGTCGATCGGTTTGGTCAGATAATCCACGGCGCCGACGCTGTAACCACGGCGGGCGAAATCCTGCGATTTGTAGACGGCGGTGATGAATATGATGGGAATGTCCCGGGTGCCGACCGACATTTTCAAATGCCGCGCCGTCTCATAGCCATCCATGCCCGGCATCTGCACGTCCAGCAGGATAAGGTCGATGGGGTGTTCGATGGTCATGGCCAAGGCCTTCAAACCGGAATCGGCCTCCAGGATGACATACTGTTTTTCCCGCGCCAGCAACGATTTCAGCGTAAACCGATTGGCGGAACTGTCATCGACGACCAGGAGATGAAAGACCGGTTTCATGGGTTATCCGTCTCCATTCCGCTTCCACCGATACAGTCTCATGTCCTTGTGCTCTTCCTGAAAAAATCGTTCGCCATTCCCGGGCTGGATGCTCTCGTTCGGACCCAACATCAAAAAACCATCCCGGTGCAGGGATCGCGAAAACAGGGTCATCACCTCCGATTGCAGGGCTTTGTTGAAATAGATGATCACATTGCTGCACAGGATCAGCTGGAACTCATTGAACACGCCACCGCCGACCAGCGAAAGGTGATAAAAAAGAATTTTTGATTTTAGCCGTTTCGGCATGTTCATGAAACGACCGCGGATGTCAAAAAAATCGCTCAATTGACCACGGCCGCCACTACGGGTGTAAAACTGTTGCGCCTCCGGCAGGTTTGCCTTGCCATAAAGACCGTTGCGCGCCTGGCGCAGCAGGACGGGGTTGATATCGGTGGCATAGATTTGCGCTTTGTCCAACAGTCCCGTCTCTTCCAGAATGAGGGCCAGGGAATAGGCCGTTTCCCCGCTGGCACAGCCGGCGATCCAGATGCGGATGAGCGGAAAACTCCGCAGATAGGGGAAAATATGTTCGCGCAGGTGCCGCAGCTGTTCCGGATGGCGGAAAAAGGCGGTCACACCGATGGAGAGTTGCAAAAACAGGGATTCAAAACAGGCGGTGCTGCTCAAAACCGCCTTTTGAAAACCATAGAAGGAGGCAAAGCCACTCTCCATCATCAGTTTGGCGATGCGCCGTTGCAAGGTGCCTTCGGCATAGGCGTGAAAGGCATAGCCATAACGTTCCTCCACCGCTTCCAGGAAAGTGGTGAGCAAACGTCCGTCCGGTGGCGGTTCCGGTCGGGCGGCGGCGGCGAAAAAGGAGGCGATCTCCTTCCAGGAGAGGATCAAATCATATTTTTTTTCCGCCACCGCCCGTTCCACCATCATCGGCGCGGCGCACTCCCTGCTTTTTTCCACCAGGGCCAGCCCCTTGTTTTCGCGGATCAACCCCAGGCCATCGACCCCGTCGCGGCCAAAACCGCACAACAGGGCCGCCAGCAAACCCGGACCATATTCCCGGGCCAGGGATTCGAACAGGACGTCGATGGCCGGTTGCGCATAATTCACCTTGCGGTCCCGGGTCAGATAGACCTGTCCGGAATGAACGCGCAGGTGATGACCGGGTGGGGCGATGAAGATGGTGCCGGGCCGGATGGGGGTCATATGGTGGGGAATGAGCAGGGCGTAACCGGTACGGGTGCGCAACAGCTGGTCCAGGCCGTTGGGCCGGTCCTCGGGGATGTGCTGGACGATGAAAACCACCAGCGCGCTGTCCGGCAACCGTTCGATGATGGCGATGATCTTGTCGAGGCTGTCCGCCGAACCACCCAGGGCCAGGGCGGTGACCGGTTGATCGACGACGGGTTTGCGGACCGTGTCCTTGTAGCGGTGGGCCAGCCCCAACTGATGGAAATAGTGCGCCAGGCTCGGATGATAGACGACGATGCGCGAACCGTCGCCGCGCGCCTCCAACGGTGACAAGGCCAGGACCACGTTTTCGGAAACCATCGGGGCATCATAGAAGGAGACCTCCACCGGTTCCGGACCCGCTTCGGCCAGGGCCGCCAACAATTGCCGCTCCAGGAGGTCACGGACCTCTCCGAGGAGGTTGATGCGGCGCACCCCCTCGCTGTTGTGAATGGCGAGGCTCACGACCGTTTTTCCACCCAGGCGTGGGCCATGTTCACCAGTACCTCATAATCCACCGGTTTGGAGAGATAATCATCGGCACCGGCATCCAGGCATTTTTGCCGGTCCCCCTTGAGGGCCTTGGCGGTCAGAACGATGACCGGCAGATGGGCCGTGGCGGCATCGGCGCGGATCGCCCGGATCGTTTCATAGCCGTTCATCTCCGGCATCATGATGTCCATGAACACCAGATCGACCGATTCCCGCGCCAACAGTTCCAGGGCCTTGCGGCCATTGAGCGCCTTGATCACCGTGGCGCCGTTCTGTTCCAGGGAGGCGGTCAGCACGAACAGGTTGCGTGGATCATCATCGACGATCAATATGCGCCGTCCATTCAGCTTTTTATCCGCACCGGTCACCGGTTGGCCGTTCCGGCTGCCGTCATTTCCCGCCACCGCCGCCAGGAACCGTTTGATATCCCGGTATACCCGTTCCTCGGACCGGGGGGCCCGCTGGATGATGCTGTCGGTGAAACGGCGCAGCTGAAGCAGATTTTCCTCATCCACCTCATCGGCGCCATAGATGATGATCGGCAGGTTGGGTTGGCGGTCGTGCAGGGTTTCGCAAAAGGCGGCACAGGTCATGCCGGCGGGCCGATAGTCGACCAGAACCAGATCGAACGTTTCACTGCCCAACAATTCCAACCCTGCCGTGACGGAGGTGACGACCCGCAACAGGCCATTGATGTGGCGGATGGGTTCTTCGACCAGGGTCCGTTTCAAGGCCGGTCCCTCGACCACCAGGATCCGTTTCGGCCCGGTGTCCAATGCCTGCAGCAGGGTCGTTTCCGCCGATACGATTTGGCCATCGGTGACCGGCTTTTGCAAAAAGCCGATGGCGCCCCGCTCCATCAATCGGTGATCCTTGTCGCGGGCGGAGATGATGTAGACGGGAATGTGTTTCAACTCCGGGTCGGTTTTCAACCGTTCCAGGACCGTCTCCCCGGGCATGTCCGGCAGACCCAGGTCGAGGATGATGCCCGCCGGCCGATGGCCGCGGGCCAGGGTCAATCCCTCTTCACCGCTCATCGCCGACAGGGTCCGATGTCCATGATGCCGGTTGATGGCGGTGATGTTTTCCAGAAAATGGGCATCGTCATCGATCACCAGGATGGTCGGTTCCCGGCCGTCACTGGCGGGTTGGTCTTTCTCCGGTTCCCGTTCAGTGCTCCGATCATCATCGGTTCCGGTCTCCGCGGCCGGTACCGTATCGGTGGCCGCTGGCAGTTGAACGGGCAGTTGCAGGATGAATTCACTGCCCCGGTCCTCGACGCTGCGCACTTCGATGATGCCGCCGAGCAGTCTGACGAACCGTTTGCTGATGGAGAGCCCCAACCCCGTGCCGCCATACTGGCGGGAGATGGAGCCGTCCACCTGCCGGAAGGCCTCGAAAATTTTTTCCAGATCTCCCTTGGGAATGCCGATCCCGGTATCGCTCACCGAAATTTTCAAAGGTCGTTCGGGATCGGCATTGCCGGCCAGCAGCAGGGTGACCCGCCCTTCGGCGGTAAACTTGAAGGCATTTGCGAGCAGGTTGCGCACCACCTGCACGATTTTGTGCCGATCACTGGTGATCAGGCCCCGGAAACGATCCTCGACCAGCCAGTCGACCTTTTTCTCCCGGGAGGTCTCCTCGAAAAGGTTTTTCATCTCCTCGGCCAACTCACCGCTGGAAAACACCTCCGGGTGCAGCTCCACCCGGCCGGCCTCGATTTTGGAAAGGTCGAGGATATCGCTGATCAAACGCAACAGTTCGTTGCCGGCGTTGTGGACCACCTGCGCCCGTTTGATGTTCTCCTCATCCAACCGGCCTTCTTCATTGGCGGCCATCATCTTGGAGATGACGATGATGGCGTTCAACGGCGTGCGCAGTTCGTGGGACATGTTGGCGAGAAAATCGGATTTGTAGCGGTTGGCCTCCTCCAACTGACGGGCGCGGGCGTTGATCTCCTCCTGGCTGCGCCGCAGGGCCTCATTGTTACGGCGCAACTCTTCGGATTGCTGTTCCACCTGTTGTCGCTGCTCCTCCATCTGCGCGTTGGCCTGTTGCAACTCCTCGGTCTGTTGTTGCAACTGTTGTTGCTGTTCCTCCATCTGCGCATTGGTCTGCTGCAACTCCTCGGTCTGTTGTTGCAGTTGCTGCTGTTGTTCCTCCATCTGTGCATTGGTCTGCTGGAGCTGTTGCTGTTGCTCCAACATGCGGGTGTTGGTTTCCCGCAATTGCCGTCCCTGCTCCCGGGCCCGGCGGGCGCTCTCCTCGGATTTTTCCAGCAACTGGGCGATCCGTTGTCGTTGCAGGGCCATGAAGGTGAAGGAGGCGGCGGTGTCCATGGCGGCATCGAGGAACTCCCGCTGCCTGTCGTTCAATGGCTCGAAACCGCTCAACTCCACCACGCCCAGCAGGTTTCCCTCCCGCAACAGGGGCCAGGTGTGGGTATGGAGGGGCCGTACACTGGCGGTGCCGGTGGTGATGGGCGCCGCCCGGTCGGACTCCCGAATGGTGAGAGTGATCGGTTTGCGTTCCCGCGCCACCTGCCCGACGGCCCCTTCGCCGATTTTGAAACGGTTGGAGAGGGAGTCACGCCGGGTATACATGTAGCTGCCCAACAGTTCGAGCGCCTCCTGTTCCGTATCGTAGACGAAAAACACCCCGCGGCCGGCGCCGATATGGGCGGCGATGATCGACAGCGCCCGCTCGGCGAGCGGTTGCGGCGCGAGGTCTCCGGCCAGTTGTTCGTTGAGCCGGCCGATGCCGTCCCGCAACCAGTTTTGCCGGTCGGCCTCTTCGCGGTTTTTGCGCAGCATGGCGGTCATGTTGTTGATGGCGCTGCCGAGACGGTCCCGGTCGGAAAGCAGCACCACATCGCTGGAAAAATCCCCCCGGGCGATGGTGTCGGCCTGTCCGGCCAACATCTCCATGTTGCCGACCAGCCGATCGGTGGAGTCCAACATCTGCCGGACCTCATCCCGGTACCGGTAGGGGAGATGTTCCCGCTCCACCCGTCCCCGGCCCAGGCGTTGCAGTTGCCGGGTGACGAACAGCAGGGGCCGCATCAGGCCGCCGACGAAATAATGGGAACCGAGGAAAACCAGGACCAACATCACCAGGACCAGGCTGAAAAAAACCAGTTTGAAGTTGGCCAGCCGGCTCAGGGCCACTGTTTCGTCAATGGTGCCGACCAGTGTCCAGTAGTGATCCCGGTCGTCGGGGTGGGGATGGATGCGCCGATGGGCCAGCACGTTCCGTCTGGTGAACCGGGCGCCGGCTTCGTTGTCCCGCAGCGAATCCAGGACCCCCGGGAACAGGGTGCGAAAATTTTCACCGTGGCCCAGGAGATGGGCAAAGGATTTGCCGGCGTCGGGGTGATAGAGGAACTCCCCGTTTTCATCGAGCAGATAATAGGTGCCGTCGCTGTAGATTTTTTCGATGTCCCGGATATATTTGAAAATGGCCTCGGCGAAAATGTTGATCACCACCACCCCGTAGCGGGCCCGGTTTTCACCGAATACCGGCCGGGCCAGACGGATTACCGGCACCAATGGTTTTTCGATGCGTCCATGCTCCCGGTTGAGGTTTATGACGCTGACGTGGAAGGCGTTCCTGGACAAATCGATGCTTTTGGTGAAATAGCTCTCCTCCCGGCGATCCTGCAATTCATGATCGGACAGGATCCTCACCTGCCGGCTGTGAGGATCACGCCGGATGGCGATTCGTTCCCGGCCATCCAGGCCGATGAAACGCAATTTGTAGAGATAGTCATGGTTTTTGACGAAGTCGAGCCAGGTGTCCACCGTGACCACCTTCCACTGCCCATGTTTCATCCCGTCCTTCATATCGAGCCAGTAAAGCTGGCGAATGAGGCTGAAATTGTTGGAGAAAAAATTTAAATCATTCCGAATGAGCCGGTTGAATTCATCGATCTTGTCGGAAATCTGCAGGATGCGGTCGTTCACCGCATCCTTGGCCCCGGCCCGATAGGCCTCGGCGGCACTGGTGTAACCGTAATAACCGACCCCGCCCATGGAAAGAAAGGTGAGCAGATAGACCAGAAGGGTCAGCCGGGTTTGAATTCCCAGCCGATCCAGGTGCATCGATTCCAGGAGGCTTTTGCTGCCGGCCATGTTCGTCCCCTCCCTCACATCGACCGGATGAGCCGCAGTTTACGGGTCACATAGCCGAGAAATTGATGGACCTCGGCCGGTTGTATGTCGCCGTGCCGTTCCGTCGGCGGCGTCAATCGGTTGTGCAGTCCCAGATGGGCCTTGACCGTCTGCAACTCGGCCAACACCATGCTCACCATGTTCAACACATCCGATGGCAATGGTTGATCGATGCGGCTGAAAACCCGCAGGTCCACCCCCGTTATCCCGGACAACCGTTGCAATCGTTGCACCTCTTCAAGGAGCCCGTAAGCCGTCGCCAGGGAGTCCGACGGGGTGGCATCAACCTTTTTGGCGGGCGGAAAGGCGTTGTCCCGGACCCGCAGATGGTGGAGGAGGGTATCGACATCCTCGTTCACCCGTTTGATTTCGGCATAGACATCGGCGGGATTGATCTCCTGGCGGTTGATGATGTCCCACTGCATGGAGATGGCGTTCAACTTGTTGAACACATCCACCGGTCTTTTGTCCGGCTCGACGGTTGGTGGGGGAACGGTCCCGTCGATACCCAACCGTCTTTTCAGCAGATGGACCTCGGTCAACAATCGCTGGGTCTGTTCGTAGACCAGGGAGGGTTCCAGTTGCAGCACCGGTTGCAGATTGTTGGCGGCGATGACCGGAAAACCGCGCTGGCGCCGGAACAGGTTGATCTTGAGCTGCACCTCATAGCTTTTTTGCCAGACATGGCGGGGCAACAACGGGGCGTGGACCGTCGTGGCGGATTTGGTCTTGGTGAGTCCCAGATGCGCCTTGATCAGATCGACCTCTTTTCCGATCCGTTCGACCTCGGCGAACACCACGGCAGGGGTCACCCCCCCGGCGGTTCCGATACCCGGACAGGTGAAAAGGACCACCACCGTCAAAACCGACACCAACACTCGAATCATCACCACCTCGCCACCATCCGACCGGTACCCACGCCGCGTTCCAAATAGGGACTTTACCGATTATCATCCCCCCGAGCCATCCCTTTATTTTCAAATCATGCCGCAGAAGAGGATCCCGTCCATCCCGAGAGTCTGATAGAGTGTCCGCCGGAAAGCCGCCGTTCTTGCCGATCAACCAGATCAACCCGGTTCAATGATGAATCGTCTATCCCGTTACCTGTTCATGGAGTGTGGCCGGTTGACCGTCATCGCCCTGCTGGTGATGACGGTATTGATCATGCTGCCCCGGGTGTTGAACCTGCTGGACCTGTGGATCAACAGCGGCGTGTCCGTCACCGTGCTCCTGCGGGTGGTGCTGCTGGCGATGCCGGCATTTCTGGTCGGAACCCTGCCCCTGGCCATGGTGGTGGGCATCCTCATGGCCCTGGAGCGGATGGGGCGCGAAAGCGAGTTGATCATATTCCGCGCCAGCGGTCTGAGTCTTTACGGCATCCTGCGTCCCATCGCCGTGTTGGCGCTCTGCTTCACCCTGTTCGCCATGTTCCTGAACCAATGGGCGGTACCCCGGGCCAACCATCGGTTCGCCGGTCTCAAAAAGGCCCTGGCCACCTCCACCCTGCTGGCCATCCGTCCCGGTCTTTTCGCCGACTTCGAGGGGGTGATACTGCATGTTCAGGCGTTGGATGCCGAACGGCGCCTCTATCGCGGTATCGTGATCCGCGATCAACGGGACGCCGGCAAACCCTCCCTGCTGGCGGCCCGTACCGCCCGGGTCCTGTTGCGGGAGGATGGCGGGGTCTCCCTGTTGTTGCGGGATGGGTTCCGGTTTCGCCAACTCGGCGCCGGTCAACAGAGCCGGTTCAACTTTGACGCCTACCATTTCGACCTGGATGTCATACCCGGGTTGCACCGGCAACCGCACGAAAAAAAATGGACCGAAATGAGTACCGGGGAGTTGCAGGCGGTCATCGACGCCGGCGGCGGGCCGGGCCGGGCCGCCCGGGTGGTCTGGCATCAACGCCTGGCCTTCCCCTTCGCCACCCTGATCCTGGCCATGCTGGCCGTGCCTCCGGGTTTGCGGCAATTTCATCGGTGGCAGCGCAGCAGGGGTTTCGTCCTCGCCATCGCCACGGTGCTGTTCCATTACATCCTGCTGTCCACTGGCCGGATCCTGGCTGAAAAAGGGGTGTTGCCGCCGCTCTTCGGCCTGTGGTTGCCCAATCTGTTCATGGCGATCGTCATGATTCGCCTGACGATCACCGCCAATCGGCGGGACCTGTTGACGGTGCCGTTCCGGCGGCCCCGCCCGGTCTGCACGCCGGGGCTCGAACCCCCTCTCGACGGCTGGTCGATGCGGGGACGGGCCGGGAACCGGTCATCGACGGTGTGACATGTCCATTCTCACCCGCTATCTGCTGCGTCATTTTTTGTCCGGTTTCCTGCAACTCACCGGCGTCATCCTGGTGATGATCCTGTTGATCGACGGCATCAGCACCCTGCAACGGTTTTCCGGCCGGGTTGGTTTCAACTGGGAACAGACCGCGTGGTTGATCCTTCACCGCGTTCCGCCCTTGTTGACCCTGCTGATCCCGGCCATCGCCTTTCTCACCACTTTGTTCGTCACCCACCGCCTCAACCATCAAAATGAGATCACCGTTTTACGGGGCAGCGGTCATGCCCTGCAACGGGTGTTGCGGCCTTTCCTGATCGCCGGCCTGTTGATCGCCATCCCGCAGGTCTCCCTCCAGGAATGGTTGACGCCCCAAAGCCATTGGACCGCCCAACGCCTGAAGGATGCCCTGTCGGGAAAAGAACCGCGAATCGGTGTCGCCAGCAAACTCTTCTGGCACCGGAGCGGCCACCATTTTCTCCATGTCGAACGGCTGGCGGACCCCGGCCCCGGTTATACCGGCATCACCCTGCTCGGTTTTGACGGGGATCACCGTCCGACCATCCTGGTGACGGCGGCAAGGGGGGGCTGGAACCAGGGGGAGCTGCAACTGGACGATGGCATCCTCTTCACCCTGACCGGGGAGGGGCGGGTGGAACCGTTCAAAAACCGTTCCTGGCCCCTGGGAACCGAACCGGCCCAATTGGGAAAAGGGGTGACCGCCGCCAAATATCTCTCAACCATGGACCTCTGGCGGCAGGCGGAGCGATTGCGGCGGGCCGGACATGATGCCAATGCCTGGCGGGTCACCCTGCATGGCCGTTTCACCGCGCCGGTCATCACCCTGGTGGCCATTTTTCTCGCCTTTCCCTTCGCCCTGCGCCTGACGCGGCGGGCCGGGGTGGCACGGTCGATTTTCATCGGCCTGGTTTTGGGGTTCGCCCTGTTCATGGTGACCGATCTCACCACTGCCCTGGGCCTGGGCGGACGCCTGCCGCCGGTGTTGGCCGCCTGGTCGCCGGTGGCCCTGTTCATCGGCATCGGCCTGTTGCAACTGTTGGAACGGGAACGGCCGCAATAGGGGGCTATGACGCTCCGCCGCGCCCGTCCGTTCCATCCCGGCCCAACCAACGGGTCACCCACAGGGCGCAGGCGAAGGCCAGCAGGGTCACCAGCAGGCTCGCCGGCAACCGTTTGAACCAGGGGAGCCGCTCCCCCGGGCGATACCGGAGCGCCTCCTCCAACTCCAGCGATTCGATCACCTGCCGAAAAAGCGGTTCAAGACCGGCATAGTCGGCCGCTGGCGCATAACCCACCACCCGGATATGGCCATCCCTGGTCAATCGGGTACCCGACAGCACCTCCATGCCGCCGACGCCATCGCCGCCATAGGGCAGGGACAAACGGTGCCACAGCAGGTGGCGCCGGGGATCATATTGACCGCGTCCGACCCGCACTTCGCCGGCGGGTGCCCCGGCCGCCAGGAAAAAATCCGCTGGCAAGGCCGGATCGATCAGGTCGATCCGTTGCAAAC
The DNA here is from genome assembly GCA_964344355.1 of uncultured Magnetococcales bacterium. Lineage (GTDB taxonomy): Bacteria > Pseudomonadota > Magnetococcia > Magnetococcales > CAYFNE01 > CAYFNE01. The sequence continues at coordinate 16,371 of CAYFNE010000041.1, forward strand.
GGTTTTCGTCGATGCGGCCCGAATGGGAGATGGCGACCAGGATATGGGGGGGACGCATCCAACCCCGGCCCGGATGGGGCTGGAAGCCGAGGCGTCGCCGAGGGGCGCCGCGGCCGGGGGCGGCGACACCGACGCTGCTCATCAGGCTTTCGGTGACCGCCACCGGCATCTCCACCCAACCCGGGGGCAGGGTGATGCTCAAGCCGGCGGTCGGATAATGAAAGGTCCCGGCCCGGACTGGAGAAATCAGGGCCGGTAAAAGGATCGACAGCAAAATGAAACAGAGGCGTCCCATCATCTGGCTACCGGTCCCCCATCGGTGCCGAAGGGGAGGGGGCGGTGGTTGAGGAGAGGTCCTCTCCATGGGGATAACCGTTCTTCATCACCAGGCGTTCTCCGGATTGGAATTTCATGGTATTATCTTTCGATAACGGGCGAGACGATGATGAACGTGGATCGCGGACCGGCTTCTGGTTGTGTTAACGGTTTCGGCAAAGTTATTGCAAGTCCGGTCTCTCGATCCATCGGCACTGTCAAAAATGGGGGTGCCGATCGGGAAATCGGTTTTTTCCGTTCGCGCTTGCCGTCTGCCGGGGATCCCGGCGAAAAGGATTTGGCAGCCGATGTTCCCGCGGGCAACCGCCTCTTTTTACCCGTTATTGCTCATGCCGTATTTTTCGCGATTGTCGATGGGGCCCATTTCACCGGTTCCTTCTTGCCATTATGGTACGCCGGCGGCGTCCACGAAACCACTCGAATCGAGGCGGCGGATTTGACGGTGGCAAACCATCCACATTTTTTTGACGAGGAAATTCCATGAAACAGTTGCTGTTCTACGAAAAACCGGTCGCCCTCGACAAGGAGGCCCACAAAAATTTAAAACTGGATGCCAGCAACGGTGACCTCTCCTTCGCCCAAAAAACCAACTCCGTCATCGTCGCCGGGGTGGAGTTCATCCATGCCGCCAAGGAGTATACCATCGTTTTCGCCAAGGCCGGCGGCGACAGGATCATTCCCCTGGCCCTGTTGGGCTTGCGCAATGATGAAAATCTGTTCGTCGATGATCAGGGCAAATGGGATGCCCAGTATGTCCCGGCCTTCGTTCGGCGCTATCCCTTCGTGCTCGCCGAAAGCGGTCAGGGTGGGGAGATGGCGGTGTGCATCGATCAGGCCTTTCCCGGTTTTTCCACTGAATCCGGCACGCCGCTGTTCAATGAAAACGGCGAACAGTCGGACCTGTTGAAAAAGGCCATCGATTTTTTGCAGGACTATCAATCCCAGAACAAACGCACGGAAATTTTTACCAACCGCCTGCGCGATCTCGACCTGCTGGTCGAACTGACCGCCCGCACCGATCTGACCGATGGTCAAAAACTCTCCATGGGTGGACTGCTGGTCGTGGATGAAAAAAAATTATTGCAGTTGGAAAAAAAGGCCGCCATGGAGCTGTTCCGTTCCGGCGAAATGGGCTGGATCTATGCCCATCTGCTCTCCCTGTCCAACATTTCCCGGCTGGCGACGAAACTTCAAGGCGCCACCCGGGCCAATTGACCGCGGCAACCGGAATGCAAGGGGGCTGTTCAACCATGGTCGAACAGCCCCCGGATCGATAAGGCGCATCCTCAAGGCTTGAACAGATCGTCCAGGGAGTTGGATTTGAGGATGCGGATACTCCATTTTTTCAATTCAGTCGGACAGGCGGTGCGTATTCTTTGCCGGACCTTATCGGTCAGCGGGCCATGTTTTTCTTCCAGTTGGTCCAGAAACACATTCGTCGCACCTTCCCGGTAATCTTTCCACCATCTCTCCCACCATTCCTCCGGCTTGTTTTTCAACCGGTTGTACTCAATAAATTTGAATATGAGACACTCCTGACCCAATTGGATGACCTCTTCGGGTGTCCAGCCCACCTCTTCCGGATTGTTCGATTTTTTGCCCATCATTCGCCTCAAGGCTTGAACAGATCGTCCAGGGAGTCGGATTTCAGGATGCGGATACTCCATTTTTTCAGTTCAGCCGGGCTGGCAGCGTGTATTTTTTGTCGGACTTTATCGGTCGGCGGGCCATATTTTTCTTCCAGCATGTCCAGAAGATTGGTCGCCGTACCTTTCTGGATTCCTTTCTGGATTCCTTTCTGGATTCCTTTCTGGATTCCTTCCTGGATTCCTTCCTGCCGACCTTCCTGCCATTTTTTATGATGGCTGTACTCAATGGCTTTGGAGCGGAGCCACTCCTGGCCCAGTTGGATGATCTCTTCGGGGGTCCATCCCGCCTCTTCCGGTTTGTCCAGTGCCTTGCCCATCATGACCCTCCATAAACCGGTGACTACCGCGGCCAACGCCTTTGAGGAGAGGCCGGGAGGCATCCGGTGGTTCACGGTTTTGAACGCCTTGCCTTTTTCCCGTTGGCGGCTGGCAAAACATTTCATGAGTGCATTATGTGGCTCATCGGTCAATTCATTCAACAAAATAACGCGCACGGCGCCGATCAACGGTATCCAGCTGGCATAAACCCCTTTTTTTTCAGTCGGTTCAAACCCAAAACGGTCGAGAAAATCCTTGGCGGGGGTTTTGGCGCCGACCAGAAAGCTCTGGAGTTGACCGCGGCCCAGCTTTTCACCCTTTCGGTAGAGAAAATCATAGACCATCAACTGCTCGATGGCCCGGTCGTTGATGGTTTCGGTATATTTGAATTCGATCAACAATCGGCTGGCGTTGGTATCACGCAGACCATCGGCCAGATGGTGCCATTGCTCTTTGGACCAGGCTCGGCCCTTGCGGCGCAATAGAATGATATCCGCCCGTGGCGACTCCGAAACCACCGGTACCTCGGTCTGTACCTGGATCCCCAGTGGCGCCAGCAGGGTTTTGAGCGCCAGGGCGAACAGACTGTGCCAGTTGGTTTTTTTTGTTTTATTCGTCAAGGGTTTCCCTTGGTGGTGATCAATCTATCAGGTCTATCCGTTCTCGCGTCATCCTGCCTGACGGGGTTGATCCAGTCCAGGGGTGATGTCTATGCGGTTGTCGAAAAACCTTGCGCAAATATCTTAAAAACCACTCTCCCGAATCCAGACCGCCGCCACCAGGGTAATCGCCCGTTTGATCAAACTGTGCCGTTCCACGGCGATGCGTACCCGACCGCGTACCGTTTGCCGGACCGGATCGATCGTGGATATCGGCCGAAACCGCAGACGGTAGACCGCCTCATTGGGGATCATTTCCTGCCGATGGTTGAAACGGGTGGCGATTTCCCCGCCATGGCTGGAGGAAAAGTGGGGTTTTTTCAAGGTGGTTGCCGCCGTCGGATCCAGATGGATCAATCGCAGGGGAACCGCCGTGGCCGGGCCGTGGTCGGGATGGAAACCGGCGCGGGGATTGGCCTCGATGCGGGCGATGTCATCCTCCGTCACCCAGGCCTCGACGGTGGCCCCGGCGGTATTGGCCAGGGCCGCCAGTGGGGTCGTCACCGCTACCCACGATCCGGGCCGCAATCCCTCCCGGACCATCACCACCGAGCCGGCAAAGGGGGCGGTAAGGGTCAGTTGTGCCCGTTGTTCGAGATAACCCCGCTTTTCCGTCTCCAGGGCCAACAGGGTTTCCCGAAGCACCAGATGCCGGCTGGGGCCGGAACGGCGGGCCGTCTCCCGACCGATCTCCCACCGCAAGGTGCGCAGCCGGGTGGTGATCCGTTGCAACTCGTGGTCGAGGTCCGGCGATTCCAGGGTGATCAGGGTGGCGCCTTTTTCAACCCTCTGACCCCGTTTCACCCAGACCCGGTCGATCCGGGCGGCGGTCGGCGGGTACAGCCGCCGATGGGGGGTGGCCTCCAGCAGGGCCGGGGCGATGATGTGGGACTGCCAGGGAATGATCAATAGGGCGATGACCAGGCCGGCGGCCATCAAGGTGCCCAGGGTGTGACGGTTCCAACGCCACCGGGACCGCCGTTGCCACCAGGCCCCCATCTCCCGCCACAACGGGCGTGCCACGAACCAACCCAGTTCCACCGCCATCAAAAAAATTCCCGCCAGTTTGAAAACCAGATGATAGACCAACAAGGCGATGCCGATGAACAGCACCAACCGGTAGAGCCAAGCCCCATAGGCGAACAACAGCAACGTCCGCCGCCGCCGATCGGAAAACCGTTCCGGAGGTGCCTCGCCGAACCGGAACAACGTTTCCCGCAGATGCCAACGGGCCAGGGCGAAGGAACGCTGCTGTAAATTGGCCATGTCCAGCAGGTCCGACAATAGATAATAGCCGTCGAAACGCATGAATGGATTCAGGTTGACCATCAAGGTCGATACCCAGGTGACCGTGGCCAGCAACACCATGGCGCTGCGCAACGGTCCGTCCGGGAGAAAATGCCACAACAGCGTCGCCAGGGCCGCCAAGCCCAGTTCGGCCAGGATGCCGGCGGCATCGATGGCCAGCCGGGCGCGGCGGTCGGTCAATTTCCAGGCGGCGCTGGTATCGGTATAGAGCACCGGCCACAACACCATGAACGCCACCCCCATGCTGGGTACGCGGCAACCATGATGACGGGCGGTGAAGGCGTGTCCCAGTTCATGAACCACCTTGGCCAACAGGATGGCTCCCCCGTACCAGAGCAACCCCTCCAGGGTAAAAAAATAGAGAAATCCGTTTTGAAAACTTTCCCACTGGCGCACGGTCAGATAGAGCCCGAGCAGGGTGATGAACACCAGGAGCCAACGGAACCACCGGCTGCCGGCCACCCGGACCACCGGCAACAGGGCCGTCAAAAACCGGTCCGGCCGGACCAGGGGAATGCGAAAAAACAGATAGTGATGCAACAACCAGTGCCAGAGACGCTGTTTTTGCGCCATTTCCCGGCTGGCCAGTCCGTGAATGCCCGGCCCATCGACGATCCGCACCAGTTGATTCACCGACAAAAAATGGGCCATCTCCCGGATCCGCTCCGGGGTGACGGTGAGACCGGCCCGTCGGTGCACCGACTCGATGAGGGAGGGAACCGACGGGGCGTGCCAGTGGTTGAGCAGCAGGTACTCCAGCCAGCCGAGCCGGAAAAAGCGGTTGTTGACCGGGTCCCACAGGGTCCAGGTCGGGGAACCGTCGGCACGGGCGGGGCCGGGATGAAGGCGCAGGTCGGCGCGTAGCGGCGGTGGCCGCCAGCCGGCGGGCGGGGGAGGAGGGGACGGGGGGAAGGGCTGGCCCGTCATCGGGCTCAGGGGGCCGACTCTCCGGAGTGTTTGAATGGGGAAACCAGGGTTGGGCTGTCGCCGGTGATCTCCATGGGCCGGTTTTTTTGCACCTCCTTCAGCAGATGGTTCGGTTTGACATAGTGGTGGCGCATGAAATCCTCGAACCAGCGATAGACCGACTCATCGACGCTTTCAAATTTCAATCCGATACCATCGTTGTCCATGCGGATCATCCGGCAGGCGAATTCGATGGCGAAACCGTCCGGTTTTTGATCCGGGAACAGCCGGATCAGATGGCAGGATTGGCCGATGGCTGAAAAGGGCGGCTGGGTGCAGTGAAAATCGAGGCCGGAAAAGCTGATGTTGTCGATCACCCCGGGAATTTTGCTGCCGTTGGCCAACCGCAACAGGGCATTGATTTTCAAATACAGGCGGGTGTGGCGCCGTTTGTTGACATTTTCATTGGCGGCGGTGAACAGATCGGCGGTGCAACAGTTCGATTCGAGCAAAAAGGTGCATAATTTTTTGTCATGCAGGGTGAGATGATTGGAGAACCAGTCGGAAATATACAGAAAATCGTGATGGTCCGGGGCCACCGCCTGGCTGTCGCACAGGGCGTGGCGTATTTTGCTTTCCAAAAAATTGAGCAGTGATTCATGTTGTACCTTGTGGGCGGTATAGTGGGGATAACCGCTGCGCAACATGAACATCTCTTCGGTGCTGTAATGATTCTTGAACTTGTGAATCAGGTAGCCGGCCTTTTCACAGATCACCTGCCGGTTGCGGGATTTGCCGATCAACTCCACGAGATCATCGATGATATCGAACAGTTCGTGGTGCTCGATATCGATTCGGTGGATGCCGAAAACTTTGTGTAGTTTAACCATTGCCATTTTTATTCAGGTTTGTCCGGAGCCGAACCCGACCGGGCGGGAATTGAACGGCTGGCGGATTATCACGCATCCATCGATGCAATGCAATCCCAGCTCAACCGATGGTGGTATCCGTTTTCAATTTTGCCAGGCGATAGCGCAGGGAGCGGAAACTCAATCCCAGCAGCTCCGCCGCCTGCGTCTTGTTGCCATCGGTCCGTTCCAGGGCCTGGCGCAGGAGGCTGGTTTCGATGTCGGCCAAAAATCCTTCCAGGTCCATGCCCCGTTCGGGCAGGTCGAAGCGGGCTTCCGGTCGGCTGGTCCGGCTGGGGGCCGGTCGCATCGGTTCCGGCAGGGCGTTGAGTTCCACCAGTTCGCCCATGGTCATGGAGACGGCGCCGGCGATGATGTTTTCCAGCTCACGGACATTGCCGGAGAGGGGATGGGAGACCAAAAATTCCATCACCTCCCGGGTCACCCCTTTGACCGGCAGGTTGTAACGGTTGGCATAGATGGCGACGAAATGGGCCACCAGGGCCGGTATGTCCGCCTGCCGTTCGCGCAAGGGCGGCGGTTGCAGATGGACGACGTTGATGCGGAAAAACAGATCTTCACGAAACTGATTGTTGCCCACCTCTTCGCTCAGATCGCGGTTGGTGGTGGAGATCAAACGCACGTTCACCGGTTTTTCACCGGTGCCGCCCACCGGCCGCACGGTTCGTTCCTGCAACACCCGCAACAGTTTGGCCTGGACGTTGATCGGCATTTCACCGATTTCATCCAGCAGCAGGGTACCGTTTTCCGCCTCCACGAACACCCCCTTGCGGCTGGCCATGGCGCCGGAAAAGGCCCCTTTGGCATGACCGAACAGTTCACTTTCGATCAACGTCTCCGGGATGGCGGCGCAGTTGATGGCCACGAACGGTCCCTTGGCGCGGCCGCTGTGACGATGGATGTGCCGGGCGATCAACTCCTTGCCGGTTCCCGATTCACCGGAAATCAACACCGAGGCATCGGTGCGGGCCACCCGTTTGGCCAACTCCAACAGGTGCCGCATGGCCGGACTGGTGCCGATGATCTCCGATTTGCCCCGCTGTTTGTCGATCACCTGGCGCAGTTGCCGGTTTTCCACCTTCAGGGCCCCTTGTTCCAGGGCCCGGGCCACCACCAGATGGAGATCCTCGATGGGAAACGGTTTTTCCAGGTAGTCGAACGCCCCCTCCTTCATGGCCGTTACCGCCGTGGTGGCGGAGGCATAGGCGGTGATCAACAGCACCGGCCGTTCGGGGGCCAGTTTTTTGGCATGGCGCAACAGTTCCAACCCGTCGCTGTCGGGCAGTTTGAGATCGGTGATGAACAGCTCCCAATCGGCCTTTTCCAGGAAACCCAGGGCGCTCTCGCCGTTGGCGGCGGCCAACACCTGATGACCGGAGCCCTCCAGGGCCATGGTCAACAGTTCCCGCAGGTTGCGTTCATCGTCACACACCAGAATTTTAGCCATTGGCCGACTCCATCGCCAAGATTACCCGCAATCCCCCCTCGGGGCCGTTTTCCAGATGGACGCTGCCGCCGTTCAGGCGCATCAGCTGCACCACCACCGACAACCCCAGACCGGTGCCGCTGGAACGGGTGGTGAAAAAGGGCTCCAGGACCCGGGTCAACAGGTTTGGATCGAGACCGGGACCCTGATCGGTCAGGGTGATCACCGTCTTGCCCTGTTGACGATGGCCTTCGATCGTCACCCGGCTGCCCGGCTCCGAGGCCTGGGCGGCATTGATCAACAAATTCCAGAAAACCTGCCGCAGATGGTCGGGATCGAACAGGACATTTTCCTCATTCAGGCCCGTAACCCGGAAATGATAGGCGTCTCCCCAGCGTGGATCGGCGGTCAACTGTTCCATCAACCCCTCCAGGAAGGATCCCAGCAGGAGGGTTTGTCGTTCCGGTCGCGGTGGTCGTGAAAAAATCAAAAAATCGGTGGTCAACTGTTTCAGCCGGCTGACCTCCTCCTGGATGATGTTTTGCAACCGCCGTTCCCGATCATCGTGCGGGGTCAACATCTGCGCGGCGGAGAGGATGGAGGCCAGTGGGTTGCGGATTTCATGGGCGACGCCGGCGGCCATGCGGCCGGTCAGGGCCAACTGCTCCCGGGCCGCCAAATCCTGTTCCAACCGTTTGACCGTCGATAGATCGCGCACCACCAGCAGGGTGCCGATCACCTGGTTCTGGCGGTTGGTCAGGGGGGTGATGTTGAGTCCCAGCAACAGCCGGCCGGACTTGAGTTCCACATAGGCGCTCTCATTGCCGGCGTGGTCCAGGGCCCAACTGAACTCCGGCAGACTCTCCTTGAGGCGCCGGTTGATCAGGTTCCAGGCCGACTGATGCAGGATCGCCTCCATTCCCTGGTTGATGCCCCGGATGATGCCCTGGTTGTTCACGGAGATCAATCCGTAGGGCATGGCGGCGATCACCTGTTCATGCAGGACGGTGAGATCGGCCAGGCTGTCCTTTTGCTGTTCGAAGGCCCGGTGCAGTCCCCAGGCCCGCTCGGCCAGGGCGCCGCCGAGCAGGGCGGTGAGGAGATAGGCGGCGCATTGAAAAATGATGCGCCGCAACGGCGCCAGGGTGGGGTCCAGCGGCAACTGGTAGAGAATGGTCACCAGCGAAAAGGCCGATACCGACAGGATGAGCACCATTCCCGCCGCCAGAAAGGCCTCCCGCCGTCCCAACAGCAGGGCGGTGTTCAACACCGCCAGACCATACAAAAAATGAAAGGGGCTGTTGGCCAGGCCGGTGAGCACCACCAACACCGTCACCAACACCGGATCGATGGCGCACTGGATGTGGACCAGCAGTTCCAGGCCCCGGCGGGTGCGCAGCCAGACCAGGTAGAACAGGGTCAGGGCGAACAGTCCGCCCAGGAACAGCAGCAGGGTTTCGGCCAGAAAATAGGCCGCCGCCGCCGCCGGTCCCTGGAAGGTCCGCTGGGTGATCCACAGCAGGATGACGATGATGATCAGGCGGAAAAAGGTCAGCCTGACGAGCTGCCGGTAACGATCCTCTGGGGAGACCGGGAACATCTACCGGGCGATCACGGGTCAAACGCCATCACACCACCATACCCATCTGGAAGATGGGCAGATACATCGCCACCACCAGACCACCGATGACCACGCCGAGAAAGACCAGGATGATCGGTTCCAGCAGCGCCGTCAAATTGTCCACCGCCCGATCGACCTCCTCTTCATAGAAGTCGGCGATCTTTTCCAGCATCGTCTCCAGGTTGCCGGTGGATTCACCGATATTGATCATCGACGTGACCATGATGGGAAAAATGCCCGATTCCGCCAGCGGTTCAGTGAGGGTGCGGCCTTCGGAGATGGAGGAGCGGGAGTTCATGATCGCCTCTTCGACCACCTTGTTGCCGGAGGTCTTGGCGACGTTTTCCAGGCTGTCCAGGATCGGGGTGCCCGCCGCCACCATGGTGCTGAAGGTGCGGGCGAAACGGGCAACGGCGGATTTGCGCAGGATCATGCCGAAGACCGGCAGGTTCAAGGACAGTTTGTCCATCTGATAGTGGAAAGCGGCGTTGTTTTTATACATGTACGAAAAGGTGTATTTGGCGATGCCGATGGTCAGCAGGACGATCCACCAGTTGGCCTGGGTCCATTCGGAGATGCTGATGACGATGCGGGTCGGCAGGGGCAGTTCGGCCCCGAAGCTACCGAACAGGTCGGCGAAGGTGGGCACCACGAAGATCATCAGGATACCGGTGATGATGAAGGCGATGGCGACGACGGCGATGGGGTAGGTCATGGCCGACTTGACCTTGGCCTTGAGGGCGTTGGCCTTTTCCTTGTAGATCGCCAGCCGGTTCAACACCGCTTCCAGGATACCGGACTGTTCGCCGGCCTCGACCAGGTTGATGAACAGTTCATCGAACATCAACGGCTCTTTTTTCAGGGCCTCGGTGAGGGTGACGCCGGCTTCGATATCCCTTTTGACCCGGGTGGTGACATCGCGCACCACCGGATTTTCCGCCCCCTTGGCCGACAGTTCGAAACAGCCCACCAGCGGCAGGCCGGCCCCGACCATGGTGGCGAGCTGACGGGTGAAAACGACGATTTCCGTTTCGGTGATCGTCGGCTTGCCGATCGTGATCGCTTTGGGTTTTTTCTTGGCCTTGACGTTTTTCAGGCCGTTGCGCCGCAACTGGGCCATGACCAGGCCGATGCTTTCGCCTTCGACTTCGCCCTTGCGTTTGTCACCGCTCTTGGTGACCCCCTCCCATACAAATGTTTCCATCCGCTTTCTCCACGTTTGCGCCGTGCCACCCGGTCGGGGGAGTGGCGTGATCTCTGGCTGAATCTGCCCGGGAATCCTTATGGGAAGTGTACCGTTTCCCGGCAAAATTACCAGGATTCAGCCGCGGCACGTTTTTTTCAGGGATTGATGCCCGGTCATCGTTGGCTCCCGGACCGGTCGGGAAAGGGGAAGGTGCGGACGCGCCAGGGCCGATACCGGCGGTGGAAATTTTGCTTCTGATTGATCCATCGGGAAATTTTTACTGATTCAAGGTTGGCATGCTCTCTGCTTTCTTTGCCAATGCGGAGTGGGAACAGGTCCCGGTCCGCCAATCGTTTGACGTGGAGGAAGGAAGATGGCTGGATTTGGTTTGTTGGGTCCGACGGGAGCTTTCAAGGCCAATCTCATGGAGTTGCGCGCCCGCCGGCAGGATATCATCGCCGCCAACGTGGCCAATGCCGATACCCCGGGATACAAGGCCCGGCGGCTCGATTTCGAGGAGGCCATGCGGGAGGCGCTGCCGCCCCCGGGTGGTCAGTTGCCCATGGCCCATACCCATGGCCGGCACCTGCCCGCCGCCGCGACCGGTCCGATTCCCGGGGAGGTCAAAGAGGTGGAAACGCCGATTCCCAAGGGGGATCAAAACAGTGTCGATCTGGAACAGGAGATGGCGCGGCAGACCGCCAATCAACTGTTGTACAACTTCGCCGCCCAATCCCTGAGCGGCCAGATCAGCCAGATGCGCAGCATCATCGATGGCGGACGGTAAAGCCGGCCGCCGGTAGTCGGTCACCTTTTGCAGGGATGGAAAAAACATCATGGATTTTTTGACTTCGTTCAATGTCACCGCCTCCGGCCTGGCGGCACAACGGTTGCGTTTGAACATGATCGCCGAAAACGTCGCCAACGCCCAGACCACCCGCACCCCGGAGGGTGGACCTTACAAACGCCGCGATCCGGTGTTCGTTTCCAAACCCTTTGCCGACATGCTCTCCCGGGAGCAGGCCGCCGGGGCCACCGGCGTGTCGGTGGATCACATCAAGGTGGACGACCGGCCGCCGCGCATGCAGTACGATCCCAAGCATCCCGATGCCAATGCCGATGGTTATGTGGCCATGCCCAACATCGATCTGGTCACCGAGATGGTCAACATGATGTCGGCCAGCCGTTCCTATGAATCCAACGTCACGGTCCTCAACGCCTCCAAGGCCATGGCCCTGAAGGCGTTGGAGATCGGCCGCTAACCGGTTTTCAAGGTCATCCCAAGGAGTTGAACCACCATGTCCATCCACAATATCAACAGCGTTTCATCGCTATTGAATGATATTCCCAATCTCAAACCGGAAGGTCCGGCCAAAGGGGGCAACTGGGAGGATTTTTCCGTCATGCTCTCCCGGCAGATCGAGGAGACCGACCGGTTGCACAAAGAGGCCAAGGAGATGGGCAAACGGGCGCTGCTCGGCAACGCCGGGGTCACCATCCACGATGCCCAGGTCGCCAGTGCCAAGGCCGAACTGCACATGCGCCTGTTGATGCAGGTACGCAACAAGGCCCTGGAAGTCTATCGTGAAATCATGACCATGCCGGCTTAACAGATGACAGTTGCCAGATGACAGTTGCCAGTTGCCAGTTGCCAGTTGCCAGATGCCAGTTGCCAGTTGCCAGTACGGTAGGGCGGGGTTACGTCCCCGCCGAATGACTGGATGAAAAGCGTCATACATCGAACTCGTACCGTCGGACCGATGTCCGGAATGATCAGGAAAAGGAATGACCATGGCTGAATCCTCCACCGCAACGCTGGAACCGGCCACCCCCCTGGATTCGCTCAACCAGTTTTTGGAGCGGCTGCCCCTGGGGGGCCGGACCGGTCTGCTCGTCGCCGTCGGCGCGATGATGATCGCCCTGACCGCCATCATCTGGTTCGCCACCCGGCCATCCTATCAGGTGCTGTTTTCCGGGCTGCCGGAGGCCGAGGCCGGGCGGGTGGTGGAACACCTGATCAAGAACAACATCTCCTATCGGCTGGGCATCGGCGGCACCACCATCGAGGTGCCGGCCGACAAGGTCTACGACCTGCGTCTGGAGATGGCCACCCTGGGCCTGCCGAAACAGGCCACCGGCATGGGTTTCGAGATCTTCGACAAGGATGGCCTGGTCGGCATGACCGACTTCATGCAACGCACCAACTATCAGCGTGCCATCCAGGGCGAACTGGCCCGTACCATCGAGAGCATCGCCTCGGTCAACAGCGCCCGCGTGCATATCGTCATGCCCAAACGGTCGCTGTTCGTCTCCGAAGAGAAAAAGGCCTCGGCGTCGGTGGTCATGGAACTCTCCCGGCCGCTGACGAAAAAACAGACCGATGGCATCGTCCATCTGGTCTCCGCCGCCGTGGAAGGGTTGGAGGCGGACAATGTCAACCTGCTGGACCACAAGGGCAATTTGATCTCCGGCGGCATCAGCGGTCCGGAGGATGGCCGCCTGGGCGCCGATGAGGCGATGTCCATGCAGCGGCAGGTGGAAAAAAGATTGGAGGAGCGTGCCCAGGCGATGCTGGACAAGGTGATCGGCATCAACGCCAGCGGTATCAGCAAGAGCATCATCCGCATCACCGCCGAACTGGACCTCTCCCGGGTGGAACGCCAGGAGGAAAAATACGATCCGGAAGGGCAGGTGCCGCGCAGCGAGCAGACCACCAGCGAGACCAGCCGCGGCGTGTTCGGTTCCGGCGGTGTTCCCGGCGTGCGTCCCAACGACGCCAACGACAACGTCACCGGCAGTGCGACCGGCTCCAACCAGTCCCGTACCGTCGAGCGGGAGACCATCAACTATGAAATTTCCAAGACCATCAACAAGGTCATCCTGCCGGTAGGCACCATCAAACGGTTGTCCATCGCCGTCCTGGTCGATGGCATCTACAAGGCCGACAAGGAGGGCGGGCCGCCGATCTTCAATGAGCGGCCCAAGGCGGAGATGGAACGGTTGCAAAAGATCGTCGAACGGGCGGTCGGATTCCGCAGCGACCGGGGCGATGAGATCACCATGGAGACCGCCCCCTTCATGGCCATGCCCTCGACGCCGGAAAAAACGCTGACGACAATGGAATTTCTAAGTCTCTATAAATGGCGAATTCTGTTAGGATTGATCATCCTGTTCCTGCTCTATCAAGTCTACAAGATGGTGGCCAAACTGATGACGAGCGAGAAACAAGCCGATTCCAGCGGTGTACCGGCGGCGGTGGCGGCCCTGGAGGCGCAACTGGTGGCCGAAGGGGTGGGCAACCTGCCTTCCGAACAGCCCATGCGTCAGCGCATGCCGGATCGCAACATCAAGCTGGCCCAACAGATGATCAGTGACCACGTGGATGAAGCGCGCGAAATCATCCGCTCCTGGCTGGCCCAGGATTGACCGAAGGTTCAAGCGTGTTCGGGTAACCGGTGAGAGGGAAATACGACGATGGAAACACAGGTTTGGGAAGGAAAAAAAGGGGACATGCCGCCACCGCCGCCGCCGCGGCGGCCATCGCGTGTGCGTCTGTCGGGCAAGGAAAAGGCGGCGGTCTTTCTGCTCTCCCTGCCGGATGAGGATGCCAAAAAACTGCTCGAAGGGATGCACGAGGATGAAATCCGCGAAATTTCCCGCACCGTCTCCCGCATGGGGGTGATGCCGCAGGAGGTGGTATCGGCGGTGCGCCAGGAGTTTCTGGATAAATTCGAACTCCAGCAGTTCGACGTGCGCGGCGGCATGGGCAAGGTCAAGGACCTGGTGGTGAAGGCCCTGGGCAAGGAGAAGGGGCGGCAACTCATGAAAGAGTTGCAGGCCGGTCCCAAGAACACCCCCTGGGAAATCCTCAACTCCATGGAACCGACCCTGGTGGCCACCTTTCTGGGCAACGAACATCCCCAGAGCATCGCCCTGATCCTGTCGCAGTTGCAGTTGGAGCAGGCCTCGTTCGTGGTCGACTATCTGGCCCACGACCTCCAGCAGGAGGTGGTGTTCCGCATGGCCAAAATGAGCAATCTGCCCCCCGGCGCCCTGCAGGACATCGAAGAGTCCCTGCTCACCGAACTGGATGCCCTGGGCGCCACCCGTGGCAGCTACGCCCAGGATGGCGGCGGCGGCGTGAAGAAGGTCGCCGAACTGCTCAACATGATGAGCCGCGAGGTGTCGGATAAACTGTTGGCCTTCCTCGACGAGGAGGATAATCCATTGGCCGAAGAGGTCCGCAAGGAAATGTTCCTGTTCGAGGACCTGCTGCTCATGGACGACAAGAGCTTCCAGACCCTGTTGCGCGAGGTCTCCAACGACGAACTGCTCTCTTCGCTCAAGGGCGCCGACGACCGTCTCAAGGAGAAATTTTTCCAGAACATGTCCGAACGGGCGGCGGAAATGTTGCGCGAGGACCTGGAGATGATGGGACCGGTCAAGGTGGCCGATGTCGAGGCCGGTCAACAGTCGATCCTCAAGGCGGCCCGCCGCCTGGAGTCGGAAGGGGCCATCGTCATCATGGGCAAGGGCTCCGACGATGTGGTCGTGTAATTGAGCCGGGGAGGGTACCACCATGGCGTTTTCCGCGGATGGCATTATCATGGCGGTTGAGGGCGAGACCCCGAAGCGGGTCTCGTTCATGGAGCTGTTGGCCAACCGTGCGGCGGAGTCCGGCGCGGATCCCTTTCTGGCCCTGGATGCCGATGGCCGGCTGCCGGAACCGGAGCCGGTCGAGGAAGAACCGGAGATCTCCCGGGAAGAGCTGGAGCGCCAGCAACGGGAGGCCCTGGAAAAAGAGGTCTATCAGAAGGTTTTCGCCGCCGCCGAAAAGGCCGGCCTGGAGTTGGGCCAGCAAAAGGCCGAACGGGAACTCAACCGTCTCATGCCACAACTGGAGTCGGCCCTGCGGCGGTTGGACGCCCTGCCGGAACGGGTGTTCGCCGCTTCGGAACGGTTCCTGATCGAGACCGCCATCCTGCTCACCCGCGAACTGTTGCGTCATGAGTTGACCGTGCAACCGGAGGGCATCGCCGAGCGGGTGCGCCATATCCTGAAAAATGCCACCGGTCGCCAGGAGGTGGTCATCCACCTCTCACCGGGCCATGCTGAAATCATGGGCCGGCTGAACGGGTTTCATAATCTGCGCATCGAGGCCGATCCGAAGGTGGCGCCGGGATCGGTACACATGGAAAGCGATTTCGGCGGCGTGGAGGATCACCTGGAACGGCGTCTCCAGGAGGTGGAAAACGGTTTGCGCGATTATCTGCAGGAACGGTTGGAGGAGAGCCGGGCCAAGGAGATCGCCGCCGCCGCCGAAGAGGCCCGGCGGATCGCCCGCCAACGGGCGTTGACCGATTTGATCGAAGATCCGGCTCCGGCCCCGGAACCGGAAGTGGCGCCGGAACCCGAACCAGTGATGATGGCTGCGCCGGTGTCCCTGCAAAAGCCTACCCTGGACCCGACCGGACCCACTCCGGAACCGACCCCGGAACCGGCTCCCGGAACCGACATGGCCATGGCTGAACCGAGGGTGGTGGACGAAACCACCTCTCCGGAACCGACCATCGATGCCGGGTCGCCACCGATCCCGGCCGGGAGTGAACCCGCATGACCCTCTCTCTTCAGTTGCCCTGGTCGGAATATCGGCAAGCCGGCCTGGCCGGATCGGCGCCGCGTCGGGTGGGCAAGGTTTCCCAGGTGGTGGGCTTGCTGATCGAAGGATCCGGTCCGGCGGCCTCCATCGGCGATTTGTGCGAGGTGGTGCCGGATGATGGCGCCGAGCCGATCAAGGCCGAGGTGGTGGGGTTTCGCAGCAACGCCCTGCTGTTGATGCCGCTGGGTCCCCTGAAGGGCATCCATCCCGGCAGTTTGATCATCTCCCGCGGCCGCTCGGAGATGGTGGCGGTGGGCGATGGGCTGTTGGGCCGGGTGATCGGTCCGCTGGGCGAACCCCTGGACAACGGTCCCCCCTTGCGTCTGACGGAACGGACCCCGCTCTATGCCGATCCGGTCAATCCCATGTTGCGGCGCCGCATCGACGCCAGCCTCGACCTGGGGGTGCGCGCCATCAATGGTCTGTTGACCGTGGGCCGGGGACAGCGCCTGGGCATTTTCGCCGGTTCCGGCGTCGGCAAGAGCACCCTGCTGGGCATGATGGCCCGCTATACGGCCGCCGATGTCAACGTCATCGCCATGGTCGGCGAACGGGGACGCGAGGTGGTGGAATTTTTGGAAAAGGACCTCGGTCCCGAGGGCATGGCCCGGTCGGTGGTGGTGGTGGCCACCTCCGACCAGCCCCCCCTGTTGCGCCTGCGGGCCGGTTTCCTGGCCACGGCCGTTGCCGAATATTTCCGGGCCAAACAGCGGCAGGTGCTCTTTTTGATGGACTCGATCACCCGTTTCGCCATGGCGCAACGCGAGGTGGGCCTGGCGCGGGGCGAACCGCCCACCAGCCGCGGTTATCCGCCATCGACCTTCATGTTGTTGCCGCGAATTCTCGAACGCGCCGGCCGCGATCAGGGCAAGGGCAGCATCACCGGCCTCTACACGGTGCTCATGGAGGGCGACGATCTCCAGGACCCGATCGTCGATGCCGTGCGCGGCATCATCGACGGCCATTTCGTGCTCTCCCGGGACCTGGCGGCGGCCAACCAGTATCCGGCCATCGATGTGCTGGGCTCCCTGTCCCGTCTGATGGATGACCTGGTGCCCCTGGAACAGAAAACCCTGGCCGGTCAACTGCGGGAGAGCCTGGCGGTCTACGCCCGCGCCGAGGACATGATCAACATCGGCGCCTATGTGCAGGGCAGCAATCCACAGATCGACCTGGCCCTGAAACGGATCGAACCGATCCGGGCCTTCCTGCGGCAGCCGGTCTCCGAAGGATGTTCCATGGCGGAGAGCGTCAATGCGTTGAAAGCGATTTTTGCCGGTGAGGGCGGATGATTCCATCCGGGCGGCGTCAACGGCGACCGGAACCCGGATCGTGGCCCGGGGAGCGGTTTTATTGGATGGCTCGATGAAGCGGTTTCAGAAAATGGCGAGAACATGAAAGATGACGCGTCTCACGATGACCTTCTTTTGGAGTTTGATAAAAGAAAGGAGCTGTATGACGATTTCCTGGTCATGATATTGCGTCTGTTCGGGGAGTTCATCAAGGAAAACGCCCTGGATGTCCACTCCTTTGTCGGCAATATCATCAGCCGTGAAGCGTTGCATCAACATCTGCTGGAAAATCCATGGATCACCTCCCTGGATGAAATCGAGCATCTCGCCTCCATCCAGATATTGTCCTTTTTCGAGGAGGATGTGAAAATGATCATCGATGTGCTCGATGCCGAGTTCACAATCCTGAAAAGATCGGACGATGTCAAAGAGTCCCGTGATCCGAGACGGTTCGGCTATCAATCCAAATTTTGCCTGTTGCGCATGATGAATGCCCGGCTCGAATGGATCGAATACCGGCGTTTCAAACAATGCAAGGTCAAGGTACAAATCTGCTCCCTGCTGCAACATGCCTGGGCACAAATCCGTGACCGGCTCGATATTGCTGAAAAAGAGTCCCTGCCACCGGCACATCTCCGACCGGCGGCACGGGTGGTGGGCATGTTCGAGTTGGCCGACCGGGAACTCAACCAACTGAAAAATGCCCTCTCCTCGCAACCCAGTCCCAAAAATGCCGCCGACCAACCGGCCAAGGGGCCCGCACCGGCGGTGAGCGGTGACCAACCGGAGCAACAGCTGGAGGAACGAGCCGACGCCGGCCCGGCGGTGGAAAATCCACCGATCGCGACGACCACCGGAACCGTGGTACCGTCGGCTCGGGAGGAGGTGGCCGCCAGTACCGTCATTACCGCGCTGCCGGTGGAATTCCTGATCAAACTGATATTGGATGAAGCCCTGGTTCGCAATGCCGACCGCCAGATCGCCGACCTGTTTGACACCCGATTGAAATTTGATGATAATTTCATTTTTACCCTGAATCGGATATCCAGCCGCTTCCACATCCAATCAAAGGAGCAGTTGCTGGATTACATGAAAAAATATGAACAGACCATTTTGGATCACTCCAAAAGTCTGTTGGGTGACAAGAGCAAAAATCAAACTTTTTTAATATTGCGCGGTTTTTCATTGTTGATGATGTTTCATGCCCTTGCCAATGATACGGGCCTTCTGGATTCCATCATCGACATCGATGCCACCATCAAAACACTGTACGAAGGCTGAAAGGGGATCCCCCCCGACCGGGTGGATGATCGTTTCGGCGAATGCCCGGTGGGTTGAACGGCACCGGCAACCGACCCGATCGTTGAAGTGTGGAGTCGGATCGTTGGAGTGTGGAGTCAGTAAAGGTCCGTATGGCCATCATTCATACCATCATGTCCGACTTCAAGGAGCAGCAGGGCCTCTTTGCTGAGTTCAAAGAGCGGCTGATCGTGCTTTTGCACGAGACCGTGCGCGCCAAGGGCCTTGAAGTGACCGGTATCTCGGGCCGGGTAAAGGAGGAAAAAAGCCTTTATAAAAAAATCATGATGGACGGCGATCAGCACTACAAGACCCTGTTGGACGTCCCGGATGTCGTTGGTCTCCGGATGATCACCCCGTTTGAAAGTGAAGTTGGCCGGATCCTGCACGGCCTGTCCGAAGATTTCATCGTCGAAGAGAGCTTTTCACCGGCTGATCACGCCAAACGAAACCCGGAACATCTCGGCTATGCCAGCAGTTGGGTGATCATCCGTCTGACCGACGATCGGAAAAAATTGGTCGAGTATGAACGATTCGCCGAATTTCGGGCGGAAATCCAGGTCTGTTCGGTCATTCAGTATGCCTGGGAAAACATCGTCCGCAACTATCGATATCCGGAGGATCAATTTCCGAGTGAAGTCCTGCGGGAATACAGCCAGGCGGCCTATTTGTTGGAATTGGCCGATTCCGAGTTGAACCGGATCAAGGCGTTTTTGACCCCGTTCAGTTGGACTGAAGAGATGGCCGAACGGCCGGCGGTCCCACCGGCATCCCAACCGGCCGCCGCCGACCCCCCCCCGGGAACCGACCCCTCGGGAGGTGGTGCTGGAACAGCCGGTGGCGGTAAAAAAACTCTCCTCGGAGGTACGCACCATCGATCCGACGTTCCTGGTCGGATCCCGGGAGCCCATCTCGCGGGAGAGCATCGATGGATTCATCCTCACCAGCCGGTTGGTACGGCAATTGGACAAGGTGCTCTCCGATGCCTATGACGTCCGCCAGATGTACAAGGACCGCCTGGTGGAGACCATCCTCTCGGCCCTGGAAGCGGTGAAAACCTTCCAGGTCATCGGCGATATCGAAGAGTCCATCCATGAACACCGGCAGGCGATCGTCGATCTGGCCGTGGACATCCTCGGCCAACCGGGGGCCTGCGAGGTCGATCACGTTCCCAAGGGCCTGTCGGTCATGCTGATGATCTACCTGTCGGCGGCCACGGCGGATGATGTCCATTTTCTCTCGGATCTGCTGGACCAGCACTCCTTTGACCCGCAACGGTTCAACAAAGGCAATGTGCGCATGCTCATGCAGTATGCGGTCGGATCATGAACCGATCGGCCGATCCCCGGTGATCCAAGGACCCCGGTTTCCAATGGACGCCCTCTTTTTCTGCTTCGGCGTTCCCAAATCCGGCACCACCTGGTTGCAAACGGTGCTCGATGCCCATCCCCGCCTCTCCTGTCCCAGCGAACACCAGTTCGACTTTTTTCTCCAGGAGTTGCCCCGGTTGTTCAATGCCTATAACCAGATCATTCAAAACGTCGATGCGCGCACCGCCCGGCAGGGGGCGGCCCGGTTCCACAACGAGGATGCCCACCATTTGTTGCGGGAGATCATCCGTCTCGCCGCCCACCGCGGCGCCGGCCAACGACCGGTGAGCGGTTATGGCCTCAAGGACAATGCCATCATCAAAAAGGTCCCCTTCTACCACGCCCTGTTTCCCGGGGCCCGGTTCATCTGCATCGTCCGCGATCCCCGGGACGTGGTGGTCTCCAGTTGGCACCACAATCAACGGGTGGAAAAAAATTTTCAGGAACGTGCCGGTACCCTGGAACAGTGGGCGGCAACCATGAGCGAGATCTGGCGGACGGAGTTGCAATCGGTCCTGGAGGCCCGGAGAGGCGGCGTGCGGGACATCCACTTTTGCCGCTATGAAGACCTGAAACGGGACACCGACGCCACCCTGAAGGAGCTGTTCCTTTTTTTACGGGTCGAATCGGACCCGGAGCTGCTGGCGGACATTCGCCGACGAACCGACTTCGACCACCTGGCCGAAAAGGGTAAAAACCCTTTTTATCGCCGGGGACGGGCCGGGGACTGGCGGCAATCGCTCTCTGAATCGGTGGTGGCGCGGATTGAAAAAGGGATCGAACCGCTTATGGAGCGGTTCGGTTATGAAGGCGATGATCGATCGGAAAAGGTGGTGAAACCATCGTAACGACTTGATAGGGTACCGAAGCCATTCGGTACCTTGCGAATGCGATTGATCAGGGTTCCTTTTCCGTCAGCTTCAGCCGCCAGCGGCCCTCTTCGGGATGATGATAGGGCAACAGATCGACCTCTTCCAGCGGCTCTTCCTCTTCCAAACCGAAATGGGCCTTGACCTTTTTGACGGTCATGTAGAGGGTCGCCGCGCCGCCGAACAGATAGACCGCCCCGAGGGGGGTCATCATTCCCGAAGCGTATTTGGTCAGGGTGACGGTTTTGGCAATGAGTCCGCTCAATGGTACCTCCTCCGAACAAAAAAAATCGCAATCGCTACTCTGAACCCGCCAGCATAGTGCCATTTTGAACCAATGACAAACGCTCAATGGTCGGGGTTGAAAAAAAGCCGGCGGTCAACGGCCGGTCACCACGTCGATCAATCGGTCGACATCCGTCCCGGCATGAGCGGCGGAGAGGGAAAAACGGATGCGGCTTCCACCGGGTGGCACCGTCGGCGGCCGGATGGCAATGGCGAGGATGCCCCGGTTTTCGAGGGTTCGGCTCATCGCCAGGGCCTTTTCATCATCCCCCAGCAACAGGGGGATGATCTGGGAGCTGGATGGACCGCAGTCGAGACCGGCAGCGCCAAAGGCGCGGCGTAACCGCTCGCTTTCGGCCAACAGGTTTTGCCGTGCCGCCCCCAGGGTCGGCAACAGTTCCAGGGCGGCGTCCATGGCCCCCAACACCCCCGGCGGCAGGGCCGTGGCATAAATGAAACCGCTGCACTGGTTGATGAGGTAGTCCCGTAACGTCGCCGAACAGGCGGCATAGGCGCCGAAGCCCCCCAACCCCTTGCTGAAGGTGCCCATGGTCAGGTCCACGGCGCCGGGATGGTCGGCGGCCAGCCCGAACCCGTCCGGCCCCAACACCCCGGCGGCATGGGCCTCATCCAGATAGAGAAAGGCGCCATGGCGCTTTTTCAGTTCGATCAATCCCGCCACATCGGCCCGGTCGCCATCCATGCTGAACACCGTCTCCGACAGGATGAAACGGGGCCTGCCGGCGGCCCGATCCCGTTTCAACAGGGTTTCCAGATGGTTGAGATCGTTATGCCGGTAGCGTATCTGCCGGACGCCGGCGGCCCGCAGACCATGGTGAATGCTGGCATGGTTCAGGCGGTCCGAATAGACCAGCGGGTCAGCGCCCAGTACCCGCCGGCTCAACAGGGAGTCGAGGATGGTGCTGTTGGCCTGGAACCCGGAGTTGAACACCAATGCCGCTTCGCTGCCCTTGCCCCGGGCCAACCGGTGTTCCACCCGTTCGAACGGTTCCAGATTGCCACACACCAGCCGCGAGGCCGTCGAGCCGGTGCCCCACGCCGCCGTCCACTGTCGGGATCGTTCGATCAACGCAGGATGGTTGGCCAGTCCCAGATAGTCGTTGGAGGAAAAATTCAGCAGTTCCCGGCCATCGACGCGGATGCGGCCCCGGCCAAGTGGGACCACGGTACGCAGCAGACGGTGCCGTCGTTGGGAGTGGCGCTGTTGGAGAAATTGCCGGTAGGCGGAAAGGGGCATGGTGGTTGACGGTTTGATTTAAAAGGGATCCCGGGCCTTTTTCTTGACACAGCGGATCCCCCCCTCCTTCAAACCGGGCTTGAAACAACCGTTGCAGGATTGACAGTTGGCGGGGTGCCGATCCCCTTGCCGCCATCGGTTGGCCAGACCGGGTTCGCGGATGAAGGGCCGGGCCAGGGAAATATAGTCGGCGTCGCCATTGCCAAGGATGGTTTCGGCGGTTTCCCGGCTGCGGATACCGCCGACCACCATCAACGGACAGGAGACCGATTGGCGCAATCCCCGCGCCAGGGGGGCGTTGTACCCTTCCCCGGCCGGGGTGCGCGCCCGTCCCCGGGCCGGTCCATAATCCCCGGAAGCAGGGGTGCCGCCGCTTACCTCGATGGCATCGATGCCGGCCCGGTCCAGGGCCCGGGCCGCCGCGGCCGCCTCTTCGACGGTCAATCCCCCGTCCAGATGATCGGTGCCGGTCAATTTGATCATCACCGGAAAATCGTCGCCGACGGCGGCGCGTACCGCCCGGTAGGTCTCCAGGAGGAAACGGCGGCGGTTTTCCGGCGTGCCGCCATACTCATCCCGCCGCTGGTTGCTCAACGGCGAGAGGAACTGGTTGAGGAGATAACCGTGGGCGCCATGCAACTGCACGGCGTCGAATCCCCAGGTGCGGGCACGGATGGCGGCCAGGCGGAAGGCGTCGATGATGGTGCTGATTTCCGGACGGGACAGCGCCTCCGGTACCTCCGGGAACTGTGCCAGGGCCAGGGAGGAGGGGGCCAGGGGCCGGCGTCCGGCGGCCTGGCTGGTGGTCTGGCCGCCGGCATGGACCAGTTGCGCGGCGATACGGCCGCCGGCATCATGCACCGTGCGGGTGAGGGTTTTCATCTCGGCGGCGAAGGTATCGGTATGCAGACCCATCTTGCCGGGGAGCTGTTTGCCCTCCGGGCGCACGAAGGCATAACCGGAGATGATCAATCCCACCCCGCCGGCGGCGAGTCGTCGATAACAGTCCATCAGTTTCGCTGTCGGCCGGCCATCGCCATCACACATTCCCTCCCAGGTGGCCGAACGCACCAGACGATTGTCGAGGGTCATTCCCCGGATGGTGGTCTGGTCGAACAGATCGATCATGGGTGCCTCTTCTGAAAGGGAGTGGTGAAAGGGTGAACGGCCGGTCTCAGGATCGGACCGCCGAATGATACCCTGAAACCATCACCGATTTCGAGGCCGGACCACGGGAAACCGTGTGTCAGTTTTGATTTTACATCGTTTTTTGAAATCCTTGTCGGTTCCCGTCCCCGCTGCCGGCATCCGCTCGGGCCCGGGGATCGATGTCAACCGCTCCATTGGCCCGGCCTGTTCCTTGAATGGAACCCGGTTGCCGGGTGATCCGATTGATTCCATGTCCGAAATAGCCTTATACTCGGTACGGTTTCGACCGAAAAAACAGGTTGGCAACCGGAGCGCCCCTCCCTTTCATCCATACCGGCGCATCCGAATGGAAATGAATGCGGTGAATGTAAATGACTAATAAATTCAATGATATATCTATCAGAACCAAATTGTTGATCCTTTTTCTGGCCGTCGGCCTGGTCCCCTTGGTCGGCATCGGCTGGAATGCCCAGAACAGTGCCAACGAGGCGTTGATGGCCAAATCCTTTGCCCAGCTGGAGACGGTGCGCAACATCAAAAAAACCCAGATATCACGGTTTTTCGCCGAGCGCCGGGGGGATATGGGGGTGTTGGTGGAGATGGTCGGTACCTTGCGCCAGGAGGCGATGGCCAAATTGACCGCCATCCGCGATGTCAAAAAAAGCCGGATCGAATCCTATTTCAAGGAACGGTTCGGGGATATTTCCGTGCTGTCGGCCAATGATACGGTGGTCGAGGCGTTGGAACGGATCAACGACGCCTTTCAGGCCGAAGGGGGGCGGGCCGGTGGACCGGTCTGGTCGGCGGCGGTCGCCACCTATGGTGGTTGGCTCGAACGGTATGCCCGGGAGTATGGTTATTATGATCTGTTTTTGATTTCCGCCGGCGGGGATGTGATCCACACCGTCGCCCGGGAGTCGGACCTGGGACAAAATCTGCGGACCGGCGCGTTGAAATCGAGCGGTCTGGGGCGCCTGTTCCGCAAGGCGGAGAAGGGCATCGTCCTGGAGGATTTCACCCCCTACGCCCCTTCCAAGGGCCAGCCGGCCTCCTTCATCGGCGCACCGGTGAAAAAAGGGGGTGAAACCATCGGTGTGGTGGCCCTGCAAATGCCGTTGAAGGCCATCAACACCATCATGGGTGAACGATCGGGCATGGGCAAAACCGGTGAAACCTACCTGATCGGACCGGACCGGTTGATGCGGTCGGACTCTTTTCTCGATCCGAAACATCACAGTGTCATCGCCTCCTTCGCCGATCCCGGCCGGGGCAGGGTGGATACCGAGGCCGCGGAAAAGGTCCTGGCGGGCAAAACCGGCGAGGATGTGATCATCGACTATAACGGCAATCCGGTGTTGTCCGCCTTCACGCCGCTGACCATCAAAGGGTTGAACTGGGGATTGCTGGCGGAGATCGATGTCGCCGAAGCCTTCAGCCCGGTCAATGTCGATGGCCGGGAGTTTTTCCGCAAATATCAGGAACTGTATGGCTATTATGATGTGTTCCTGATAAACCCCGACGGTTTCGTCTTTTACAGCGCCGCCCGCGAACCCGACTACCACACCAACATGCTGACCGGCAAGTATGCCGGCTCCGGTCTTGGCAAGCTGGTGCGGAAGGTGTTGAGGAGCAAACGGTTCGGCATCGCCGATTTCGCGCCCTACGCGCCCAGCAACGATGCCCCGGCGGCCTTCATCGCCCAACCGGAGATCCATGACGGCGAGGTGGAGGTGATCGTCGCCCTGCAGATTTCCGACAAGTCCATCAATGACATCATGCAACAGCGCCAGGGCATGGGCCGCACCGGGGAAAGTTATCTGGTGGGCGCCGACAAACGCATGCGTTCGGATTCGTTTCTCGATCCCGAGGGTCACTCAATGGTCGCCTCCTTCGCCGGCACCGTGCGGGACAACGGCGTCGATACCGAGGCGGTGAATGAACTGTTGCAGGGCCGGAGTGGTTCCCGGGTCATTGTGGATTACAAGGGCAATCCGGTGCTCTCCTCCTATGAACCGGTCGAAATCGGCGAGGGCATCACCTGGGGTTTGCTGGCGGAAATCGACCTGGCCGAGGTTCGGGAACCGATCGAGGCCATGATCTGGAAGACCGTTCTCGCCGGCCTGGCCTTCGCCCTGCTCATCGTCGTCGTGGCCATTCTGACCGCCCGGGGCATCTCCCGCCCGGTGATCGCCGGCGTTTCGTTCGCCAAGCGGATGGCCTCCGGGGACCTGACCGCCCGCATCGACATTCATCAGGGGGACGAGTTGGGCCAGTTGGCCACGGCCCTGGGCTCCATGTCGGCCAACCTGAATGAGATGTTCAAGGGCATCGCCGACCATGTGCGGCGTTTGAACGGCGCCTCGGCGGGCATGGGCCGGGTCGCCGGGGAGATGTCCGGCAATGCCAACCGGTTGACCGGGCAGGCGGCCTCGGCGGCCGGGGCGGCGCAACAGATGAGCGCCAACATGAATACCGTCTCGACCATGACCGAACGGATGAACGCCAACATGAGCACCGTCTCGGCGGCCGCTGAACAGATGAGTGCCAACATGAACACCATCTCTTCGGCGTCGGAAGAGGCCAACACCAATCTTTCCACCGTCTCCCAATCCAGTGGTACGGTGAGCCGGGGCATGGATCAGGTACGCGAGGCCGCCCAACGGACCGGCGGCAATGTCAGCACCGTCGCCGCGGCGGTCGAAGAGTTGACCGCTTCCCTCGGTGAGGTCCGTTCACGCTGTGAATCGGCCAGCACCGAGGCGGAAGGGGCCAAGCGGAATGCCCGGGATACCTTCGAGGTGATGGAACAGTTGGGGAGTGCGGCCCGGGAGATCGGCAAGATGGTGGCGGTGATCAACAACATCGCCGAACAGACCAACATTTTGGCCCTGAACGCCTCCATCGAGGCGGCGGGGGCCGGGGAGGCCGGCAAGGGGTTCGCGGTGGTGGCCAACGAGGTCAAGGGTTTGGCGCGTCAAACCAGTGAAGCGACGCAGATGATTTCCACCCAGATCGGCCAGATTCAGGGCAACACCGATGCCGCCGCTTCCGCCACCAGGCAGGTGGGGGAGGTGGTCGAACGGTTGAGCGGCGCCAACCGGGAAATTTTGCAATCGGTCAACGAACAAAATCAGACCGTGGAAAGAATTTCCCACTCCATGACCGGTGTTTCCAGGGAAACCGACATGGTGGCCAATCGCGTCCGGGAGGCATCCGACGGCATCGGTGAGGTCAGCCGCAGCGTCCATGAAATTTCCGAGGGCATCGCCGAGGTGACCCGCAGTGTCGCCGAGGCGTCCCTGGGCGTGGAAGAAATGACCCGTTCCATCAGCGGCGTCTCCGCCACCAGTCATGAAATTTCCAAAAACGTCGCTGAAACCACCCAGGCTGCCGGAGAGGTGGCTCGGGGCATGAGCGCCGTCAACGAGGCATCGACCGGTATTCAAACATTGAGTGGCACCGTCGATGATCAAGCGCGGACGGTCGCAGAAATCGCCCGGGAGTTGGAAGGGGCTTTGGATCGGTTCAAGGTCAACGGCTGATAACCTGATACTGTCCCTGGCGAATTTTTAATTATCCTACAAAAACAGCCGCCTTTTCAACTTTGGATTCTTTTCTCCATTCCTCGGCCCGCGCCGAATCCAGAGAGCAGCGGTCATCATGAAGCCATCAACACGTCTGATACAAGACGCGGGTGATTCAATGAAAGTACGATGCAAGGTGCATTCGCGGTGGGGTAACCGTTCAGACCCCCTTGCCAGTTGGCGCCGGTGAGGGCGATATGGCGGTTTTTTTTGGTCGTATTGATAGCTCTGGATCACATTGTTTGAGCCATCGCGCTTTTCCAGGCGGTTGTCGTTGGCGCCATGGTTAAAGAGACCTGAACATACCCCGGATTGCGCATGCCGACAAGGCGGTTGGTCGATCTGTCATAAATTTTTCTATGCCACAACAAATTTAAATGGTATTGTGTCCCTCGATTTTGTCCTCGATTTTGTCAACAAATTTAAATGGTATTGTGTCCCTCGATTTTGTAATCTACAACAAATTTAAAGGGTATTGTGTCCCTCGATTTTGTCCCTCGATTTTCGTGTCCCTCGATTTTCCGATTTCTGTCCCTCGATTTCATCCCTCGATTTCATGGTCCCTGTCGGATTTCAGGTCGTGTATCGTAATGACCTAACCCGGTCTCGCTGGGAACAAAACCC
>CAYFNE010000042.1:0-44096 GCA_964344355.1 uncultured Magnetococcales bacterium
GTCTCGCCTGCTGATCGGGTGAACCAGCAGGACGTGCTTCCCCGATCGCTTACAATCAACGGCATCATGCGCGTTTCCGATCTGGAACTGAGCCTCAACTTTCCCTTCCCGCGCGGTCCCGGTTATGTCACCATCGGCGGTCTGATTTTCGACCGCCTGGGCCGGATGCCGGAGGTGGGCGATATCCTGGACCTCGAAAACGGCCGTATTCAAATTTTGGAAATCGAGGATATGCGGGTACGCAAACTTCTGTTCCAAATCCGGGCCCTGGATGAAGCGGGCAATTGGCACCTGGCCGACCCGGACAGCCCCGCAGCCCCTGAATCCACCAAAACACCAGATTAAGCCAAATTTCCACGCGTTGAAATCCGTGGCCCACCATCCCTCCATGATTCCTATGATCCGAGGGGCTGTTCGACCTTTGAAAACGGCCCCTCGGACTCTTTTCCCTTCTTTTGGTTGACGCTATTTACGATGATTGGATCGTTCAGGACCATTCATAAAATCCGCCAGCGACCAGTCCGTTCGACCCTCCCGTCAATAAGAATGACCTGAAAAAACTACCCCGCCGGCACCGCCAGGGACTTCAAGGTTTTTTCCAACTCCAGCAATCTGGTGTCCGTCTCTTCCCAGTCCCGGCCCTTGAGGCCCATGGTATTGGTTTGATTGTCGAAACGGACCTGACCATTGCCGTTGCGGATCATGTTGATGACCGCCGTTGGATCGATGGCCGGTTCCGGGTGGAAACGAATGGAGGCGCCTTTGGGGCCGGCCTCCAGCTTGAGAATTTTCAACTGACGGCAGATGCGTTTGATGCCCATCACCTTGAGCAGGTTTTCCGCCGATTCCGGCAAGGGGCCGAAACGGTCCATCATCTCCACCCGCATGTCGCGGATGGCCTCGGGATCCGACAGTTCGGCGATGCGTTTGTAGAGCGCCAACCGTTGATGGACATCCGGGATATAGGTGTCGGCGATGTGTGTGGAAAGATTGAGACTGATGATCGGATTGATGGCCTCATCGTCCCCTTCCGGCTCCTCGGCTCCCGGGGCCGTGACATGGCCATCCCCTCCCCGGCCCAGATCGGCCACCGCGTCGCGCAACATCTGGTTGTACAGTTCATAGCCGACCTCGCGGATCTGACCGGACTGTTCATCGCCGAGGATGTTGCCGGAACCGCGGATTTCCAGGTCGTGGGTGGCCAGGGTGAAACCGGAGCCCAGTTCGCCCAGGGTTTCGATGGCCTCCAGCCGTTTTTGCGCATCGGCGCTCAAACTTTGCGGATGGGGTACCAGCAGATAGGCGTAGGCGCGCCGTTTCGAGCGCCCCACCCGGCCCCGCAACTGGTGCAATTGGGCCAGGCCGAATTTGTCGGCGCGATGAATGATGATGGTGTTGGCGGTGGGGATATCCACGCCATTTTCGATGATGGTGGTGCAGAGCAGGACGTTGAACTCCTGCCGATAGAAGGAGAGCATGATCCGCTCCAGACGCCCTTCGCGCATTTGACCATGGGCGACACCCACCTTGGCCTCCGGCACCAGTTCCGCCAGCTCCGCCGCCTTTTTTTCCAGGTCGCTGACCCGATTATACAGGTAAAACACCTGCCCGCCGCGGTAGATCTCGCGCATGATCGCCTCCCGCACCTGGTGGCGGTCGTACTGGGTGACGATGGTGCGAATGGCCAGCCTGTCCACCGGCGGCGAGGCGATGATGGAAATATCGCGAACCCCGGCCATGGCCATGTGCATGGTGCGGGGAATCGGCGTGGCGGTGAGGGTGAGAATATCGACGTTGGCGCGAAATTTTTTGATTTTTTCCTTGTGGCTGACGCCGAACCGTTGCTCCTCGTCCACCACCAGCAGTCCCAGGTCCTTGAACCCCACATCGCTCTGCAACAGACGATGGGTACCGACCACCACCTCCACCCGCCCCTCCCGCAAGGCCCTGAGGGTTTTTTTCTGCTGCATCGGCGTGCGGAAACGGGAGAGCAGATCGACCCGCAGCGGATAGGGGGAGAGCCGCTGGGAAAAGGATTCGAAATGTTGCTGGGCGAGAATGGTGGTGGGGGTCAACACCGCCACCTGCTTGCCATCCATGGCCGCCCGGAAGGCGGCGCGCAGGGCCACCTCGGTCTTGCCGAAACCGACATCGCCGCAAACCAGGCGGTCCATGGGCCGGCTCTTGGCCATGTCCTCCAAAACCGTCTCGATGGCATGGCTCTGGTCGGCGGTCTCCTCGTAGGGAAAAGAGGCGGCGAACTCCTGATAGAGGGGATCGGGACCGGAAAAGCTGAATCCCTTGCGGCTTTCGCGCAGCGCCTGCAACCGGACCAGCTCGCCGGCCATCTCCAATATTTTTTTCCTGGCCTTCTTCTTGACCCGATCCCATTTGCCCCCCCCCAGTTTGTCCAGGGCCGGATCATCGCCACCGGCATATTTGCTCACCCGGTCCAGGTCTTCCACCGGCACATAGAGCTTGTCGTCGTTGGCATAGCCGATGAGCAGAAAATCGTTTTTGATCGCCCCCACGGTCAGGGATTGCAAACCCCCGAAACGACCGATGCCATGATCGGTGTGGACCACCGGATCTTCGGCTTTCAGGTCGGCGAAGCCGGCCAGCAACTGATCGAGGAACTGCCGGTCCACCCGCCGACGGCGTACCCGGGGACCGAAGATGGCATCCTCCGACAACAGCAGGATACCGAGCCGACCATGGACGAAACCGTACTCCACATCCCCCACCACCAACCCCACCGAACCGGCCGGGGCGATGAGCATGTCGGCCCAACGGCTGATCATGGTGGTGGGAATCCTGTGATCCTCCAGCAACTCCCGCAACCGTTCGCGCTGACCGATGGTACGGGTGGCCAGGCAGATGCGGAAACCATCGCTCCGCGCCTTGGCGAAGGTTTCGGCGGCCCGTTCCAGGGGCGACTTTTCCTTCGTCTCCCCGGTTGAGGTGGTCTGGACGGTTTTGTTGAATTCCGGGGCGGCGTCGAACCCCAGGGAGACCCCCTTGACCTTTTCCCCGGAACGGTTTTCCAGCACCGTGAAGGCCGCCATCCGTTCACGCAGGGCCGTTACCGTCAGGTAGAGACCATCCGGCGACAGATGGCGCTGCCCGGCCTGCCCCTCCCCGCTCTCCATCCGATGTCGTTCCTCGATCTCCTCTTGAAACTCCCGCGCCGCCTCCTGGCAATCGGCATCCAGCAACAGGGTGGAATCGCCGGGCAGATAGTCGAACAGGGTTTCGGCCGGTTCATAGAACAGCGGCAAAAAATGTTCCATGCCCGAGGCGGGTGATCCTTTGGAAATTTGCCGGTAAATCTCATCTTCGGCCGCCTGGCCGCCGAAGGTTTCCCGGTAACGGGTGCGAAAGGCGCGGATGGTATCGGGGTTGAGGATCACCTCGCTGGCCGGCAGGGCCTGAACCCGGGGTACCGGATCGGTGGAACGCTGGGTGACCGGATCGAACAGGCGCAGGGTTTCCACCTCATCGCCGAACAGTTCGATGCGGATGGGATCCTCCCGGCCGGTCGGGAAAAAATCGATGATGCCGCCGCGAACGGCGAACTCGCCCGGTTCCGACACCTGGGAGACGGCCCGATAACCGGAGACCGACAAAAATTCCCGAAACACCGGCAGATCGAGTTGATCGCCCTTGGCGACGGCAAAACCGTGCTGGGCCAGGACCGTCCAGGGCATGACCCGTTGCATCAGCGCCGCCGGGGTGGTGATCAACACCGCCCGGGTATGCCCCCGATCATCTCCGGCCAACACCGGTCCCTGCCCGGCCATCTGGGTCAGGCGGAACAGGGTGGCGATACGCTCGCCCACCAGGGGACCGAAGGGGGAGAGCCGGTCGAAGGGCAGGGTTTCCCAGGCCGGGAACGGCAACAAGGGGGGCGCCTGGGTGTGATGGGCATTGAAAAACAGCAGCTCCCGATAGATGCCCTCGGCCCGTTTGCCATGACCGGTCACCAACACCAGGGGCGCCGGCAGGTCCGACGCCAACAAGGCCGCCAACCAGGAGGTGGAACCACCGGGCAGGTTGATCAATGCCGAAGGCGCGCCGGGTTTTCCCAGCAGGGGACGCAGGGGTTTCAGCAGGGGATGGTCGGTCATGGGTTCACCATCCCTCCTTGCCGAGCAGGGGGACGAACACACAGGGGAAAAGGGCTTCGGATACGGGCCGATCATCGGCACCGCGTCGAACCCGGGTCAACATTTGATGGCCACGGCTGCCTATGGGAATGATCATGCGTCCTGTTTCGATTCGTAATTGATTGAACAGTGTGGGCGGGATATCCGGAGCGGCGGCGGTGACGGAAATGCCATCATAGGGAGCGGCCCCCGGCCATCCCAGGGTGCCATCGTCCAAGACCCCGTCGATGTGGTCCAGGCCCAGGGTCCGCCAACGCTCCCGGGCCCGCTCCAACAGGCTGGGAATGCGCTCCACCGCCACCACCCGTTTGGCGAGTTGGCCGAGAATGGCGGCGCCATAGCCGGATCCGGCCCCGATCTCCAACACCGTCTCGGAACCATCCAGTTCCAGCCGTTCCGCCATCACCGCCACCATGTAGGGTTGGGAGATGGTCTGTCCCTCGCCGATGGGCAGGGGACCGTCCCAGTAGACCTGGGAAAGGCGAAAACCGGTGGCGAACAGTTCCCGGGGGGTCTCTTCCATGGCCTTCAACACCCGGGAATCCCGTATGCCCCGGGGCAAAAGCTGTTCACGGACCATCTCCTGACGCAAATCCAGACTGGCGGAGGGATCAAAAAGGGGATTGGACAACGGATCACCAAGTTTGCAATGATGAGTCGATGGGAATTTTACCGCCAGAAAGAGCCCACGGCCAACTCCCGGAACAGACCTTTCGGTCTCCAGGAACGATGCCGGTGGTCAACCGGGCGGATGGTTTCAGTTCATCCCGAAGTGGGGCAAGGATCCATTCAACCATGCCGTTGCAAGTTTTACCGCACTCTGCCGCACCGTTCCAGGTCCCATGACGATCCGGAAATTCATCCGCCGGGTCCTGGTATCCGGCATCGCCTTGATTCTGGTGGTTTTCATCCTACCGCTATCGCTGGTCGGAGCCCTGCTCCACGGCGATGCCAGCCGCGCCTGGATCCTGCAACACGCCGCCCGGTCGACCGGGTTCGAGGTGCGGATCGGTTCCCTGTCCTTCTCCCCCGACCCGCCGCGATTGATCCTCGGTGACGTTCAGGGGGACGGTCCGGACGGATTGAATCTGACCGTGGAAAAAATTGGCCTGGGCCTGGAAATCGAACCGTGGCTGGCCGGCCATATCCCCTCCCTGCATCTGCAACGGCCCCGGTTGATGCTGTCGCCGGCCGCCATGGCCGAGACTGGAACAACCGATCCCGTTGAGGACCCCACCCTGCCGCTCCCGCCCCTGCCACCCTTTCCCCTGGACCGGTTGCAGGTGATCGATGGTTCGATCGTTTTACCCGCCAGCGCCGAAACACCGGCCTTGCGCCTGGAAGAGGTGGGACTGTTCGGCGAAGAGCTGTCACCCCGGGGCATGAACCTGATCTTCGCCGCCATCGGTCAACCGGGGGGAACCTTGCAAGGCCAGGTGGTCGTGGCCGACGGCGCCGTGCAAATAGCCGCCGAGGCGATGGGGGCCTCGGCGGCGCCGTTGTTGCGGCTGGTGAATGTTCCCGCCACCGCCGGTACCCTGGACACGCGGATTGAAGTGAGCCTGGCCAAAAACGGCCATCTGGAGGCCACGGCAACGGGGCGCCTGGAACGGTTGCGCCTGCAATCGGGTTGGGATGGCACCCTGCAGTGGCAGGTATCCTCCCGAGACGGCGAACGGTTGAACCTCCATGCCACCGGTCTGGTCCGCCCTCCCGGTTCGCGGTTTTCACCCATTACCCTCAGCGGCGACCTGTCCCGGTCGGAAAAAAAATGGCATCTGCGAACGGCAACCGCCACCATTGACGACTGGTTGCAGCTCGAGGGAAGTGGCGATCTGTTGCCGGCCATTGATTTACGGCTGAAAACCCGTCTCGCGGCCCCCTGGTCCCTGGCCGGCTGGTTGGGACGGCCAGCGCCGGAAGGGTTGGCGTGGCATCCCGGTCAATCCTGGCGGGGAGACATTCATCTCCATGGTTCACCGACGGCCCCCGACTGGCGGGGAAAATTGGAGAACGGATCGGATCAGGTAACCTTCCGGGATCTGTCGACGACCGATTTGAAATGGCGCCTGCGGGGAAAGGGTTCGTTGCCGAAAAAAACCGTTTCCCTGTCGCTGTCGGCCCGGGCGAAAAAGATCGTTCATCGGGATCATACCGTTACCGATGCGGATTTTCGCCTGAACGGCCGGGGCACCCTGCCCGGAAAAGGGGTCTCCTTCCAGTTGCGGGGCTCGGCCAAAAAAATGGCCAACCGGGAAATCTCCGCATCGAATTTCACCCTGGAGCTGGACGGAAAGGGAAACCGGCCCCGGGAGGAGTTGGTTTTTCAACTGAAAAGCACCCTGAAAAACATGCATGTCGCCAACGGTGTCCTCACCGCCCTGCGGGGAACGGGGGATGGCCGGGTGCGATGGCGGGACGGGAGTTGGCGGTTGCGGCATGGCGACCTGGAGGCCGACCGGGTGCGAATCGCCGGTGAAAGCCTGCCGCTGGCCTGGAGCGGTTCGGCCCGTGGGGATCTGGCCGGGAACAGCCGCGTCGATGGCGGCCTGAAAGTGTTCGGCGCCCATTTGAAAACCGGGTTGACCGTGGATAAAACGGTCCCGCTCCGGCTCCGGGTGGAAACGGCGGGGAAAACATCCTGGAACCTGACGACCATTCCGCAAAACTGGTTGGCGGGGGCGCAACTGGCCGGCCAAGCCCGGGGCGGTTTGACCATGACCCGGAAAGAGCGGGAATGGCACGGTGAAATGGACCTGAAACTGTCCGAAGGGGGATGGACGGCGGCGACGGCACCGGGGGAGGAGTTGCCGTCCCTTCTGGTGGAGGGGTTCGAGGGCGGCGCCAGCAGCACCTTTGTCCGGGGTGATTCGGGGGCGTTTCGTTTCGATGGCCGTCTGCGGGCCAACGGCGGTGAATGGTTGGCGGGATCGTCGTTCGGCAATCTGAGCGGGGAAAAAGTGGATGCCAAGGTCACCCTGAGACGGAACCGGAAACGGCCCTGGTCGTTAACGACCACCCTCCGCTCCCGGACCCTGCCGGCGACCTTCATCCGTTTGCAACCGGACGGCGGTGGATTTCGTGGCCAACTGAAATTTCACCGCCTGAACCTGCAACCGTTGTTCGATACCCATCTCCGGGAGTTGTTCATGGAACGGGATCCGGGGTGGCAGACGGCGCAAATCGGCGGAAAATTGAGCGCAAACCTGGTTTTTCGCAAACCAGGAACGGAAAAACCGGCCCTGAATGGCAACATCTCCTTGAAAAAAGGGCATATTGTTGGACCCGGAAAAAAATGGCGAATCCAGGAAATCGCCCTGGAACTGCCCATCGACGAGACGGACGAACCACACAAAAAAAAGCGCAGACCAGGACGTCTGCTTTTGAACGGCATCGAAAGCGGCGGTTTGCGGCTGCCGAAAATTGTCGCCCGACCCCGTTGGCAGGGGGACACCCTCTCCCTGGCCGGATCCATCCATGGCACTCTTTACCAGGGACGTTACCGATTGGACGGGGTGCGCCTGACCAACCTCTGGTCCCCGCAACGACGCGGCGATCTCTCCCTGAAGCTGGACGGTCTGGACCTGGCTGAGCTGACCGGGGCCTTGGGAACGCCGGCGATGACCGGCAAACTGTCGGCCGATCTGGGAGGGATCGTCTGGCAAAATGGCCGGCTGCAAAGCAACGGTTCGGCCTCGGCGGAGTTGTTCGACGGTCTGGTGCGGATCACCCGCATCCGGGCCCGGGGATTGGACTCGGCCATGCCGTTGTGGCGACTGGATGCCGAGGTCGACCGCATCGACCTGGAAGCGGCCACCCGGCGTCTGGAGGTGGGCATCATTCAGGGCACCCTGTCCGGGAACATTCAAAACCTGGTGTTGGCCGGCGGCATCCCCATCTCCTTCCAGGCCCGCTTTGGCTCGGTGGAGAGCCGAAAACCCCAACGAATCAGCGTCAAAGCCCTGGAAACCATTCAAACCCTGGGCACCGGACTGGCCGGCAACCCCATCTCAAGGGGCATGATGTCCCTTTTTAAAAATTACCGCTACAGCCGTTTCGGATTCGGCTGCCGGCTGGAAAACGATATTTTTTACTTGAACGGCATCGACCAGCATGGAAATGAAATTAAAAAATCCGTTAAAAGGGTGAAAAAAAACAATCAAAAAGAGTACCTTGTGGTCGGCTCCCTGCTGCCGCCGACGGTGGAGGTGATCAACTTCGTACCGATCATCGACTGGAAAGAGATGATTCAACGACTGAAATCGGTGGGCCTGGCCGGGGAGGTCAAAACGACGTTTGGCGCACCGGATCGATGAAGGAGACCCTGCAATGACCGTTCGAATCAGCCGTTTGCAAAAAGGAATCTGGGCCATCCCCCTGCTGTTGGTGGCCTGTGTGACGGTCAATGTCTATTTTCCCGCCCCGGCGGTCGATGCGGCGGCGGAAAAAGTGGTGAAAGAGGTCTGGGGAGACATCACCGGCCCGGGTCAAGAGGCTCCCGAAGGGCTGGAATCCCCCTCCCCGCACAACAGTGAACTCTCCGCCGGCCATGTGGTGACGGCGCTGCTCGACTGGATTTCCACTCCCGCCCAAGCCGGGGCCAATATCAACGTTTCCACCGCCGCCATCCGCCAACTGCTGGGCAGCCTGCGCAACCGGGCCAACAATTTGAAAACCCATCTGTACAAAGGCAACGTCGGCGTCAACGCCAACGGGGACCTGGAGGTACGCAGCGAACAGGGCCTGTCCATCAAGGATCGCGCCCGGGTGAGAAACCTGGTCAGGGCCGACAACCGGGATCGCGCCGCCCTCTATCGCGAGATCGCCCAGGCCAACGGCCATCCGGAGTGGACGGGAGAGATCCGCAAACGGTTCGCGGCCAAATGGATCTCCGAGGCCAAACCGGGCTGGTGGGTTCAACAAGGTGGGAAATGGCGTAAAAAATAGGTTCCATCCCTTTCTTTTCGGAAGGAAAACCCCATGAAACGTCGAGAGTTCATACAATCCTCCGCAGCCCTGGCGGCCGCTGCCGCCCTGGTCACGCCCAATCTCGCCGAGGCGAAAAAAAACCAGGCCCGTGTCCAGGCCTATCGGCCCCTGGGAAAAACCGGCCTTAAAATGGGCGACATCTCTTTCGGCGCCGGACGCCTGCCCTCGGCATCGATGATGTTGCGCGCCATCGACCGCGGCATGAACTATTTCGACACCGCACCGGATTACGGTCCGAGTGAGGATTTGATCGGCGAGGCCCTCAAACGGTTCAAAAAACGGGATCAAATCATCATCGCCTCCAAGTTTTGCCATCCCATCCCCTACTCCGAAGGCAAAAGCCATCTGCAGGTGGGATCGAGCAAACAAGAGTATATCCAGGCGGTGGAAAACAGTCTCAAACGCCTGGGAACGGACTATCTCGACGTGGTGTTCGTCCACGCCATGGGCGAAAAAAAGGATTTTGCCGCCGAAAAGGCGCGATTGTTGGACGAAAATATGCTCGCAGCCAGCGAAGCGTTGAAAAAAGCCGGCAAAATTCGCCATTTGGCGGTCTCCTCGCACGGTCCCAACAACATGGAACGGTTGATGATGGAGGCGTTGCGTTCCGGCCATTTCGATCTGCTGATGCTGGCCTTCAATTTCATGAATTTTCCCAAAGTGCCGGAGGTGCTGCGGGAAGCGGCCAAACGGAATGTCGGCGTCATCGCCATGAAAACCCTGGCCGGGGCCCGGGAAAGCGGCGCCAAACTGGATCCGGGACCGTTCGAACAGGCGGCCTTCAAGTGGGTGCTGAAACATCCCGAAGTGAGCGGTCTGGTGATCACCATCAAATCGGTATCGGACCTCAACCTCTACCTGCCCGCCTCCGGTCAACCCTTCGCCGCCGGCGACCAGCGCCATCTGGACCGCTATGCGGCCCTGCACGGCAGCGATTATTGCCGGACCGGTTGCGGGGACTGCAACAGCGCCTGCGAACAAGGCGTCGACATCGCCACCATATTGCGTTATCAGATGTATTTTGAAAATTATGGCGAGGAAAAACGGGCCATGCTGGGTTATGCCGGCCTGGATAAAAACGCCGAAGCCTGCCTGGACTGTGACGATGCCGCCTGTGCCGGCGCCTGTCCCTACGGTTTGGCGGTCGGGGAAAAATTGCGCGCCGCCCATCGTACCTTGAGCTTTCCCCCGATGGTCTGATCCGACACCCGACGACTCACTTCAGACCGGCAAACCCCCAAAAAGGAACCACGGATAAACACGGATCGGAACCAAACAGCATATCATACTGGTTTTTCTTTAAACTTCAATCACATCCGTATTCATCCGTGGTTCCCGTGAATGATTTGGATGAACCCGCAAGGAGAAACCGTGGCCCCTATCCCCGTCCGCGCCCTGCTCCTGGCCCTGCTGCCCCTGATCGCCCTGTTGATCCATCTGGATGGACAACGGTACGATCCGGGGTTGCTCGACTTCAAAAACAGCCGTACCGCCCCCACGGAAAACCGATTTTTCCCGAAAAAGCTGGCCGATCTGCACCGCCTGGGACCGTTGCGCACCTTCGACGGCAAAAATTTGTACGAATACATCAACGGCCACGCCGAATTTTTCATCGGCAGCGGTTTTCAATCCCTCCTGGTCGCCGACTATGGCATCGAAGGCGAAACGAACACCCCGAAGATTACCATCGATCTGTATGATATGGGCAAACCGTTGCACGCCTTTGGCGTGCTCATGGATGAAGCGGGAAAAAATGCCCAACCGGTGACCATCGGTGACATGGCCTTTCAAAACGGGCAAACTCTGACTTTTATTAACGGCCAATATTATGGAAAGCTATCGGCCTTTGAGGCGGATCGCCCCCTGCAAAAGGTCGCCCAGGGGGTGGTTCAAGCCATGGGCGAACAAAACACCGGCGCCACCGCCATGATGGCGTTTCCCGAGTTGGGGAAACCGGTCGCTACCCGATTTATCAAGGAAAACTACCGGGGACTCGATTTTTTGCACAACGTGCTGGAACAACGGTTCGACCGTGATGGTCGAACCGTGCAGGCCTTTTTGACCAATGGCCGCCCGGAGGAGATCCAACGCCTGGTCACCCGCCTGACCACTTTTCTCACCGGTGAGGAGATCCCCTTCCAACCATCCCCCCTCCTGCCCGGTCTGGTTCAGGTGTCGGACCCTTATGAAGGGGATTGGTTTTTTCTCCCCGCCGGTTCCCGCCTGTTGGGGGTGTTCGGCCTGGCGGCCCGAACCGTGCTCAAAGAGTTGGAGGCCTTTGCCAATCATG
Organism: uncultured Magnetococcales bacterium; assembly: GCA_964344355.1. GTDB lineage: Bacteria > Pseudomonadota > Magnetococcia > Magnetococcales > CAYFNE01 > CAYFNE01. The sequence goes on from CAYFNE010000042.1 coordinate 11,446, forward strand.
GCGAAAAAAACCATATCGGACCACCATAGGGTTCAACCACCTCTGAGCCGCCGGCAGTTCCTGGCCCGCGTCGGCACCCTGTCCGGTGTCGCCGGGGGGATCGCGGTCGGCGGTTTTTTTGCCCATCACGATCAACCCATCCGTCGGGCCGCCGAAAAAATATGGTCCTGGCGTGATTATCGGGTCGCGGAGTCAACCCTTTATCCCCGCATGGCCATCGTCCGCGGACAGCGGGTGGAAGCGATGGTCCGCGAGTCGGTGGCCAAGCTCGGCGGCATTCAACGTTTCGTTAACAAGGGTGAAAAAGTATTATTGAAACCCAATGTCGGCTGGGACCGGCAACCGGAGCAGGCGGCCAACACCGGCCCGGAACTGGTGGCGGCCATGGTGCGTATGTGCCGGGAGGCCGGGGCCGGGGCGGTGTGGGTGACCGATGTGTCCCTGAACGATCCGCAGCGCTGTTTTTTCCGTTCCGGCATCGAACCGGCGGTGCAGGCGGCCGGCGGGGAGATCCGTTTGCCGGGCAAGGCCGATTTCCTCAAGACCGACATGGGCGGGGAGTTGTTGAAAACCTGGCCGGTCTGCCGGTTTTTCCATGAAGCGGACAAGGTGATCAATCTGCCCATCGTCAAACATCACTCGTTGAGCGGCTGCACTCTGGCCATGAAAAACTGGTATGGGGTGATCGGCGGTCGGCGCAATCAACTGCATCAAAACATTCACACCTCCATCGTCGATCTGGCCGCGGCCGTGCGGCCGACGTTGACGGTGATGGATGCCACGCGAATCCTGAAAAGCAACGGTCCCACCGGCGGCAGTCTCGATGATGTGGCCCGGGGCAACACGGTGATCGCCAGCCTGGATGAGGTGGCCCTGGACAGTTTTTCCTTGAATTTCCTGGATTTGACCCCGGATCGCATCCCCTTTTTGGCCATGGCGGAAAAACGGGGTTTGGGTCGACTGGATTGGAAAGGATTGAATGTGTCGGAAACCCGGGTCGGTTGATGGACATGGGGCGGACTTAACTTTCGATAATTGCATTATTGAAAGTGAAACAGCGGAGAAGTTCCCCCGCCCCGTTGTTCCAACAAAAATGATCCTTATCACCGGGCTACCCCGGTAGGGCGGGATTACGTCCCCGCCGAGTGGGTCGGGATACCCCGATAGGGCGGGGTTACGTCCCCGCCGAATCGATTGAAAGCTGGGCCATAACGTCCAATATTTTAATTATTGAACGTTATGGCCCATACCCACAACCCCCTGCCATTGTCGATTTCGACACTGGCGACCGGATGGAAAGTGAACAAAAACAATGCCCGGCCTGAGAACCATTCGTCGAATCTATGCGGTTTTTTTCCTGGGGCTGTTTTTGTTCCTGTTGTTGGTGACCGATTTCAAGCGGCTCAAGGGGTATGAGGTCTCCCTGATCCTGGAGCTGGACCCCCTCACCGCCATCGCCGGGCTGTTGACCAGCCACACCCTGTACAAAGGGTTGGCCTTTTCCCTGCTTATTCTGTTGCCAACCTTGTTTTTTGGGCGTTTTTTTTGTTCCTGGGTCTGCCCCCTGGGCATTCTCAATCAGTGGATCAGCCATTTTTTCAACAAGCGACGGCCGGTGGAGGACTACAAGGTTAACGCCTACCGGCCCCTCTACCGGAGCAAATATTATATTCTCGCCGTGCTGTTGGTGTTGGCGCTGTTCGGTTCCCTGCAGACCGGCCTGCTGGACCCCATCACCCTGTTGACCCGCTCCTTCGCCATCTCCGGGTTGCCGGCGCTGCATTGGCTGGGCGCCGGGGTCTATCTCGATCCGCCGATTTTTCACGGTGGTATTTTGATCGCGGCGCTGTTTCTGGCGTTGTTGTTGGCCAACCGTTTCATGACCCGTTTTTGGTGCCGGGTGCTGTGTCCCCTTGGGGCGTTGTTGGGTCTGTTGTCGCGTTGGTCATTGTTCCGCATCCAGCGGGATGTTCACAAATGCACCGACTGCAACAAATGTTTGCAGTTTTGCCAGGGCGGCAGCGACCCCCATGCCGAACTGCGGGTCAGTGAGTGCCATGTGTGCATGAACTGTCTGGAGCAATGTCCCGAGGGGGCCCTGCACTATGGATTGCCGACCCGGGCCAGCTCCATCCATCAACCCCTGGACATCAACCGACGACGCCTGGTGGAAACGACGGTCGGGGCGGTGGTGTTGTTTCCGATGTTGCGCGGATCGGTTTCCGCCAACACCACCCCTTCCCCACAGGTGATCCGGCCACCGGGTTCGCTGCCCGAGGCCGATTTTCTCGCTCGCTGCATCAAGTGCGCCGCCTGCATGCGGGTCTGTCCGACCAATGTGTTGCAGCCGGCACTGCTGGAGGCCGGATTTGAGGGGTTATGGACCCCAACTCTCATTAATCGTATCGGTTATTGTGAGCATAACTGTGTCCTCTGCGGCCAGGTGTGCCCCACCGCCGCCATCCGTCCCATCGGCACCGCCGAAAAAATTGGGCACGAACCCTTTGAAAAACCGATCAAACTGGGAACCGCCTTTTACGATCGCGGCCGTTGCCTGCCCTGGGCGATGAACATTCCCTGCATCGTCTGCGAAGAGGTGTGCCCCACCACCCCCAAGGCCATCTGGTACAAAACCGTCACCCTGAGCGAACGAAAAAAAGGGGCCACCAAAACCCTGAAACAACCCTATGTGGACCCGGTGCTCTGCATCGGCTGCGGCATCTGCGAAAACAAATGCCCGGTGGTCGACAAGGCCGCCATCCGCGTCACCTCGGTGGGGGAAAGCCGTTCGACGAAAAACCGCATGATTTTAAAATAGTCCGACCGGATGGTTTGTTGGTGGAATATTGCGCTTGAGGCTCGCACACTTCTATGCGAACCTTTCTTCATGAACGGTAACGAATTCACAACCTTGAAAGATCGAACCAAGGAGATCAAAGCCGGCCTGTACAACCAGATGTTGAAAGATTTGGGACTCAAACAGGAGATCGGCCAATGAATAACATCACCAGCTTCCCGGCCAACGTGGTAGCGGATGAAGACGGTTATTTTCTGGTCACCTTCCCCGATGTGAAAGGGACGACCACCGGAGGCCCTTCCTTGGCAGAGGCGCTGGCGGAAGCACCGGATTGCCTTCGCGCCGCCCTGGCCGATCATCTGAAGGCCAAGCAGGTGTTGCCGGTGGCGTCCGAATTGAAACCCGGCCAACACTTGATCCATCTTTCTCCTCTGTCGGCGGCCAAACTGGCCCTTTACCGGGCGTTGCGTGATGCCGGTATCAGCAATGTGGCCCTGGCCAAACGGCTCGGGGTGCGGGAAACCGTGGTGCGACGCATGCTTGATCTGGACCACGACTCCAAAATAGACCGAATCAATGACGCCCTGGTGGCCCTCGGTGTCCGGTTGGAATTGGTGGTAAAGGATGCGGCCTGAACCGCATCCATCTCGGGAATCGTCGTTTTTTGTAGGGCGGGGTTACGCCCCACCATCGCGGACTTGAGCCATTCGGCGAGGACGTAGGCCAGACCGATCACAAATAATAGTTTTTATCGGATAGACCGAAAATTCCGGACCCTTCGGATTACTATGGTTCATGGTTTCATCCGGCCATCAAGATCCTTATACACCGAAACAGGTGGGGAAGATGGATGATCGGTCCCAAACCGGTTTCGGTTTGATTTTATCCTTTCGATTCATCCATGGTGTGCGTGTTTGATGAAACGATTCACGATCAACAAATTGGTCGCCTGGTTCCTCGGTCTGGCAACCGCGCTCCCCGCACTGGACTGGTTTTGGGTAAAGTTCGTCTCGGAAAAACAATCTTCTGCCATTTGGGCATTGACCGTGGTAGCATCGGGTTGTGTGTTTTGGGTTTTTTTCCTGACTTGCCAGAGGTTGCTCGATATCGAGCGGAACGAGGTCGAACGATGCGCAAGGGCCAAAAAACTCTGTGAGGAAATAATGTTGAAAAACAGAATCAGCTCGGCGAGGAACTGATTGAGTGAACGCCGTGGTGTTGTTTCACCTGCTGGTTGCCCTGGTGGCCTTCGTCGCCATCGGAAAATTTTTGTCCACGGGCATTCGACGTGAGTCCATCTATGGGCTGTTCGCGATTCGGGATCGTTTGATCCATTTGGTCGCCGATGGGGTCCTGTCCGAGGATGGAGAGGTGTTCCAATACTATTATGGCCGCGTCAATACCATCATCCAGACGGCTCCGAATATTGGCATCGACGATATTTTGCACATGGCATTCAACCAAGAGCAAGATGGTGATGCCTTCGAAACAACATTGGCAAAGGCCCGGAAACAGTTGGCCATCCTTATGAAAAATGAGGATTTTAAAAAAAAGGAGGTCTGCCAGGTCGTAGAAAACTATTATGACGCCCTGCAGCTGGCCATTCTGGCCCACAGCAATGGTTTGAAAACACTGGAGCTTATCGGCGCCCGGTGGGCCGATACGGTCCTGGCCCCGGTACAACCGTTCCTGCCGGAAATCTATGCCCGGGCGAAAAAGGCCCTTTCCCATTTTAACGTCAGCCAGCAAAACATCCGCCATATCTCACGGATGGCACACTGATTTTCCTGAAAATTTTCCCATAAACCCGATCCCCCTCCCCTGACCAACGTGAAAACAGCCGAGCGTTCGGTTTTGTCCGTCCCCTATCCCGCCGCCGGCGGCACACCGGAACGAAGGTGAACATCCCGTTGCGGAAAGGGAATTTCGATATCGTGTTCGGCAAATTTTTGATTGATCGCCATGTTGAGACGGTGCCGCATGGTGTGGCGCAGGTTGGGATCCGGCAGGAAAACCCATAGTTGAAAATCCAGGGAGCTGTCGCCGTGGTTGATGAAATAGACCTCCGGCGATGGATTTTTCAGGATTTCCGGCTGTTCGGCGGCAATTTGCAACAGCAGCTCCCGAACCCGTTTCACATCCGAACCATACGCGACACCGATGTTGATGACGGTGCGCATGGTGGTGCTGCCCAGGGTCCAGTTGATCACCTCCCGGGTGATCAAATCCTTGTTGGGAATCAACAACTCCTGCAAATTCATATTGATGACGGTGGTGGCGCGGATGTTGATGCGGGCGACGCTGCCGTTGATCTCGCCGACGGTGATCCAGTCGCCGACGCGGATGGGCCGTTCGATCAACAAAATGATGCCGCTGACGAAATTGGCGACGATCTCCTGCAAGCCAAAACCGATGCCGACGCTGATGGCCGCCACCAGCCAACCGATCTGCGCCAGGTCGAACTTTAAAAAAGAGAGGGAAAACAACAGGCCGACGATGATCAACAGATAGCGCGACATGGTGAGGACCGCATAGCGCATGCCGGCATCCCAATGAAACTGGGAAAACAGCAACAGTTCATAGATTTTCGGCAAATGTTTGACCAGCCAGCCGATGGCCAACAGGGTGATGATGAATCCCATCAGATCGGCCAGGGTGATGAAGACCGGTTTGCCGTCGGCGCCGGTGCTGCTGTAGAGATGGTACTCCCGGAGAACCTCCACCGCCCGTTCGTTGACCCCCCAGTAGGAGGCCAGGGCGACACCGCCGAGCAAAATGAACAACAGGGCCAGGGATTGATTGATCTGTTGGGCGATCTGGGAGCGGGATTGCCGGGAACGGGTGCCCGGGGCCAGGACGGTGGCGATGCGGCGGCGTTTTTTGATCAACCGTTCCACGCCACCGGCCAACGCCAAGTGAATGCCGGCCAAAAAAAGCACCGTCAGGATGGTCAACAGGCCGTTTTTCGCCAGATAGGCGGCGCCAAAACGAAACCCGGTCACATCCAGCGCCAGGATCACCAACATGAACAGGACCAACAGCCGGCTGATGCCGGCCCAATAACCGGCCACCCCCCCGGCCGCCACCCCATCCTCCCCCTCCTCCGGCCCCCGGGTAATCCAATGTTGAACCACCGGCGACCGACGGCGGATCAGTTGATGGAGCGCCAGGGCGACGGCCATTTCGAACAGGGTGTAACCGAGGCGCGGCAGGGCAGTGAACTCGAAGGGGACGGCGCGGAACACGATCCAGGGCAACAGGCAGAGCAGATAGGCGGCCAACAGGATATGGACGACCCGCAACAAGGTCCGGTTGACATCGGTCGGCCAGGAAAAAAAGGTTTCACCGATACCCCCGGGGGCCAGGAACAGACGGCTCTCGGCGCGGATGAACCACAAAATGGCGAAATGGATCAAGACCTGTTGAATCACGGTGCCGATGGTGGCGGGCAGGTGTAAATTTTCCACCACCCGGGCGGTGCTCAACAGATAGGCGGGAATGAGGGTGGTGGCGATCATGCCGGCCAGCACCGGTTGCACATGGCCGCCGGGATCGCCGCCACTGCCGACGAACCGGGTTTTGCTGCGTTTGACATAATCGCGCAACATTTGCCGGATGTGCAATAAGATCACCGGCAGAATAAACAACAAAAACAGACCGTACAGTTTGGAGGAGGAGTACTGGAACACCGTCAGCAGGTGCAGGAGGGTCTCCCTGGAAAGCACGGTTTTCCACCAGTTGAACAGCGAGTGTTCCAGTTCGGGGGAAAACAGTTCCTGGAGCAACCGTTCCAGCATCTCCAGGTTGATGGGGGGTTCATCCTGGATCCAGAACACCCGGGAAAGAACGAAGGTTTCCAGGTCATCCAGATTTTGCGACCGTTCCAGGGGTAGAATCCGCAACCGTTGCGTGGACACCTCGATGTCGAACAGCAGCCGTTTTTTCTCCGTCAACAGTTTAAAAAATTGATCGCGCTGTTTTTCGGCCCGGATTTCGAATTGCCGGCCAGCGGCTCCTTCCAGTGCTTGGCGGGCCTCGTCGAAACCGGTTCGCCACTGTTTGCGCACCTGGATGGCGGCGGTTTCCATCTCGAACCGTTGTTTGACCAGATCGGCCAGTTGGTGGGGCAAAACCCCATCGATCCCCCGGCTCAACTCGCCGCGCCGGCGGTTGATGCGCTGAAAAGACTCCTTGAGGATGAGGGCGGCCTCGCCCCGGGTGCCGGAGATGTTGACCAGGGATTCCAGCTCGGCCAGGGCCATCTTTTCCGATTTCAACAGTTGATCCTGTTCGGCGATGGCGGCCAGCAGGTCGGTCTTGAGTTTGTTGAGGGTGGCGATCCGTTTTTGGGTGCGGGCGATTTCGGTCTCCCAATGGGCGATGAACCGTTCCGCCGGCGAGGTGGCCCGCTGCAGATCCCGTTCCTTGCGTGACAGGGCCGCCGCCCGTTTTTCAATGGTTTCGGCCTGCCGCCGGTCGAGACTTTGCCGATAGAGGGCGAAAGCCCGCTCACCACGCCGCTTCAGCAGGGTGGCCAGTTCGATCTCCAGGTCCCGCAGGGTGATCGACGCTTTGCCAACCTGTTGATCCTGTTGCCAATATTGAATGCGATGTTGCAGTAGCCGATGTTTCAAACGGGCGTTGTCGGCCTGTTCCCGCAGGATGGTTTTTTCCGCACCCTCCTGTTTTTCGGCGGAACGGCGCAATTTTTCCACCTTGTCCAGGGTGGCGTTTTCCAGTTTTTTCGTCTGGATGATGCGCTCGGGCAGGGTGTGCATCCGCTCCTGGCGCTCCTTGGCGGCGGCCATCAACGCCGTCAACGCCTTGCTGTGGCGTTCCAACTGTTCCTGAACCCGGGCAAACCCCTCGGGAGTGGGATTTTCCGGCGCCAAAAGCGGTGTTTTCCCCCGTTCCCGCTCCAGGGCGGCCTTCAGTTCCCCCTCCCGTTCGATCAACCGTTTTTTTTCCCGGATCAACCCCTGCCGTTGCTGTTGCAGGGTCAACAGCTCCCGCAACAACCCCTGCCGCTCCTTGAGAACGGCGCGCATCCGGCCTTCAATGCTTTTTTCATCCCCTTCCGACGGCAGGGCCGCCAGGGCCCGGTCGGTTTTTTCCAGTTGCGAGCGGATGGCGGGGATGGCCAGGGATTGGAGATTCCACGGGGAGCCGATCCCGGCTTCGTCCAAAGGCTCGACGGCCAACAACGGCGGGCAATGAACGGAAAAAAAAAGCAGCCAGAAAAAGAGTGGAACCGGGCTGAAAATCCCTCTTTGCAACCCGGTCCGCAGCCGTCGAAAACCGTCAATGCCGGCTGAAAACACGAACCCGGCCATCTTCCGTATAGGTGACCACCTCATAGCGGTCCGGTGGCGTGTCCGGCATCTCCATGCCCGGGGAACCGATCGGCATGCCCGGTACGGCGATGCCCTTGACGTCCGGTTTTTCCTTGAGCAACCGTTTCAGGTCCGACACCGGCACATGGCCCTCAACCACATAACCGGACATCAAACCGGTATGGCAGGAGGCCAGTTTTTCCGGCAGTCCCAAGCGTTGCTTGACGGCACCCATGTCGTCCACGTTCTCGACGGCGACGCTGAGACCGTTTTCCCGCAAATGGTCCACCCAACCATTGCAGCAACCGCATTGTGGGGATTTGTAAACGAGGATATCCGCCTCGACCGGTGGAATCGGCTCCTTGGCGAACAGCAGCCACCCGCCGGCGAAAATCACCAACAGCGGCAGGGTCCAGAGAATTTTTTTATTGGCGAAACTAAAGGAACCGGAAGCGGGTTTGGACGGATTGGCGGTCATCGGCATCACTTTGCTGGAAAAAAAGGGGAATTTATCCAAATCGATGTTGGACTGTTCTACCATACCATTTTTGACCGCTACTGGAGGAGAAGAAACCGAAACCATCCGGTGAAACCAACCACTTTTCGACAGCCCCCCCTCTTTCCCGGCCGGAAAAGACTCGATCGCCCGTTGAAAAAGAGGTCGGACCGGGGGAGGGAAAAACCGGGAAGGGGATACCGGGATCCCCTCCCCCGCATCGAACCGATGGTCCATTTTTCGCCGTTCTATGTCCAGGCGGTTGGACTGAAGATGACCTGCACCGGCCGCAAGGAGCCCAGAGGCGCAAAGATGGATTTGCCGGCGAAACCGATGACACAGTGCCCTTTCGGCACCTCCCAGGAGAAGTTGTTGTCCACGGCCCGGCCTTCGATCAAGGTACCCGCCTCGTTGAAAAAGAGTTCAACCTTGTCGACGAAATCGCCGGAAAAGCCGGAAATCCGGGTGATATGATCAAGAGAAGTCAGGGCTTGGCTTTTTCCGGTCACGAAGGCCGGGCGGGTTTTTTCCACCATTTCGATGGGAGGCGTCCAGGTGACGAGGGCCACCAGGGGGATGGCCGAGGTGGGATGGATTTTGGTGTCGGTGTATTTTTCGGTGGTGGTACGCAGGCTGGCGGTACCGACGGAAATAAAGCGGGTCTCTCCACCATTGACCAACATCGGTACCTCATAATCCACCAGGACGTTGCCGAGGAATCCTTCACGGGTATCCACCTGGACCCGGGCGATCCGGAATGGGATTTCATTCCATCGGTCCGTCCAGCCGATCTGATATTCCTGGCCCTCGTTCTTGCCGAAGATCGGATTGCTGTTTTCAAAACGGGTGACCATCTCCGGATGACCCTTTTTCAAGGATTCGAACGTCGGGATCGTCAGGGGAACACCCGGTTTTTCCTCATAGTCCCGTTGCACGTTTCGAAACGCCTCGACATCGGCCCCCGCCCGCTTTTCCGCCTCGTTCAGAGTCTCGTCGACATAACCGCCGAACACCCGGTAGATCATCCGGATGCGGCGCATCTCCAGCAGACGTTCGTTCAACGTCTGATAGTCCCCATCATAGAGACCGTTGGCGCCATAGAGTTTTTCCCGATTGTTCCGCATCGTTTCCAGGGCTTCCGAAACCGCCCGGTTGCCGGGAACGTTTTCATAACCATCGACCCGCCTGGCGATGATGGCGGGAAAGTCGGAATCGACATTGGCCGGCAGGTTGATGGCGAACGCCATGATGCGATCGATGGCCGACAGGTCTTCACTCAATTGCACGTTGGCGCCCTTGACACCGACGCTCATGGTGAAAATGTTGTAGGTGGCCCCTGATTTTTCAATACCATCCTTCACTTCACTGGAAAAACCGGCCTTGACCGGCACGCCTTTGACCACCGCCTCCCCTCCGAGCTTGGCCTTGAGCTCCTCTTTTTGTTTTTCGCTGCTGGCGTTGATGATGATGACGGCGAGAAACCGGCCGCCGGTGGTTACGGAGGAGATATAACAGTCGCCATGGGATTTGACGAAATAGTCGATGCCTTTCAGGTCATCCGATCCCTTGGGCAGCACGGTGTTGGCATTCCAATTTAAACTTTTCGCCGACACCTGGACGCTGTTGGCCACCGAATCGACACTCAACACCAAACTGTACCTGGAAATATTGGTCTCGCCAGACGATTGAATGTCGCCGCTGAGACCGAGGACCGATTTCAGGCCGATATCGAAAGAGACCCCCATTTTCATCGACTTGGCGATGATGGTTTGACCCTCGGTCAGCCTGACCACACAGGTGCTGGGATTGGGCGCCCCCTCCGGCGCCAACTCACCCTGGACGGCGGCGGGTTTCATGGTTTCCTGGATATCGGGCGGAATATCCCCGACCGCGACTCTTTTGTTCCAGCCCCTGAACATGGCCCCTTGGGCAACTTCGACTGCGGACATTTTTTTCTCCCGTTTTACGAGTTGTTGGTTGCGTTGCAAATATTTGAAATTTGATCAATACACCATCAATAACCTTTTTTAACTTAAAATTTACCCAGGATTAATCCGTAACATTGTTTATTGCTTTTGTTTTCTCGTTCCCAAAAAAAGACCCGAAACCCCGGACACTCAAGCGGACCCTATCCTATAAACTCCTGTCTACCCGGTCAAATTTTTTTATATTTTTATCATACATCGATTATTAAAATAATTTTGATTTTTCCCCCGAATGTCCACCCGCCCCCCCATGCCGATGACCTCGAAAAACCCATGGCGAATGGGGCAAATGGCCCATTCGCGCGGCATTTGCCCCAGGCACCCATGGATGCAATCCCATGCAACCAATTGATAAACAACACGAACAAAAATGGCTCCCCGTTTGCTCAAGGGGCATAACCGTCTGATTGCCGGTACGACGGTGAGAAACAGTCAGGACTCGACCGGAACGATGAAACGGGAACCGGGCCGGCGGGCCGATGGACCCGACAGGAAAAAGAGGCTAACGAAAATCAGATGATCAAATTTGTCTTCCAACGGATGGTGATGGCCATCCTGTTTTTGCCGATGACCCTTTTGGCGCCAACCCCCAGCGGGGCCCGGGCCGCGGATACCCCGGTACTGCACCCGGCCATCCCCATCCTGGACGAGGCCGGCAACCATGTGCTCGACAGCGGCAACCCCTACAGTTCCCGCACCTCCTGCGGCACCTCCGGTTGCCACGATTATGAAAAAATCACCAGCGCCTTCCATTTTGAGATGGGACGGGACGAGTCCCGGGATGAGTACGGGGACGAACGCAACCTCTCGTTGCTGTTTTCACCGGGTTATTTCGGCGGTTTCGGTTGCATGGGCGGCAACAATCCGGAGTGGGGAGCGAAAAAGGTCAACAAAAGCGCCGATGAGTTTGCCGATCTGGGGTCCGCCGGTTGGATAAAACGATGCAACAGTTGCCATATGGGCGGCGGCTGGATGGAAAAAGACCGCAACGGCACCCGCTATGATGAAAAGGCGGCTGCCACCATCGCCCCCTTCGATGGGGATTATTACAACCGGGGCACCGATTCCAACAATGCCGCCGCCGACATCACGACCGTCGCCAAATGGGACTGGAAAAAAAGCGGCGTCGTCGAAGCGGACTGTATGATGTGTCACGCCGATTTTTCCGCCCTCGTCGATCCCGGCGGCAAGGCCTTGAACCAGTACCGCAACCTGCGCGGACATGACCTGCTCAGCGTCGGACATTTCCGTTATGGCGGCACGGCGTTGCTCTCCTACCTCAACCTGAAACATGACGACGGCGCCATCAATACCGACACCACCCTGGTGAGTTTCGACCGGGATGCCGATGGCCACCTGAAAAAAAATGGCGACAACCTTCCCATCCTGCAGTGGAACACGGCGGCTTTCGACAACAATCGCAAGACCACCATCCCCATGTGGCGGTTCCCGGCCAGTGAAAATTGCATGAACTGCCACCGGACCGGCAACTCCCGGCGGGGTTTTTACGGTTTCGGCGCCGATGCGGCGGCCACCTACACCGAAGCGGGCACCCTGGAGGAGGATTACCAGGATGATGTTCACTATGGCACCACATTCACCGCCGATAACGGCGAAAGCCGGACCATCGACAACTGTTCCGCCTGTCATGGTCGCGCCTTTTACAACGCCTCCCATGCCAATGTCGATCTGGATGCCAACCACAATTTCCTCAAAGGCAACAGCGACATGGATCTCCGCAACGATCTGGATTTCAATCCGCCGCCGAAAACCTGCCTCTACTGTCACGAGGAGGCCGTCCACAAGGTGATCCCCTCCGGTCAGGAGAGCATGTTGGCCGCCCACCGGGAGCGTTGGAAGGCCTCCGGCGACATGATGGGCTACCCGGAGAGCGCCATCGACCGCATCACCCAGACCCATCTGGACGTGGTCTCCTGTCAGGCCTGTCACATCACCGACAAAAAAAGCCGTGGCCGGCCGATCCAGATCCTGTACCAGTATCGGACCGATGAAAAACAACGATTGAGCATCGTCCCCTACAATCCGCGCGCCCGTTATTACTGGAAAGACCGTGGCACCGGACGCATGCTCACCAAAACCGAGCGGGACAGCGTGTTCACGGCCGCCAAGGATGCCGACGGCAACACCATCGGCATCCTCAAGGATCCGGTGTCCGGAGACACCCTGGGCCGGGTCAGCACCCGTTTTTCGCATGGCGCCTACCGCTACAACGATCCGGACAGCTACGAAGGATTCGTGGCCTTGAAACGGGCCTATGATTCCCTGTTGACATCCAAGGGAATCACCAACGCCGACGCGGTGCTGGTCTGGACCGAGGTCAATCAATATTTGATGTCCCACAATACCCGTCCGGCGGTCTCCTCGGTACAGTGTGAAGCGTGCCACAACCGCAAACAGAACGGTTCGTTCAGCTCCCTGATTTCAGAAAACGGCATTTTCGGTAGCGGCAACGTGAAAACCGTCACCACCCTGCCGGACAAACGGTTGGTGGATAAAGGGATCGTCATCCTGGACAAGTCCTACATGAAGATCGACGCCGACGGCCAAGTGACCGAAACGGTGGCCGATATTCTCTTCGCCAGTAAAGTCAACCCCTCCATGACCGTGCTCAATGCCGCCAAATCGGGTATCGCCACCGGCCGGATGGCGGCGAAAAATGTGCAATCGGCCCTGACCGGCGCCGGCATCCCCAGCGATCGGGTTTCAGCCATTCAGGACAAAGCCGGGCTGAGTGGCGATCTCTATCTGTTCAAGCCGCAACAAGGGGGGGACGAGGTGCAAAAAGTGGCCTTGATGGCCGAGTCCGGACAGATGAACGACGCCCTGTTCCCCAACTATCGGTTCCGCATCCAGGAGTCGGAAAGCGGTGTCGAAACCCGGGCCGGCTCCGCCGGATTCGGCGCCTTGCGTTCCAAGGTTTATGACATCAATGCCACCGATACCGGCGGTTCGGCGGTGACCAACTTTCCGGGCCAGGGCATCCTGATCAAGTTGCCCTATACCGGCAATGAAACCGATGCCAGCCGCATCAAGGTCATCACCTCCGAGGATGGTTCCTCCTGGAACGCCATCGATACCGACAACATCATCACCGTGCAACCACCAACCAGCGATGAAGAGGGCTACATTCTTTTCCGGACCGCTCATTTCAGCCTGTTCACGGTGACCGATGGCAGCACCGGTTCCACCGGCGGCGCCGCCGATTCCGGTACGGGTGGTTCCTCATCCACCGGCACCACCACGGTGGCCGCCAGCGACGACAACAGCGGCGATGGCGGTGGCGCGACCTTTTTGTTGCCCCTGTTGCTGCTGGCCCTGCTGCCAATACGCAACCGTCTCAAAACCGTTGCCAACCCCGGCCGTTGATCGCAACCAGGCGGTGGCCCTTGCCGGGCCACCGCCCTTTTCCATGACATGAACAGGTTATCCGACTGGATGAACAAAGCGGCCCCCTGGCTGGCCGGCTCGGGGTTTGCCATCGGCCATACGTTGGCCACCGCACGCTGCACGGTGTTGTTGAACGGCCGCTGTCTCACCTGTGGCGGTTGCGTGGTGGCATTGGTTTCCCTGACCGGTTGGGCATTTTTCAAAAAAAAACCGGCCAACGCCGCCAAACCATGCCGACAACCCCGATGAAGGCGCCGGCCGGCCGTGGTTTCAGACTGTTTTGTGGCTTGACGGCCCTGACCGTGGTACCACCGGCGCAGGCCCATTTCAATGGCCGGGTCGATTCGGAAATGGCCGTGGCACACCGGAGGACCGTCACCCGGCCACGGGTACGGCAGCAGGTGGAGATGCGCCAGGAGGATGACCGGAAACGCAACCGACTGGATGTGGCCTACACCCTGAACAGCGAAAGAGAGCCGGACCATCCGTTGATCCTGAAACTCTCCTGGACCCATGCCCCCTCCCGTTGGCCGTTGCATGTGACCGTTGGGCGCTTCGACCGCGCCGATGCCTCCGGCTATTACGGTCTGGACGGGGTTCAGGTTCAATATGGCCAAAAAGACCAGCGGATTTTTTTCCACGGCGGCCGCACGCTGCATCTGGAGGAAGGGGCATCGGACCGGGGAGAACGGCAGGTGGGGCTGGAAATTCGCGGTCCCATCCGGGGATGGCCGCTGCCGCCGGATGAGACGATGACCCTGGATTACACGCTCGGCGGACACTATCGCTGGCGGGCAACGGAGAGCCAACGTCTGTACGGTTCCGGCCACCTGGTTGCCGGGGAAGGAAATACCGACCTGTCGGCACGGGTCGGCCTCAACCCGGAAACGGGACGCCTCATCGATCTTTCCGCCGAGGCACGACATACATTGAGTCCCTGGACCCGGCTGCGCCTGGGTTATCGACAATGGCGGCAACCGATCGAGGCCACCACCTTTCGCGAACGGTTTCTGGCGGTTTTCAACCGGGATGGCCACAGCCGGTTGCGGGGAACGGTGGAAACGGAGATCAACCGCCATTGGCGGATGCGGTCGTCGTTGAGCCGCATCCATCGCCCGGGCGGCACCGATGGTTTGATCGCCGAGGTCGGCGTCAAACATACCGATGGTCACGCCATACGCTGGCGCGGCGATGTCCATCTGTCATCCACCGATCGGGAGTCCCTGGCCAGCCTGATGGTCTCCCGGCGGCAAAGCGTCAACGCCCACCTGCTGGCCGATACCACCCTGGCCCTGGGCCTGGAGGATACGTTGTTGGCCACCACCGAGCGCCGTGCCGGCGCCGGTCTCCGGTTGCGATACCGATTGAACGCCTGGCAGTTCCTCGATTCTCACGGTGAACTGGTGGTCCACGACAACCGATCGCGGGACTATCGGCTCGGTTTGCGTCACACCTGGATGTTCGATGGTTTTTGGTCGGAGCGGCAACGATGATCCGGCCATGGTCCCTGCCCCTCCTGCTGCTGTCGGTGGGACTGTTGACGATACCGGGCCGGGCCGATGAAACCGGTCGAACCGGGGAACGATGGTGGGAAAAACGTCGACAACAACCGGCCCTGTTCTATCCCCACAACAAACATCTGGCAATCATGGCCGAAGAGGGCGATCCCTGTATGCGCTGTCACCCGTTCAACCCCGCCGCCGGCAAAAACAGCGATCTGCACCGGCGGCTGGCCCCCATCGCCAATGAACCGATGATGGCCATCTGTCACGATTGCCATGTGACCCGGCGGCGGGCCTCCTGGAGTTGCGATCTGTGCCACCCGGATCCGGAGACCATTCGTCCAAAGGATCACGGTTTCGATTATGCCAACCATCATGCCGAGGCCGTGCGGCGCGATGCCGACTCCTGTGAAACCTGTCACCTGGACCAGGCCTTTTGCACCGACTGCCATTTTCAACGCCTGGGCGGTCCCGATCATGAACATCCACCCGGTTATGCCGATTCGCACGGTTTGGACGCCCGCCTGGATGCGCTCACCTGTTCCGGTTGCCACCAGTCGTTTTTTTGCCGGGACTGCCATCGGAGGCGGCCATGATCCGGTTCATTCCTTTTTTTTTAATGTTCATGTTGCCGCTCCTGGGCGGTTGTGGCGCCGAAGGGAACGATAACAACGCCACCGTGGATACCTCCTTGTTGCTCACCCCCGAACATGGCGAGGCCGGTTCCGCCTGGGGGTTGTCCACCTGTGAAGATTGCCATGTCCTGAGCGCCATCCACCAACGAACGACGGAAAAAACCAGGACCCTGGTCACGGAAAAGGGCCATGCGAGCTGTGGCGGTTGCCATGGGGACAACGGCGCCGGTGTGCCCCGCCCCTGCACCCTGTGTCACAACGCCGCCGACCTGCCCGGCCAACCCGCCCTGGAGGGTCTCGACAGCCACAATTTTCAAGCGCTAACCCCGGGTGCGCTGAACGACGGCCACTGCCCGGTCTGTCACGCCGGTTCGGACATGAACGGGGTTTGGAACCGGCAGGTGGACCTGACCCGTTTCGTCGCTGGCAACGGCGTGGCCGGTTCCTACGGCTCCGCCAGTGATTTTTGTTTGCGCTGCCACAACGCCGACCACCCCATCGACGGTTTCACCCTGGCCGACGGCGATCCGGAACATCCCCTGGCGGCCATGGAAACCTATTACCAACATATCGATTATCACGGTTGGCAGGATGGAACCGGCGCCCGCACCTACAGCGGTCTGCGCCCCGGCTACCGCTATGGCTCCCGGGTGGCATGTACCGATTGCCACGCCATGCACGGCACGAACAATTCCTTTTTACTCCTGGATCGTTCCGACAAAGGAGCGAAACGGCTCACGGATAGCGACACCGTGCGTTCGGTCACCATCGCCGATGGCGACTATTCGCAACTGTGCGTGCTGTGCCATCGGATGACCACCATCCTGGAGTCGGGCGGCGTGGATACCGGCAACGGTCTCTCCGGCGTCCATGAAACCGGCAGCGATTGCCGCCCCTGCCACAGCCATGGTCAAGCGGTACAGGTGGGGCTATGAACCTCTTTTTCATCCCGTTGATCCTTCTGACGCTGGCCAGTCCCGCCCGGGCCGGGACCCCCACGCCGCCCCTGCATCATCCGGTGGGTGTCATCCCCTCGAAACGGATTCAGCCACCGAAAGAGTTTCCCCTCGACGACAAGGGCGCCCTGGCCTGTGAAACCTGCCACGCCGTGAACGGGATCGAACAGTGGAAAAAGAAAAAAATCGACAAAACCGCCGCCGGCTTTTTGCGTCAGGGTCCTTATGAACGCCTGTCGGGCTTTTGCAAACGGTGCCACCCGCCACAGGGATTGAAACGGTTGAACATCCATGTCATGCACGATGGCCATGGCCGTTTGCTCGAAAAAAACTGTCTCTATTGTCACCAAAAACGGCCATCGACCAGCGGCAATCGACGGCCCCGGGACCTGCTGTTGCGCAAACCGGCGGCCAAACTGTGCGGCGGTTGCCATCCCGGCATTCCGCATTTGAACGCCATCACCCATCGCGGCCGGCCAAACCAAAAAATGGTCGCCGTCCTCCGCGAAAATGAAAAACGGTTGGCGGTAACCCTGCCATTGGACAACAGCGGCGCCATCACCTGCATCACCTGTCACACCCCCCACGCCCCCGGTCTGCTGCCCGGCGGCTGGCCCGGTGGCAAACGGGCCCCCGGTCACCATCCGGCCAAGGGGCTCGTTCACCGGACCAACCGGTGGAGCGCGGTGTTCGCCGCCGACAAGGAAGAGCGGTTGCGGCTGTTGGAAAAAAAGCTGAACAGACCGGTGAACCTGGTCTACACCCGGGCCGATGCCGATCCGCTGTTGCGTCTGCCGGCCGGGAACGGGGTTCTCTGCCAGGCCTGTCACCGGTTCGAGGAGTGAACGGATCATGAACCGACTCACGGAGTGGATTGGACAACGGTTGGCAGGGGATCCCGGAAAACGGCAACTGCTGCGCTATCTGAGCCTGGCCCTGGCCTGTGCGGCGATGATGGCGCCGTTGCTGTGGATTCCCGGTTTGATCGGCAATGACGATCTATGCGGCAAACTGTGCATGCGCCGGTTTTTTCATGTTTTTCCCGGCATGGGCTGGGAGGATTACCGGCAGATCGTGATCATCGCCGGCATCGGCGCCGGTCTGTTGGCGGTTATTTTCGCGGTCACCTTTTTTTTCGGCCGCCTCTGGTGTTCCCATCTCTGTCCGGCCGGGGGGTTTCCCGAGCTGGTCAGCCGGGGGCTGCCGGGAAACCTGTGGAAAATCGACTATCGGCCCCTGCCGCAAATTGCCATTCGTTACGGTTATTTCATCACCTTTTTGCTGTTGATGCCGGCCGCCGGCGTCAGCGCCTGTTCGGTATGCAACTTTATCACCGTGCCGCGTCTGTTCGAAGCGATGGCCGGTGACTATCGCGGTGTGGTCTTCATCCTCTCCACCATCGGCATCGTCAATCTGGCCCTGCTGTTTCTGCTCGGTTTTTTCGCCAAACATGGCCGGGCCTACTGCCAGTTCCTCTGTCCCATCGGCGCCGTGGACGCCCTGGTCAACCGTTTGGGGGCCGAGTTCCGTTTCAACCGGCGCATCCGCGTGGAAAACAGCCGTTGCAGCGGCTGCGGCAAATGTGCCGAAGCCTGCATGTGCGGCGCCATCCACATGGAAAACCGCATCGCCCGGGTCGATCAACTCTCCTGCATGTCCTGCCGCGCCTGTGTCGATGTGTGTGAATGGGCCGCCATCGATCATCGGCCACAGGTCAACGATCGACCGGCCAAACACAAAAAAAAGGGCGGCCTGTTCTTCCCCCAGGGAAACTGGGTGGTCCTGCCAGCCAAACAGCGGCACGACGCCGCCGGCAGCCGGTCGAAAACGGGATGGTTGCTGCTGCTCTTCACCCTGCTGCTATCCTGGCTGCTGCTGTCCGACCGGGCCGGGGCCGCGGTGCGCCAGGCCGACCCATCGGGCTGCCTAGTCTGCCATCGACTGCCGGGATTGGATTTTATCGATAAAAACGGAGTTCTCCGCAGCGCCAGCATCGATGAAAGCCACTATCTCGGCTCCATACACGGCACCATTCCCTGCCGGGATTGTCACCAAAACATCCGCGATTACCCCCATGCCGCCGAAAACGGCGCCGTGGACTGTTCCGCCGCCTGCCATGTGGACGAACCCTCTACCAAAAAGGCCTACACCCACGAGGAGATCGTCGAGGAACATAAAAATTCCGCCCATGGCCGGGGCGGGTACAAGGGATTCACCGGCGGCAATCGACTCGAAGAACACACCGGCGATCCGCTCCCCTCCTGCCGCCGTTGCCACGACAACCAGCTCACCATCTCCGAAGAGAAGATGGCCCTGTTCCGGGAAACCTTCAACCACAGTGAAAAAGAGTGCGGTCAATGTCACCGGGGAAAGGTATGGCGCAACCATTTCGGCGGCCATATCATCCGCCGTCTGATCGGCGCCCGTTGGAGCAAAAAAAAACAGGTGGCGCTGTGCAATGGTTGTCACCGGGATCAAACGACCATGGAAAAGGCGCTGGAAAACCCAAAGGACACACGCGACGACGCGGTGGAAAAGGCCCGTTTCCTCTATGCCTCCGACAGCTACCAGATGACCCTGCATCTGCGATTGCTGGAAAAAGACCAACAACGCGGCGCCGCCTGCCTGGACTGTCACGCACCGATGAAAAATCGTCATGAGGTGCGGCGCAAAGGGGACCCACTGGCCACCGTACATCGCGACCACCTGGCCAAAACCTGTGGCACGGCCACCTGTCACGGTTTCGGCGATCACCCCTTGAATGCCGGTTTCCTCACCACCGACATGCACGATTTGAACTATCTGCCCATCGATCGCCATATCCTGGCCGTCAACCTGTTGCGGTTCGGCGGCGCCCCCTGGTTGTGGGCCGCCGGCGGTTTCGGCTTCCTGACCCTGATGTTTTTCATCTGGCGCACCCTGCGCCACCCGTTTCAGGCCACTGCCGATGAGGGGGTGCCGGCCATGGGCGGGCAGTGGTTCCGAAAAAAAATGCTGGGCAAAAAAACAGCCCGAAAGGCATCGCCATGAAACGCCGAACTTGTCCATTGGCCCTGTTGTTGATCCCGCTGCTGCTGGCCCCCGTCTCCCCGGCCCGGGCGGAAAACCCCTATCTGCTGGCGGTGGAACGAACCAATCCCGACCCGAAGACTATCAAAAAAAAGATGGAACGGTTGCAAACGATCAAACCCGTCGAAATCCGTTCCATCCGGGACCCGGCCCCCTTTCACAAACGTCGGCACGCCGAAAATCTGCACCAGAAAAGTTTTTGCCTGAATTGCCATCTTTCACCACCCCATCGGAAAAATCCCCGCCTGCGCACCTTTTTGAACGGGCATGTTCGTTCCCTGGCCTGCCTCACCTGCCATTATCGACCGGATGATATACCCCTGACTCATGATTGGCGGTGGTTCGGTCCATCCCCCTCCCCCGCCACGCCCGCCGCCGGCCATCGCATCACCCCCTTGTGGCGGGGGGAGACAGTAACCATCACCCGGGAACACCCTTTTGCGCAAACGATCGAAAAACAGTGGCAAAACGCCGACCTCCCGGCGCGGGCACGGCTGCAGGCGCGCCTGCACGAGCCCCTGACGGCCCAAAAAATGCCCTGCCGCACCTGCCACCGCCGTCGGCAAGCGCTGTTGGACTGGACGGCACTCGGCATGGACGACGAGCGGAAAAAGGCCCTGCAACACCATCTCCTCCCCCGTTTCCTGGATCGGTTGGCGGAGCAAAAAACACCCCTGCGCCTGACCGACCTGCTCCGGTAGAACGATGATCGAAAAATCCGTTTTTTTCCAGTCGGTACGGTGGTGTTTGATCGCCACGTTGATTTTATGGTTCGGCCAGGGCCGTGCCGACCCGTCCCCGCCGCTGGTGTTGATGGATGATTTCAACCAACCCAGCGCCGTGGCGGTGGATGATCGGGGCCGGGTGTATGTGTTGGATGGGCTCAATGGCAAAATTTCCGTTTTCACCGCCGATGGCCAACGATTGCGGCGCATCGCCCTGAAGGATCATTCCACCAACCAGCGAACCTTCGCCATGGATTTGACCATCGCCGATGGTCGACTGTATGTGGCCGATCCCGACCGGCACCGGATCGCCATCCATGATCTTCAGGGACATTTTTTATCGTTCATCACCCCTCCTCCCGGCCCCGAGGGGGCCGTGGAACCGGTGGCGCTGGCCGTCCATGAAGGACGGTTGGCCTGGAGCGACCGCCGGCACCATCGACTCTGCTGGACCGACTTGAAAAATTTTCAAAACGACGGTTGCCAGGGTGAATGGGGAGAAAAAAACCATGCTTTTCAATATCCGTTCATGATGGACAGCGATGAGCGCGGTTATCTCCATGTCGTCGATATATTGAATGGCCGGGGGCGGCTGTTCGATCCCCTGGCACGGCCATCGGGCCAGATGGGCACCTTTGGCCTGTCGCCCGGCCGGTTGTTCCGCCCCAACGGCATCGTCGCCACCGATGGCGGACGGTTGTTCGTGAGCGACGCCCTGTTCGGCCACATCCATGTTTTCCGCGATCGGGCCTTCATCGGTTATCTGTCCTCTGCCAATGGCATACCCTGGCGTCTGGACACCCCGGTGGGCATGCATGTTTGGCGGGATCGTCTCTACGTGGTGGAGATGGGCAAAAACCGCGTCAGGGTGTTGGCCTTGTCATCGCCGGTCACCCATCCCCCGGACGACGACCGGGAAACCCTCTCGCAAAAAAACTGCATCACCTGCCATCTCTCCTGGTCGAAACGGTTCCGGCCCGGGCAATGGCCGGAATCACCGGCATCGATCGATCCGGTGGCCAGCAAGGCGGTGTGCATGAGTTGTCACCATGGCGCGGTGATCGATTCGCGTCCGAACCTTGGAAACGGCCATCAACATGTCGATATCCATCAGGAGAACGGTGAAAAAAACAGCGCCCGCCCGGCGCAGCGGCAAAAAATCGATCCCCTGCCGGCCCGTTTCCCCCGCACCGGGGAAAACGCCCTCTATTGTGGCAGTTGTCACACCCCGCACCGGCAACCGAACGATGATTACCGGACCGGCCGGGGCCATCACAACGATTGGTTGCGCCCCTCGGAACGACCACGGGAAAGTTGCCGCCAGTGCCACGGCTCCAAGGAGAGCCGTTTCAATACCAAAAAACGGCTACGCGGCCAAAACCATCCGCTGGATATCCGTCTGCAAAAACCCGGGACCGGCAACCGGGAAAAGAGCACGGGATTGAAAACCCTGTGGAAGGGTCTTCCAAAATCCCTGCAAGAGCATGGCGCCCGGCTGGATGATCAACGGGGATTGCTCTGTCACACCTGCCACCGCGCCCATGGTGGCGTCGGCGAGGCGCTGCTGCTCATGGACAATCGCGAGGGACAACTTTGTGCCGTTTGCCATGAAACCATTCACAGCACCGATCCAAAAACCGCCCGGAAAAAAGGGGTCCACCCGGTCAATGTCGATCTGAAACCGCCGGTGCGGTGGGGGCAAAAAAAAATATCGAAGATGGGCTGCACCACCTGTCATGCGGTGCATGATGGCCGGGCCGGCACCGCCTCCCTGAGCAAAACCGTCGAGCGCCCCTGCCAAACCTGCCATGAACGATTGACCGCCACGACGTCCGAAAAAGCCCGGGAAAAGGGTATTCATCCCACCGGTTCCAAGTTGAAAAAACCGGTCCGGATCGGTAAAAAAAAGATCGACCGGTTGACCTGCCAAACCTGCCATGCCGTGCATGAGGGGCAAAAAAACAGCCCGGCCCTGGTGCAGCCGGCGAAAAAACTGTGCCCGGCCTGTCATCCGCAACAGCATGCTACTGATAAAAAAAATGCCCGGCGGCAGGGCATCCACCCGGTTAACCTGAAACTGGACGAAACGGTGCGCATTGGCGAAAAAACGACCCGGGAGGTGACCTGCCTCACCTGCCATTCGGTGCACAAAGGGGTGCGCCACACCCCGGCCTTACGAATCCGGCAGACCGATGGCGGTCTGTGCCGCCCCTGTCATAAAAAGGAGAGCGCCGTGGCCGGCAGCGATCATGATCTGACCATCACCGCCGCCCACAGCCGCAATCCATTTCACAAAACCCCCGCCGAAAGCGGGGTATGCGGGGGATGCCACGCCCTGCACCGGGGTGGCAAAACCGGAAAAAACCTGTTGATATCCGACACCACCATCGATCCCGGTTTGGAGCGGAAACAGTTGGCCATTGGCGATGAACGCTGCCTGGGCTGCCATCGGAAATCCGGCATCGCCGACAAAAAACCCATCACCCGTTTCCACCATCCCCATGAGGATATGGTATTGCGCTCCGATCCGAACATCATGCCGCTGCTCGACGACCGGGGCCGGATCGCCGAGTTTGGCCGCATCGGTTGCATCACCTGCCACGATCCCCACCGTTGGCGGCCGGATGGCAAACCGTCAACCACCGGCAAAAATCGCGAAGGGACGGTCCTGGACAGTTTTTTACGCCGCCAACGGATCGAGGGGACCTTTTGCGTCGAGTGTCACGGTCCGGAGACGCGGATCAAATACAAATTTTTCCATGATGTGCGCAGTCACGACGAGGCGTTGGCAACCATTCGATAATCAGCGACACCATGCCCGCCAACGCCCCATAGAGGTGGGCATCGACGATCACCGCCCCGGAAAACCACCCCCCCGGGACCAGGGTTCCCCCCACCCCCTGTTCCCAGACGATCTTGATCACCAACAACAGCGTCAAACCGAACGCGACCGACAATCGGCACGCCCGCGGCGCTGTCCACACCCCCCACAAGAACAGGCCGTGCAGGGCCCCGGAAAGTCCCACATACCACCCCACCTCCGGGTTGCAGCACAACAGACCACCGCTGACCATCAACATCGACCCCAGCAAGACCGGCAACCAGGCATCGGATCGCCGATCACCGAGAAACAGATGATGGATCAACCACAGGGAGAGACCATTGAGGAGGGCGTGGAAAAGGTCCAGATGCAAAAAATGGCCACTGAGCAACCGCCACGCCTCACCGGAAAAAATGGCCGCGCGGTCAAAAAGCAGAACGGCCCGCCATTCCGCGGGGAGCCAAACCAACCCGAAGACGAGGAGCAACAGAGGCAAAGGGGACAAGAAAAACCCTTAAGGCGGCGGCGCGGTGGCGAAAGAGATGCGGTGAATACCGCTGCGCCGGGCCACGGACAGGAGTTCGGCGATTTTTCGGTAGGGCGTATCCCCATCACCGCCCAGGCGCAAAACCATCTCCGGTTTCCGCTGTCGTTCAGCAACCAACAGCGACGGCAGGGACGACAGGGAGACCGGCCGGTCATCCAGGGTCAGGCGGCCATCCGCCGTCACCGTCAGGTTGACCACCACCGGTTCCTGGTCGCTGGGGGCCTGCACCTTGGGCAGGTCCACCTTCAGGGCCTGCGCCATGAGCGGGGCGGCGATGATGAAGATCACCAACAACACCAGCATGACATCCACCAGGGGGGTGACATTGATTTCGGCCAGCGGCTGGTCCGGATCGCCGCCGTTGATCGATCCCATGGCCATGGTTCAAGTCGCCTTTTTTTCCAGGGGAGTGGCCTGGACGGCAACCGCCGTCCCTTGCCGCGACGGCGGTTGGCTCAAACGGTTGATGATGCGCAGGGCATTCCCTTCGACGGCGACCATCAACCGGCGCAGGCGGCGTACCAGCATGTTATATCCCATCACCGCCGGTATGGCGGCGAACAGGCCGACGGCAGTGGCCACCAGGGCCTCGGCCACCGGCCCGGCCACCAGGTCCATGGACAACGCCGTCTGCCCGGCCAACCCCTGCAGGGCGTGCATGATCCCCCAGACGGTGCCGAACAGACCGATGAACGGCGCGGAGCTGCCGATGGAGGCCAACAGGGTCAAACCACTCTCCAGACGGATGCGCCATTCCCGGGAAACCTGCGCCAGGTCAGCCTCCAGGGCATGGCGGCCTGCACCCTCCCCACCGGCCCGGGCCAGGGCCACCAGCAACAGCGCCGACGTCGGCAGGTTGCCGGAAATGCGGCCGGCCATCTCCTCCAACCCGGTATCGATATCGGCCAGGGACCGGTGCAACCGCCCCTCGCGATGATGAACCCGGACATATTGCCCGAACTTGTAAAAAATAATCGACCAACTGATCACCGAAGCGGCGGCCAGGACCACGAACACACCCCGTATGATCCAGTCGGAACCCGACCACCATTGCATGGATGAAAGCATCAAAGTGGACACGAACCCTCTCCTACCTCCTTTTCAATCTGAACTGAATGGGCACATCCACCGTCGCCCGCACCGCCACGCCGTTACGCCGCGCCGGGATGAAACGCCACCCTTCCACCGCGCTCCTGGCGGCCCGGTCGAGGATGCCATGCCCGGACCCCCGTTTGACCGTCACCCGCCGGGGACGCCCGGTCCGGTCCACCTCCACCTTCAGAAGAACCGTCCCCTGGAGCCCCCGGCGCCGCGCCCGCCGCGGATAGGATGGGGGCCGATTGTTCATCAAACCCGCCCGGCCACTGGGAGGTTGATAGACGGTCGATTCGGCCCCCGTACCGGCGACATCCCGGCTGGCGGTCCGCACCGACCGTTTGCGGATGGGTTTGGCGCGTTTCACCGGCCGGGGTGAGATGGCAGGCGGCGCTGGAGACGGTGGTGCGGGAACGACCTTTTCCGGAATCGGCTCCGGCTCCGGTTCGGGCTCCGGCTCGGGCTCCGGCTCCGGCTCCGGCTCCGGCTCCGACTCAGGCTCGGGCTCCGGCTCCGGCTCCGGCTCGGGCTCCGGTTCGGGCTCGGGCTCGGGCTCTGGTTCCGGCTCCCGAACCGGTTCCGGTTGCGGGGTTGGGGGCGAATCCGCTTCCGGTTCCGATTCGGGTTCCGTCTCATCGGCTGTCACCGTGGCCGGCTTCGATCCGACCAGGGCGACCACCTCGAAAGAGTGGCTGCCGATCAAGATTGGCGGCAGTTCCCGGGCCAGGCCCCGGGAAACGATGAACACCAGCAGCAGGTGCAGCACCACCGCCAGCAGGCCGACCAACAGCTTTGACCAAACGGCCAACGGCGCGGTCGCCGTCCCGGCATTTGCGAACGGGACCATGCCGACGACGGTCTAAAAGGCCATGTCCGCCGTCACCCAAACACTGCGCCCCGGTTCGTTGACTTGCGTTTGCGTGGTATCGAAGGTGTTGCCCCGGTTCAAATGTTCGGCATAGGTGGTATCGAACAGGTTGTTGACACCGGCCTTGAACCGCACGCCGTTTTCAAAACGATAGGAACCATACAGGTCCGCGACCTGGAATCCGGCGGTCTGGCCGACGTCCTGGCCGCTGCCGGTGTTGATATCATCATCCACCCGGGTCTGCTTGGCCACCAGCCGAACTTTCGCCCCCAGGTGCCAGCTGTCCTTTTCATAATCCGTGGTCAGGGCGACATCCAGGGGCGGCGTCTGGGCGATGGGACGGTCATCGCTGGTGTTGTCGGCGTAAACATAGGCCAGGTTCACGCCACTGCGCAGCCAGCCGTTCCAACGTCGGTTGACCGACAGTTCACCCCCGAAAAAGCGGGCATCGGCATTGCGATAGATGGTGGCGTTGCCCCGGGCATGGTCGCGGTCACGCAGGATGTAATCGGACACCCGGTTGTAAAAAAGGCTGCCGTCCAGGTCCCAGGTTTCCTTCATGAATTGAACACCCAGGTCCAGCTGATGGTGCTGTTCCGGATCGATGAACGGATTTCCCACCCAACGGTTGCTGGCGGTCCGGTTGTTCTTGGCCATGAACCGTTCGGTGGCATCGGCGGTACGCACGTTGCGGCTCAGGGAGAGGTAGGCCGTCACATCGTCGGCATAGTCGTGTTCGAAGCGGAGCAGCCCGCCGACATTGGTCTCCTTTTCACGGCTGCCGCTGGCGGCGCCATAATAGGTGGTGTAGAGATCATTGGCGCTCATCATGTTCACGGTCATCATGTTGCCATTCATCATCCTCATCTGATCGGGTGGGTCGGCATCGGCCCGGTTGGCCTCGGCGCGCACGAAATCCACCCGCACCCCGGCTTTCATCCGATCGCTCGCCCCCAACTCCCGTTCCATCTCCGCGAACAGGCCGGTGGACTCGATGCTGGCATCCGGCCACAGGTAGGAGTTGACCCGATTGACATCATCGGCGCTGGCGGTGGCCGAATCATACATGACGGCGGTGCGTTCGTTGTCCTGATAGTCGATACCCACATCCCAGGAGGCGAAGGAGGTGGCCAGGGACAGGACGAGCCGCCCGCCACGGGTATCCGATTCACTGGGGGTACGCATGTACATGGCATTGCCCATCATGGTGGGCGGCGAACGCAGGGTGTAGTTGTCCATGAGGTGGTCCACCTGCGAGTTGTACAGCTCCACCTTGACCCCCCTGACCAAACCCTCCTTCCATTTATGGTCCGTTTTGAGCCGGAACATGTCATGATCGGTGAAGGGGGTATCCATTCCGGAGCCGGCATAGGTGAGATCATCGGCCCGGGTCACCTCGTAGCCCAATTCAATTTTGGAATCGGGACCGGGCGTCAAACCGAGGAGGAGATTGCCGGTATTTTCCTCATAGCCGGCCCGGACCCGGTTGCCATCCCCATCCTCATAATCATCGCCCCGGCTGGTATTGCCGATGATCCGTCCATAACCGCCGGGTTTGCCGATGGCCAGGTCGAAAAACCCTTCGCGCACGTCGGCATTGCCCCGATAGCCGGCGCTGGCCTTGCCCCGGTACCAGGTCTCTTCGGTGAACCGTTCGGTGTTGCGCTTGAACAACACCGTGCCGCCGCTGCCGCCGCCACCGTGCTGCAGGCTTTGCGCCCCCTTGATCACTTCCACCTCATCATAGGTTTCCGAAGTGCCATAGGAGCTGGGCGGGTCCATGCGGTTGGGACAACCACCATATACATAGGCGCCGTCGAGCAGGATGTTGATGCGGTTATGACTCTGACCACGAAGGACCGGATCCATACCATGTCCACCCATGCGCCCACCGGCGATGCCGGGAAGGGTCTTGAGCAGGTCCCCGCCATCGGTGACCGGCCCCTTGGCCCGTTCATCGAGATAGAGGGTCGATTTGGACGGCTCCTGAATGCGGGTATCCTCGACGATGATGGTTCCCATGCGCAGCGAATCGCCCGCCTGTCCGGAACCCGCCGCCATCGGGGCGGCCCCTTCCATCGCCCAGCCCGGAACGCTCGACAAGGACATCAGGGCCGACAACGCCAATACTCTTTTCACTGGTTTTCTCCTTTTCTGAATCAGCACTTTGCGAACCACATACTTTCGCAAAAAGAAAACCAACACAAAATTCACATAAAAACAATACGTTGGAAAATTTCTCGAACAACAAACCGAGTCATATCACGCACCATTGCGGCAAAAGACTCAGCCATCCCCCTCTCAGAAACACGGTGTACAAACCGCCCCGCAACCGGTATACAACCCCCCATTCAATCAAGGGAAGATTGCCATGGAGGAGACACTTTGCAACAATTCCGACATCATGCTCACCGCTGCACAATTTTTTGAATTTTTTATCGTCGGCCTGTTCAGCACCGCCCACTGTTTGATCATGTGCGGGGCCATCGTCGGGGCGTTGACCGTCAGTCTGCCCATGCCGGTCCGCGAACAGCGGGGACCGCTGTTCCGCTACCTGACCGCCTATAATATCGGTCGCATCGCCAGTTATGCCGTGGCCGGCCTGATGGTCGGCGCTTTCGGGGAGGTTTTGGTCCGCATTTTTGACCTGGATCAACAACACTCCGAAATTCTGATGTTAATCAGTGGCCTGTTTTTGGTAGGAATAGGGTTGCACATTGCCGGCTGGCTGCCCGGAATGGCCCTGTTGGAAAAAATCGGCAACCGGCTGTGGCGGGCGCTGGAACCGTTCGCCCAGTCCCTGCTGCCGGTCCAATCGCCGGCGCGAGCCATGATGTTCGGTTTGATCTGGGGCTGGTTTCCCTGCGGGCTGACCTATGCGGTACTGTTGTGGACCGCCACCACCGGCGATGCCATCAAAGGCGCACTGGCCATGACCGCCTTCGGCCTGGGGACCTTCCCCGGTATTCTCATGGCCAGCTTTTTTTCCGGCCGACTGCTGCTGTTTCGCCGCTCACCCTGGGTGAAACGGGGCCTGGGGCTCGCCATCATCCTCTGGGCGGTGGTGATCGGTTTCATGGATATGCAACATCGGATGAACGGTATGACCGACCATTCAGCGGACAACCATGGCATGGAGCGAATGGGGTTGAAATGATGACGACGGAAAAACGGTTCCTGGGGGAGTCTCCCGAATTTCTCGCCATGCTGCGTACCGCCGGTCTGCTGGCCCCGACCGATGCCACGGTCCTGATCACCGGTGAAAGCGGTACCGGCAAAGAACTCGTCTCCCAATACATCCATCAGCAAAGCCGCCGCGCCAAGGGACCCTGGGTCTCCATCAACTGCGCCGCCCTGCCGGAGAGCCTCGCCGAAGCGGAACTGTTCGGCCACAACAAAGGGGCCTTCACCGGCGCCGGCGACCGCCGCGGCGGTCGCGTACAGGCCGCCTCCGGCGGCACCCTGTTCCTGGACGAAATCGCCGAGCTGCCCCTCTCCATCCAGCCCAAACTGTTGCGCTTGCTGGAAAGCGGCGAATGCCAGGTGCTCGGCCAAACCGATACCACCCGGGTGAATATCCGCGTCGTCGCCGCCACCAACAAAAATTTGCTGGACATGGTGCAAACCGGTCAATTCCGCGCCGATCTCTTCTACCGCCTCAACGTGGTGCCCCTGGAACTGCCGCCCCTGCGCCAACGGACCGAGGACATCCCGGTCCTCACCCGGGCCTTTTTCCAGGAGTTTTCGCAAAAAAACCGCCTGGAAACGGCCCGATTCAGCGCCGCGGCCCTGACCACCCTGAAAAATCATCACTGGAGCGGCAATATTCGCGAGTTGCGCAATCTCTGCGAACGGCTCTCCATCCTCCACGCCGGACAGACCATCGACAGCGACGATCTGCCCTTGGAAATCCGAACCGCCCCCCAGCCCGGGACCAACGGCGCCGACCGCCCCTTCACCCTGCCAGACAGCGGTATCAACCTGGTGGACCTGGAACAAAACCTCATCGGCCAGGCGTTGCAACGGGCCTCCGGCAATAAAAGCCACGCCGCCCGTTTGTTGGGACTCTCCCGGGACACCTTTCTCTATCGGTTGAAAAAGTTCGCCATTCCACTCTGAAAAACCGTCTTGTCGTTTCACAGCCTTTCCCTGTCCGCAAAATCGAAAATCGAACCGCTCATGTTGCAAACCGGGTGATCCCTGATTATTGAACCTCAGAATGGCATACTTTATCCAGACCAGGATGTCCGACTTGTTTGGAAAGCTCAAACGAGGAGATCATCATGATCCAGTTTCCGGTCGCCCGCCTGATGGATGAGGAAAAATGCTACGAATTTCTCGTGGAACTTCTTCGCCCCCTTTGTGCTAATTAAAGGTGAGACATTTACCACTTTTAAGTTACAGTAAGGCAGAGGAGATGTCGTTCCGCCGTTGCCGGTGTCGGCTGCAGCGTGATTAAAAACAGGCAGGAGTCTGACCGATTACCAGGGATATGAGCGGCTACTTTTAAGATGCAATCAATCTACAGAGATAATTCCATGTATGCATTCATTGCTGACTTAAACGGCATTTCCAACCTGACCAGTTCTGAACTCGCAGCCTTGTCCAAAGTGTGGCAGGAGCGGAAAGGGCAACTGCAGGAAAGTGGCGAGTATCAAGAGTTTCTGAAGAAAATGGAGCGGGAGTGGGCCATTGAAACAGGCATAATCGAGCGGCTTTATACCTGGGATCGCGGCGTGACCGAAGTGTTGATTGAACAGGGTGTAGAGGCCAGCCTGATTTCTCATCGTGGAGGTATGGGTCGGGATGAGGCCGAGCACATAACCGCTATGATCAAAGATCATCAAAACATCGTTGAAGGGCTGTTTTCATTCGTCAAGCGAGACCAACCACTATCGGAACACTATATTCGCTCCTTGCATGCCGAATTCACTGCTCATCAGGATTTCATCGAGGCTCAAACCGAGGATGGTCGTCCTCTGAAGGTCCCATTGCTGAAGGGAGAGTATAAAAAGCAACCAAACAATCCCAAACGCCAAAATGGCTCTATCCATATATACTGCCCACCAGAGCATGTTCCACAGGAAATGGGCAATCTAATCTCATGGTATTCGGCTTGGGAAAAACAACAGGCCCCGCCCGAAGTCCTGGCAGCTTTTCTGCACCACCGCTTTACACAGATTCATCCATTCCAGGATGGCAATGGCCGGGTTGCCCGTGCGCTGGCAAGCATCGTGTTTCTCAAATACGGCCTGTTTCCTGTAGTTATCAGAGATTCAGATCGAAGCCAATATATCCAAACACTCGAAGAAGCCGATGCAGGCGACATCAAGCCCCTATGCAGCTTCTTTTCCCGCAACCAGCGCGACTCCATTTTAGCTGCGCTTGGCATCGAACAAGCTGTACAGCAGGCACGGCATGCGGAAGAGATCCTCTCATCCGGACTACAACTTCTCAAAAACCAATACGTTGCTGAAACAAGCCGAATAAACGATGTTTTTGGCCATGCGGAAGCGCTGAGGGTCACAACTGAACATCGTTTTGCTTCTATTGTTCAGGTTCTGAGCCCACAACTTGCCGAGATCACTCCGCCAGGGCATCGTGAATATCGCACAATAAGCGCATCCTATGGAAACAATTCCAATAGGCGGCAGTACTTCAGAAACCAAATCATAGATGTAGCACACCATCACAAGTATTACGCCAACTTCTCGAAAAATTGCGCTTGGGCCTCATTGACAATCCAGTCGTTGAACCACTTCCAGTTTGTTGTTGCATTTCACGGCGTTGGTCCAAATCACAAAGGAATTATGGCGGCCTCCAGTTTTACACTGTTTCGCATACCAAGGGAGGAACAGGGGGGCACAGAGCCTATTGATGTACGTCCTTCCTCACCTGACTTCTTTCAGTTCAACTACATTGAACCACAGGAGAGCATTAAAGATCGTTTCAACGAATGGCTGGAAGGGTCCCTTGCAATTGCACTGGCAGAGTGGCGACGTTCCATTTCTAGAGAGGTAGGAACGTGAAACCTGGATCAGAAGAGGCCGAAACGTTGAGCCCCGGAAGGTTTCAATGTCAAGCGACACGAAGAGTTGAACCCCTGGGGACGTGAGGAATTGAACCCCCTCCTATTCCGCCGTTTGATGATTGGTGGTTGCCAATGTTCCGGACTTCATCAAGCCGGAACGCCGTTTTTCGCGTAATCTAAAGATCTCCTGGCGAATCGTTAACAGAGTTGGAATCTCGACAATTCCATTTTTCCTCGTTCACCGTGAGGGCCTACCCTCAGAAAGCTGTTTTGGACAAGTGTGGATACCGATCGAAATTCCCTCTTGAAAAATCGACTCCAAACCATTCGACAACCGGTGGGATCCCCGGGGCACCCTTTGGAAACCGCCTGGAAAGAGGTTG
>CAYFNE010000043.1:0-43285 GCA_964344355.1 uncultured Magnetococcales bacterium
ACGTTCCTCTGGCGTTCTCTGCACGATAAGACGCTCGGCGAGGTGGAGACAACCGCCGAGCATATTGCGGAGCACATCGCCCATGAAGCCGATGAAATGACCAGCCTCATCAGCACGTTCTTCGCGCAATATTATGAGATGACCATCGCTTTGGAGAAACTTGAACACAGCGATTCATCAATCTTTACCAGTGAAGTACGGCGCCTGAATCAACTTTTCCCTGATTTGGGTCTGGGTTACATGATCATCGTCGACCGCAAGGGCCGTATCGTCCATGCCAACGGTTCCGGATTTTCCGTTGGGGAGGTTTTCGATGACTGGGGAATTGTGGACGCCCTGGCAGGGGAGAAACTGATTGCCGTCGGACGAAAAGGCAGGATGAAATGGACAATCCATGTGTTTTCACCGCTTGTCAGTGGAGCCACCGTCTTCGGAGTCATCGTCTCCGGCATCATGATCGACGAGTCATGGTTCGAAGAGGTCCACCAGCAGATGGTCCTGGCCGATCTTGACGGTGTTCTGGGCGGCTCTTTCGACACGGAAAACTGGCTCCCTATTGACCTCGAACAGATCAAAAGAACCCTCTTGGAGAAGAAGCATTTCACCATTCTTGATCACGAACGGGAACAGGGTTGGCATTTCAGCCCCATAAGGATTGTGGATGAGACGTTCTGCCTGATTCTTCCCATCGATCTGAAGCCTGTCCATGAAACCCTGGCCCAGAGTCGGGACAGCATGATCCGATACCTTGTGGTCGTTATCGTTGTCATCGGTTTCCTGGGCATGGGATTGTATCATTGGCACCTCCGCCCTTTAAGGCGTCTGGGGGACAAGGCGGCCATCATGGCAGAGGTATGCAGACAGAACGGCGACGATGAAGCAACCTCGACCGTCGTTCTGCCTATCAGGAATGAGTTGCACCGTGTGGAAGGAGCGTTCGAGACCGTATCATTGGAGTTGTACGCCCATATTGGCGATCTTCGCCACGGTAAAAGCACCGCCGAGGCGAGCGCCCGACGGGATTCGTTGACGGGGTTGGGCAATCGTCTGATGTTTGATGAGCTACTTGAGAAGGTGTTGGCCCAGTGCCGGAGGGGGAAGAGCAAACTTGCCGTACTTTATCTGGACCTGGACCGATTCAAACCGATCAACGACACCTACGGCCATGACGTCGGTGACCTGTTGTTGAAAGAGGTGTCCGCTCGCATGCAAAAAAGTTTGCGGGATTCGGATGCCATTTGCCGCCGGGGCGGAGATGAATTCGCAGCTTTCCTGACGGATTGCCATGGCGCGGATTTTGCCATCGCCGTATCAAACAGGATACTTGATGACGTATCCCGCCCTTACCACCTGAATGGTCACGATTGCTCGATTGGCATCAGCATTGGAATCAGTCTATTTCCGGACCATGCCGACACGGCGGAAACCCTCATGAAGAAGGCCGATGAGGCCCTGTATCAGGCGAAGGATGCTGGAAGGGGAGTGTGCCGGTTGTTTGATGAGCATGGGGGAGATCATTCCAGTTAAGCCCATATTGGGCCACTCTTTCTGGAGTTCAAAATTTGGCTGGATCGCACCTCTTTTTCCGTTTCTGGTTCCTCTCGCCACCCGAGTTTTTGCAAAACCGGTCCGAACTTCGTTTTCCGCAACTATGTGATTTAAATATGATTTTCAAGGTCCGAACTTGGGCCAAAGTTCGGACCGCGTCAGAACTTCACAGAGAAAGAGAGAGAAAAGGGCCGGGAATGGGTCGTGGCTGGCGTGGAACGGTCCGGTTACGGGGACAACAGGGTTGCGCCACTATCGCCGTAACCATTGGAAACATTGGGGAATTACGCCAAACAAAAAACCGCCCCGGAAGGCGGTTTTTCATCAGAGAAAGTATCCCTGGGAATAATTGGTGGAGCCGAGGGGAATCGAACCCCTGACCTTCGCATTGCGAACGCGACGCTCTCCCATCTGAGCTACGGCCCCTTGCGGGAAGACGGGGGGATTATCCCCATCATGCCCTCATAGCACAAGGGCAAAGATGATCAAACCGAGAATCACCCGGTAGATAACGAACACGGTCATCGTTTGACGTTGCAGCCAGGAGAGCAGCCAGTCGATGACGAAATAGGCGGAAATGGCCGAAACCAGCAGTCCCCAGCCCATGACCGCCCATTCGTAGAGGGTGGGGGAGAGTTGCAGGACATGGTAGATTTCCAGACCGCCGGCCAGGAGGCCCACCGGGATGGCCATGAGGAAGGAAAATCGGGCGGCATCCTCGCGGGTGAAACCGATGAACAGACCGGCGGTGATGGTGACGCCGGAGCGGGAGGTGCCGGGAATCAGGGCCAGGGCCTGGGCGAGACCGATCCACAGGGCATCGTGCCAGGTCAGATCGGCCAGGGATCGTTGCCGGGGGCCGAAACGGTCGGCCCAGAACAGCAGCAGGCCGAAAATAATGGAGGTCGATCCCACCACCAGCGGATCCCGGGCCAGGGTCGACACCTGGTCCTTGAACATCAGACCGGCCAATCCCACCGGAATGGTCGCCAAACCGATGGACCAGGCCAGTTGTCCTTCCGGGTTGCCCTGAAAACCGCCCGGTTTCAAGCTGCGGAAAAATCCCCGGATCAACCGGGCCAGGTCGTGGCGGAAATAGAGAACCACCGCCAGCAGACTGCCGGTATTGGCCGCCACGTCGAACATCAACCCCTGATCCAGCCAACCGAAAAGGTGCGGCACCAGAATCAGGTGTCCCGATGAGCTGATGGGCAAAAATTCAGTGATGCCCTGAATCAACCCCAGAATCGTGGCCTGCATCCAATCCACCGACGGTTTCCTCGTCCAAAAGGCCATCCTGCCGCCATGGCCCAGCGCCATAGCGTACCCGGGTCAGATAAAGACCCTGGGCCGGTGCCGTGGGGCCGGCCCGGGAACGGTCCCGGCCCAACAGAACCGACTTGAAATGATCCGGGGTCCAGCGGCCACGACCGACCAGCACCAGGCTGCCGACCACGTTGCGCACCATGTGATGCAGAAACGCATCGGCGCCGATGCGGATGGTGATCTCCCGCCCCGCCGTTTCCACCGCCAACCGGCTCACGGTGCGGACCGGATCGTCGGCCTGGCAGGTCGAGGCGCGAAAGGCCGAAAAATCGTGGTTGCCCAACAAATGGGACGCCGCCTGCCGCATCGCCTCCGGGTCCAGGGACACGGGCAGGTGCCAGACCCGGCCCCGATCCAGGGCCGGGGGTTGCGGACGGTTCAAAATGCGATAGTCATACTGTCGGTAGATGGCCACATTGCGCGCATGAAAACGGCGGCTCACCGCCTCGGCCGACAAAATCGTCAAACCATGCGGGGTCATGGCGTTCAAGGCCCGGACGATGGTCCACTCCGGCCTGGGATTGATGGTATCGAAATGGGCCACCTGCGCGGTGGCATGAACCCCGGAATCGGTACGGCCGGCGCCGATCACCCGCACATCATGGCCACACAACCGTTTCAGGGCATCCTCCAGAACACCCTGCACCGTCACCCCCCGCGCCTGTACCTGCCAACCGTAAAAACCGCTGCCGTCATACTCCAACAGCAGGCGGAAACGGCACCGATCCCCCCAAGAACGGGTCAATACATCGACTCCCGATGGCCCTATTCCGCGGCGGCAGCCGCCTTTTTGCGCGCCGCCAACTTGGCCTTGGCCGCCGCCGCACGGGCCTTGGCCGCCGCCATCTTGGCCGCCTTGTCATCGGCGGCGGCGTCGCCTTCAGCGGCAGGAGCCGGCTCCGGTGTCCCGGTGCCGGGGGCCGCACCCCCGGCCGCCGCCTCCCGTTTGGCCTTGGCCGCGGCCGCCTTGGCCTTGATGGCGGCGATCTTGGCCGCCTTGTCTTCCGGGGCCCCACCAGCCGCCGCCGGTTTTTTGGCCGGGCTTTTCGCCGGGCGGCTCTTCTTCGGTGGTTTGCCCAGGGCCGGACGATAGATCTCGACCCGATCCCCCTCCGCCAGCACCTGTTCCGGTTTCGCCAGTTTGCCAAAAATACCCAGTTTGTTCCTGGTCAGATCGATTTCAGGAAATTTCGCCAAAATTCCCGATCGTCCCACCGCCTGCTCGACGGTGCTCTCCGTCTCCAGGTCCAGCTCCACCACAATCTGTTTTTTGGCTTCGGCGTAGGCCACGGACACTTTCATGCCTCAATCCCCTTGCTCATTCGTGAATTTAATCCGCTTTCCGGCTCCATTCCATCACGGCCCGGGAAGCATAGACACATTAGCGCCTTTCTTTCAACCGACAAAGCCTCTATATTTTGGCTTTTCCGGTCGAAACAGGGTCAACATACAGCCATACGGGGTCACTCCGGAGGGGCAAATCCAAATCTCATGAAAATCATTTCCATCTACAACATCAAAGGCGGGGTCGGCAAAACCACCCTTTCGGTCAATCTTTCCTACCTGTCCGCCTCCGAAGGAACGTCCTCACTGATTTGGGACCTGGATCCTCAAGGCAGCACCAGCTACTACCTCTGCACCAAACCCAAAATCAAGGGTACGGTCAAGGACATGCTGAAAGGAAAAACCAGTCCCGGCGGCCAGTTGCACATGACCGGCTACCCGAATCTGGAACTGCTTCCCTCGGACCTGGCCTATCGTCACATGGACGAACTGTTGTCCAAGGGATCACGTCCGACCCATGGGTTGCGACGGTTCCTGAAACCGATGCGCAAACATTTTGATCACATTTTCATCGATTGTCCCCCGGGCATCTCCCTGGTGACGGAAAATGTGTTCCAAATGTCCGACATCCTGCTGGTACCGTTGATTCCAACGCCGCTCTCCCTGCGCGCCTACAACCGCCTGGTGCGGTTTTTGGTTAAAAATCGCAGTAAAAAACTGCGGGTCATGCCCTTTTTCAACATGGTGAACGCCGAAAAACCCATCCACCGGGTGGTCACCAAAAATGTGCGCAGCAAACATCCCATCTTCCTGGAGGGCGCCATCCCGGAATCCAACCTGATCGAGGCCATGGGGGTCAAACGGGCGCCCCTGTTCACCTTCGCCCGCGAGTCCAGCGAAGCCGACGACATTCGAGCCCTGTGGGGCGAAATCAAAAAACGCGGCGGCATCGAGTGATCGGACGGCGGCGGCCCGAACCTTCCGGGCCGTCGCCCGAACCGGGCCGTCACGGGGTTGGCGACAGACGATCGATAACCTCCTGCGATCGCCGGCATGGACGGCCTTCGGGCATTTGCCGCACCGTACCCGGGGGTGGAAACCGGTCATGGACCCTCCCGCCCGCCATGCGAATATGACGACCAGTGACCATACGGCCTGAAAAATTGTTCGAATCCCTGTTCACCGCCTACGGTCCCCAGGGATGGTGGCCGGCCGCCACCTCCCTGGAGATGATGGTCGGGGCGGTATTGGTGCAAAATACCGCCTGGACCCAGGCGGCCAAGGCGGTGGAACGGTTGCGGCGCGCCGATCGTCTGGCGCCGGCGGCCATTCGCGCCATTCCCGAACCGGAACTGTGGGAGTTGATCCGTCCCGCCGGGTATTTTCGCGTCAAAGGACGGCGCCTCAAGGCCCTGGCCCATTTTCTGGAATCCTACGGAGACAATCCCGACCGGCTCTTCCAACTGGAGACCGGTCCCCTGCGCGATACCCTGTTGCGGGTTCACGGCATCGGCAAGGAGACGGCCGATTCCATCCTCTGCTATGAGGCCGGACGGCCGCTGTTCGTGGTGGACGCCTACAGCAAACGGCTTTTCAATCGCCTCGGCTGGGTCGGGGAAAAGGCCGGCTATGACGAAATGCAGGGACTGGTCCAGGACCGTTTTGCCGCCGATGCGGTCCGGCTGGGCGAATTTCACGCCCTGATCGTCCGCCACGCCAAACAACACTGCCGGGTACGTCCGGTCTGCGACGGCTGCCCGGTTGACTTTTGTCCGCAACGACCAGGGGACGGCCCATGAACGATCCATCGCCCACCGGCCCTGAAAACGGCCCACCGGCCATTCGGGTGTTGCCGGAGGTGTTGGCCAATCAAATCGCCGCCGGCGAGGTGGTGGAACGGCCGGCCTCGGTGGTCAAGGAGTTGGTGGAAAACAGTCTCGATGCCGGCGCCGACCGCATCGAGGTACGCATCGACGGCGGTGGCAAACGATCGATTCAGGTATTGGACAATGGACACGGCATGACCGATGAACAGGCACGGCTCTGTCTGGAACGGCATGCCACCTCCAAGATCATCACCGCGGAGGATCTGTTCAACATTCACACCCTGGGCTTTCGCGGCGAGGCCCTGCCGGCCATCGCCTCGGTTTCCCACCTGGGGTTGGAAAGCCGGGTACGCGCCCTGGTCGATGGGGTGCGCATCACCCTGAAAGGGGGCAAGGAGCGCAACGAAAGCCGCATCGTCATGCCCCCGGGCACCCGCATCACGGTGAAAAACCTGTTTTTCAATACCCCGGCCCGTCTCAAGTTCATGCGTACCGAGCGGACCGAAGCCGGACATGTCATCGAGCTGATCCACCGTCTGGCCCTGGCCCATGATCATTGTGGATTCAAGCTGTTGCACAACAATCGATCACTCCTGGACATTCAGTCCGGCGGCAGCGGTCGTTTTCTGGAACAGCGCCTGGCCGCCGTCTTCGGGAAGGATTTCATTGACAACTGTCTGGAATTCGAGGGAGGCCAGGAACAGACCACCCTCTCCGGCTGGATCGGCCTGCCAACCTTGAACCGGGCCAACGCCGGCGCCATGCACCTGTTCGTCAACGGCCGCTGGGTGCGGGACAAAACCATCATCCAGGCGGTGCGGGAGTCCTATCGGGACCTCATGGCGCGAAACCGCTATCCGGTCCTGGCCCTGTTCCTGCGCCTGCCACCCCGGGATGTGGACGTCAATGTCCATCCGACCAAACAGGAGGTCCGGTTCCACCAGCAAAGTTTCATCTTTTCGCTGGTCCGGCGCACCCTTGCCGGCGCCCTGGCCAGCATGGGCAGCCGCACCTATCACAGCGCGGCGGAGAGTCCACCGCCGGCCCCACCATCGTTCGTGACCGATCCACCGCCGACGATGGGGGAGCCGTCCGGCCCGGGCGAGGGGGGCTCGGCGGATGACGCCGACGGACCGGCGGAAACCCCGCCGGACTTCATCACCGACCCCCCCCATGGAGGAGGAACCGGTGTCGGCGCCCCTGCCGGCGGCGGTCTCGAAACCGGTCTCCTGGGACCCCCCGGCCACCAAAAACCGGGAGCGACGGGGGGGTGGATCTGGAACTTTCGCCGGCGGGGGGTTCCGAAGTGGCCAGGGCCGGGCGGTCCGGGTCGGGGAGGGAGGGGGATCAGGCATCCGTCCCACCCCGCCACCGCTCCCGGGAGGGGAACCGCGGGTGGAAACGGATTCGGCAACGCCGTCCCCAGCCGCGGTTT
Source organism: uncultured Magnetococcales bacterium (assembly GCA_964344355.1). Taxonomy (GTDB): domain Bacteria; phylum Pseudomonadota; class Magnetococcia; order Magnetococcales; family CAYFNE01; genus CAYFNE01. The sequence continues at coordinate 7,420 of CAYFNE010000043.1, forward strand.
CACCCCCTGAACGACGACCACCTGCCGAGGAGGCCCGGCAGGCGCCGCTGCCGGACGCTCGGAGCGGCCTGCTGGGAGAGGCCCTGGCCCAGATCCACAACAGTTACATCCTCGCCCAGACCAGCCAGGGCGTGGTCCTGGTCGATCAACACGCCGCCCACGAACGCATCGTCTATGAAACCCTCAAACGGGCCCATGACAACGACACCCTGGAAAAGCAGATGTTGTTGATCCCGGAGGTGTTGCAACTGGCGCCGGCGGAAGCGGCGCGGGTGGAACGGCACCTGTCGGAGTTGAACCGCCTGGGGCTGGGGGTGGAGCCCTTCGGCAACAACGCCTTCGCCATTCGCGAGCTGCCGGCGCCCCTGGCCTCCGGCAGCGCCCGGGACCTGCTCATGGACCTGGTGACGGACCTGGAGAACCATGGGCGCAGCGGCGCCATCGAGGAACGGATGGAAAAGGTGCTCACCACCATGGCCTGTCACGGGTCGGTGCGCGCCGGACGCAAACTGTCGTTGGCGGAGATGAACGGATTGTTGCGCCAAATCGAAAACACCCTCCACGCCGGACAGTGCGGTCATGGCCGCCCCACCTATATCACGCTGGAATTGGCGGAACTGGAAAAAATGTTCGGCCGCCGCTGAATCCCGGCAAAAAAATGAAATCAATCCCGAAAACGAGCACGAACGAGAAACCATTCGTTGATCGGTCCACTCAAAAAAGAAAAGCGAATCCAGATGGAACGGGACCCGTCTCCCCATGACAATTCTTAAAAAAACCGCATCCTGGATGGGGTTGGTCATCATCCTTTCCATCGCCGTCACGATCTTTTGGCGAACGGGGCCGGGAAAACCCCGGCTCCCCCGGGACGAGGTGGTCATCGCCCTTCCGGGAACCCCCCCGCCGGCCTTGATATTCATTGCCGATGATCTCGGTTTTTTCGCGGAGGAAGGACTGGCTGTACGGTTCAGCCCACACGGCTCGGGCAAGGTAGCACTCGCCGCGGTCATGAACGAAGGGGCCGATCCGGGGGCGACCCCCGAAAACCCGATCATGCACACGGCCATGCGTGGCGATCCATCTCGACGGCATGAAACGGGTCAGGTCGGAGGCGGTAACCGTCATCCATTGACGGTGGCACGAAAGGGGGACGAATCACCATGCGAACCAGCACACGCCTGATCCTCACCGCAACCATTCCCCTGTTGATGGGTGTCTCGATGGGTGGGTTGTTGATCCTTGAAACCCACCTTTCCGAGCGGATTCGGACCCAACAGGCGGTCATCAACCACATCAGCCATTCGGTTTTCGAGCTGGCCCTGATCGGTGAGACGTTCCATATCCGGGAAACCCGAGCGCGCACCTTCGATCAATGGCGGCGCCATTACCGTTCCCTGGGCCTCCTTTTGGAAAAGACCGTTTCTCCGAATGCCCAAACCGAAACCTCTCTGATTCGAATGCGCCAACAGCTGAAAAATTTGAGTTTTCTTTTCAGCCATATGCAACGCATCCACACCGAAACGGGCCTCTCCCCGGCACAACAACGGGCCTCCGCCGAACTGTTGCCCCTCCTTTCCGGACAGATGCGGGCCAAATCATACGAGATGCTGGCCGAAAACAGACGTATGGCCCAAGCCATCGACAGACACGGTCGGAAGCGGGAAAGAATGGTCCAACACCTCATGTATGGCGTCGCGGCCGTTCTCACCCTGGCCAGCTTCCTGTTGGCCTATTGGCTCAATGTCCACATCCTCAAAGGGATCGCCAAACTGCACCGGGGCACCGACATCATCCGTTCCGGAGATTTGACCCATGAGATCGACATCCGTTCCGATGATGAGTTGGGGGCGCTGTCCACCGATTTCAACCGCATGACCGAACGAATCCGCAATCAGTTCAACGAACTTTCCGCCGCCAACCGGGAGTTGCAAACCTTCTCCCATGCCACCGCCCACAATTTTCGCACGCCACTGCGTTCTCTCAACGGTTTCAGCGCCATCCTGCTGGAAGAGCATGGCGGGCGGTTGGATGAAACCGGGCGGAGTTATATCCATGAAATTCAAAAGGCCAGCCGGGAGATGAACCAGATCGTGGACGGATTTTTGCAATTGACCCGTGCCACCAGCGCCGGGATCAAACGACGGCGCGTCGACCTTTCGCAACTGGCCGAATCCCTTCTCGAATCCCATCGCGAAGCGAACCCACAACGACGGATAACCTGGCGGATCACCCCGGATTTGATCACCGATGGCGATGAGGAGTCGTTGAAAAAGGTCCTGGAGATCCTGCTGGACAATGCCTGGAAATTTACCGCCGGCGTGCCGGAGGGGCAGATCGTTTTCACCGGTGAAACCGGCGATGATGAACAGCTGTTCCATGTTCGTGACAACGGCGCCGGTTTCGATATGGCCCATGCCCGGAAACTGTTCCAACCCTTTCAGCGGCTGCACGCCATAACCGAGTTTCCCGGAACCAGCCTGAACCTGGCCATCGCCGCCCGCCTCATCAACCGTCACGGTGGACGCATCTGGGCCGACGGTCAGGTGGGGAAGGGGGCCGCGTTCCATTTCAGCCTGCCGATCAAAGGCGGTGGATGATGACCAACAACCACACCATTGCGTTGGTCGAGAACAATCCGCGGGATGTCAAGTTCTCCCTGACCGTTCACGCCATGGCCGAAAGGGGTAAAATCGCTGGTCACCCACCGCGACGATCTGACCCTGACGGGACGTCCAAAAACGCCATCCATGGCGCTTTTGGACGTCGCCCGGTTCGAAGTGGATTCGAACCGGGCTCTCAAAATCGGCCCCAATGAAATAACGTCTGGAGATGGTCGGCCGGTTATTGAATGGCAGACTTTGAAACAGGCTCGACAGTTACAGATCGTCATACTATTTTTTTTCAGGTTACCCGGCCAATGACTTTGTAACACTTTTCACCGAATCCGTAATAACGGCTGACACACCTTTATATTTCAACAAAGCGTTACCAACAACAAAATTATTTTACCATTTCGTTGTTGACAGCTTTTTGGAACAGGCGGAAAATCCTCCTCAAGAACGAAATCAATCATTCGTTCTGAAAACCGCTATAGAGTGGAGGAATGACCATGAGTACCGTCTCGGATGTTTCCAGAATCGTCCACCAACAGGCTGAACAGGCTTTCGCCAGGTTACAACGTTCCATGCGTGGACAGAGCAACCCCGTCAACGAACTTACGGCGAACATATCCAAAACCGCCGTCACCAGCCAGTTCGATCCTTCCGCGTTCAAGGTCACCCTTTCACAGGCCGCCATCGATCTCACCAAAGGTTAATCCGGAGAGATTTCACCATCCAATCCCAGCCAGGAGACATTCATCGATCGGAGCGTTTCACGCAGGTAGGCCCCGGCTTCATCGAACTCGAAGTTGTCCACCCGTTCGCGCAACGTTGCCAATACCGCATCCGGGAAAATGCCCCGGTCGGCGATCTCTTCAAGAGACGATTCGGCCCGGGCCGCCTGCCCCTGGCCGAGGTGCCGCAAAAACCGATCGAGGAGCCGTTTATGGTCCTCGTCAATCGGTTTCAGGGGGGCCTGCCGCGCGTGGTCCGGCTGCACGGATGAGACCAGTTGCCGGCACCCCCGCAATACCACGCCCAGGGCGTTGTCCAGTTCCACCATCAGGGTTTCCAGTTGCGCCGCCCATTTTCGGCGGGCAGCGGCAGAATCGGTGGTGGTTTCGGCGTTATCCTGCAACCGATGCAGGAGCCGGTCGAGATCGATGGCGGTCCGTTCCAGTTCGGTGGCGGCGATGGTGCCCGCCACCCCTTTGAGGGCATGGCTGATTTTTTTTGCGGCGGCGAGATCGTTTCCCTTCAAATCGCTCCGCAACCGTTCGCCATCCTTGCCATGATTGCGGCAAAAACTGAGCAGGGCACTTTTGTAGGCCTTCTCATCCCGCCAGATGGACACCCCCCGGGCCACATCGATGCCCGGCAGGGTGGGAAAAACGGGGGATGACAAAGGTGGCGTATCCGTTTCGGGGATGGTGCGATCGTTGGTCGACGGCATCGGTTTTACCGCGCCCCAACCGGACGGAATGACCTTTTCCATGAGAGCGAACAGACGGTTGAAGGCGATCGGCTTGGAAAGATAGTCATCCATACCCGCCGCCAGGCACTGTTCCCGATCGCCTTTCATGGCGGCGGCGGTCATGGCCAGAATGGGGGTTCGTTGCCGCTCCGGTTGCCTCTTCTCCAACTCGCGAATGGCCAGCGTGGCCTCCAACCCGCCCAGTTCCGGCATCTGGACATCCATGAGAATGATATCGAACCGTTGTTTTTCCAACACCGCCAACACCTGCCGGCCATTGCCGACCGCGGTCACCCGATGGCCACGCTGGCGCAAACGGACGGTCAGCAGGGTGAGATTGGCCTCGATATCATCGGCGATCAAAATATCGAATGTACGCTCGTTGCCGTGCCGTTCGGGCGGGAAGAGGGGGATGAACCGGTCTTCGCATTTTTCGCTGGTCAAGGATTCCGGAAGGTTGACCTCGAAATGAAAGGTGCTGCCCTTGCCCGGGATGCTCTCGGCCCAGATACGACCGCCCATCTGTTCGACGATCTGCTTGGAGATGGTGGTTCCCAGGCCGGTGCCGCCATAAAGACGGGAGGTGCTGCTGTCGGCCTGGGTGAACACCTCGAAAATGGCCCCGAGACGGTCGGGGGCGATGCCGATGCCGGTATCCCGAACCGAAAAACGGAGCCGTCCCGCCTCCGCCGCCGGTTTCACCTCGACGGTGACCCCCCCGGCCTCGGTAAATTTGATGGCATTGCCGACCAGATTGAGGATCACCTGACGCAAACGGGCCGGATCACCGACGAAACAGGTGGGAATCTCCGGTGATATGCGCAAAATCAGCGAAAGTCCCTTGTCGAGGGCGGAATTTCTCAAACTTTCGATATTGTTCCCCAGCGATTCGCGCAGATCGAAGGTAATCTCCTCCATGCGCATCCTGCCGCTCTCCATCTTGGAGAGATCGAGAATGTCGTTGAGGAGATTGAGCAGGGCATTGGCGGAAATGAGGATGGTCCGCAGATAGCGGTTCCGGGCCGGATCCGGACTGGTCTCCAGAACCAGCTCGGTCATGCCGATGATAATGTTCATCGGCGTGCGGATCTCATGGCTCATATTGGCCAAAAAGCGGCTTTTCGCCTCCACCGCCGCTTCCGCCTCCTTCTTTGATTTTAAAAGCTGCTCTTCCTGCTGATAGCGTTTGATGGCCCCGGCCAGGGTGCTGCTGATGGCCCGCAAAAAGGTCTGCTCCTCGGCGTCGGATTGATGATTTTCCGGCAAATAGAGACAGAGCACCCCCAGGAGCTGGTCGGCGAAAATGATCGGCGAACAACAGTGACCATGTCCGGCCATGCCGTCATAGCGGATGCTGTGACGTTCATCGACATGGCTGGCCAGGATGATTTCCCGGTTTCGGGCCACCAGGCCACAGAGACAACGACCCTCGGGCACCTTGGCACAGAGTTTTTTTACCGGTTCATCGAGGCCATAATGGGCGGCCATGTGGAGCGTCCGCTCCTCTTCATCCCATAAAAAAATCGCCCCATTGGGTTGAATCGGCAACCAGGGTACGGCGACGATCAAAAAAATGGCCTCTTCCAAAAACGCCTCGAAAGAGAGTTCATCGATGGTGCTCTGCAACAGACGGTTGACCACCGCGTTGATCCGCGGCAACCGTTCCAGCGCCTCCTCCTGACGGCGCCGCCGGGACAACTCCACTTTCAGCCGCCGGTTTTCCGCCCGCAAACGGCTCACTGTTTTCTCAATGGATCCATCATCAACCCTGTTCGACATCCCGGCACCCTTCTTGAAACCTCTTTTCCACCACCGTCGCTGCTGGACGCCTTTAGGCTCTACCCTCTATGGACCCATTTTTCAACTCCAAAACTGGAAATCCGGCTCATATCAAGCCCAAAGACCAGATGATGCTCCCAGGAAAAACGGCCCGCCACCGTTTGAAACGGGGCGGGCCGCCGATTTTTCGTTTTGGGCTTTTGCCAGTCGAGGTCGGTCAACCACGGGTGAGCGGAACCGCTGAATCGGCATCGATGCGATCGAGCGAGGGACCCTGGTAGGTGCCTTTCAACAACTCGACCGTCGCCTGGCCATATTTGTCGAACCAGAAATCACCCAACTCCTTGAGCCGTTTGATGTTGGTCTTGCTGATGTCGTCCATGGCATCATCGGGCGCCTTGGGCAGTTCGGGCGGGTGGGGTTTCAGGCTGGCATTGACCCGAATGTAATTGCCCCGTTTGAGAATGGTGATGGCCTGATAGGCGACGATCCGTTCATCGGAGAGCAGGTCGAGGATATGGCCCTTGGTCATCCATTGCAGCCCACCCCATTTTTGCGAGTCCGGCCCATTGATTTTTCTGGTCAGAAAACCGGTGCCGATGGAGAGCACGCGCAGTTGATCCATGGAAACATCCGACCAGGCGCGCCGGGCCTCGACGATGGCGCACATGGTCGGGTTGTTGGCGATGACGCCGCCATCGACCAACCAATACTCATCATTCTCCGGCGGTATCTCCAACTCCTTGGTGGGAAAATAGGTCGGCGCGGCACTGGAGGCGTCGGCCACCTGGCTGGAAAGCAGGTCCAAAAATTCCGCTTTGGTGGATTTGATCACCATCGGCGTACGCCTTTCAATGGCATAACCGACGGCCAAAACATGTTTGCCGGCCGGAACATCGCTGATTGTGGCGGCCTTGAAATTATCTTTAAGGACATCGGTTTTCCCGGAAGCCTCGTATTTGGGCGCATTGAGGCCATCGATTTCGAACCAGCCGGTGTTTTTGGTAAAGATGATCTTCGCCGTATCATAATCATACAGTTCGCTGATCCGGCTCACCGGCATGTCGGTGGTGGCCAGGGCCAGGGCGATGATGCTGCCGGTACTGGTGCCGGCATAAAAATCGACACAGTCCCGTATTGATTTGGGATCGGTGCCGGATTGCAACGCCTCTTCGACATGGCTCAAAAATTGGGCGGAGGCGGCACCCCGAATGCCACCGCCATCCAGGGACAAAATCATCTTGGACATGTTTCACTCCTTTTTTTGGTTTGATACACCACCAAACAACTGTAAAAATTTTTTTGATTTTTTTAATTTTTATCATCCCGATTGTGGTCTTGCAAGGAAACACCAGGTGATTCGGGATCAGGAACTACCGGGGCAACGACTCCCGACATCCGATCAGGGTGGATGGATTTTCGTGCCCATTTGCGGCAGGATGACCTGCCGGGGCGGGATATCGGATCCACTTCCAAGGAAAAGGATGGAATTGCAATCATGATGAAAGCCATTCGACTGCTGGTCATCATACTGGCCCTGTTCGCCACCTGGGAGTGGTGGGATACGCTCGGGGATTTCGAAGAGGGACTGGAGGCCTACCGGAAGGGGGACTATGTCACCGCGAAAAACCTTTGGCTGCCACTGGCTGAAATGGGCAGATCATCGTCCCAGTACAATGTCGGGCTCATGTATTTCCATGGCCAGGGTTTACCGCAAAATGATGCCGAGGCGATCAAATGGTTCCGCAAGGCCGCCGATCAGGATGAGCTCAAGGCCGCCTATAATCTGGGATTCATGTACTACCACGGTCGAGGCGTGACGAAAAATCACGCTGAAGCGGCCAAATGGTTTCGCAAGGCCGCTGAACGGGGTGACCGGCAGGCCCAGGGTGATCTGGGTTTGATGTATTATCAGGGAGAAGGGGTGGCCCAGCATTTCAGCAAAGCGGCGCACTGGTTCAAAAAGGCCGCCGAACAGGGTTATGCCGATGGCCAATACCATCTCGGTCTCCTGTATTCCGAAGGCCATGGGGTCGACCAAGACCACACCACCGCTGCACAATGGTACCGGAAAGCGGCCGATCAGGGGAATGCCAATGCCCAATTCAATCTGGGGGTGATGTACATGAACGGTCTGGGAGTCGCCCAGGATGCCAAAGAGGCGGTTCGGCTGTACCGCCTGGCCGCCGCCCAGGGTTCGGCCAGTGCCCAGACCAACCTAGGGGCCATGTATGGCAACGGCTCCGGGGTGGAAAAAAATGTTGATGAAGAGATGAAATGGTACCACAAGGCGGCGGAGCAGGGGGATACCCAGGCGCAGCACAATCTGGGGGTCATGTATCTGTCGGGCCGGGATGTGACCCGGGATTATGAAAAAGCGGTAGAATGGTTCCGAAAGGCCGCTGAAAGTGGATTCGCCCCCTCCCAGTCCAACCTGGGGGTTCGGTATCAATATGGGGAAGGGGTCGCAAAAAATTTGTCGGAAGCGGTCTCCTGGTATCAAAAGGCCGCCGATCAGGGGTTTGCCATCGCCCAGCTCAATCTGGCATTTCTCTATCGGGATGGCGAGGGGGTGACCCGGGATGGCGCTCAGGCCTACCTGTGGGCCGATCGGGCGGCCCGGCAAGATCATGAAGAGGCCGTCGCGCTACGGGATGAACTGGAAAAAACCCTGCCGGCGGAACAGGTCGCCCGCGGTCGGGAGTTGGCCGCCACGGCCGGCCCCGCAAAAAACGGCCCTTGACCGGCCACCCGGCCCGGGTGATTCCGGCATGGCCGGTCCGGAATCACCCGGGTTGAAAAGAGAGGGTGGCGGGGGTGTTACTTTTTGATGATCCGCAACAGTTCCACATCAAAGATCAATGATCGGCCCGGTTCGATTTTCGGGGGGGCGCCGCGTTTGCCATAGGCGAGGCTGGAGGGGATGAAAAAACGATACTTGGAGCCCACCGGCATCAACTGCAACCCTTCGGTCCAGCCCGGAATCACCCGGCTGAGCGGAAAGCTGACCGGCTTGCCCCGTTTGTAGGAGCTGTCGAATTCGGTGCCATCCAACAGGGTGCCGCGATAGTTCACCTCGACGACGGAAGTTTTCGACGGACGGGGGCCGTTGCCCCGTTTCAATACCTGGTACTGCAAACCGCTGGCGGTGACCTTCACCCCTTTCTTTTTCTTGTTCTTGGCCAGGAAGGCCCGCCCGGCCTTGCGGTTTTTCTGGTCGAGAACGCCCCGAATCCGCGTTTTCTCCTTTTGAACCTTTTTCTGGAAGTCGGCCTTGGCCAGATTGATTTCAGTGGGGGTGAGACGGGGTTTCCGGCCCTTGAGCTGATCCTGAATACCCATCAATACCGCCTTGGCATCGACATGGCCGGGCATCCGCTGGATATCCACGCCCACCTGCAGGCCCAGGGCGTAGCTGAACCGCTGGTCCAGGGTTTTCAGATCGGATTCGGCCCGGGCCGGTGCAGAAAACAGCCAACCGGCCAGAAGAAGGGGAATGGTGAAAACGACAAATTTTTTCATGAGGGACCTTTTTGAATGGGTGGTCGAAAAAAGTGTGTTCGAATCCGGAATGGCCGGTTTCGAAAAAGAGACGGTGATCCATTATCAGGGAAAGATCGAATGATACCGTTCATCAAGTCATTATTCAACAGCCGGTTAACGGCCGTTTGAATTAAAAAAACCTCATCTGCCGCCATCGCCGAAACGGCGCATCATCCACACCAACAACAGCAACCCGGGCACGGCGGCGGCGGTGGTGGCGAGGAAAAAGGTGACCCAGTCCATGCGGTCGGCCATCCAACCGCCGGAGGAGGCGAGCAGGGTGCGGCCGAAGGCCATGAAAGAGGACAAAAGGGCATATTGGGTAGCGGTGTAGGCGATGTGGCACAATGAGGAGAGATAGGCGACGAATGCGGCGGTGCCCATGCCGCCGCTGAGATTTTCAATGGCGATGGTCGCCGTCAGCAGATAGAGATCGTGTCCCACCCAGGCCAGGAGCACGAACATCAGGTTGGAGAGCATCTGCAACATCCCGCACCACAACAACGCCCGCAAAATACCGGTTCGATGCACCAGCATGCCGCCGATGACCCCGCCGGCCAGGGTGGCGGCCAATCCGAACAGTTTGCTGATGTTGGCGATTTCGATTTTGCTGAAATTCAACTCCACATAAAACGGGCTGCTCATGACGCCGGCCAGGGCATCGCCGAATTTATAGAGCAGGATGAACAGCAGCACCCACAGCCAGCCGGGCCTTTGCATGAAATCGGCGAAGGGGGAGATCACCGCCCCGTGAATCCAGTGCCAAACCCGGGTCACGACCGTTTCTTCATCGACAACCGGGCGGGATCGTGATCCATCGGTCACCCTCTCGGGCTCGGGATTGAGCAGGGTGGTGAGCATGCCCACCGACATCAACAGCGCCATGATGCCATAGGTGATGAACCAACCATGAAAACTGGCCAGGTAGAGGGCCCCGGCCCCGGAAACCAACATGCCCAGGCGATATCCGAGCACCACCATGGCGGCGCCGGCGCCCAGGCGTCGTTCATCCAGGATCTCCACCCGGTAGGCGTCGATGACGATATCCTGGCTGGCAGAGGAAAAACTCACCAGCAGGGCGAGCAGGGCGGTGGTGGTGGCATCCACCGACGGATCGGCGTGGCCGAGACCGAAGATGGTCGCCATCAACGCCAGTTGGGTCAACAACATCCAGGCGCGGCGCCGCCCCAGGCGGGCGGTCAGGAAGGGGACCGGCAGATGATCGATGAGGGGGGACCAGAGAAATTTCAGGGTGTAGGGACTCCCGGCCAGGGCGAACAGACCGATGGTGGTCTTGTCCACCCCCGCCTCAGCCATCCACAGGGAGAGGGTGCCGAAGGTCAAGGCCAGGGGCAAACCGCTGGAAAACCCCAAAAAGAGGATGGCCAGCAGACGGGGTTCGCCGTAAACCTTGAGGGAGTCCAGCCAGCCGACCGGGAGGAGGCCGGCTGGCTTGCCGGAGGACGGTTTTGCTTTGGAGGTTTGCAAATTCATTGTCAACCAGTTGATTATACGGAACAATTTAATGGGAATGAAAAAAATTCAAAGTTTCGATATGTAAATTATTGAAACCCTGAAAGGACCATGAGCCTCTTGATTCGATCACGGCCCGATCGTCTCAAAACCAAATTTGAACCACCCCGTACAGGGCCGTCAAGGCGCCGATGGCGGTGGTGAGCAGATGCAGTTTGTACACCGGATCGTCCAGCGACGGACGCTGGCTTTCGGTATCGCAGGCGCCGGAGGCGCAATCGATCTGACCCGAAAACAGATTGGCGAAGGCGTTGAGGGCCGCCCCATAAAAGACCGGACCGGCACCAGACAGTTTGTACAGCATCAGCGCCCCGGCACAACAGAGAATGAATCGAAACTGGCGAAACACCGGTTCACTCCCCGGGCAAGGTGACGGTGCCCCGGATGCCCGGCAGGGTCAGCGGGTCAACCCGGGCGTGCCGGACCAACATTCCCCAGTGCAGGTGCGGGCCGGTGGCGCGTCCGGTCATGCCGACGGTGCCGATCACCGTGTCCGCCGCCAACCAATCCCCCTCTTTGACCCGAATGGTGTCCATGTGCGAATAGAGCGAAATCACGCCGTGACCATGATCGACCACCACCGTGTTGCCGGTGAAAAAATAGTCCTTGCCGGTCAACACCACCTCACCGGGGGCGGTGGTGACGATGGGCGAGCCCTTGGGAGCGGCGATATCGACGCCATTGTGGGGACGGCGCGGTTTGCCGTTCAACACCCGGCGGCTGCCGAACACACCGGAAAAGCGGGTGCCGGTCAGCGGCAGGCGGAAACCGTCGGCAAAACCGATGCGATGGCTGCGCACCCTGTAGGTGGCGCGGATGGCGGCGGTCTCCTTGCGGGCACGGCTCAGGTCCGGTTTGCTCAGGTCCACCTTTCTTTTCGGCAGGTTGTTGATGTGCTCTTCCTTGTAACCCCGTTTGCGGATGGTCACCTTTTTGCGCAGGGTTTGCGGTTTGCCTTTGCCGGGCGGCGGTTTGACCACCACCTCCAGGGTCACCGGACCCGGCTTGGTCTCCATATCCAGGGCCACCAGGGCCATGCCCTGTCTCCAGGTCAGTGGGAAGGAACGACCATCGAGCTTGCCGCGCAGGGTGGAACCGGGTGGAAATCCCTTCACCGTCAACAACACCGCGGTACCCGGTTCCAGTTCACCGGACAGGGAGAGGGTGGCGGCCCGGGCGCCGGTGGCCATCAACAACAGGCCCAGGATCAGCAATGGTGTCAAAATACGGTTCATGATCGCTCCTTCAATCGTATGATTTCCGCCTCCAGCCCGCCCCGGGCCAGGGTCACCTCGATGTTTTGGCCGGGCCGCAACCCTTTGGTTTCCCGTAAAATCCGCCCCTGCTCATCCCGAGCCAGGGCGTACCCCCGTTCCAGAACCGCCAACGGCGACACCCCATGCAAACGGGCGACCAGGGCTTCGAGCCGTTGACGCCGTTGGCCCAATCGATGCCGGATCTCCCGCTCGACCGAAACCCTCGACCGATCGATCCGCGACCGTTGCAACAACCAATAACGGCCGGTGGCCAGAACGGCCAGACGCCGTTGCAGGACGTCGAGACGGTTTCGACCCCGTTCCGGCAACTGGCCGGTGACGGTGATCAACCGTTGGGTCAACTCCTCACAGCGGAAACGGGCGGTATCGATGGTACGCCGCGGATGCCGCAAGCGACTGGCCAGTGATTGCAACCGTTGCCGCCGTTGCCGAATCTGACCCCGAAAGGCCTGGAGCAGACGGTCGCCCAGGGAGTCGACGGCGGCGGTCAGGGTCTTCTTTTCCGGCATCACCCGTTCGGCGGCGGCCGAGGGGGTGGGGGCGCGCAGGTCGGCGGCCAGATCGGCCAGGGTCAGGTCCACTTCATGACCGACGGCGCTCACCACCGGTATCGGGCAGGCGGCGATGGCCCGGCAGACGATTTCACTGTTGAAGGCGGCCAAATCATCCGCCGAACCACCGCCCCGGCCACAGATGATCACCCGGGCGCGTCCATCGTCTACCAGGCGTTCGAGGGCGGCGGCGATCTCTTCGGGCGCCCCGACCCCCTGCACCCGCGCCGGGGCGAGCAACAATCGATAGTTGGGAAACCGGCTGTCCAACACCCGTGTGATATCATGGATCGCCGCACCGCTGGCGGAGGTGACGACGCCGATGACCCCCGGCAAAAAGGGCGGTTTTTTCTTGTTTTCCTCGCGGAACAGCCCCTCGGACTCCAGTTTGCGGAACAGTCTCAGGAACCGCTCCCGTTCACCGCCGGCGCCGTCGGCGCGCAACCCCTCGACGATGACTTGATATTCCCCCCGCGGGGGATAGACCGCCACCCGGCCGGTAGCCAGTACCGCCTGGCCGGAACGGGGCGTCAGGCGCAATCGATGTTTGTTGCCCCGCCATATCACGGCGCGAATGCGCGATTCCCCGTCGATGAGGGAAAAATAGAGATGTCCCGAGGCCGGACTGCGCAGGTCGGAAACCTCACCGCGGACCCGGACGAAAGGAAAGCCGCTCTCCAGGGCATCGCGTATCCGTTCGTTGAGTTGGGTGACACTCAACCACTGTTCCCAGGTTTGCCCGCTGGATAGATCCATTCAACCGCTCCATCTCGCCATGATCAGCCGTTCCACCTCACCATAATTCCAGTTAACGCAATGAAAAACAAGATACCGTTGACAGAGTCGCGGCGATTTGGTTGTTTCCTTCCGTCTCCTTTCAACAAAAGAGACCGTCCATTCGGACCTCACATGCCCGGTGCAGCCGTATTCGGTCAACACCGGGGAGTCCCATTCCAATCAGGTGGAGCGATCATGTCAGAAACAACGGATATTGCCGTCATCGGCGCCGGACCCGGTGGATATGCCGCCGCTTTTTTGGCCGCGGATCATGGATTTTCCGTGACCCTCATCGATCCCGAGGCACACCCCGGCGGGGTCTGCCTGCATCGGGGCTGCATCCCCAGCAAGGCCCTGCTGCATGCCAGCCGATTGTTGGAGGAGGCCCGGGAAGGGGCGCACATGGGCATCCGTTTCGGCGAGCCGGTCATCGACCTGGCACGGTTGCGGAGTTGGAAAGGGGAGGTGGTGCAACGGCTGACCGGCGGCCTGGGTGATCAAAGCCGCCGCCGGGGCATCACGTATATTCAAGGCCGGGCGCACTTTTTGGACTCCCGGCGCCTGGAGGTCCAACCCACCGGCGGCGACGCACCCCGGCAGCTGGGGTTCAGACATGCCATCCTCGCCACCGGTTCCCGGCCCGCCGGCATTCCCGGCCTGGCGGCCGACCTGCCGGGGGTGATGGATTCAACGGCGGCCCTGGCGCTGGAAACCATTCCGAAATCCCTGCTGGTGGTCGGCGGCGGCAACATCGGCCTGGAGTTGGGAACGGTTTATGCCTCCCTGGGCAGCCGGGTTTCGGTGGTGGAGATGACGGCGGGACTGTTGCCGGGCGCCGATCGCGACCTGGTGCGTCCGTTGGCCAAACGGTTGGCGGGGAGACTGGCGGCGATCCACTTGAAAACACGGGTGATCACCCTGGAACCAGGGGACGACGGCCTCCAGGTCACCCTGGCGGGGGAAAACGGCCGGTCCAGGACGGAAACCTTTGAAAAAATATTGATCGCCACCGGTCGCCTGCCCAACAGTGAATCCCTGGGCCTGGAACGAACCCGGGTGCGCCTGGATCGGGGATTGGTGCGGGTGGATGCGGCCATGAAGAGCGATGATCCCAACATTTTGGCCATCGGCGATCTCATTGGCGGTCCCATGTTGGCCCACAAGGCCGCCTATGAGGCCCGCATCGCCGTCGCCACCCTGGCCGATGTTTCACCGCCTCCAGCGGACCCGGTGATCCCGGCGGTCACCTACACCGATCCGGAGTTGGCCTGGGCCGGTCTGACCGAAAGCGCCGCCCGGCAGCGAAAGGTCCCGGTGCGCGCCGCCCGTTTCCCCTGGGGCGCCTCGGGCCGCGCCCACACCCTGGAACGCACCGAGGGCATCACCAAACTGGTGTTGGACCCGGACAGTGAACGCATCCTCGGCATGGGCGTGGTCGGGGCCGGGGCCGGTGAGCTGATCGCCGCCGGGGTGCAGGCCATCAACAACGGCCTGACCGCCCGACAGCTGTCGGAAATCATCCATCCCCATCCCACCCTGTCGGAAACGGTCATGGAGTCGGCCGAGGTGTTCCTCGGCCACTGTGTCCATTTTCACGCCCCGAAACGACGGCGCTGACCACGGGTTGCCATAAAACTCACTGGAATGGACGGCACGAGGTTGCCGAAAGAGGTGTTTCGACGGTCTTCGATCGAACAGCGGATTTTCGTTCATTTTCCGATCCGAACCGTGATAAGCTCCCCAAAAGGAGTTGTTCCTCTTGGAGAAGAACGGACAATGAATTCGATCCCTTTCGACACCCTGGCCTTCTCCGAAGAACTGTCCGCCGCCGACGTTCCCGAGCAACAGACCCGGGTGCTGTCCAAGGTCCTGGAGTCCAAAGAGTTGGCCACCCGCGGCGATCTGGAAATCGCCAAACGGGAAATTCAGCTTGAAATCGAAACCGTTCGAAAAGAGATCGCTGAAACCAGGGCCGACATCATCAAATGGGTCGTCGCCACCTCCGGCATCGTCATTGCCGCCATCAAACTGATTCCATGATCCGGGGAATCAGCGGGTGATTTTTTTAATCACCGTCCGGATGATGCCGGTGCAGATGGATGGGCACCGGATGATCGATGGCCACCGGCACCGCTTCGGCATGGGGCATGTGCAGATGTTTTCCGGCGCCGGCATGGGTCACGCCGTTGGCATGTTCGAGAAACACCGACCCCTCGACGACGCTCAAGTGTAGAACATCCTTCAACAGCAGATGAAACCCGGTACCGCGGATACCGAGGATGGCCATGTGGGTCTTGAGTTGGAACCGATGGGCGGAACGTCCGCTCAATTGGCCGGTTTTTTTGCTGATGACCCCCTCGATCAAGGTAAACCGGGCGCGATCGGATCCCTGTTTTTCCGGGTGAAAGTGAAAATCATCGATGGAAAACCGGGTATCCCGATACAAAATCAGGCGCATGCCATCGGTAAAACGGATGATCAACTCGCCATTTTCAGTGATGAGACGGTCGCCGCTGTACAACTCGACCCCCCGTACCAGAAATTGCGGCACTTCCCGACCGCGTGACACGTAGACCTTGCCCACCGCCTTCACCACCCTGGCCACCACCGGCTCTTGGGCCAGGGTCACCGCCGGCCGGCACGAAAACCAAGCAAAAACCAACACCAGCCACAGCAACCATTTTCGGGTGATCATGAAACCGTTCCCCCCATTTTGCAAGCGGATCACTCGACGGGCCGGTTGATGAGGTTTTCAATGGTCCGGGTGGCCAGCATGGCCTCCTCCTCGATGGTGACGGCGATGGCCGGTATTTCATCGTGAGCGCCGGCTCTGGCCAACCGTTCCATTTTTTCGGCCATTTCCGCCACCCGGACCACGCCCAACTGCCGGCAAACCCCTTTCAGTCGATGGCAGGCGGCGGCCACCGAGTCCCGGTCCCCTTTCTCAATCAGACTGGCCAGGGTGTGGGCCTGTTCGTAGAGGCCGATGAGGGAGACCCGAACGATGGATTCGAACTCCTCTTCACCGATATCCTCGCGCAGTTCCGCCAATCTGTTGCTGTCAACATTGAAACCATCGACCGGTTCATGGCCACCGCATTTGTTGGCAACCGCCCCCTCCGGTTCCTCGCCGAGCCAACGTTGGAGAACCCGGCGCAGGTCCTGACTGGTGATCGGTTTGCACAGATAATCATTCATGCCGGCGGCCAGGCAGGTCTGTTCATCCCCCTCCAGGGCAAAAGCGGTCAGGGCGATGATGGTGGTACGATGTTCATGATCCTCACCCTTTTCCCGATCCCGAAGCAGGCGGGCAGCGGTGAGTCCATCCATTTTCGGCATCTGGATGTCCATGAAAACCAAGTCGTACGGCTTCCGCTGCATCGACTCCAGCGCCTCCAGACCATTCTGGACCAGGTCCGGCCTCAAACCGAGGCGTTTGAACATTTTCATGAACACCACCTGGTTGACCGGATCGTCTTCGGCCAGGAGGATGGCGGCTCCGGGCGGCAGAACACACTTGTCACCGGTCACCCCCTGGGGCTGGCGATGGCGGGGACGGTCCATGGACACCGAAGGCGCCGCATCGCCGTTCAAGGGGGCGTTCGGGCCATCATCATCAATGGCCACCCGTTCCAGGGGCACGGTGAAAAAAAAGGTGCTGCCCCGGCCTTCCGCACTCTCCACCCAGATTTTCCCTCCCATGATGTCGATGAGCCGCTGGCAGATCGACAACCCCAGGCCGGTACCGCCGAAACGGCGGTTGGTGGTGGCATCGGCCTGCACGAAACGGTCGAAAATGGCCTCCAGGCGATTTTCGGGAATGCCGATGCCGGTGTCGCGAATGGAAAAAAGCAGGACGGTTTTATCTTCGCGAATGAAATCCACCTTGACGGAAAGGATGATGTGACCGGTTTCGGTGAACTTGATCGCATTGCCGATCAGGTTGATGAGAATTTGCCGGATCCGGCGAAAATCGCCGTGAACGGCATCGGGAACATCGTCATCGACCTGTACTTCCAGGCCGAGTTTTTTTTGCACGGTGGCCGGATAGTGCATGATGTTGCGGACGCTTTCGACCAGATCCCGGGGCAAGAAGACCTCGGTGAGCAGGCCGAACTCGCCGGATTCGATCTTGGCCAGATCGAGGATATCGTTGATCAGGGTCAACAACGCCCGTCCCGACTCGCGGATGACGGTCATGGCCTCGATGCGTTCCTCCTCGGAGGTGGAACCGTCGACGAAATCGGCCATGCCGATGATGGCGTTCATCGGCGTACGGATTTCATGGCTCATGGTGGCCAGAAAGGCGCTTTTCGCCCGGTTGGAGGCCTCGGCCAACTCCTTGGCCTTTTCAACGAGGCCTCGATCTCCTTGCGTTCGGTATCATCGCGAAAGGTGAACACCAACCCGGTAACACCCGACTCCTGAAAGGTGGGGGAGACCGTATAACTGGCCGGAAAGCGGATACCCCGGCGGCGGTGCAGATACCCATCGAGGATCGAACGGCTCTTGCCATCGCGCAGGGTTTCATTGACCGCATCGTCCCCGGGGGCCAGCGGATCGCCATCGGACGAGAGGGGACGCAACAATCGGCGGATATCCCGGCCCACCAGGTCCTCGACGGGATGACCGAGCAGATTGGCGGCCGAGGCGTTGGCGAAAATGATGCGGCGCTGATGATCGATACCGAGGATACCCTCCGCCGCCGAATCCAAAATTCGGGCATTGCGCTCGGCCAGCTCCGAAATGCGGTCTTCGGTCCGTTTACGCTCGGTGATGTCAAAAATCACCGTCAGACACAACGGCCGATCCTTTTGCGGATCCCGGATCAACCGGCTTTCGAACAGGCAATGGACGGGAGTTTTCAGGTTTTTCAACAGTTGCAGTTCATCATTGGCCCGTTCGAACCGGACCACCCGCTGAAAGTGCGCTTCCAGCTTTTTGCGGATCTCCCTGGGCACGTAGGGAAGGATCGGCTTGCCGACCAGTTGTGTTTTGCCCAGTCCCAGCAACTCCGCCGCCGCATGGTTGGTTTCAACGATGGTCCGCCAACGGTCGAACACCAAATAGGCCACGGGTGAGTCCAGGAACAATACGGAATATTTGTCCAGCAACGATTCCAACCGCTCACGGGTGAAAAGCAGTTCCTCGTTCTGACTGCGCAACTCTTCCTGATGGGTGTTGAGGTCTTCCAGCGTTCGTTCCAGTTGCGTTTCAAGATCCGAAAAACGGGTCTCCCTCTGTTTGAAGTCGGCGACCTGTTTTTTGAGGCGCTCGACTTCAAGCTCGACCTCTCTGCGGCTTTTGGTGGTTTTGGGCATGGACCGGTTCAATGGTGTATTTCGTGGAAAAGATGTCGGGGAACCAGGACATCCGAGCGCGGATACTATACACTTTCCGAACGGAAGTGGATACAAGTGTAACGGGGCTTTTCCCTTTTTTTTATAGAGTTTCAATAGAGTATTTTAAAAATTTTCAACTTTGGCAGAGCTTTTCCCCAGCCAACCTCCGAGAGAGGATGTCATGTCCCCGCGCAAAATGACCGGAACACGCAAAAATTCCCCGAGGGGGAAATCCACCGTCACCAAAGAGCCGGAAATGGAGGAGGGCACCGCCAACAAAAAATCGACGGACGACAAAAACAAAATGTTCGTGGTCGGCATCGGCGCCTCCGCCGGCGGCTTGGAGGCCTTGCGGCCCCTGGTGACGAAATTATCCGTCTCCGCCCCCATGGGCTATGTGATCGTTCAACACATGGCGCCACAATACCGCAGCATGATGGTCGAACTCCTCTCCCGGGAGACCAAAATTCCGGTCATGGAGATCAAGGACAAAACCCCCATTTCCGCCGGGGTCATCCATATCACCCCGCCCAACCATGATGCGGATATCAAGGATGGCATCCTGTTCCTGAAACCACCCACCAACCCCGTCGGCCCCAAACCCTCCATCGACAATTTTTTTTCGGCCCTGGCCGAAGACCAGGCAGAACACGCCATCGGCGTCATCCTCTCCGGCACCGGCTCCGACGGCGCCCTGGGCATGCGCGCCATCAAGGCCCACGGCGGATTCACCCTGGTCCAGGACCCCGAAACCGCCAAATACAACGGCATGCCGCTGGCCGCCATCGAGACCAATCTGGTGGACCTGATCCTGGCCCCGGACAAGATCGGCCTCAATCTGCCGGACATCGTGCAGACACCCGGCAAGATCCTGGAGTTGATGGATGACGAAAAGGTCGGACTGTCCGGCCTCGACGAAATTTTCGCCCTGGTGCGCAAACGGACCGACATCGATTTTTCCAAATACAAGCAGACCACCTTCTGCCGCCGCATCGAACGACGCATCAATGCCACCGGCACCAGGGATCTGCCCAGTTATGTCCTGTACATGCGCGACAATCCGATGGAGGCGGAAAACCTGGCCAAGGACGTCCTCATTTCCGTCACCGGTTTTTTCCGGGACCGGGAAGCGTTCCGCGCCATCGAAGAGGCCATCACCGAGATGATCGGCAACAAGGAGCCCGGCGATGAAATCCGCTTTTGGATACCCGGTTGCGCCACCGGCGAGGAGGCCTACTCGATTGCCATCCTGCTGTCGGAGCTCCTGGGCATCAAGGTGGGCAGTTTCAAGGTCCAGATATTCGCCACCGACATCGACCTGGAGGCCCTGGAGACCGCCCGCAAGGGCATCTACCTGGAATCGGCCCTGAAAGAGGCCCCCGCCCAGTTCATCGACCGCTATTTCACCAAAAAAGGGGACAAATTCCATGTTTCCAAGGATCTGCGTGAACTGGTGGTGTTCGCGCGCCAGGACCTGGCCAAGGATCCCCCCTTCGTCCGGGTCGACTTCATCAGCTGCCGCAACGTATTGATCTATTTCAACCAGGAACTCCAGGACCGGGTATTTTCGGCCTTTCATTTCGCCCTCGCTTCCGCCGGTTATCTGTTTCTCGGCAAATCGGAAGCCCTGGGACAAAGCGCCGACCTGTTCACCTCCGCCAACTCGAAATATCGCATCTATCAGAAAAAGATCGGTGTCGGCGACCGTTTCGGACGGATGCCCCTGTCGGAACGTCCAAAGCCGATCTGGCCCGGTGTCCACAAACCGATGGATCAAAAAAAGATCAGCGTCGAGGAGGCGATGCGGGCGACGATCATGCGTATCTACGCCCCCAAAAGCATGATGGTGGGCGATGACGGCTCGGTCTACCAGATCAACGGTGACGTGACCGGCTACATGGTCCTGGGATCCGGAAAAGGCGATCTCAACGTCACCCGCATGTTGATACCGGAGCTGCGCGGTGAGTTCTGGGCATTGTTTTCCCAGGTGAAAAAAAATGGCGACTCGGCGGTCGGTTCCATCAAACCGATCGTTTTCGGCGGTCAGCGCAAAGGCGTGCGCATGGGCATCCATCCCGCCACCCGGGTTTCCCAGGCCAGCAGCCTCTACCTGATCGGTTTCGAAGAGTTCGACATCCCGGAAAAAAACCTGCAAGACAGTACCGAAAACCCCTTCGTGGGCGAATCGACCCGGGTTCCCGAACTGGAACAAGAGCTGGTGGCCACCAAGGAGCATCTGCAAACCGTCATCGAAGAGTTGGAAACCTCCAACGAAGAGTTGCAGGCCTTGAACGAGGAGTTGCAGGCCAGCAACGAGGAGATGCAATCCACCAATGAAGAGCTGGAGACCGCCAACGAGGAACTGCAATCCACCAATGAGGAGTTGACCACCGTCAACGAGGAGTTGCAAACCCGTACCTCGGAACTGCTGGTGGTCAACGCCGACCTGGAAAACATGCAGAAAAATGTCGGTTATTCCATCATCATCGTCGACCCGAAACTGCGGGTGAAACGGTTTTCCCCCGCCGCCGTCAAATATTTCGGGCTGGCGCCGGAGGATGTCGGTGAAGTCATCACCACCGTGCCCTCGCACCTGGAAGTGAAAAATTTGAAAAAAAAGCTGGGGATGGTCATCGGCACCGGCAAGGAGCACCAGGAAGAGGTGCTCACCGGCAAACTCTCCCTGTGGTTCCGGATCGTGCCCTATTACACCATGGAGCAAAAGATCGAAGGGGCGGTCATCGTCATCATCGACCAATCGGAAATATACAGCATCCGCCAGGAGTTGGCCCACAGTGAACGGCTGCAACGGTTGACCGCCGACTCCCTGCCCATGGGCGTGGCCCTGGTGGGGCCGGATCAACGCGTCGTCAATGCCATCACCGGTTGAGCGAATGGTTCGGCAAGGAGAGGGGGCTGCTGGGAAAACGGCTTTTCACCGCCTTCGGCCGAAAAATTCACGACCACCTGAAAGCCGGCATCGACAAGGCCGCCAATGGTCAAGCCACCAGTACCGAACTGGAGCACACCCTGCCCGAAGCGGGTGACAGGAGCTTTCAACTGCTCATGGTGCCGCATCTGGATGAAAACAGAAAACCCAACGGCGGTTTCATGTTGATTTTCGAGGATATCACCGAACTGACCCTGGCCAGAAAGGCGTTGAACCGCTCCCGGGAACGCTATCGCACCCTGGCGGAATCGGGCATTCAGGGAGTCATCGTCCACCGCAAGGACAAACCGCTCTACTGCAATCATGCCTTCGCCCGGTTTTTCGGCTATTCGAACCCCGAACAGATCATCGGTCTGCCGAATATCAACCTGCTGTTGACCGAATCGGAGCGCCGTAAGGGGGTGGCGAAATCCAAACTGTTCGGCTCGGGACACGCACCGTTGATCCATGCCGCCAAAGGAGTCACCAAAGAGGGGAAAGCCCTCTCCCTGATGGTCACGTCACGGGTGGTCGACTGGGAGAGCAAACTGGCCATCCAGACCGCCGTGGTGCCGATGAAACCATTGGTGGAAGAGTGATCCGATAACGATCCGGGAGTGAGAGGCTGTTGAAAAACCTTTCGACGGCCCGGTGCGGTCCATGGATGGATCGTCCCTGGTTGTGAGTCCTATTTCGAAATCAGGCCCAATTGCTCCAACAGTTCGATCAATTGGGTGAAATCGATCGGTTTTCGCAGATAGCTGTTGGCTCCCAGGCTGTAACTTCGGGCGATATCCCGTTCTTCATCGGAGTTGGTGAGGATGATCACCGGCACCTCCTTCAAGCGGTCCGTCTCCCGGAGGCGTTTCAAGACTTCCAGGCCGTCGATCCGGGGCAGTTTCAAGTCCAGCAGGATCAGGCAGGGCGTCCCCCGATCGTCCTTTTTTTTCGCCAGAAGGTGGTTCAGGGCCGCCTGACCATCCTCGGCAACGATGATCCGCTCCTTGTCGACACCGCTTTTGGCGAAGGCGTGCAAAGCAATGCAAACGGCCGCCGGATCATCTTCCACCAACAGGATCGAATCATCAGCGGACATGGACGGTCCCCTTCACCAGCGGGTGAAACGGACCAAGCCGATCAATCACTACCCAGACGCTCATCGTTCCCCTCCACCTTTTCGAAAATTATTTTCCTCACACCCCAGTGTAAAATAAAAAGAGGCCCCCTGGCCAGGTTTGGATACGGCCCGAATCTCCCCACCATGTCTTTCGATGATCCGTTTGACGGTGGTCAAACCGATACCCGATCCTTCGAAGGCACCGGGTTCGTGCAGCCGTTCGAAGGGTTCGAACAGACGATGGGAAAATCGTGGATCGAACCCATTGCCGTTATCCTGAACGAAAAACTCCCGTTGCCCGGCCAGATTTTCTCCCACTCCGAAAACGATTTGGCCACCATCGGTGCCAGCGGTAAATTTGAGGGCGTTGGAGATGAGATTTTCCGCCACCACCGCCAACAGACCGGCATCACCCCACACGGTGAGATTCGGGGTGATCGCCACGGCAATGCCGGCGGTTTCCGACCGTTGGCCCTGGATGGTACGAGCGACATTGGTCATCAAGGCGGAGAGATCGACCTCGCTGCATTTGAGCGTGCCCCGGTTGGAGCGCGCCAATTTCAGATAATCGTCCACCCGGTTGCGCATCATCAAGGTGCTCCTGAGCAACCAGTCCAGGGTTTCCCGGCCCTCATCATCGAGTTGCTCGCGGTGATCGACCTGCAAAATGTTCACGAAACCGAGCGCATTGTTGAGGGGGGCGCGCAGATCGTGGGCCACCGAGTAGGAAAAGGCCTCCAACTCCCGGTTGGCCGCCTGCAACTGCCGGGTGCGCTGACTGACGCGGCTTTCCAGGTTGACGTTCAAATCCCGCAGTTTGGCCTCGGTCTCCTTCAACTCGGTGATGTCGTGGACCGTCCCCAGCATACGCAACACCCGGCCATCGGCATCCCGAACGATTTCCGCCTGCTCCCGGACGGTGCGGACCGTGCCGTCCGGGCGGACGATACGATGGTGGATATCAAAGACGAATCCGGGATCGGCCAGGACCCGGTCCACCGTTTCCCGGACCATGTCGAGATCCTCCCCATGGACGGTATCCAGAAACGTCTCATAGGTGACGGTGAAAACCGATGGTTCCCGGCCGAAAATCCGGAACACTTCATCGGACCAGAACAGATCGTTGTCGATGATGTTCCAATCCCAGTGACCGAGATGGGCGATCTCCTGGGCCTTGGCCAGGCGACCACGGCTTTCCCGCAGGGCATCCTCCACCTTTTTACGTTCGGTCACATCGCGAAAAATGCCCTGTATGACCCGTTTGTCACCGAGATCGGTCACCCCGGAGCGAATCTCCACCGGCACATGCCGACCATCCCGATGCACCACGACGATATCGGTGATTACCCCGGTTCCAGCTTCAACCTGGGCCTGAAAACGGTGCCGATAGTCCGACATCTTTTCAGACGGATGGAGCCGGGTCTGATGCATACCGATGATCTCTTCGACCGGCCGGCCCAACAGCGCGGCGCTGGCCCGGTTGGCATCGAGGATGATCCCGGTTTCGGCATCGGCGACAAAAATGGCATCGTTGGCCGACTCCATGAGCAGCCGATATTTTCGTTCCGATCGGATCAACGCCTCTTCGGCCCGCCACGACTCGGTGACATCCTTGGACATCAACACATAGCCGACGATATTGCCGTCATTGTCCAGGATGCTGGAGGCCCGGGATTCAATGATCTGGTGTACGCCATTCCGCTCCTGATCCATGCGGTAGAGGTGAAAGCCCCGTTCATGAACCCGATCGAGCCCGTCGAGAAACCGCTGCTGTTCCACCCCCTCCCACTCGTGAATTTCCCCCACGGAACGGCCGATGACCTGATCCTGTTCGTATCCGAACAGTTTTTCAGCGGTCGGATTGAAATATCGGATCACCTGCCGTTCATCGGTGGCGATGATGGCGGTGTCGAGGGCGGAGCGGAGAATATTGTCCAGATAGATGGCCTTTTGCCGAATCTCCCCCTCGGCCTTGACCAACGCCTGGCGGCTTTTCCGCAAGGCCTCGGTCTCCATGATCCGCTGCACCATGGTTTCGGAGATCCGGAAGAAGAGAAACAGTCCCACGCCGATGATCAATATGGAGATGATCAGGAGGGCCAGACCGGCGCGGATGAACGGTCGGCGAATTTCGGAAAGATCGATTTTGGCCACGATTCCCAGGTTCATCACCGCCACCGGCTCATGGGCGGCCAACACATCCACCCCGCGATAATCGGGAGCGATGACCGTACCCGACTGACCGAGCAGGGCGCGACGCATCGGTTCGGCCAGATGGAGGTCCCCCCGTTTTTCGTGAAACGGCACCGGCTCGGGCTGGTCCAGATTATGATGACGATGACGGAGGATAAAGACGATTTGATCGCCCCGACGCCGGGCCAGGGTGAACTCCCCGGTTTTGCCGAAACCGGCAAAACGGTCATGGGCCTCCCTGATCTGGGAGAGGGTGGCGCTGAAGGGACCGCCGGGAAAATCCCGATTGTGCAGTTGATCGAACCGGGCCATGGATTCCATCAACCGCGCCCGGCTCTGGGCGGTATCGGTCAACCGGGCCCGCGCCTCTTCGAAGGCGGTTTCATACAGGACCATCAGGGAGATGCCACCGATGGTCAGGGCTACCACGGCCATGATCGACATCAATGGCACGATACGCCACCATTCGGCCGGAAAGGGATTCATGATGATCCGGCCTTATTCCCCTCCGGAGTGGTACCGGCCTCGGGTAATTCGTTCGCCAGCCGGGGTCCCGCATCGAAATCCAGCCGCCGGCGGGCGAGCATGTTCAGCTCGCTGGAAAAAAACACATAGGCGTTTCGGCCCGACTCCTTGGCGTGATACATGGCGGCGTCGGCATTTTTGATCAGTGCGTCGACGCTCTGCCCATCCTCGGGATGGAAGGCGATGCCAATGCTGCAACCGACGGTGACCCGTCGTCCCTCCAGCACGATCGGCCGTTGTACCGATTGCAAAATGTTCCGGGCGACCAGGGCGATGGCGGATTCCTCCTCAACATCGGTGATGATCAGCGTGAACTCATCCCCACCCAGACGGGATACGGTATCCGATTGACGCACACAACCACACAGGCGTTTGGCGACCTCCACCAACAGGTCATCGCCGGCGGCATGGCCCAGGGTATCATTGATGGTTTTGAAATTGTCCAGATCGAGAAACAGCAGGGCCAGCTTGGTCCGGCGCCTATGGGCGGCGTTGAATTCATGTTCCAGGCGCACTTTGAAAAAAATCCGGTTGGGCAGGTTGGTCAAACCATCGAAATAGGCCAATCGTTGCAGTTTTTCCTCGGCGGTCTTGACGACACTGATATCGGAAAACACGCCGATACATTGGACCAGTTTTCCGGATTCGTCGCGGATGGTGTTGATGGTCAACCATTTTGGATAGATTTCGCCATTTTTTCGGCGATCCCAGATCTCTCCCTGCCAAAAGCCGTTTTTCCAGATATCCCGCCACATGCCGGCATAGAAACTCCGATCATGCCGGCCCGATTTCATGAAACCGGGATCCTGGCCGATGGCCTGCTCGGCGCTGAAACCGGTGATGCGGGTGAAGGCGAGATTGACCTCGACGATGCGGTTGGCGGCATCGGTGATGAGGATCGCCTCACCCGTGCTTTCGAACACCTGCGCCGTCAAGCGCAGACGATCGTTGGCCAGACGGAGATCACGGGTGCGCTCTTCAACGCGCCGTTCCAGGTCATCATGGGCCCGTTGCAGGGCCTTCTGGGCCTTTACCCGTTTGCTGATATCCCGGAATGTCATCACCAGTCCGGAAATTTCTCCCTCCTCATAGATGGGAGCCACCACATATTCCACCGGAAACCGTTCACCATCCCGACGTTGAAAACGGTGATCCCCTTCCGAACGCACCTCCCCATCGCCAAGCGTCCGCTGGATGGCCAACCGCTGGCGGGCGACCGGTGCGCCATCGGCCGTCGTCGGCCGCAGGAGTTCAACCGGATCGGCGCCCAAGATCCGAACGCCGGAATATTGCAGGATCCGGGTCGCGGCCGGATTGGCGAACACGACCAACCCTTCCCGACCGATGCCCAGAATGCCCTCTTCGGCGGCATCCAGAATACCGCGATTGCGTTCGGCCAAAACAGCGATGTGCCGCTCCTGCCGTTTGCGTTCGGAAATATCAAAAATGACGCTCAACACCACCCGGTCACCGCTCTCCGGATCGTGAATGTCCCGACTTTGTAGAATGCAGGGGATCGGCTCGCCCCCATGGGGTACCAACTCCAGTTCATCCTCGGACTGACCACCGGCGAAGGCCCGTTTGAGGTGTTGGGCGAAAACGGAGAGATCCTCCCGGCGCAGATGGGAAATGACCGGTTTGCCGATCAAGGTTTCCCGGCGGACATTCAAAAGAAGGGCGGCGGCGCGATTGCACTCCAACAGCCTTTGCCGGCGGTCACAGATGAAATAACCGACCGGGGCGTGTTCGAAAAGGATGGAATATTTGGCCAGCAATGCTTCCCGCTGTTCCCGCGAGCGGGCCAACTCCTCATTTTGAACGCGCAACTCCTCCTGATGAATGTTCAAATCATACAGGGTCGCCTCGAGCTGCCGTTCCAGGTCGGCGAGCCGGAGTTCATTTTTCTTGAACTGTTTCAGTTTTCGCCGAAGGATTTCAACTTCGGACTGAATCTCTTGGCTGCTTTTGCTGGTCATTTTGATTGATTCGGGCAAAGGATCGCGATGGAACGACGGACGTTGGGAGTACCCTGGTTTTTCACGCCGGACGGATCAGGCCGGGGCATCCGGCGGGTGGAAAAATCGTTCATCCCGTTGTGATTCATGCAGATGGAGGCGCTGGCGGATAATCTCCTTGAGCCAGCTGAACTGAACCGGTTTTTGCAACACCATCACATCCTCCGGCAGTCCCCCTTTGGCCTGGATTTCCCGATTGTCGAGGATGGTGATGACGATCAGGTGAATGGCGCGCATCTCCGGATCGGCTCTCATTTCCTTGATGAGGCGGAATCCATCGAGATCCGGCATGACCAGATCGGTGATGATCAGGTCGGGCCGTCTTTTGGCGACGTTGATCAAGGCTTCGACGCCACCGGTGGCGCTTTCCACATGCATCCGGAACGCCCAGCTTTTCAGGTGCATCCTGTAGGTGGTGGACATCCTCGGATCATCCTCGACCACCAACACGTGAAACGGCGCCGGCTCCCCGTTGCGGTGGGTTTCGCCGTTGCGCCGCGCCAGCAGGGCCAGGGCCGACCGTTCCAGGATGCGCCGATGGCCGCCGGGTGTCCGCCAAGCCTCCAGCAGACCTTTTTCCACCCATTGATGAATGGTTTGAACGGCGACACCGAACAGTTTCGCCGCTTCACTGGCGGTGATGACCGGCTCTTCTCCCGGTTTGGTCAAAATGGTGGACATGATCGAATGAAATTGAAAAATGGATGTAAAGGGTAAAAAATAGAGGTTTGATAGAGTTTTTTGACGAACTTTAAGATAATGAACTTTCCCGGGAATGACAAGCCCGGAAAACCGCCTTTTTCCATAAATATATTTAATTGCAGGATTTTTATTTTAATTTGACAAGAACGAAAAATTTGATAGATTTGCCAGTATTGAACCATTTGAAAGGATTGTTGCCGATTTTCCGAGAGGCGAAAATCAGCACATGTTAAAAAAACGTCCCGATTTGATCACCACCACCGAAGCGGCCCGGCTGCTCGGTGTCTCCTGCGCCTCGGTGCAGTCCTGGGTGGAAAAGGGGCGGTTACGCGCCCTGAAAACCCCCGGCGGCCATCGCCGCATCGCCCGTGACTCCGTGGACGGCCTGCTGCAGGAGTGGCAACACTCCGTTGGTCCGGTCGTCAGCCCCGAAGCCCCCCTGGACATCCTGGTCGTGGAAGACGATCCGGTACTCGTCGAATTTTATGCCGGCAGCGTCGAATCCTGGGAATTCCCCACCCGGTTGCGCACCGCCAAGGATGGTTTCGAAGGCATTTTTCAAGTGGGACGCCAAAAACCGGATATCATCCTCACCGACCTCAAAATGCCCGGCATGGATGGATTCCAGATGGTCCGCGCCCTGAAGTCCAACCCGGAGCTGACCGGCATCCGCATCATCGTCGTCACCGTGCTCGAAGAGGAGACCATCGAAAAAAACGGCGGCCTGCCGTCGAGCGTGAAAATTTTTCATAAACCACCGCCCATGGGACGGGTGAAAACCATGGCTCGGGACATGATTCAGCGTCGTCGGACAGGGATCGTCATGTAGACGCCGGGAGTCGGCCGAACAACCTTCGATCGACTCAAGCGGCCCGGACCTTCAGCCAATGGGGCTTTCGGGGACCCGGTTCGATTTTCCATCGAACCGGGCAAGGTCCGGGAAATAGGGGGAACACATTTTCAATGGATGGGGGAGATCCATGAAAATGAACAATAAAATCAATAAATCCCTATCGGTCGGTTTTCGGGGAATACCGGTCCGTGCCCGACGGGAAATCGTCCCGCCCCGATCCGTTGGAACGGCCCCGTTCAAGCGATCATTCCTGCTCCTCCTGGCGCTGTTGCTCTCCTTTCCCGGCAACACCGGGGAACCGGAAACGATCCTTTTCGGCATCCACCCCTATCTGCGCCCATCGGAATTGCTGGAACGGTTTTCACCCCTGGCCGATCATCTGGCCAAGACCATCGGCCACCCCGTCCGTATCAAAATCGCCAAGGATTATCAAAGCCATAACCGGTCGATCATCGAAAACCGCCTGCACATCGCCTATTTGGGACCGGTCAGCTATGTGCAAATCGTCGATGCCCATGGTCATCGGCCGATCCTGGCGCGGTTGGAGGTGAATGGCGAACCGACCTTTCGCGGCGCCATCATCAGCCGCCGGGACAGCGGTTTGAACACCCTGGCCGACCTGCGCGGCAAACGGTTCGCCTTCGGCGATCCCAATTCCACCATGGGACATCTGGTTCCCCGGCATCTGTTGCTCCTGGCCGGCATCGATACGGCCCAACTGGGGGGATTCGCCCACCTGGACAACCACATGAACGTGGCCCTGGGGGTACTGGCCGGCCTGTTCGATGCCGGAGCGGTGAAGGAGGGGGTGTTCCACAAATATGAAAAACGGGGACTCCGGGTTCTGGCCTGGACCCCGGCCATCGCCGAGCATGTTTTTTTGGCCGG
Organism: uncultured Magnetococcales bacterium; assembly: GCA_964344355.1. Classification (GTDB taxonomy): domain Bacteria; phylum Pseudomonadota; class Magnetococcia; order Magnetococcales; family CAYFNE01; genus CAYFNE01. The sequence goes on from CAYFNE010000043.1 coordinate 37,518, forward strand.
TAACGGGTTGTCGCCCCGGCTGATCGAGCGGTTGCGCTCGGTGCTCCGGCAATTGCCGGCAACACCATCCGGTCTGGCCCTGCTCACGGCCATCAAACCCACCCTGACCGGCCTGTCGGCGGCCGAGGATGGGGACTATGACAATTTGCGCCTGATCCTGAAACAACTCACCACCGCCGGGGTGGTGCCATGAAGAGGCCGGCCTTTTTCAAACGGTATCCCGGCCTGCCGGCCTTCGTGCTGGTCCTGGTCCTGTTTCTGGGAATCAACGGGGTACTCATCGTTCTGGACCATCGGCACGAAATCGGTCAGTCCTATCATCAACACGTCCAGAACGAACTGGACCTGATGGCGTTCATGGTCCGGGAGTCGGTGTTGCGCAACGATCTGGCGACGGTGGAATCCTTTTTGAACCAATGGGGGGCCTCCCGCAACGAGGATGTGGCGCAAATCCTGGCCCTGGCGCCCAATGGGTTCGAGGTGGCCCGTTATGTCCGCGAACCGGCCGCCGTCCATTTCATGGTTCATGAACAGACCATCCGCCAGGATGGAAAAACCCTGCTGAAGCTGGTGATTCACCATGACCTGAAAAACCTGGAAGCGATCTCCAACCGTTTCGCCTGGAAACATGCCCGTTCCTCACTGCTCCTGACCACTTCGCTGGCTTTCATGCTGTGGCTGGTGTTGCGGAAAACCGCCGTCAAACCGTTGGAGGCGGAGATCGGCAAACGCCAGCGGGCCGAGGAGCGATTGCAACGAACGGTGGCCGCCCTCAAGGCCTCGGAAGAACGGTTCCGATCGCTGGTCGAATCGACCTCGGACTGGATCTGGGAGATGGACACCGAGACCGGTTTTACCTATGCCAGCCCGCAGGTGGAAAAAATTTTGGGCTACCAACCGCAAGAGTTGCTGGGAAAACGCACCCGGTTCGACCTGATGCCCGACGAGGAGGCGCAATCGGTCCGCGTGGAATTCAACGCTTTCATCGCCGGGGGAAAACCGTTCGACGGTCTGGTCACCGTCAATCTGCACAAGGATGGACACCGGGTGGTGTTGGAGTCGAGCGGCCGCCCGTTCCGTGACGGAACCGGCCGTCTGCTCGGTTACCGGGGCATCGACCGGGACATCAGCGAACGCCAACGGGCGGAGATGGAACTGCGCCGGGCGCGGGATGAGGCCGATGCCGCCAATCAGGCCAAAAGCGCCTTTCTGGCGGCCATGAGCCATGACATCCGCACACCGATGAATGCCATCCTCGGCATGGGCGACGTGCTGCGCGAGAGCGGTTTGAACCCACAGCAGACCAAGGCCCTGGAGGTATTGACCCACTCGGGTGAAAACCTGCTGGCCCTGATCAACGACATTCTCGATCTGTCCAAGGTGGAGGCGGGGCAGTTGCAGATGGAAAACGTGCCCTTCGATCTCCATGAGTTGACCGAGGGGACCCACCGCATCCTGGCCCAGAAGGCCCGGGCCAAACGGCTTGAATATCCCCTGCAACGCCACCGGGACTGTCCGAACCGGGTGATCGGCGATCCACAGCGGTTGCGGCAGATATTGCTCAACCTGCTCGGCAATGCCATCAAATTCACTGATAAGGGGGCGGTGATGTTCACCATCGAACCCCTGGACGAGACCCTGGTCCGGTTCACCGTTGCCGACAGCGGCATCGGCATCGCCGAGTCGGCATTGAAACGCATTTTCGACCCGTTCCGGCAGGCTGAGGATTCCACGTCGCGCCGGTTTGGCGGTACCGGGCTGGGACTGGCCATCTGCAGCCGCCTGGCCACGGCCATGGGTGGGCGCATCGATGTGGAAAGCCGGCCCGACCAGGGCAGTTCGTTCCATTTTACCGCCCGCCTGCCGCGCCTGCCGGAGACCGTCAGCGGCTACGAGGAGGTCCGTGTCACCCGGTTGAAAAAACGCCCGTCCCCTGCCGACAACGAACACGGACGGCCCCTGCACATTCTGCTGGTGGATGATGCCGAGGAAAACCGCATCGTCATCAACGCCTACCTGAAAAACAGCCCGCACACCGTCCGCGATGCGGGCAACGGTGAGGAGGGGGTGGATCGTTTCAAGGAGGAGCCGTTCGATCTGGTGTTGATGGACATCCGCATGCCGATCCTCGATGGTTTCGAAGCCACCAAACGGATTCGCGCCTGGGAACGGGGTCAACGGCGCGCCCCGACGCCGATCATCGCCCTCACCGCCAACGCCATGCGCGAAGATATCGAAAAGACCACCGCCGCCGGTTTCGACCTGCATCTTTCCAAACCCATCGGCAAACAACGGTTGCTGGCGGTCTTGAACGGTTTCCGGGGAACGGAACCGGCCATGCCCCCCCGGACGGCGATCCGTTGCCGGCCGGGGAAAAACCGTTTCCGGCCCTCAACGCCACAACCCTGGCTCAACTGCGCCAAGCCCCGGGTGGCGGGGCCGACACCGACCTGGAAACCTTTTTGGACGGACTGCCCGAGCGGTTGCGGTGTCTGGACGCGGCCTTGAAAAGCAACAACGTCGATCAAATCGGCGAGGCGGCACTCCGGCTCAAAGGGGCCGCCATCACCCTGGGAGCGGAGACCCTGGCCGATCTGTGCGGAGAGTTGGAAAAATCCATCGTTGTCGATCATACGATCGATGGACAGGCCCTGCGCATCCGGATAATGAAGGAGGGAGAGCGGGTTCAGGCAGCAGCGCGGCGCATCCTGTCAACCCCGCCCCCCACCACCCGTCCGGAACCGGAGGGAATGCGGCGACCGGCGCTCCGGACCATCGATGCGGAAATGGCGGTAAAGCCGTGAATCAAGCGGTCGAAATGGGCTATATTCGAGTTTTCTGATAAACCATCGGCTGGCGTTGGCGGCGCCGGTGGGCATGGAGGTCCCGACTCACCGATGAAAAAACATCTGGAATCCATTCATGATCCATCCGGAGAGGCAAATACCGCGTCGGTATCGGCCGGCACCGATGGAAACCCGGGCGATGGCAGCGGTTGGATCAACCTTGAAACCCTGGAACGGTTGCAAGAGGACATGGGCGGCGACATCAGCCGGTTGTTGGAAAAATTTTTGGAAAAACTGCCCGTTCGCATCGACACCATCGTCACCGCCCTGGAAAACGATGACCGGCAACTGCTGTCCGCCGAGGCGCACCGGTTGAAGGGCAGCGCCCGCACCATCGGCGCCGATGGTTTGGCCGATCTCTGTTTCCAGTTGGAAGGGGCCAAGGTGACGGGTCATTCTCTGGACCTCGCCGATCTGGTTTCACGGTTGGAAAAGCAGGGGGATGGCGTCAAAGGGGCATTGAAAGGAATTCTCGCCGATGGATAAGGGAAAGGGGCGGGGAGGGACCGCACGATGACCGAAGCCACCCCGGAGACCAGGACGGTGATATTGGTGGCCGATGATGATGAATTCATGTTGGAGACCATCATCCAGTATCTGGACAATGCCGGTTATGAGACCGCCGCCGCCGAAGATGGCCGCGAGGCCCTGGATATTTTCCAACGGAAGTCACCGGAGTTGGTGTTGTTGGATGCCAACATGCCCCGGATCGATGGTTTCCAGGCCTGCCGCACCATCCATGAGATAACCGCCGATGATCCGGTGCCGGTGATCATGGTCACGGCCATGGAGGATGAACGGTCGGTCAAAAAGGCCTTTGCCGCCGGGGCGACGGAGTATATCACCAAACCGATCAACTGGGGGGTGCTGGGACAACGTATTCGTCTGTTGATCAAACAGCGGCGGGCGGAACGGGCGGCCTTTTGGGCGCATCAGTCGCAACGGTTGATCAACGCCCTGTTGCGGGCCGAGGATCCGGCCCTGTCGTTGAACGAGCAATTGCGGCACAGCCTGGAGTTGATCCTGGAGATCAACTGGTTGCCATTGGAGGGGCAGGGGGCGATTTTCCTGGTGGAGGAGGCCGATGAGCAAACCCTGCTGTTGACGGTGGAAAAAAATTTGGAGTCCTCGTTACTGAACGCCTGCGCCCGGGTGCCGTTGGGAACCTGTCTCTGCGGTCGCGTCGCCGCCTCCGGGGAAATGATTTTTTCCGATCACCTGGAGGAACGTCATGAGGAATGTACCAGGAAGATGAGTGAGCATGGTCACTGTTGCGTGCCCATTGGCACCGATGAAACAATTATCGGTGTGCTGAACCTGTATGTGCGGGCCGGTGTTCCGGCCGATGATCGGATACGGGAAACATTGATCACCATCGGCCGCACCCTGGCCAACATCATCGAACGCAAACGCATGCAGGATGAGATCAAGGATCATCGCGACAAACTGGCTTTCGAACGGGGGTTCATCGAAGAGATCATCACCCGCATGCGGGCCACCAAGCGCTATGATCCGCGCCACATCCGCGCCCTGCAGAACCCTTTGGAAAAAACTGCCGGCGATCTGGTGGTTTCGGCCTTTCGTCCCGACGGGGCGCAACAGGTGCTGTTGGGGGATTTCACCGGCCATGGTCTGCCGGCGGCCATCGGCGGGCCATTGGTATCGAATATTTTTTATTCGATGACCCTTAATAACATCGACGTGGCCGAAATCATGGCGGAAATCAATCAACGCCTGTACGAACAGACCCCGGCCGGCATGTTCATGGCCGCCGGTTTTTTGGAACTGGACGCCAGCCGGCGCAAATTATCGGTCTGGAACTGTTCCATCCCGGACATTTTGATCTATCGTCACAATCGTCTCCAGCACCGGGTCAGGTCCGGCCATTTCGCCCGCGGCATGATCGACCGCCCGGAAAAACCACGCACCGACATCGATGTCCAACCGGGCGACCGGGTGTTCGCCTTCACCGACGGATTCATCGAAGAGACCGATGCCAACGGCGAGATGTTCGGCCAGGAAAATTTTGAACGGTTGTTGGTTCGAATGCTGGACGGCAACCACTCGCTGGAATTTTTGCAACAATTTTTCCAGGAGTTCCGCGCCGGTCATGAACAGAGCGATGACATGACCATGATTGAGTTGACCTGTTGAATTCCAAATCCCGACCGGGAGCCAAGACCATCACTCTTTCCCATCAAAACCAAGCCACATCCGCCATCTGGCAGCGTCTGGACCGTATGCCGGTCAAATGGTTGCTGGCCACCGGCCTGCCGGCCGGCGCCCTGATCGGCGCCTGGCTGGCCAATCTCGATTCACCCTGGCTGGGCGGCGGTCTGTTTATCCTGTTTCTCGGCGCCGCCGCCCTGCTCTCCTTCAGCGGCGAACCACTGGCCCTGCCGGAAACGGCGACGGAAACCGCCAAGGAACCGCCCTTGCCGGAAGGCTGGGTGCACATTCCCGCCGGCTCCTTTCTCATGGGCAGTCCGGAAGGGGAGGAGGGGCGATCTGATGATGAAGGTCCACAACATGAGGTGCATGTTTCCGCCTTTTTTTGCATGGTCCATCCGGTCACCCGGGAACTCTATCAACGGGTGATGGAAGAGACCGATGAGGAGAAAGGGAAGGGTACCCTGCCGATAACCGAGGTGAGTTGGTTTGATGCGGTGACCTTTTGCAATCGCTGGTCGGAACGTGATGGACTGAAACCCTGTTATCACATCGAGGATGAACATGTTGAATGGCGGCGGGAGGCCGACGGCTACCGGTTGCCCACCGAGGCCGAGTGGGAATATGCCTGCCGGGCCGGAACGAAAAGCCGCTGGTGGTTCGGGAATGATGAATCACAACTGTCCGATCATGGCTGGTTCGGAATGTGTCAATGAAAATGAGACACTCGACGTTCGAATTTAACGTCAAATC
>CAYFNE010000044.1:0-43048 GCA_964344355.1 uncultured Magnetococcales bacterium
ATGGCCTCCTGAGCGGCATCCAGCGCCTCCTCGCGGCGGCCCAGCTCGCTGAGGAAGGTGGCGAGATTGTTCAGGCTCATGGCCAGGTCCGGCAGGAAAGCGTCGGGCCGGGCAGCGGCGAGTTGTCTTCGGATGCCCATGGCCTCCTGAGCGGCATCCAGCGCCTCCTCGCGGCGGCCCAACTCGCGGAGGAATTTGGCGAGATTGTTCAGGGAAGTGGCCCAGTAGGGAGCGAGAGGGTGTTCAAGGTCCTGTTTGACCAGTGAGTTGAAACGATTTTCCAGGGTGCGGTGGACCTGTAGGGTCAGGCCGGCGAGGATAAAACTGGCGTGCGGTAGTTTATCCGCCAACGCCATGGCAGTTTCCAACGGCAGTTCCGGCTGACGAACCAGATGATCGATCCAATAAACCGGCAACAGATGGCCGGTATGGGCAAAATCCTGGACGCAGCGCACAACCGTGGCGGTGACCGGGGCGGGATTCTGGTTGAAGGTCCGGAATATCATCTGGCGGGATCGTTCCGTTTGTGCGGCAGTCAGGGGCCGGGTGTGAACCTCTTTCGAACCCAGCACCTTCAAAACCAGCGCCTCGCCGATGATATCGGGCAGGACGGTCGCCACGCCGCCATCCCGGCCGGGCAACCTCTCCCGCAGCAGTCGCAACAGCTTCGCCGGTTCAGCGGATGCTCCATATCCCAACTGCTCTTTTTCCCGGTGGACGGCATCGATAAATTTTTTTGGGGAAAGCCCGCCGCACAGGGTGGCGATGACCGCCATCCATTCGAGCAAAAAGGCCAGATCGGCATCATCTCCGGCCGGGGAGGCGATTTGCCGCCGCTCCCGGCTGGCCAGCTCGAAAGCCAGTTCGGTGCGCCGTATGGTCAGCAGTTCGGAGATGGATCGTCCGGGTTCGGCGGCCAGCAGGCCGGCCATCATCAAAAACAGCGGCTCCCCGGCCCACTCGGCATGGGTCAGCAGTTTGGCCAGCGGTTCATCCGGCCGGTCCGGGACCGATGACACCCCGCAACGGAGCTGCATGGTCCGGAGAATGTTCCAGCGGGTGGCGTTTTCCCCGGCGCTGGGCAGCGGGTTGAGCGCCACCGGTTCTTCCGGCTGCAAAAGTTCCTGAATGGCGTCCGCAACGGCACCGCCCCGTCCGAAAGCTGAAATCCACCAACCGGAGTCGGTATCGGCGTACCGTTCCAACAGCAGGATGCGTAAGGGGAAGCCAGCGGGATTGCGGCGGTTGATGAGACTTTTGAAAAAGCGATGCAGCTCCGGGGCCTGTTCGGCGGCATAATCGAACACCATCAGGGTCGGCCGTTCCCACTCCCAGCCCCGCAGGTCGGGCTGGGCGAGAAACCGTTCCGGTTCATCATCCTGGACAAATCCCGCCTGCCAACCCTTGGTTTTGGCGAAATGGCACAGTTCCACCGCCAACCGCGTCTTGCCGATACCGGCCCGGCCGGTGAGCACGCGAATGGAAATCGGCTCGGTGGCGGTCAACCACGACTCATTCTCTTGCCGTTCCACCTCCCGGCCGATGGCGGGCAAAAACTGGGATTTGGGCGCCAACCGTTTGATGCCCTCCGGAATCTCCTCCGCTTTGGCCGGCGGCGGCGGAGGTGGGGTGAGGCGGAGGAATATTTTTTTTTCGAGGATGAGTTTTTCAATGGTGATGTTTCCCCGCCCCACCTGCAAAGCGAGTCCACGGCCGATGAAAAGGTCCTGTGAAAGGGTGCCGATGGCGGGTTCGTCCATTTGGTTTTCCCAGTCAGTCGTCTATTTTGACTTTTTGTCCAGTAACCGTTCAGTTCTATCATGAATGGCTATTGCATGAAAAACCAAAAATGAATGATCGGCCCGCTGTTGTTTTTTGGATTACTGACCCGTGCTTCCGGGGTGAAGCCAAAGATGGGGAAGGGGACTCCCGGCCACCATTCAGTCGGAAGGTTGGATCAGGTTCAGGACCGCACGGGTTTCACGAAGTTTCGCCAGGCGTTTTTTCGAAGTCGGAAAAGAGAGGAAACGGGGCGTCAGGGCCGCCGGTGAGAGAATGCCGCGAAACAGCAACTCCCGAATCATCGGCAGATGGTCCCGGCCCATTTTCCCCGCCCAAAGTGTTTCCAGGTCGGCTGCGTCGCGGAAGTGCGCCAGTGCTTCCACCAATCCCCGCAGATAGATGGCGTCTTTGGTCAGTCCGCCACCCCGGTAAATCCGCATGACCAGCGAAAAGGCGCTCTCGACTTCGAAACCGTGCGTCTCCACCAACCGGGAGAAGGCGTCTGGAAAGGCGTCCCCCTTGAGCATCCGCGCCACCGTCGTCACCCGGGCCGCCAAAATCCGCAGACGTCCGTCAGTCCGTCGGCAAAATATTCCGCCAGGACCGCCAAACCTTCCTGGAAACCTTCCTATCCGGAGAGCCCTTCGCCCATCAGGGTCAAGGGTTGCCGTCAACCATTGAAGTGGGTGACCATATCAATCCGCCCGGAAACCGTCCGCGCCCGGGAGAACATGGCGGCGGTTTCGGCAGAAGGCAAAACGCAGTGGATTTTGAACCTCATGGGTACTCTATCCGGCAACCGCTCCAGCGCAATATCCGGTCGGTGTGCATTCATGGTTGGGGGTAACGTGTTGGAATGGCATGTTGTTGCCTCAGTATGGATGGAGCGGGAATCCAAAACCCGGCCGGGGATGCCCTGTCCGCAAAAGGTTGAAACTCTTTTTTAAAATCCCCGTGGCAGGGGTTGAGAAGGGCTGGCCGGCTGTGTAAAATCCTGCTTGGTGTTGATCTTGAGACGCAGGATTGGATCGAAACGAAACTTTCCCAAGGATATGGATAGATGCCCCGACAACTCCTCATCATGCGACATGCCAAATCGGCCTGGGATACCGATGCCGCTTCCGATTTCGACCGTCCCCTGGCCAAACGCGGGGAACGGGATGCGCCCCGTATGGGGGCCTGGATCAAAGGCAAGGGCTTGACGCCCAACCATGTGGTGAGTTCGCCTGCCGAACGGGCCAGGCAAACCATTCTCAGCGTCGCCAAGGCCCTGGGCATCAAAAAGAAAAAAATCAACTGGGACGCGCGCATCTATGGCGCCGGTACCGAAACCCTGCTGGAGGTGTTGGCGGACATTCCCAAAAAGGTCAAAACCGCCATGATCGTCGGCCACAATCCCGGCCTGGAGTTCCTGCTCGCCCATCTGGCCGGCGATCTCGACCAGGATGGTTTCAACGCCGGCATGGTCAAGACCGCCACCGTCGTCCAGTTGGAAATGCCCGACGACTGGACCGATCTGCCCCAGGGTTGCGCCAAGGTCATCATCGTGCAAAATCCCCGGGAACTGCCACAATAGGTGGTCATCATTCCTTAACCAAACCGTTTCCCTGATGCCGTTTTCGATGTCGAACCGGGTGATTCGGATCCGCCCCGCGTGGATTCGGAGATCGGGGTTGGAGACCGAACCGTGTCCACACCCACCGATGGCTTCGATCTGACAACCATTTTACGGCGTCTGCGTGAATCCAGGTCGGAACATCTGCAACAGTTGATCGACTATCTGTCGATCCCTTCGGTTTCCAGCGATCCGGACTGCAAAAACGATCTGGACCGGTGCGCGCAACATACCGTCGATCTGCTGAAATGGGCCGGCATGACCGAAGTCACCCTGTTTCCGACACCGGGACATCCGGTGGTGATGGGGGCCTGGCGGCAGGCGCCGGGGCGGCCGACGGTCCTGATCTATGGTCACTATGACGTGCAACCGGTGGATCCACTCCCCTTATGGGATCAACCGCCCTTTTCACCCCATATCGAAAACGATCGGGTGTTCGCCCGCGGTTCCGCCGATGACAAAGGGCAGTTCCTGATGCACGTCCAGGCGGTGGCGGCCCTTTTGAAAGGGCATGGCACCCTGCCGGTCAATGTGGTGTTTCTGGTCGAGGGCGAAGAGGAGATCGGCAGCCCCAACCTGCCGGCCTTTCTGGAAGCGCAACGAACCGGGCTGGCGGCCGATTTCGCCCTGGTCTCCGACTCCTCCATGTGGGCGGAAGGGATGCCGGCCATCACCACCGGTCTGCGCGGTCTGGCCCTGCTGGAAATCACCCTCACCGGCCCCGATCGCGATCTCCACTCCGGCAGTTTCGGCGGCGCCGTGGCCAATCCCCTGGAAATGTTGGCCCGGTTGCTGGCCCGGGTGAAAGATGATCACGGTGTCGTGCAAATTCCCGGCTTTTATGATCGGGTCCTGCCGGCGGATGCGGAAACCCGCCGACAGCTGGCCGATCTGCCCTTCGATGAACCGGCCTATTTTCAACGGTTGGGCCTCGACCGGGGATGGGGAGAGGCCGGGTATACCACCCTGGAACGTATCTGGTTGCGCCCCACCTTTGAAATCAACGGTCTTTGGGGGGGCTATACCGGCGTCGGCGCCAAAACCGTTTTGCCTTCCCAAGCCCATGCCAAAATTTCCATGCGCCTGGTGGCCGACCAGGATCCGGAAGAGATGGTGCCCCTGGTGACCGATTGGCTGAAAAACCAGACCCCGCCCGGAACCCGCATCGAGGTGACACGAATTCCCGGTGGCGGTCGGCCGGCAACCATCTCCTTGGATCTCCCCGCCGTGAAAGCGGCCCGGCAGGCGCTGCAAGAGAGTTTCGGCCGGCCACCGTTGTTGATCGGCGAGGGGGGCTCCATCCCGGTGGTGGCCGACCTGGAACGGATCCTGGATATCAAAACCCTGATGATCGGTTTCAGCCTGCCCGATGCCAAACCCCACGCCCCCAACGAAAATTTTCACCTGCCCACCTTTCACCTGGGCACCGAAAGTCTGGTGCGCCTGCTCTGTCATCTGTAAACGATATCGACGGTCGATAGGAACCGTTTTTTTCATTGCGACGGTACAGACCGGTCGGTATGGTTAACGAAACGGTCATACCGACCGGTTCGTATCGACCGCTTTTTTTGACGGGGATCCAGGAAAACATTGAGAAAAAATCCCGACAAAACCCGGGAATCGCTGTTGTTGGCCGCCAATGAGGAGATCCGCATCAAGGGGTTTCAGGCCGCCAGCCTCAGCACCATCCTGACCAAGGCCGGTCTGACCAAGGGGGCCATGTATCACCACTTTCCCAACAAGCTGGCCTTGGGCTATGCGGTGGTGGATGAAATTTTTCCCCGCGAACTCCAGGATGTTTTCATGCGGCCGGTGGCGGCCGAGGGCCATTTCGTCGATGGGTTCAAACGGGCCTTGATGGAGGGGGAACGGCGAGACGGGGAGTGGTTGGTCAAACTCGGTTGTCCGGCCAACAATCTCGCCCAGGAGATGTCGGCCATCGACGAAGGGTTCCGCCTGCGCCTGGAATACCTGTTCCGCTGGTGGCGCGATGGCATCGCCCGGGCCATTCGCCAGGGACAACGGGATGGACACCTGCGCGCCGACATTGATCCGGAAAGCGCCGCCCTGTTCATACAGGCGGCCCTGGAGGGGTGTGTCAGCCTGTCCAAGATCGCCCAGAGCCGCACCATTTTTCGGGATTGCCTGCAAACGTTGATCGGCTATCTGGAATCGATGCGTTCTCATGGCAACGACGAGGCGGTTGAAACGATGACGGCAAAAACGCCGCAGCGGAAAAAAAAGAAAAAAAGGGTGGAAGGGTCATGAAAGAAACATTTTCCCGGGCGGTGATCCGTTATCGCTGGTTGGTGGTGTTGATGACGGTGTTGATCGTCGCTTTGGCCGGCAGTGGTGGGCGGTTTTTGCGGTTCGACACCGACTATCGCATTTTTTTTGACGCGGACAACCCACAGTTGGTGGCGTTCGAACATCTACAGGATACCTACACCAAGAATGACAATGTGCTGTTCGTTCTGGCACCCAGGGATGGCCGGGTGTTTACGCCGCAGCTTTTGGCCATCGTTGAAAAACTGACCACCGATGCCTGGCAGGTCCCATACTCCATCCGTGTGGACTCCCTGAGCAATTTTCAACACACCCGCGCCGAAGCCGATGATCTGCTGGTCACCGATCTGGTGGAGGATGCCCAAACCCTGTCGCCCGAACAATTGGCCGAAATCAAGGCCATCGCCCTGGCGGAACCCCGTTTGCTGCACAATTTGATTTCACCCCGGGCCGATGTGACCGGGGTCAATGTCACCATTCAACTGCCCGGCAAGGATCAGGCCAGGGAGGTGCCGGAGGTGGCCGATTTCGTGGAAAAGATGGCCGCCGACCTGCGGGCCCGGCATCCGGACCTGGATGTGTACCTCACCGGCATGACCATGATGAACGATGCCTTCCCCAGGGCCTCCAAACGGGATATGGCCACCTTGATTCCGCTGATGTTCGGCGTGGTCATCATCACCCTGGGACTGTTGTTGCGTTCGTTCACCGCCACCCTGGGTACGGTTTTGGTGATTTTTTTCAGCATTGCCACCGCCATGGGCCTGACCGGTTGGCTGGGCATCGCCCTGACCGGACCTTCGTCCGCGGCGCCGACCATCGTTTTGACCATGGCGGTGGCCGATTGTGTGCATATCCTGGTGACCTTTTTGTTCGTTTTGCGCCAAAGTGAATCCCACGATAAATCGGTGGCCATCGTCGAAAGTTTGCGCATCAACCTGCATCCGGTGTTTCTCACCAGCCTCACCACCGCCATCGGTTTTTTGAGCATGAATTTCGGCGATGTGCCGCCGTTTCGGGACCTGGGCAACATCGTCGCCATGGGCGTGGGCGCGGCATTCGTCTACTCCGTCACCTTCTTGCCGGCGTTGATGGTGATCATGCCGGTGTCGAGCGAGGCTTCCACCACCCGTACCGGCCGGGCCATGGAACGGTTGGCGGAATTCGTCGTCGCCCGCCGCAACGGTCTGTTGTGGGGCATGACCGGTCTGGTAATCGTGTTGGCCGCCTGTGTGCCGCTCAATGAACTGAATGATGAGTTCGTCAAATATTTCAGCAAAAACATCCCCTTTCGTGTCGCCAGCGATTTTTCCGCCGAACGGTTGACCGGTATTTACAAGATTGACTATTCCCTGGACTCCGGCGAGGAGAGCGGTCTGGCGGATCCAGCCTTCCTGGCGAATGTGGAACGGTTCGCCCAATGGTATCGCGGCCAACCCGACGTCATGCACGTCAGCACCATCACCGATACCTTCAAACGGCTCAACCGCAACATGCACGGTGATGATCCATCCTGGTACCGGTTGCCGGACAATCGGCAATTGGCCGCCCAATATCTATTGCTCTATGAAATGTCGCTGCCCTACGGTCTGGACCTGAACAATCAGATCAATATCAGCAAATCGGCCACCCGCCTCAGCGTCACCCTGAAAAACCTCTCCACCAACGAGGTCCTGGCCCGGGCCGACCGGGCGCGGGCCTGGATGGAAAAAAATTTGCCGCCGGTGATGCATACCGAAGGGGCCAGTCCGACGATCATGTTCGCCAACATCGGCCGGAAAAACATCCGCAGCATGCTGGTCGGCACCACCGCCGCCCTGATCCTCATTTCACTGGTGTTGATCGTCTCCTTCCGCTCCCTGAAAATCGGTCTGGTCAGCCTGGTTCCGAACCTGGTGCCGATGGTCATGGCTTTCGGCCTGTGGGGCATGTTGGTGGGGGAGGTGGGGTTGGCCCTTTCGGTCGTCACCGGCATGACCTTGGGTATCGTCGTGGATGATACGGTGCATTTTTTGAGCAAATATCTACGGGCCGGGCGTGAAGGGGGGATCTCTTCGCAGCAGGCGGTGCGCTACGCCTTTTCCACCGTCGGCACCGCCTTGCTGGTCACCTCGGCGGTATTGGTGTGCGGTTTTTTCGTGTTGACCTTTTCCGACTTCAAGCTCAACGCCGGCATGGGCCTGTTGACCGCCATCACCATATCCTTTGCCCTGTTGGCCGATTTTTTGTTGTTGCCACCTTTTTTGATGCGTTTGGAGAAAAAACAATGAGACGATTTTTTCCCTGTTTGATCGGTTTTCCGCTGCTGCTGGTGATGGTCCTGGCCCAGCCGCTGCCGGCCCTGGCGCAATCCGCCCAGGAGAAAGGCCTGGCCATCGCCCGGGAGGCCGACCGTCGGGACGATGGGTTTGGCGATATGGTCACGGAGATGGTCATGACCCTGAAAAATCGCAGCGGCCGGAAAAGTGTGCGGCATCTGCGCCTGAAAATTTTGGAGGTGAAAGGGGATGGGGACAAAAGCCTGTCGGTGTTCCACCGGCCCCGGGATATCAAGGGCACGGCGATGTTGACCTACTCCCATGCCACCAGGGCCGATGATCAATGGATGTATCTGCCGGCCCTGAAACGGGTCAAACGCATCGCCTCGCGCAACAAGTCGGGTCCGTTCATGGGTAGTGAGTTCGCTTTCGAGGATTTGGGCTCCCAGGAGGTGGAAAAATATCGGTACCGTTGGCTCAAGGATGAAACATACCAGGGGCGGGACTGTTTCGTGCTGGAACGGCGTCCGGCCTATAAATATTCCGGTTACACCCGCCAGGTGGCCTGGATCGACAAGGCCGAATACCGGGTGCAGAAGGTGGATTATTACGACCGCAAGAACGTGTTGCTCAAAACCCAGACTTTTCATGGTTACCACCAATATTTGAAACGGTATTGGCGGGCCCGCAGGATGGACATGATCAACCATCAAACCGGCAAAAGCACCACGTTGGCCTGGAATAAAATTCGTTTTCGCACCGGCCTGTCGGCCAATGATTTCAACCGCAACGGTTTAAAACGGGCCAAATGATCCCCACCTTCGCCATTTGTCTGCTGATCGCCACCTGGTTGTTTCCGCTGGCCGCTCCGGCTGGAGAGGCATCGCCGTCCGCTCCGGTGGATACGGAAATAGCCGACCTGGATGAAGCGGGGGGTGATGAGGCGTCCTGGGAAGAGGGGGGGCGGGAGGCCGAAGAGGCGTCGAGCTGGCAGTGGTCGGGTCATGTCGCCGGCGAGTTGCGCTGGTTTCCGGAGCGGGCGCGGTATGCCGGGCAGAAGGAATTTTTTCCCACCGTCTCCTTTCAGCCGGAGCTGTACCGATCCTGGGATGGGGAACGTCAAAGTGTGACCATCGTCCCTTTTTTACGCCTGGATCCGGTCGATTCCGAGCGGACTCATTTCGATCTGCGCGAGTTCACTTGGTTGAAATCCGGTGAAACCTGGGAAATTCGCCTCGGTTTGCGCAAGGTGTTCTGGGGGGTCACCGAATCGCAACATCTGGTGGACATCATCAATCAAACCGATTGGGTGGAAAGTCCCGATGGCGAGGAAAAGCTGGGCCAGCCGATGCTCAATCTCTCTTTCACGCCGGAGTGGGGCACCATTGATTTTTTTGTCCTGCCCTATTTCCGGGAGCGCACCTTCCCGGGGCGGGAAGGCCGTTTGCGCAGCGATCCGCCGGTGGACTGGGACCATCCCCGTTATGAATCCGCCGCCGAAGAGCATCACATCGACTGGGCGGCGCGCTGGTTCCGCACCCTGGGCGAGTGGGATGTGGGTCTGTCCCATTTTTCCGGTACCGGGCGCGATCCAACGTTTCAGTTCGGACTCGACTCAGGCGGCAATCCGGCCTTGATCCCCTATTATGCCCAGATTGAACAGACCGGCCTGGATGTCCAGGCGACCATGGAGGCGTGGTTGTGGAAATTTGAGGCCATCTCCCGTCGCCAACTGGGTGAACGCCATACGGCGGCGGTGGGCGGTTTTGAATACACCCTGGTGGGCATTTTCGACTCCGACGCCGATCTGGGATTGATCGGCGAATATCTGTTCGACGATCGTGGCGACGCCGCCCCGACCCCCTTCCAAAACGACATCATGGCCGGCATGCGCCTGGCCCTGAACGATGTCGACAGTACCGACCTCCTGCTGGGTACCATCATCGATCCCGAGTCCGGCGCCATGGCCTGGAGCGTCGAGGCCAACCGGCGCCTGTGGGAGAGTTGGAAACTGTCGGTGGAGGGCCGGGCCTTCGTGGATATTCCCGATGCGGATCCCTTTTCCGCCTTTCGGCGGGATTCCTTTCTCCAATTGGAGTTGGCGCGGTATTTTTGATTTCAGCCGGTCGACAAAGTTTGCGTTCAGCCAAAAACCTCTTCCAGCGACTTGGCATCCAGGACCCGGAGGCCCCATACTTCAAGGCTGTGGAGATCAGCGCCGATGACTTTCCCGCGGGTTTTTTCAGATACGTCACCGAATCGATGGTACAGTTGACGGAGAAGAAAGGCAGCCGCCTCTTCCTGTCGTCCTTCCTGTCGCCCTTCCTGTCGTCCTTCCTGTCGTCCCCTGCCAAAAACATCTCGTAAAAAGGCGTTTTCCATCACATCCACTGAAATGGCCATCTCTTCAATCTCCTCTTTGACCCGCATCTCCAGCTTGCGGAGACCGGCCAGAATTACCAGCTTTTCCAGGGCGTCGGTTCGTTCCTTGGGCGGCAAAGGGGCAATGCGTGTGAGCACTTCCCGTATGGTTTTTCCCTCATCTTCCAGTCGGCAGAGAACGGCCAGGAGATTTTCCGCCAACAGGGAACTTTTCAGCATATGCTGACAGTCGATATCCCGAATGTCTTTGACACTATACCGAAATTTCAGGTCGAATTCCTCAATTTTCGACACCGACCGGACATTCTCGGGTCCGACATGAAGCACCATCTGCCGCAATGGAGAGAGCGGATGGAGCCGGCGGATCAGGGTGTAATACTCCAGCATGCGCCATTCCATCGCTTCGGGACCGCTCTGCAACTCCAAATGGAAAAGGGTGTCATCCCGCAGGCGGACGACGAGATCCGGCAGACGCTTTTTGACCGTCGGGAACTCGACGGTCAACAATTCGACCCCCTCCTGACCGATCAACAGTTTCAACAGGGTTTGCGGCAGGGACTGAAAAATTTCCTTGAGGGTGGTGTCATATCGCATGAGTGAGTGGTGGCCTTGATGGTCTGTTCCATGGCGGTGGAAACCGGATGGGCGGGCCGATGGATAAAGACCTCACCCTGCTTTTTTCTTCACCAGGCTTTTCACACATTGCAACAACGCCTTGGCCAGGTGGGCGCCGCTTTGGAACCGTTTGTCGGGATTTTTTTGCAACGCCTTGGTCATGATGGCGCCCAGGCAGACCGGCAGGTCCGGGCGGGTTTTCAGGAGATCCATCGGCGGTTCCTGGGTGATTTGATAGATCAGGGTGGCCATTTCGTCGGCGTCGAAGGGCAGACGACCGGTCAACAGTTGGAAAAAGGTCACCCCCAATGAAAAAATATCCGAGCGGCCATCGACCTTGTGACCGCCGATCTGTTCCGGGGACATGTAATAGGGGGTGCCGACGATCATGCCGGTGCGGGTTTTGGTGCGGCCGCCCTCGGTCAGCCGGGCGATGCCGAAATCGGTGACCTTGATGCTGCGGCTCTTGGGGTCATACATGATATTGGCCGGTTTGATGTCACGATGGACCACCTGGTTGCGGTGGGCATAATCCAGGGCCATGGCCACCTTGGCGATGATCTGGATCACCAACGGTACCGGCAGCAACCGTTTGCTGCTGACATAACCGTTCAGATCGCGGCCTTTGAGAAATTCCATGGCGATATAGGCCAGATCGTGATCCTCGCCGGTATCGAAAATGGTGACGATGTTGGGATGGTTGAGGCGGCCGGCGCTCTCCGCCTCCCGGAAAAATCGGGCCTTTTCCGTTTCCGCCCGTTCGGGGTCATCGCTATCGATCATGTTGCCCAGGTAGAGGGTTTTGATCGCCACCACCCGGTTGATCTTCGGATCGCGTCCCAGATAGACGATGCCCATGGCCCCCTTGCCCAACTCTTTTTCCACCTGGTAACGGCCCAACATCGGCTTTTCGACGGCGCCATCGCCGGTCACCAGGGTTTGGGTGAGATTGCCCCCTTGAGCGGTTCCTCCACCACCACCCAGGACCACGGTGTTTTCCAGGGTTTCGGAACGCTCCATGCGTTGGCCGATATCCTTGAAATCCGGATTCCACTCGGCCATGTGGCGATAGACCGAAACCGCCTTGCCGAACTGTCGTTTGCGTTCAAAATCCAACCCGAGATTATAAAGCACCTCCATCATGATGTCGTTCATCGGACATTTGCGGAATTTGTCGAAGGCGATGTCCAGTTGTCCCTGACCCTGAAAGGCCAGGCCCAACATGCGGTTGCTTTCGGCCGATTCGGCGTCGGAAATGGTTTTGCCTTTTTCCGTCAACAGATATCGTTTGGTGGAGAGCAGGATGTAACCGATGACCAGCAGCGCCAGGGGACCCATGACCTGAAACCAGGTGGTCAGGTTGGACATCAGATGGAAATGGGCGATCAACAGGCCGCCGCTCAAGGCGGTGGTGATGAAGGCGGCCGGGCCGGCCGACAGTCGTGGCAGGACCAGGATCAGAAAGATGGCGATGGTCAGGTAGAGCGCCAGCTTGCCGGAAAAGGACCAGCCGGGAACGACGAAAAAGTCTTCGTTGAGAATGCTGGAGATGGCGTGGGCCAGGATGGAAACGGGGCTGACGGCGGGGGAGACCGGAGTTGGAAAGCTGGTGCCGACGCCGGTGGCGGTGGGGCCGATGAGAACGATTTTGTTGTGATATTTTTCCGGGGAGATCTTGTCGCTGTAAACATCATAGAACGAATCGATGGGGAAGGGCGGTCGGCCGTTTTCTCCCTGGTGGAAATAGGTATGCATGCGCAAATTGTCGCTGGTGGCGATGTTGAGATTGCCCAGACGGATCTCACCGTCGGCGCCGATTTCGATATCGGTGGTTTGCAGGTTCAGGCTTTTGGTGGCCGCCACCAAGGCCAGGGAGGGAATGAAAAACCCCTGATAATCCAGGATCAGGGGCGTGGTACGCACGGCGCCGTCCACGTCCAGATCATCGTTGATGTTGCCGATGGCGATGGCCTTGTTGCCCAATATTGAAATCGGTGGCAGTCCCGTACGGGCCGTCAGCGGACGTGAAGCACTTCCCAACGGTGGCATCGGCGTGGGGATGGCGTGCCGGGAGACGTAGGACGGCAGGAGTTGGTCCGGTTTGCCATGAGCGCTGCCCGGGACCAGCGGCATGGCCAAAACCACGTTGCCGGCCCGTTCCATGGCCCGGGCCAGTTTTTGATCGATATTGAGCATGTCGATACCGTGGGTCAACATGCCCTGCAATGTATTCAGGTCATCCAGCGCCTTTTTCGCCGCCGTCTCGTTTTGGTCCAGGGCGGTGGTGAGCCGTTTTTTCAGGTTGGCGTTGAGCAAAAAGGTTTTCGCCCGGTCCAGATGGTCCAGGCCGGGATCCCGTTGTGGCTCCAAAAACAGCACCGTATTGACGATCAATTTGGGCCGGCCCCGGGAGAGGGTGTTGATCATGCGGGCGTGAACGTTTCGCGGCCAGGGCCAGCGTCCCAGATTGGCGATGCTCTCATCATCGATGGCGATGATGGCGATACGGTTGTCCATGGGACGGATGGTGGTCTGTACCCCCCAGTCATAGGCGGACCGTTCCATCCCCTGTATGAGGGCGGTACCGTCCATCAGCAGAAAGAACAGGGTGATGACCAGACCGGTGAACCAGTCGCTGTATAGATAACGTTTCATCTGTGATGGTTTCGTGGTAGTCCAGTCACCCGATGGTGCGGTCGTCCCGGAGGGCCGTTGAGTGCCGGGATGATCCGTCGCTGTTTTCCGCCGATGATTCCCCCTCGGATCAGGGCTGAATTTTGTTGCGATGATCGGTGGCCGTTTTTTTGTACGATCAATCGGGCTATGATAGACCAAGGTGGCTGGAAAACCAATCCCCGGGGATCGGTTTTAACGCCTGTTGCACAAATTTGACGAAGCGGCCGGGTGGATGGTGGACAGGGCATGATTCGGATCCAGACCGAAAATTTTTCCGTTGAACATGAAATCAATGAGTTGATCCGTTCCCGGCCCAAGGTTGGTGGTATCGTCAGTTTTACCGGCACGGTGCGGGATTTTACCGATGATGACTCGGTAACCGCGTTGATATTGGAACACTATCCGGGCATGACCGAACTGGAGTTGGAAAAAATCATCGCTGCCGCCCGGGCGCGGTTCCAGGTGGAGGCGTTGGCGGTGGTGCATCGGGTCGGACGTCTGGCGGTGGGGGAAAACATCGTCCTGGTGATCGCCGCCTCCCAACATCGCGCCGATGCCTTCGATGCCTGCCGTTATGTCATCGACCATCTGAAAATACGGGCCACCTTCTGGAAAAAGGAGGTGATCGGCAGCGGCGAAGAACGCTGGATCAACGCCTGCCCCGGTTGCGAGGCCGCCGCCAGCCACTGGGAAGGGCTCGAGGATGTGGCCCATACCCATGCCGTCGAAGAGATCGCCGTCGAGACAGGTCACTCCCACCGGCATGAAGCCGATTCAAACGAATCGGCCCACAGCCACTCCCGGGATCAATCCATCTGGGCCGGGTTGCGGGTGGGTATCCTGACCCTCTCCGACAGCCGCGGCCGTTCCCGGGACAAAAGTGGCGATGCCCTGGAGGGGATGGCCTTGGGTTTCGGGGCGGTGGTGCCGCGCCGGGAAATCCTGGCCGACGATCGCCGGGCCATCGAATCCCTGTTATGCGACTGGGCCGATAACCGCGAGGTGGAGGTGATTCTCACCACCGGTGGTACCGGCGCCGGTCCCCGTGATGTCACCCCGGAGGCGACGCGGGCGGTGTGTGACCGGGAAATGCCCGGATTTTCCGAGTTGATCCGTTCCGAAGGGCTGAAAAAAACCCGCCGCGCGGTCCTGACGCGTGGGGTGACCGCCTTTCGCGGTGCCACCCTGGTCATCAATCTGCCCGGTTCCACCCGGGGTTCGGTGGAAAGCCTGGAGGCGGTGGCCGATCTGGTCCCCCATCTCCTGAGCATGGCCCGGGGTGGTGGACACGCTTGATCATCCAAAAGGTTCCATAAAACATGATCTCTTTTTCGGAAGCCAAAAGCCGGGTGCTGGCGCGGGTCCGCCCAGTGACCGAACGGGAAACGATCGCCGTCACCGCCGCCCGGGGACGGGTATTGGCGGCGCCGGTGAAGGCCGCCGCGCCGGTGCCCAATCATGACAACTCCGCCATGGACGGGTACGGGGTCCGTTTCCAGGATCTCTCCACGACGGAGCCGTCTACCCTGGAGGTGGTGGCCGACCTGCCGGCCGGGGACCGGTTGACCCGAACCCTGGGGGCCGGGGAGGCGGTGCGCATCATGACCGGGGCGCCGATCCCCGAAGGCTGTGACTGTATCATCATCCAGGAGGTGGTTCAGCGTGATGGCGCGCGGTTGACCGTGCCGCCGGGGGCGAAACGGGGTCAGCACATCCGTCCGGCCGGCGAGGATATCGCCGCCGGCGCCGAGGTGCTGCCCCGGGGACGGCGTCTGGGAGCGGCGGACCTGGGCCTGTTGACCTCCTTGGGTTGTTCCGAAATAACCGTCAACCGGCGGGTGCGGGTGGCGCTGATTTCCACCGGCAACGAGGTGATCGAAGCGGGACAACCGTTACTGCCGGGTCAGGTTTACGACAGCAACCGTTCCGCCCTGTACGGAGCGTTGACCGCCCTGGGGGCGGAGGTGCTGGACCTGGGACTGGTCCGGGACGACCGGCGGGCCATCGAGGCCGCCTTCACCCGGGGTGGCGAGGAGGCCGATGCGGTGATCAGCACCGGTGGCGTGTCGGTGGGGGATTATGATCTGGTCAAGGAGGTGTTGGGCAAAAACGGCGAGATCGATTTTTGGAAGGTGGCCATGAAACCGGGCAAACCCCAGGCCTATGGCCGCTTGGGCCGGGCGCACTTTTTCGGCCTGCCCGGCAACCCGGTATCGGGGTTGACGGTCTTCCTGCTCATCGTCCGCCACGCCCTGCTGCGCATGATGGGGGCCGACGAGGAACCGGACCGGCGCTTTCAGGCCACCTTTCGTGGTACCTGGGACAAACGGCACGGGCGCATGGATTTTTTGCGCGGGGTGGTCCATTTCGAGGGGGAGCGGCCCTGGGTGGAACCGACCGGCGCCCAGGGATCCGGTATCCTCACCAGTCTTTCCCGGGCCAACGCCTTCATCGTCCTGCCGGAAAAACCACTGCGGTTGGCGGATGGTGATCCCGTCACCGTGCAATTGATCCGATATGAGTGATGGGAGGGGGGGATGAGCGGTCAACCGGTTTTGACCCATTTTGATGAACAGGGCGCTTCGCGAATGGTGGATGTTTCCGCCAAGGGGGTGACCGAACGTCTGGCGGTGGCCGGGGGGGAGGTGACCATGGCGGTCGATACCTTTCGGTTGATCATGGATCGCAAGATGGCCAAGGGCGATGTGCTGGAGGTGGCGCGCATCGCCGGCATCATGGCCGCGAAAAAGGTCGATACCCTGATTCCCCTCTGCCATCAACTCAATCTCACCTCGGTCAAGATCGCCTTCGAACCGGATGCGGAGACCCGTTCCATCGCCATCCGCGCCCGGGTGAAAACCAGTGGGCAGACCGGGGTGGAGATGGAGGCCCTGACCGCCGTTTCCATCGCCGCCCTGACCATCTATGACATGTGCAAGGCCGTGGACCGTGAAATGGTCATCGGTCGGGTCCGCCTGCTGGAAAAATCCGGTGGCAAGAGCGGCACCTATCGCCGGGAAGAGGGCCAGCATGGCACTGATTGACGCTTTTGGCCGTTCCATCCGCTATCTGCGGGTTTCGGTCACCGATCGATGCAATCTCCACTGTGATTATTGCCGCCGTTCCACGGAAAACAAACTGCCCAACAACCGGGAGCTCCTGAGCCTGGATGAAATGGGCCGGCTGGTGCGCATTTTCGTCGAACTGGGGGTGGAACGGATCCGTTTGACCGGCGGCGAGCCGCTGTTGCGGCGCAATCTGGTGTCGTTGGTCCGGGAATTGAGCGCCATTGCCGGGTTGAAGGAACTCTCCCTCTCCAGCAACGCCCTGCTGCTGGCCCGGTTCGCCCGGGGGCTCAAGGAGGCGGGGTTGAAACGGGTCAACATCTCCCTGGACTCCCTGGATCCGCAAACCTTTGCCGCCATCACCGGCGGCGGTTCCCTGCAACTGGTCATCGATGGTATCGATGCCGCCATCGACGCCGGGCTGCATCCGGTCAAGATCAACATGGTGGTGATGCGCGGCATCAATGATCATGAGGTGCCGGCAGTGGTCGATTTCGCCCGCCAACGCGGTGTGCTGTTGCGTTTCATTGAAACCATGCCCATCGGCGACGCCGGCCGGGATACGGCCGAGCGGTTTATTTCGGCGGAGGATATCCTGAGTGGCATCCGCCAGCGCTTCGGCACCGAACTGTTGCCGGTTCGACAATCCCGGGGGGCGGGTCCGGCGCGGTATTTCCGTTTTGAGGGCACCGATGCCGAAATCGGTGTCATCTCGGCCCGTTCCCGCCATTTTTGCGATACCTGCAACCGCATGCGCCTGACCGCCAAAGGGGCGTTGGTCTTCTGCCTGGGCCGCAATGAGCGGATCGAGTTGAAGGAGGCGCTCCGGTCCGGGGTCGATGACGCGGCGATCAAACGGTTGATTTCCGAGGCCATCATCCTGAAACCGGAAAGCCATCGATTCAACGAACCCGGAAAAGGGGCCAGTCCCAATCTCATGTCGGCCCTGGGGGGATGAGATCATCATGCCCATCCCGCGGCGATGGTTTTTTCCGTTCCTGATCCTCTTCTCCTGGTCGACCGGAGTTCAAGCGGTTCCGGCATCCGACCAGCCGGTGCGGGTGGCGGTCACCGCCAATTTTCTCCAACCGTTTCGCCATTTGGCCACCCTGTTCGAGGCCCGTAGCGGCCATCCGGTGTCGGTGAGTTCCGGCTCCACCGGCAAACTGTTCGCGCAGATCGTCCATGGCGCCCCCTATCATCTGTTCCTGGCCGCCGATCGCCGGCGTCCACGGCTCCTGGAAGAGCGCGGGCTCGGGGTCTCCGGCAGCCGCTTCATCTATGCCCGCGGTCGCCTGGTGCTGTGGGGGGATGCCGCCAAAGGGTTGCATCGTGGGACCGCCGCCCTGGCCGGGAACGGTTTGAAACGTCTCGCTCTGGCCAACCCCCGGGTGGCCCCCTACGGTCGGGCGGCGCGGGAGGTATTGGAAAATCTGGGTTTGTGGGAAAAATACCGGGGACGGATGGCCTTTGGGGAAAATGTCGGCCAAACCCTGGCCTTTGTCACCAGCGGCAACGTCGATGCCGGTTTCGTGGCCCTGTCACAAATTTTGGATGCTTCCGGTCAACGGCGGCCGGGCGGTTTCTGGCAGGTGCCCGACTCCCTGTTCCAACCCCTGGATCAGGAGGCAATCCTGTTGAAAACGGGTGAAAAACGGCCCGAGGTCCGGGCCTTGTACGATTTTTTGCGCAGCGCCACGGCCCGAACCGAGATTGAACGCCTGGGGTATGATCGACCATGAATCCCTTGGCGGTGCAGGCGGCGGACCTGGAGGCGTTGCGGTTGAGCCTGCTGTTGGCGTCGGTGACCAGCGGGGTGTTGTTGATTTTCGGCACCCCCCTGGCCTGGTGGTTGGCCCATAGTCGTCGTGGTTGGAAAACCGCCGTCGAATCGGTGGTCTCCCTGCCCCTGGTGTTGCCGCCGACGGTGCTGGGTTTTTATCTGCTGATTTTTTTGGGACCCGAGGGGTGGTTGGGGGGGGTGTGGCGCGATGTCAGCGGTCAGGCGCTCTCCTTCACCTTTTCCGGCCTGGTGATCGCCTCGGTGTTCTACTCCCTGCCGTTCGTCGTGCAACCCCTGCAACGGGCCTTCGAGACCATCGGCCGGCAACCGTTGGAAGCGGCCTGGTGTCTGGGGGCCTCTCCCTGGGACACCTTTTGGAGCGTGGTGTTGCCCCTGGCCCGTCGTGGTTATCTGACCGCCGGGGTGATGGGCTTCGCCCATACCCTGGGCGAATTCGGCGTGGTGTTGATGGTCGGCGGCAACATACCCGGGCGGACGCAGGTGATCTCCATCGCCATCTATGATCATGTGGAAACCCTCGCCTATGGCCAGGCCCATACCCTCTCCGGACTGTTGTTGATGGTCTCCTTCATCGCCTTGTGGTTGGTTCATCATCTCAATCGGCGCATTCCCCTGGGGACCCCATGAGGCTGGAGGCGCTTTTCCGGCTGGCACGGGGCGGTTTTTCCCTGGATGCCGGGCTTTGCATCGAGGTGACCGGCATCACCGCCATATTCGGTCCTTCCGGTTGTGGGAAAAGTACGTTTTTACGGTGTCTGTCCGGCCTGGAACGGGCTCCCGACGGCTATGCCCGCATGGGCAATACCGTCTGGCAGGATGAAGGGCGGCGGCGGTTCGTCCCCCCGCACCGACGGCGTTTGGGGATGATTTTTCAGGAGAGCCGCCTGTTCGACCATCTGGATGTGGCGGGAAATCTGGCCTTCGGCCGTCATCGCACCCCGGTCGACCGTCGGCATCTCGGCTGGTTGGAGGTGGTGGAGATGTTGGCCCTGGAGCCGTTGTTGTCCAGGCGCATCGATGGTCTGTCCGGCGGGGAAAAACAGCGGGTGGCCCTGGGTCGCACCCTGTTGACCGGTCCGGATCTGCTGCTCATGGATGAACCGTTGGCCTCATTGGACGCCGCCGGCAAACGGCGTATCCTCGATTTCGTCCGGCGCCTGCACGAAAAACTGCGGCTGCCCATTCTCTATGTCAGCCATGACATGGGGGAGATCATGCAGTTGGCGGACAATCTGGCCCTGATGGAAAATGGTCGCATACTCGCCATGGGCGGTGTGGCGGAGATGGTCACCCGTCTGGACCTGTCCCCGGCCCATGCCCCGGAGGCGGCGGCCTTGGTGGAGACGGTGGTCGTGGGCCGTGACGAGGCGTTCCATCTCACCCATCTCGGTTTCGGGGACGATGGACTGCGCATTCATACGCCGGGCATGTCCCTGCCGTTGGGTGAAAAAAAACGGGTGCGTATCCTCGCCCGGGATGTCAGCCTGGTCCTGGAACCGCCCTCTCGAACCAGTATTCTCAATATTTTTCCCGCCACCGTGCGTCAGATCTCCCGGG
Organism: uncultured Magnetococcales bacterium; assembly: GCA_964344355.1. Taxonomy (GTDB): domain Bacteria; phylum Pseudomonadota; class Magnetococcia; order Magnetococcales; family CAYFNE01; genus CAYFNE01. The sequence continues at coordinate 20,041 of CAYFNE010000044.1, forward strand.
AAGGTCCGGCGCAATCCATGGTGCGGCTGGCGGTGGGCGGGGTGCCGATCCTGGCCCGGGTGACGGAAAAATCCCGGGTGGCCCTGGCCTTGCGGGAGGGGCAATCCCTGTTCGCCCAGGTCAAGAGTGTCGCCTTGGAAAGGTGATCGGGTGGTTTCAGCTGGTTCCGCACACCGGGCAGTCGGCATTTTTCCGCAGGCGAATCCGTTGGAAAATGTTGTCGAGGGTGTTGATCAGTAGCAGCGACCCGGCCAGACTTTCACCGATGCCGAGCAACTCCTTGACCGCCTCCACGGCCTGTTGACAGCCGACCACCCCCGCCGCCGCCCCCAGGACCCCGGCGCTGGCACAGGTGGGAACCAGGGCGGGATCCGGCGGTTGGGGGTGCAGGCACCGGTAACAGGGGCTTTGCGTATCGATGCCGTGGCGAAAGGTGGCCACCTGTCCTTCAAACCCGAGTACCGCCCCGGAGATCAGTGTTTTTTTGTGCGCCATGCAGGCCTCGTTGAGCATGTAGCGGGTATCGAACCCGTCGCTGCCATCCACCACCAGGTCGGCTTTTCGTACCCATTGGCCGGCGGTGTCGTCATTGATGACCTCGTTGACGGTGGTCACCCGTACATCCGGATTCAGGGAACGGATGGTCAGGGCGGCGGATTCCGCTTTGAAGGTATCGATACGTTCGGAGGAATGGAGGATCTGTCGTTGCAGGTTGGAGCGTTCCACACGGTCGCCATCGGCGATGATGAGGTGTCCAATGCCGGCGGCGGCCAGATAGTAGGCCGCCGGTGAGCCCAAACCGCCGGCCCCGAGAAGAAAAATGGTCGATTCGAGCAACCGTTGTTGGCCGGTGCCGCCGATCTGCCGTAAAATGATCTGACGGGCGTAACGATCGATCTGATTTTCGCTGAGGGGGGACATGATTGTGGCTCCTGGGCAGATGGTGGCACGGTCGGGACCGATCACATTTGCGGTTGTCTGCTTTACACTTTGGCCAACCCCTGTAGGAGCGAGCTTGCTCGCGAACCGGGCAAACCTGAAGCTCCGTGCGGGATTTTTCCGCGAGCAAGCTCGCTCCTACGGTGCGTCGTGAAGTGTAAAGCAGTCTGATCGGTCCGGCACGGTCTCCGGTCGTGTGGAGACCACTCGTCGATTACCGAACAGTCTCTTGGAAACCACTGTTGAGTCAATCGGTTTTCCATATCGACAACTTTAAAGTCCGTACCGGGCGGAAGAGTCCGGAAATTTGACCGTCCAGAGCTCCTGACCGGTATTTTTTTTATCTTCCGGTCGACTGAAAAAATAGTCGGCAACATATTCGGGTGGTGAGATTGGGTTTTTGCTGCTGAACGGAGTTTCTTCCGGTGGAGGAATGAAAGGGAAAAATAGTGTGAACCTCCGTTCTCGTTCATCACTTCATTCCAAACGAGCGATCCCGTTTCATTCATGGGAACCCCGGAATTTTTTTAAGAAAAAGTAACAAAAAGTATCTCTCTGTCGGATGGTGCAAGCTCTTATGCCGGGTATACCATGAATCTAGGGGTTGGTCAGGATCGCCGGTCAATTGTATCTTTTTACCCGAAGAGAAATAAAGGGGATGGGTTTTGTCGGAGGGGGGTGGTCGGTATGGGGGATGGCCTGTCATTTTCCCATTGTGGGCGGCTCGGGTACGATCATGGTTGGCCCGATGTCGTCTCGTTTCCGTATCGGTGTTTCCGGCAACGGGTATTGGAAAACCCTGTATGATTATTTAAACGTATCATTCAATCTTAAATAACTTCATGTTCAGTTGTTTTTTTTGTTCCCAAAAAAATATTTCCCGCGCACGCTTAATCTTAAGTCATTTGTGGTATCCGGGATAGAGTTATTCATCCCTTCAGTATGGCTTGACGGAACAGTTTCCCCCGATGGAAGAGGTATCTGGCGGGTTTCTTTATCCGGGATGCCGATGTCGAAAGAATCGGTTTATAAATTGGACCGACGGGTCCTCTTTATTGACGGGTTCACCGTTATTGGGGTTTTGTTGAAGAAAGGCTTTTGTATCCGGAACGGCCAACGGCGACCCCTCCCTGAAACCGGTTTCTGGGCCGGTTTCAGGGAGCGCCGGATGGCGTGACTCCAAGGAGGGATTGACGCCGACCCGTGGTTCGAGTCGGACTGGCCGCGGTTGGTGGAATCGTCAATATTCCTTGTATTTGCTGACCACCACACCGCACAGTTTGAAGGTGTCCTGAATATCGATCAGCGGGTACCGTGAGTTCAAGGGTTTCAGGTACTTTTGATTTCCGTGGACGATCAACTGTTTGAATGTGGGCCCGGAGCCTTCGCCGATGCGGGCCACCAGGAAACGGTTGTGCTCCTGGGCGACGGTCGGATCGACGATGATGTACTCCCCTTCGCGGAATTCGGGTTCCATGGAGTCGTCGGGTACCGTCAGGGCGAAGGCCCGGTCGCTGGTCCTCGGTGCGACGGGGATCCAGGCTTTGATCTCTTCCGGGTTGAACTCGTCGAATGCCTGGTCACCGCTGCAGTAGGTTTCGGCATTCGCCCAGGAAATGAGCGGGATGCGCGCAATGATGGGGACCCGGTAGATGTCACCTTCTTCGGTTGCCTTGGCGAAATCTTCGCCGCTCATCCCCGGGGTTGCGCCGGCCAGCACCATTTCTCCGCGGCCCGTGTCCAACCAAATGGGATCCACGCCGCAGGTCAGGGCGATGGCCACGGTACGGCGGGAAGATCGGGAACGGCCGCATTCCAACTTGTGGACGGCGGTTTGGCTGATTCCAACCCGATCCGCCAACTCCTTTTGGGTCAGTCCGGCATTTTTTCTGGCTTTTTGGATTCGGTCACTGAGATTCATTGGTTTTTCCATCCTTGGTTGATAGGTAAGTCATAGGTATCAGTATATTCTTTGAAAATCGTTTGCAAGATTAAATCGTTTTCATCTCACCTCTTTTTGAAAAAAAAAGGGGTTCCGGCATTTCCGTGGCTTTCGGTGGGCGGCCGTATATGGGATAACACATGTCATATCGTCTTTATGCTCTTTAATTCGATTGCACGGATAGATGTTATTCGCGGTTCGGGGGCCTCGGAACCACCTCAGTTGGCACCCATGATATTCTACGGATCCTTAAGGGAAGATGAACGGGATAGACTTTTTTTTGATTTTTTTTGATAGTCTTCGGTTATAACTGATTTTTGGCGTACTTTTCACCGACAGGAGGAACTGAACCATGTCTCGCAGACCGTTGAAACCGATGAAACGCCGATCCGTTTCGGGAGGGGTCGGGAAGGAAGAGGAGATGCAGCGGATCGTTGCCATGGCCCGGCGGGAAACCGACAGCCGGGCAGAGGGTTATCGTCAGCAGTCCCTGCGCCTGCATCCGTGGGTGTGTGCCCGTTGTGGCCGATCGTTCACCCGGGAAAATTTGACCGAGCTGACGGTTCATCACAAGGACCACAACCATGACAACAATCCCGCGGATGGCAGCAACTGGGAAAATCTCTGTATCTATTGTCACGACAATGAACACGCCCGCCATGTCGACCATTTGGCCGCTGATGGGATGGAGGGCGGGGGTGACGGTGAAAAAGGGGCGACCCATAATCCGTTTGCGGACCTCAAAGTCCTGCTGGAAAAAAAACAGCCCCGCTAATTCCAGGTAATCGGCCTCTTTTCAGGAGGGGCCGGTTGACCTGTCTTTTGATTATAAAAGATGTAAAAGCTAGAAAAAACTTCAAAAGTTATCGATATTTTTTGGAGCCAACCGGCGAGCCGCTCAGTTCGGAGAGGTCTGGGCGGAACGTTTGGTTTTTTTGATAATTTTTTAAATTTCAATAAGTTGAATAAAAAATTGCCGTTTCGCCGGGCCGATCGATTTTTTTTCGAAAAAAATTTCCAAGGGGGGGCGCCCCGGGACCCCGCCGAAAATGAGGTTGCCGCCCGGGGTGGATTGTTATATACACACGGGCTGTCACCTTCACCGCCAGAGAGGAGAACCATGAAAAAGCCACTTTTACAGACGATTCCCACCGTGCCGGCGGTGTTGGCCGCCCTGTTGATCGGATCGGCCCCGGCCGCCGCCCATGATTGGGTGACCGTTCCCGTCGATCCGGTGAGCGTATTTTTCTACCATCCGACCGTGGTTTCCCATCCGGTCGTGTCGGTCCCCGTGGTCAGCACCGTACCAACCGTGGCCACCGTGCAGACCGTGGCGCCGACCGTCTATGTTCAGACCGCCGTACCGACCGTCGCCGTGCCCTCCTATTCCCATGTCGTCGATTATCCGATGGTGGTGCCGGGCTCTTATTCCGTCGGAACCGGTTATATGGGTGTGGTCTGGCCGTGAACGGGCCGTGAACCGGCCAGACCGTTTCATGGGGCCGGGGTTCATCCGTGGGCAACGATCGTTGCCATTACGGTCCATTGTGACGGTTTTCCGTCATTGAGCCGGGAGAGCGGTTTTGGCGGCGAGGGACCGCTTTCTTCCGAGCGGTCCGGTTTCCATGGGAAGGTTGTTGGGCACCGGGCCTGAGCGATCAGGCCCGGTATTCGTGTCAATATTGGACAGGGGCGTACATCGGTACCGGTTGGACGTAATAGCCGCCGGTTCCAGGATAGGCCACCACCGGTCTCGGGACGGCATGGACGGTGGTGTAGGGGTGGGCGTAATGGTAATAGGTCGGATGGTATCGGGGATAGTATGCATAGGGATAGGCGGGTTGACTGGCGTGCAGGATCAATCCCGCCAGTGCCGTCCCACCGAGAACGGCGGCCAGGGTCGGATCGGCCTCGGCTGACCCGGGTGCGGTGACGAGGGCCGCCGACAAAAGGGCGGTCGCCGCCAGGAGTCTCTTCATTCTTCTTCCGGAAGAGCGATATTTCTTCATTTTGGATACTCCATGAGATTTAATAAAGTGAGTTGGCCACCTCGTCACTGATCGGCAGGATGACCGTTCCCCTGAAGGTTTTTTTGCAATATCCATTTAACGAAAACAAGATGTTACCGGTATTGGCATGGCTGTTTTTCCGGTGATGGCATGAAGGGGAAAACGGGGATTCCGTAAACGGTGTCTTTGTGGCTTTTATTTGAAAACAATGGGATAGTGACTCTTTCATTCCCGGGACAGACGGTGAAACGGTCGATTCGGCCGGGCCGGAATCGTGTTTGCGGGTGATATTCCTGTGCCGGTGGTCATTTTTTTCTTCAGATATCTCTTCTATGATGGCATTCTTCATCGGGGTTTCCGCTCCCGGTGATGGAACGACGATGGTTGGATCTGTCGCGTTCCGGGCAGTGGGATCGGTGGGAATCAACGATTGGTTTCGTTCCCGTCATCCGGCCCCTCTAGCGGTTCAGGTTCTTTTTTCTTCGGTTTCAGCGTGTCAACGCGGATGTTTTGGGAGAATGTGATGGGAAACAAGGCAAAAAAAAAGGGTAACAAATCTGAAAAACAGGGCAAAAAGGTTTCCACTGGTTCGTTGGAGGCACGTCTGGACAAATTGGAAAAACGGGTGGATGAACAACTCGAACAGCTTTCCGACCGGAATGCCGCCCTGCTGCGTAAAACCTCCTCACAACTGAGTCAACTGTCCGATCGTCATGCGGCGCTGTTGCGGAAAAGTACCGAGCAGATGGCCCAATTGGCCGATCGGCAGGCCGCCTCCTTGCGCAAAACCTCCGATCAGTTGAAACAGCTTTCCGATCGCAACGCCGCCCTGTTGCGCAAGAAAGACAGCTGATCCGGTCACGTCTGGATTCGTTCGAGTCCCGTCCCGGTCTCGCCGCCGAACGGGATCATCCCCGCTGTTCGTGGGAAAGGTGATCCCGTTCGGATGATCCTTCCGCTCGCGTCTACTTGGAGGGTTTGCGGATGATTCGGGTGCGCCACTCCAGTGCTTCACGCTGGTTGAACGGTAGGTTGTGGCGTTTGATGTAGTCCACGTAGCTCCCCGGTTCGGGGTTGTCCGAAAAAATATTGAAATTTCTCGGGATGGTCTGAAACTCTTTCAGCAATTTTTCCAGGTCCGGCAGCCAGGTGGTCTCCTGCACGCGCCGATATTTGTCCTTCACCTGGGGATCCTTCAGGTCCAGGGCCTTCTTTTTGACCACTTCCTTGATCTCATCGCGGATGGAGTCCATCCGTGTTGAATACCACTGGGATCCGATCACCAGGCCGATGCCGATCAGGATGATCGGTATCCAGTAGAAGATAATGTTTTTCAGGATCTGTTTGCGGCGATTTTTTTTGCGCAGGGCCAGTGGGGCGTACCAGGAACCGTCGGGTCGGATGCGGAATCCTTTTTCCCAGCGGATGCGCAGCGGATGATTTTGTGGAAGGGCGGCGAGATGCGCGGGCAGTCCGCCCTTGTCGCCTTCCATCTCGGTGTCGAGTTCCGACAGGCTCACCTGTTCGGTGGCGTGTTTTTTGCCGGTCAGCTCTTCCAATTCCCGCTTTTTGCGGATTTTTTCCAGCTCTTTCTTTGATTTTTCCCGGGCCTTGTTGCGCAGTTCGGCATCCTGCTCGGCCATCTGGGCGAAATCCAGTTCGTCGACCTTGCCATCGGCCGGTTCGTCCCGCCTGGCATCCGACATGCTTCCAATCGGTTTTCTGCTGGGTTTTTTGATTTTGGAGGGCAGTGAACTGCCGCCTGGGAGAGATGTCGCAGCCATTTTGTGTTTATCTCCTCCGGTGAGGAACAGAAAAAACCGATGAAAAAACGGCGGAACCCCTGCCGGTTCAACGCCCATCGACCGGTTCGGGGTCGGGATATACCGGCCCCACGTTTTTTCAAGCGGTTGTTGGTAAGGGGAGCGAAACCCGAAAAACCAGTGCTTCCACAAGTCATATTTATCGGCCGGGTCCGGGGAAACTTGACCCGGATGTTCGGGCCGGGGGGGAAAATCCGCCTGAAATTTTTTTTGCGTGGGATTCCCCCGGGGGAGTTGCGCTGCTGGCAAAAGATGGATGGGGGGAATTGGCCGTTCCGGTCGGGAGTGGTGCTTCCGGTGGATGGTGAATCGTTTTGACGGTTGCTCCCAGAAGCCCGACGCCACCCTTTTCGGTTATGGGGCAAACGGGGTGGCGCCGGACGTGAACGGCGAATTGTTCATTGCTCCGGTCTTTCGTCCAGGGGGGCTCTGCACCGGTCGCGGTTCAGCCTTCCAGGGCGATGGAACTCGGCTTGAAGGTGACCACTTTTCGTGCAGCGATCTCGACCTCTTCGCCGGTTTTCGGGTTTCGTCCGGGGCGAGGTCCCTTGTTGCGAACCTTGAAAACACCGAAACCGGAGAGTTTGACCGACTCTCCCTGTTCCAGGCGTTCTCGAATCACTTCGAACAAATCTTCCACAACGGACGCCGATTTGGATTTTGACAATCCGGCCTTTCTGCATACCGCGTCCACAAGATCCGCTTTGGTCATAGAACCTCCGGTTGGGTTAAAGGTCTCACGTTATCCCTGCGGGCCACATCATACAGATCCGAATGGGAAATCGCCATCCTTTAGCTGCTGAATCCTCCCTTTCCGGAGCAGTTTTTTTCGCCACGCGACCCCGGGTGGGGGGAAAGAGGGGCGGGGAAATGATTTTTTGATGACATTTTTCGCTTCTTTAAATATAGTTCAACGTTTTAATGGGCTTAGTCCGGTTGGTGGGGGACGGGGCGCGGGCCGGTCCCCGGGTGGTGCGGATCGGGAAATGGGCGGCTTTCATCGGTTTCCGTTTTTCGCCCGTTACCGAAGCGCTGGCGTCAACATTGAACCCAGGGCAGCCCCCGGAACCGCCAGCCGTTGACGCTGGAACGGTGGTGATGTTCATCCCGATCACCCTCGAAACCTTCCAGCACGTTGTAAACCCGCTGGAAACCGTTCTCCAGCAGGAAATTGCCGGCATCGATGGAGCGGTGACCGGAACGGCAGATGAGTAAAACGGGTTGATCCTTGTGGGCGGTTCGGGATACTTCCTCCAGAAAATTCGGGTTGAGTTCGAAGTCCGGTGCGTCCTGCCAGGGTATGTTGATGACGCCGGGCGGGTTGCCGATGAAAAAATGCTCGATTTCGGAGCGGATATCGATAAAGACGGTGTTTTCATCCTGCGACAGCCGATATGCTTCCTCCGGGGTGGCTTGGCCCAGGGCCGGATGGACCGGACTGTGGGGGGCTGACGGGAGGACCGGTTGTTCCGTCTCCTGCCCCGTTTCCGGTCCGATGGACGGTTTCCGGGCATCGACTTGACAGGAAGGATGGGCTGTTTTTGATTTTTTTGACTTTGTTTTGCCGGATTTGGGTTTGCTCACGGTATTATTTGTGCTCCCACTGATGGTATGGTTAATGAAATGGATGGGGAGGCCGGGGTTGGTGGTGGGCCGGTTTCTGTCCCGATGGCCGCGCATCGAATCGTTGCCAGGGGTATACCACGCCACTCGGGGAACCACAATGAAGGTGTGAGAGCCCGCTGAAAAACCTTTGGCGGTCCCCTGCGGTCCATGGATGGTCCGCCGGCGAGCGGAGCTTTTTGAGAGTCCGGTTTGAATCCGTTTCGAGCCGGGGGACGTCCGGGGACGACATGGATGAAATTTCGGACAGCCTTTGGAAGAGCGTTATTTCGTGATCGTCGATGAACTGGCTTAAACGCAAACGTGGAGCACGTCGACCTTCGGCCACCCGCACCGGGCGGTTGCAGACGAAACCGTCGGTATTGCAAAACCAGCGGGTCAGCCCGCGGGTGCGGAAAAAAGGTTTGGCGCCGAAGGTTGATACCGCGCCGGCGGTCCGTGTTCCCAGTCGTCGGCGTGAAAGTCCCGGGCAGCCCTTCATGGTGCGGGCGCTGGAAAAAGGTTTGATCCTGGCCGCCGGTGCGGTCCTGGTGTTCAAACACGTCCGGGTCACCCTGCGGACCTGGATGGACAAGGGGCGTGAAACGGTGCAGCGGTTGCGCCCGCCCCCGGAGGACCGGGGAACACCACCGGCTGACGATCCGTTGATCCCCGTTGACCGGAAAACCTGGACGGCCGCGGTCGATCCGCCGGCGCAGCGTCCGGCTGCAACCGCGGAGGAAAAACCGCAAACGGTGACCGGACCGGTGGCGGGGCCCCATGAACCGGAGCGGCTCGAACCGGCCGGTTTCGATACCGAATCCCATGCCGAACCGGCCGGATTCGATGAATCCACCGACTTCGTGGCCCCGATGGATGGACGGGTGGAACCCGAGTTGGACCTCGACCCCGATCCGGACCCGCTCGCCGGTTTGAAGGCCGCCGGTTTGGGAACGGCCGCGGAGTCGGACGATCCACTGGTTCAGCCCAGCCGGGAGGATGTGGAAATTTTCAAGATGACCACCCTGGAAGTGGAGGAGGAGGGGCTCCCGGAGGAAGAACTGGAGGATCAGGCCGGCGCCTTGCGTTCCATGCTCTCCAACATTTCCAATAAATCCTGAGTGGAAAAATCCCGGGATCGGGATGTTTTTCCGGGCAATGATGGATTGTGGAACCGTGTGTTGCCGATGATATGTGATAAGATGAACGAGGGTTGTGTTTCCACACAGGCGGGCCCGTTTCCAGTAATGGCCAACGGGGTGGTATGAGTCCAAAACAGTTTTCCGATGCGCTTCCCCCCGGGGCCAGGCTGCTTTGGTTCGAGATCGTCAAGGTTCTCGGAAAAGGCGGTTTCGGCATCACCTACCTGGGACGGGACACCAACCTGAACCAGATGGTGGCCATCAAGGAATATCTCCCCTCGGCCTTCTCCTCCCGCAACAAACAGAACGAGGTGCGCCCCAACTCGCCGAGCGATGCCAAAACCTTCGAATGGGGGCTCGACCGGTTTTTGAAAGAGGCGCAGATCCTCGCCCGTTTCCGTCATCCCTGCATCGTCCGGGTGGTGAGCTTTTTCCGGGACAGCAACACCGCCTACATGGTGATGGAATATGTCGAAGGGGAGGGACTGGATGCCATCCTGCGCAAGCGGAAAACCCTGCCGGAAGCGGAACTGAAAAAATTGATCCCCACCCTCCTGGACGGCCTGGAGGTGCTGCACGGTGCCGACTTCATCCATCGGGACATCAAACCGCCCAACATCCTGATCCGCAAAAAAAACGGCCTGCCGGTCATCCTCGATTTCGGCTCCGCCCGGCAGTCGGTCGCCGGCATGGGCGATCAGATGACCAGCCTGTTGAGCATGGGCTACTCGCCGTTCGAACAGTATGACTCCTCGGGTGATCGTCAGGGTCCCTGGTCGGATATCTATGCCATGGGCGGTGTCCTCTACCGCGCCATCGTTGGCAGCAAGCCCAAGGACGCCGCCGTGCGTATCTCCGCCCGTCTGCGCAACGATCCCGATCCGATGATGTCCGCCGTCGAGGCCGGCAAGGGCCGCTACTCGGACAAATTTCTCCAGGCCGTCGACAAGGCCCTGCAGGTGCTCGAAACCGAACGGCCCCGTTCCGTCGCCGAATGGCGGCCGTTGTTGTTGACAGCGGAGGAGATCGCCGCCGGCCAAAAGGGGAAAAAAGCCCCCAGCGGTCCAACCCTGGACAAGGTGCTCGGGGCCAAGGCCCCGGGTGTCCCGGCGGCCGTCGGTCCCGGGGGACGAAAACGCAAAAAGAGCAGTTGGCGCAGCTTCATCGCCTCGATGAACGAATTCACCCCCAAGGAAGATGGACATACCCGACCCGGATCGAAGGTGGCCCTTCCGGCCAAAAAGCAACCGGATCCGGCGGCAAATGAGGATAAACGTCCGGTGAACGCCCCCGGTTTCCCGGGCGCCCGGGTGGCGGCCGTCAATGGCGGTCAACGGACGAACCATCGAAAATTGACCGTGCCCGGCGTCGATATCCCCCGGGCCGAGGGGTTGCGTCGGGGTGAAAGCATTCGCAAGGCGGGCACCGAGTGGTTGGAACCGGAAACACGGATGCCCTTCATCTGGATTCCCGGCGGGGAGTTCCGCATGGGCGCCAGAAAAGGGGAAATGGGCCGCAAACCCGACGAGGATCCCTGGCACGAAGTGGGGATCGACGGGTTTTGGTTGGGGAAATATCCCGTCACCTGGGGTGAGTGGCATCGGGTGATGGGGGATGTTCCGCCCGGTCTCTATCGGCCGACCAAGGCCCGCTACCCGGTTGAACGGATTCGCCGTCCGGATATCCTGAAGTTTCTTCAGCGCCTGGGTCAACTCAGCACCACATCCAAGGCCTTCCGCCTGCCCACCGAGGCCGAATGGGAGTATGCCGCCCGGGCCGGGGCCAAGACCCCGTTCATGAATGGCGCCCCCCCGGCGGAGTTGCGCAATTACGGTTGGTACAAGGAAAACTCACGCGGTGAAACCCATCCGGTGGGGATGCGGGATGCCAACGCCTGGGGGTTGCACGACATGACCGGCAATGTCTGGGAGAGCGTGCATGATTGGTACGACGGCGAATATTACAGTGTGAGTCCGCGTGATAACCCCCAGGGACCGGCAAAGGGGGATAAACGGGTGGTGCGGGGCGGCAGCTGGAGCAGCTCCCTGGTCCATTGCCGTCTGGCCTACCGTCACCGCATCGCCGAAAATGTCATGGGCAATACCCTGGGTTTCCGGGTGGTGCGGGTGGAGTAGTATTTTTCATTGATATTTTCAGGGCCGACCGAAGAAACGAAAGGGGCCCTGTCAGGGTATTTCCGTTGCCGGGGCGCTTGAATCCCGCACCAGGCGGGTCAACCGGGTTTGCAGCCGTTGGCGGTCCGGGTGGTCGGGGTGGATTTTTTTCAGGATGGTCAAGGCCCGTTCGAGGACCGGTTTGGCTTCAGCACCACGGTTCTGTCGTTCCAGGACCATGGCGAGGCCATCCAGGGTCGGGAGCGACTCCGGGGCATCGGCTTCCAGGGTTTCGCCGTAGGTATCCAGGGTTTGCCGATAGAACGCTTCGGCGATTTCAATGTGGCCGCCGGTCTGATAGAGATTGCCCAGATTGTTCAGGGTCACCGCCATCCACGGGTAGAGCGGTTCCGGTAGCCGTTTCCAGATGGCCATCGCCTGCCGGTATCGGTTCAGGGCCCGCTGTGGTTGGCCGTGGCGATGATGCGTCGCCCCGAGGCCGGTCAGGATCATGGCCACCGCCGGGTGAACCTCTCCCGCCGATTTTTTTCGTACCGCCAAGGCCTTTTCAAAGTGGTGTACGGCTTGATCGAGCCGTCCCTGGTCTTTATACATGGCCGCCAGATTGGCGTGGGTGTCGGCCACATGGGCATGGTCGGCGCCCATGGTTTTTTGCCGTACCGCCAGGGCTTGCAGGAACAGGCCTTCGGCCTTTTCATAGCGTTTTTGATAGGCCTCGTTCAAGGCCATCTGGTCCAGGGTGCGACCATGGTTGGGATCATCGGTCGGCAACACCGTCCGCCACAGGCTCAGGGAGCGTTTCAAGGGAAAATCGGCATCTTCATAACGACCGCTTTTCCAGAGCAGATATCCCAGCTGATAAAAATATTTGGCACGCTTTTCCATGGCGATTTTGTGGCTCGCCAGTTCGGTCAACTCCACCGCCTCCTGAAAATGGGGGGTGGCACGGTGGTAGGCCAGGCGCAACATTTCCGTCCAACCGGCCAGGGCCGCCAGGGTGGCGGCGTCGGGGCTGCGCCAGTTTTGTCCCTCTTTCTCCTCCAATTGCCGCGCTTGTGTCAATACCGCGATCAACTGCCGGTATCGACCAGCGGCGAGACCATCCCGCGCCTGTTGAATCAATGGCATCAAACCGGGGGTTTGCGACCGCAACCCCTTCAGCTCGCCGTCGATCCGCCGATAAAGGCGCATCAGGGAAAACAGGGTCCGCTCCATCTGGGCATGATGGGTGGCCTGAGCGAGAATGGTCGGGAAAAATCGTTTCAACCCGGTGAGCAAATCCCAACCTTCCTGCGTCGGAACGGTCGGAAATGTCCGCTTGAAACGCACATATTCCGCCGCCGCCACCTTGGGCAGTCGGGCTTTTTTCTGAACGGAAAAAAGCTCCCGGTCCAGGGCCGCCGGTAAATTTTCCAGGGCCGCCCGCAACAATGCCGGATCGCTCTCCACCATCGCCAAAGCGGCTCGGGTCGGTTCCAGGACCGATTGTGGATCGACGCTGGCGATTTGTCGGCCATGGGGCGCTGAAGGGGGGGGCGGGGTGGGGTTGAGGAGATTCCAGACGATCCAGACCCCTTCCAGGAGAATGATCGTCAGCAGGGCGGTGATCCAGAATTTACGCTTGCCGTTACCCGTTTTCGGGTTGGGTTGCTCCGGTTCGGCCATGTCCACTCCCCGGGCGGTGTGGTGGGTCAATATCGATCGATGATCTTGATGTGCCAGGGTTCGAAACGAACACCGAGCCGGTTGTCGCGGGTATAGCGCAAGCTGGCATAGCCACGCTCCTCCAACCGTTTGAACACATCGGTGGTGACGAACCGCTGGGTGAAATTGGCGGCGCCGAACCCCACCTGGCCGACATCGAAATCACTGATACCGTGATAGGAATAACCCGGGGGCGCCAACGAACGCGAAGCGCGCGACAGATTGCCGTGGCTGTCGTAGGTTTTGTTGAGAAACAGGATGAACTGTTTGATGATGCTGCGCACACCGGAGGTGAGAATGACATCTTCTCCCAGGTCGCGGCGAATTTTTTCATAGGTCTCTTCCGGCCGGCCCCGATAGAGGAACTGACCGGCATGGGCTACCCGCACCACTTCGCGCTTGGGAATGCGGTCGGTGAGGTTTTTCAGGGTTTTGCGTCCCAGGAAACCATAATCCGAGGCGACGGCGTAAAAAATCATCTCCAAAAAGCTCAACTCCGCCATGGTGAACCGGCCCACCGATGGATACTGCTTGGAGATCCGGATGGCTTCATCGAAACCCAACAGATGGAAATTACCGTAACCGATGGTTTTTTGCAGGCGCTTGAAGCGGGCCAGGGCCAGTTTCAACTGGTCAAAATGGCGTGGGGTGAGAAACACGTCACCGGGATGATCCTTGTCGAAATGGCGAACCCTCTTCAAGTAGGCCTGGAGATCCCGCAGATCGTGTTGATGAAACTTGGGCCGAGGCGTCGGCGGCGCTGGCGGTTGCAAAGCGGCCAAGGCGCTGGAGGTGGGTCCGACCGCCAGTACCCCCGAAGCGACAACTTTGAAAAAGTCTCGTCTTTTCATGCTTCTGAATCCACTTGTGGCCCTGGGGCGCCAATATGAAATCGAGCTGTGGGGCCGGTTTGGTGACTTACGGTAACAACTCGACCCTTGAATACAACCGGCGCATAGTGCCGCATTTCGTTACCGAAGGCAAGGATGTGGAAACGGTCGTCAATTTTTTTTCACCGTTTCCCCATCTGCCTTTCGCCGGTCGAAAAACGGCAATTGGAGCAAAAAAAACGCCTCGCGGCGTTTTTTTCGGAATCCGTCAAAACGGCCACAATTTTTCGGCCTGTTTTTTCCGCCAGTAGGCATAACCGCCAAGGGTGATGGCCGAGGCCAGCAGGACCGGCCCCCAGGGTCCCAACCCCAGGCCCAACCCCAGTTTCATGCTTTTGCCACCCCACAGGGCGCTGATCGATTTGAATCCGCCGCTTTTGCCGCTTCCCAGGGCGGCAGCGCCGCCGGCGCCTTTGAGTCCCGTGGCCACCGCCCCTTTCTTGCCGATGATCACACCGGCCGCCTGGGTGGTCTGGGCGGTTTGGGCGGCTTGAAAGGTTGCGGTTTCAGCGGCCTGAAATTTCAGGGCGCCGGGACCGGCCACCTTGACCACCTCTCCCTGGGCCAGGTTGATGGAAAAATTGGTCGCGAGCGGCATCGGCTGTTCTCCCTCCGGTTAATGGCCTGACGGTTGAAAAAGGATCAAAAATCGATTTCCGATCATAGTTTTCGGCCACCGGTTTTGAAAGGGAAAAAGTCCCGGGTCCGCCGTGGTGGCGGATGAATCACCGTTGGCCCGGAACCGGATTGAACGGTTCTTCACCGTCGGATGACCAGAACCCATCGTCCATTTCCCGGTTGTCATCCGGATACCGGCCCCCATCCATGGCCGCATCCGGTTGCGCCCCCATCAAACCATCCAACACCGAACCCCCGCCATCATCCATCTCCTCCAGGGTGGGCGCCGGGGGGGCCCCTCCCGGTGGTGGCAACACGCGGGGTGGGGTCTCCAGGGGCGGGGGTTCCGGTTCCGGAGCCAGATAGGAGACCTTGCCCTCGCCGACCTTGAACAGATGATAGGGGCGCTGCGACCGGCCATCGTGAAGAAAACGGACCGGGCCGGCCGCCCCCTGGAACGGTTGCTCGCGGGTCAACCCCTGGTACCAGGGCATGCCGCCGAGACGCTCCTCCCGGAACAATTGGGCGAGAATGCCGATGCCATCATAGGTGAGCATCGCCAACGGGGTGGGTTTGATCCCCCAGGCCTGTTGAAAGGTGGTGCGGAAATGTTCGCTCTTTTCCTGGTCGGTATCGCTGAACACCGCACCGTTGAGATAATCCGTGCCCTCTTCCAACAGTTCTGGACGGTTCCACAGGGAGACCCCCAACAGTTTCACCTGCCGGATGTTGATGTTGTAAAAGGCCGCCTGTGGGGCGATCAAACGTACTTCGTGGGCCTTGGCCGGCAGGAACAGGGCGTCAAAGTCGGCCCAGGGTTCCAGATTGCGGGTATTGGTCGGTGCGGGGGGATCGGTCGGGTCGAGCAGGTGGGCTCGCCCCGCCGTTTTCATCCGTTCCGGGACATCCTGGGCGTCCAGATGGGTCAACGCCTTGATCCAGGGGGAAAAGTCGGGAATGTTGGCTGGAAAGTGCGCCACCCGCACCACCTTTCCTCCCAGCTTTAAAACCTCGTCGGTAAAGGCCTCGGTCACCGTGCGACCATAGTCCGAGTCCGGTGCGAGAATGGCGAAACGGAGACGTTTTTCCACCTCGATGGCATAGCGGGCCATGATCCGGGCCTGTCGGCCGGGATGGAAGGCGTTGAGGAACACCCAGGGCCCGGCCTCCAGGATGCTGGAACGTGGATTGAGGACGAACAGCGGCATTCGATGCTGCACCGCCGCCCGGGCCACCGCCAGGGAGGGTTCGTGGAACACCGGTCCCACCACCGCCTCCACCCCCTGGTTCACCAGATTGGAAAAGGCGGTCACCGCCGTGGCCGCTTCACCGCCGCTGTCGCCGATGATCAGGGTCAGGGGAATGTCGCGATAGTCGGCCAGGGCTTTCTGGGCACTCTGCAACAGATGATTGCCCAGCTTGCTCCAACGGCCGCTCAGGGGTAACAACAAACCGATCCGGGTGCTCTCGCCGCCGATGGTGCCCGACAGCCGCCGTTCGGCCTCGCCCAGGGTGGCGCCGCTCTCCCGGGCCCGCTCCCAGCTGGCCCGGGCCGCCTCTTCTTCTCCGGCCCGGGCCAGTTGATCCCCCAGGGCCAGGTCGATGAAGGGCGAGAGGGCGCCGTTGACCGGTTGCAGCGCCGCCAGTTCCCGCAATCGTTCCCGGTCCCGTTCACCGGCGATCTGCATCAGGGTGCGAAC
The DNA here is from genome assembly GCA_964344355.1 of uncultured Magnetococcales bacterium. Taxonomy (GTDB): domain Bacteria; phylum Pseudomonadota; class Magnetococcia; order Magnetococcales; family CAYFNE01; genus CAYFNE01. The sequence goes on from CAYFNE010000044.1 coordinate 36,545, forward strand.
CCGTTGTTGGCCGAAGGGGGAGGGGGGGAGATATCCGGCAAAGGCCGCACCGTTTTCCGCCATGGCCCGGGAAAAATAGGAAACCAACAATTTTTCCCAGGCCTTTTCCGACAGCGGCGGCGGCCGGTTCAACAGCTGCGACCACCGTTGCCAGGCATTTTCGAGGTTTCCTTCGGCCAGGGCCACCTCGCCCAGGAACAGCAGGCTCCAATCAGCCGCCGGATGGTCGGGATATCGTCGTGCGCCATTGAGAAAAATGGTCGCTTCGCCCGTCTCTTTTTTATTCAGGTGGATCCGCCCGAGACTGACCAGAACCCCCGGCACCGCTTCGGCCTCCGGGTGTTGTTTGAGGAATTGACGGAAATAGTTGGCCGCCGCTTCGATGTCGCCGTTGTTTTCCAGTTCTTGCGCCCTGTTCAACAACGAATCGGGGTCCATGGGCGGAAAGTCAACGACCCCATCCTCCAGCAGGGGTTGCCAGTCGGGGTGGGTTTGAGACAAGTTGGACCCGGAATCGTCCAGTTCCCCGGCCAATGGTTCCAGACCACCCCGTCCATCCGGGGGCGGGGTGATCAGGCAACCGCCCAGGGAGAGGCCGATGCAGAGCAACAGTATCGGCAGGCAGCGGGCCGGCAGGTCCCCGAACCGGGCCGGGAAACGCCAACGGCCGGGGGAAACGGGCGGCGGAGTGTGTGGAGAAGGAGGGACCCGAACCATGATTTTCCTGAATTGACGGCCTGAATGACGGAAACGGACAGCAGCACTACCGGTAAGTTGTACCTCGTTCCGACACCCATCGGCAACCTGGATGATATGACCGTGCGCGGGATTGCCGTCTTGAAGGCGGTGGATCGCATTTTGGCCGAGGATACCCGCCACACCCGCAAACTCTGTCAGCGCCACGGCATCGACCGGCCCTTGCTCAGTTTCAACGATCACAACGCCCGGCAGCGGCTGCCCGGATTATTGGCGGAACTGACCGCCGGACGGCGCCTGGCCCTGGTTTCCGATGCCGGCGTGCCGGGTATCAGCGATCCCGGCCTTCCCCTGGTGCGGGCGGTGATCGAGCGGGGGGTGCCCCTGGAGGTGTTGCCGGGGGCGACGGCGGTGATCACCGCCCTGGCCGGCTCCGGTTTTCCCGGCGATCGTTTCGTCTTCGAGGGGTTTTTGCCCCGCAAAGGTCGGGAGCGCCGGCAGCGGTTGGCGGCCATCGCCGCCGAAACCCGTCCCCTGGTGTTGTTCGAATCCCCGCGGCGCATGGCCGCCACCCTGACCGATCTGGAGCGGGCCGGGTGCGGCGCCCGACCGGCGGTGGTGGCCCGGGAGTTGAGCAAACTGTACGAAACCTGGCACCGGGGCACGGTGGCGGACCTGGCGGTCCGGTTCCATCAAACCCCGCACAAAGGCGAAATGGTGCTGGTGTTGGGAGAAACCCGCGCCCAACCGGTCTCCCGATCCCGGGCGGAGGACCTGTTGAGAGAACGGTTGGCGGCCGGGGCCGGGGTCAAGGAAGCGGCGCGCCGGGTGGCCGCCGACACCGGTCTGGGCGGGTCGGAGCTGTACCGGCTGGCCCTGGCCGTTCGAAAAAAAGCGGCGGCCGGGGACATCCCTCCCGTCGGCGATGATTGACCACGGGGGAGGGCGGCGGCATGTTGAAATGGTTGGCGAACCGGTTTACCGGCGATCGTTCCCCGGTGGTGGGCGATCAGCGGCGCCGTCTGGGGTTTTTTGCCGAGCGGCTGGCGGTACGCCATCTGCGCCGCCTCGGTTATCGAATCTTGGAACGGAACCTGCGAATGGGTTATGGTGAGTTGGATGTGGTGGCCAAACAGGGGGATACTTTGGTATTCTGTGAAGTACGGGCCCGACGGGGGACGGATGAAGGGGGCGATCTGATCCGGGAAGCGGTCGGCGCTTCCATCGATCCACCCAAACAAAAACGGTTGGCACGCCTGGCGGCCGGTTATCTGCAACGGTTGCCGGATGCCGACGGCCTGGAATGCCGTTTCGATGTGGTGCTGTTGTGGAAGCGGGACGGGGTCTGGCGGGTGGAGGTGATCGCCGATGCCTTCCGGCCCGGTTGGTAGGTGGGTCAGTCCGGCCATAACGGCGTTTTTAGCGGAATTTTTTAGAGGCTGAATGACGATGGGAACCTGGACAGGTGGGGAGGGGGCGTTGAAAAAGCGGTTTTCGGCCCCGGTGCTGGCAATGATGGCCGGTCTGCTGTTTTCCGGCTGTGCGCCGGTGGTGGTCGGTGGCGGCGGTGCGGTGATGACCAGCATGCTCGGTGAACGGCGCACGGCGGACAACTACCTGGAAGACAACTGGGTGGCCTGGAAAATTCGCAGCTACTACGTGCGCAGCGACAAGATCCGGGCCGGCAACATCAACGTATCGGTCTACAACGGCAAGGTGCTGTTGACCGGCGCCGCCTCCTCGGAGGAGGAGATCGCCGAGGCGATCCGCATCGCCAAGGCCACCCGGGGGGTCTGGCAGGTCAACTCGGAAATCAAGGTCCAGTTCGAATCGGCCTCGGAGCTGGCCGCCGATGTGTTGATCAGCAACCGGGTCAAGCTGAAACTGTTGGCCGATAAAAATGTTCGGGGGTTGGACATCCATGTCGAAACCACCAAAGCGGTGGTCTTTCTCACCGGCGAGGCGCAAACCGTCGGCGAACGCGACCGGGCCGTGGATATCGCCCGCACCGTGCCCGGCGTGCGTGAGGTGGTCTCCTACATCGGCGTCATTCAGGAGAACATCCCCCCCCGGCAAAAAACCGCTTCCCGGTGAACGCCTCCGCACCGGCCTCGGCCCTGCCGGCGACATTTCTGGATGAGTTGCGGGCCATATTGGACGATGGGGCCCTGCTCACCGGCGGTGCCGAGCTGGAGGCCTATGCCCGGGACAACACCGGCAGCCGGTTCCGTCCACAGGCGGTGGCCCTGGTGGCCGACCGGCAGCAGGTGGCGCGGGTGTTGGCGCTCTGCAACGGTGCGGGCGTGCCGGTGGTGCCCCGGGGCGCCGGCACCGGCAACGTCGGCGGCGCCCTGCCGGTTCGGGGCGGTCTGGTGCTCTCCTGCCAGCGGATGAACCGCATCCTGGAAATTTCCGTCGCCGACCGTCTGGCGGTGGTGGAACCGGGCGTGGTCAACGCCGATCTGCAACAAAAGCTGGCCGATCACGGTCTGTTCTGGCCGCCCGACCCCTCTTCCGCCCGCAGTTGCACCATCGGTGGCAACCTGGCCATGTGCTCCGCCGGTCCCAGTGCCGTCCGTTACGGGGTGACCCGGGATTGGGTGCTGGGACTGGAGGCGGTGTTGCCGGATGGTGCCGTTCTCACCACCGGCGGCCGCACCACCAAGGGGGTGGTGGGGTATGATCTCACCCGTCTGTTGATCGGCTCCGAGGGGACCCTGGCGGTGGTGACCCGGGCCACCCTGAAACTGGCGCCGCGCCCCGAAACCCGGCAACTGTTGCGGGCGGTGTTCGATGGCGTCGAACGGGCGGCGGAGGCGGTTTCCGCCCTCATGACCCTGACCACGCCGCCCACGGCCATCGAATTCATGGATACCGCCGCTTTGGATCTCTTGCGTCAGGAGACCGATGTCCCCCTGCCGGCGACGGGAAAGGCCCTGCTGCTGCTGGAGGTGACCGGTTCCAACGCCGAAGTGGACCGCATCGGCGCCCTGGTCGTCGACTGTTTGGAACGCTATCGACCCCTGGACCTGGTGCGGGCCCGCAGCCCCGAAGCGGCGGAAAAGGTGTGGGCGGCGCGCCACGCCCTGTCGCCCACCCTGAAAAAACTGGCTCCCAAACGGATCAATGAAGATGTGGTGGTGCCGGTCTCCCGGTTGGCGGAACTGATCTCCGGCCTCGCCGCCCTGGCCGATGAATTTTCCATCCCCATCGTCAATTTCGGCCATGCCGGCAATGGCAACATCCATGTCAACCTGTTGGTGGATCCCGACGACCGGGCGGTCATGAAACGGGTGAAACCGCTGCTCGACCGGGTGTTCCGGTTGGTGCTGGACCTGGATGGCTCTCTCTCCGGGGAACACGGCGTGGGCACACAAAAGAAGGATTATGTGCCCTGGGAACTGGATGATGTCTCTCTGGGGCTGCATCGGCGCATCAAGGCGGTGTTCGATGCCAAGGGCGTTCTCAATCCAGGCAAAATTTTTTAACAGTCCTGCAACCACGTAAGGATGTCAAGCCGTGGCTGGCGAGGCATTGTCGTGGGTGACTGACCAGGATGGCCGGTTGCTCACGGACGCAACTGGCCCGCCAGAAGATTGCGATCCACTTTGCCATTGGCGTTTTTTGGCAAATCCGCCATTACCACCACGCTATCCGGCACCATATAAAGCGGTAGTCGGGATTGGCAGTGATCCAAAAGGGCATTCTCGGTATTCGCCGGCGGTTCGGCCCCCGGTCTGGCCGTTACCACCGCTGCCAAAGGCTTGTCATCTTCCGGTACATGGACCACGACCGCCTCGTTGACGAAGGGATGCGCGCCCAGTATCGCTTCGATATCCCCCAGCTCAATGCGGTGGCCACCCACCTTGACCTGAAAATCACTGCGGCCGGCATAATGAAAACAGCCGGAAGCATCCTGCCAGGCCAAATCGCCGGTCTCATACATGCGGGCGTGAAAATCGGCTTTCATGGGGTTGATGCGAAAGACCCGCCGGGTGAGATCGGCACGGCGCCAGTATCCACGGGCCACCTGAGTGCCGCAGATCATCAAGCGACCCACTTTGCCGACCGGAACCGGTTTGTCCTCCATTTCATCCAGAATTAAAATCTCCGTGTCCCGGCAGGGACGACCGATGGGGATTGGACGGGTGGTATCCAGGGGACCATCCACACCGACCTTGTGGAAGGTACAGGCGCAGGCGGCCTCGGTGGGACCATATAGGTTGATGATTTCAACCTCCGGATGGGTGTCCCGCAAGGCGGCGGCATAGGCCGGGGGCAGCGCCTCGCCGCAGAAAGTCGCCAGACGCAGATGCGGTGCATAGGCCCCGGGACGCATCTGCCGGGCCTTGACCATCATGCCCAGGGCGCTGGGTACCGATACCCACATGGTGATCTTTTGGCGCCGGATAAAACCACCGGGAAAGGCCCGGTCGCCCGGTTTGATCACGGGACAAAGGGTGGCGCCGCCAAAAAAAGCGGTGTAGATCGGCAGAACGCTCAGATCAAAGGCGATACTGGCATGGTTGGCGATCCGGTCGGCGGGGATAATGGAAAGATAATCCACCGCCCAACGGATGAACGCCTTGACGTTGGCATGGCTCAACATCACCCCCTTGGGGCGGCCAGTGGTCCCAGAGGTGAAAATGATATAGGCCAGATCCTCTTCGGTGCGGCGGATGGATGGCCGTTCGGGATCACCGGTCATAACCTCCCGACCCTCCACCCTGGAGCCATGTTGCCGAAGCCAAGCCAGTTGTTCCCCCCGTTCTTCCAGCAGTTGCAGGGGTTGATCCAGAAAAACAATATGATCGGGTACGAGGGCGGGGTTTTGCCGAAAGGTTTCCAACAACCGGTCCAGGTTGTCCGATACGGTGACCAGGGCGCTGGCATCCGCCTCCTCCAGCACGGCGGTCACTCTGAGTGCGGGATATTCCGGGTCAATGGGGACATAACAGCCACCAGCGGCCAGCACCCCCATGATCGCAATACTGGAATAAACGCCATTGTCGAGAAAAATCACCACCCGATGGTTGGCGGGGGGGGCGCTCAGGGCCAGCCGGGCAGCCAACCGGCGCATTTCCAGGTCCAGCGCGCCATAACTCAAAACCGTCCCATCCCCGTCCACCGCCGCATGGTCCGGTTGACGCGCCGCCCAGTAGGTGATGGCGTCATGAAGCAGGGCGCAATCCAAAACCTGACGAGATATTTCCTCCATCTTCAGTCCCCTATCCGTCGATGCGGCGCAGATGCATCTGGACGGTCCAAAGCCGATTCGCCGCCATGACAATTATGCCTGACGGATCGGTGCGGATCATTTTGCTGAACGGGATCAGACCGGCGCTGTTCCGTTGACGATATGATTGGTGATCTGTCCCACCGACTGCAGTTCACCGAACAGATCCGGTTCTATGAAAATGTTGAAATGGCTCTCAAGCGCCAAAAAAAGCTGGATGTGCTTGAGTGAGTCCCAACCCCGCACTTTGCCCATCGCGGCACTGTCCTCCAGATCGCCAAGCTCCAAAAAAGAGATGATGAACGCTTTGACCGCCATGGCATCCATGATTAAGCTCCGGTTGTTGTCACGCCACATATGGTATCAAGATAGGGTCAAGTCTCCAGCAAGCAGTCTGAAAAGTCAAGTCAAAGGCTGGGGGCAGTCGCTGTTTTACGATTCCATTTCAATGAATTGACTGTGTTTTTATTGATAGGCCGTCATCATGTGGAAAAAAATTTATCACCCAGGCCGCGAATTCCGGTCGTGTATCGTAATGACCTAACCCGGTCTCGCTGGGAACAAAACCCACT
>CAYFNE010000045.1:0-5706 GCA_964344355.1 uncultured Magnetococcales bacterium
GACTCTTTATGTTATATGGTTGTCAAGCCTGAGGCAACCGGATACCCATGTTCCATGATTTTGTTGGCTGAAGATGTTGAAGAAAATCAATTCGTTCTTCAATCATATCTCAACAAGACCCCCTATTGCATCGATATCGCCCACAATGGAGCCGAGGCCGTGGAAAAATTTCAGAACGGTAGGTATGATGCCGTTTTGATGGACATTCAAATGCCGGTGATGGATGGAAACACGGCGGTGAAAAAAATACGGGCATGGGAACGTGATGTGGGATCGAAACGAACGCCAATTATCGCCTTGACGGCCCATGCCATGTTGGAGGAGGCTCAGCGGATACTGGATGCCGGGTGTGATCTCCACCTGTCCAAACCGGTTCGAAAGGCTCGTCTGCTCGAGGTCTTGAATCACTTTACGGGAGGGGCCGGGGAGGAGAGGGGGGCGATGCCGGGTCGATAGGGCCGGTTTTCACAAGTTTTCCGAAGCCGTTCGGCAATTTCCGAACAGCTTTTCGATACAAACCTGATTTTTTTGTTTTTTCTCTTCAGTACCGCTTTTTGTCAATGGCTGGGCCATATCTCCGAATCCATTCGGGTTCGTCCGGACCGGCAGCCGTGATCATCCTCCCGGGCCTGCCTCTTTTCCCAACAAACGAGACCCGGAACCGGGCCGGAGATCGATGGCAACCCGCCCTCCGGCCACCGGTGGTTTCGGCATGGGCGCCGGGTGCGGCCATTTGAACGATCCCCCGCGGAAATGGATCGATTCTTTGTGAAACGGGTGCCGTTTCGCGTATAGTGGGGCGATCCATTCAAGGGGCGGTGGCGAGGGGCGACCGGCCGGTCACATCCAGCAGTGAAGGGATCCGTTTCACAGATCATGGCCAAGTTCGTATTCGTTACCGGTGGTGTGGTGTCTTCTCTGGGTAAAGGGTTGGCGGCGGCTTCGCTGGCCTGCCTGCTGCAGGCGCGCGGCCAAAGGGTGACCATTCAAAAGCTCGATCCGTATATCAACGTCGATCCCGGCACCATGAGCCCCTTTCAACACGGCGAGGTGTTCGTCACCGACGATGGCGCCGAGACCGATCTCGATCTGGGTCACTATGAACGGTTCACCCATGTGACCATGAGCCAGGCGAACAACTTCACCACCGGGCGCATCTATCAGCAGGTGATCCGCAAGGAACGGCGCGGCGACTATCTGGGGGCGACGGTGCAGGTGATCCCGCACATCACCGATGCCATCAAGGAGGCGATCCACGGAATCGGCGGCGCCGATCACATCGCCATCATCGAGGTCGGCGGTACCGTCGGTGATATCGAATCGTTGCCCTTCCTGGAGGCCATCCGCCAGATGCGCAACGATCTGGGGCGGGAGAACACCCTGTTCATTCACTTGACCCTGCTACCCTATATTCCCACATCCGGCGAGTTGAAAACCAAACCGACCCAGCACTCGGTCAAGGAACTGCTGGCCATCGGTATCCAACCGGACATTCTCATCTGCCGCACCGACCGGGAGATTCCCTCCGGGGTGCGCAAGAAGATCGCCCTGTTTTGCAATGTCGATCCCGATGCCGTGATCTGTTGTCAGGATCAGGAGTACATCTACCGGGTGCCCTTCGCCCTCTATCTGGAGGGGTTGGCGCGCAAGGTGTTGAAAGGTCTCAACCTGCAGGCCCCCGAATCGCGCATGGACGATTGGGAGATGGTGCTGGAGAAGACCGCCAACCCCACCTGTCGGGTGATCATCGGCATCATCGGCAAATACATCGAACTGAAGGATGCCTATAAATCCATCGCCGAGGCCCTGACCCATGGCGGCATCGCCAACGACAGCCGCGTCTCCCTGCGTTGGGTGGATGCCGGTGAGTTGCGCGCCGACAATGCCGAGGCGTTGTTGGGCGGTGTCGACGGCATCCTGGTGCCCGGCGGGTTCGGTGAACGGGGCACCGAGGGAAAAATCGCCGCCATCCGTTATGCCCGCGAGGGGCGGGTGCCTTATCTGGGCATCTGCCTGGGCATGCAGATGGCGGTGGTGGAGTTCGCCCGCAACGTCGCCGGGCTCGAAGAGGCCAACTCCACCGAGTTCGAGGAGTCGGCGCCGCATCCGGTGATCGGCCTGTTGACCGAATGGATGGACGGCGAACGGTTGCAGGTGCGGGATGCCCGGTCTGACAAGGGCGGCACCATGCGCCTGGGGGCCTACCCCTGTGTGTTGAAACCCGGCAGCCGCACCGCCGAGGCCTATGGCCGCTTGACCATCTCCGAACGCCATCGGCACCGGTACGAGTTCAATAACACCTATCGTCAACGCCTGGAGGAGGTGGGCATGATTTTTTCCGGCACCAGTCCCGAGGGGGACCTGATGGAGGTGGTGGAGATCGCCGATCATCCCTTTTTCATCGCCTGTCAATTTCATCCCGAGTTCAAGTCCCGCCCCCGGGATCCCCATCCGTTGTTCGCGGCCTTCATCGGCCAGGCCCTGGCCGGGAGGCGGGGATCGTGAGCGGCGGCGAAACGGGGGGGGGCGAACGGGAGGTGACGGTCGGTCCGGTGGTGTTCGGCAACCATCGGCCCCTGGCGTTGATCGCCGGTCCCTGTGTGTTGGAGGGCAGCGGCTATGCCCAGGGGGCCACCTTCGCCCTGAAAACCGCCGAAGCCCTGAAAAAAATGGCCGATGCCGCCGGTCTTCCGCTGGTCTACAAATCCTCGTTCGACAAGGCCAACCGAACCTCGATCCGCAGTTATCGGGGACCCGGTCTGGACGTGGGGCTGGAAATTCTCCGCAAGGTACGGCAGGAGTTGGACCTGCCGGTGGTGACCGATGTCCATGATGGCGCCCAGGCCCACGTCGCCGGGGAGGTGGTGGACATGTTGCAAACCCCGGCCTTTCTCTGCCGGCAGACCGATTTCATCCGCTCCGTGGCCATGGCCGGTCCACCGGTCAACATCAAAAAAGGTCAATTTTTGGCCCCGGAGGACATGACGCGGGTGGCGCAAAAGGCGGTGGAGAGCGGCAACAGCCAGATCATGTTGTGCGAACGGGGTTTTTCCTTCGGTTACCGCAATCTGGTGGTGGACATGCGCAGCATGGTGATCATGGCCGAGACCGGTTTTCCGGTCATTTTCGACGCCACCCATTCGGTGCAGTTGCCCGGCGGTCTGGGGGGTGCGTCTGGCGGCGAACGTAAATTTGTCTTTCCGTTGGCCCGGGCCGCGGTCGGCGTCGGAGTCGCCGGGGTGTTCCTGGAGACCCACCCCGATCCGGACCATGCCCCGTGCGATGGCCCCAACATGATTCCCTTCGAAAAACTGCCGACCCTGCTGTCGGCACTGAAACGGATCGATGAGGCCCGAAAAACATGAAGAAAACCCCGCTCCATGGTCGTCATCTGCAACTGGGGGCGCGCATGGTCGATTTTTCCGGTTGGGAAATGCCCCTCCATTATGGCTCCCAACTGCGGGAACATCACGCCGTTCGTCAGGGTTGCGGCCTGTTCGACGTGTCGCACATGGGGGTCATCGACCTGAACGGCGAGGGGGTCGACGATCTGCTGGCCTGGCTGCTGGCCAACGATGTGCGGCGCATTCCCCATGTGGGCAGCAGCCAATATGGGGTGATGCTCAACATCAAGGGCGGCGTCGCCGATGATCTGATCACCTACCGCTTGGCGGCGGATGCCTTTTTTCTGGTGGTCAACGCCGGCAACCGCGACAAGGACCTGGCCTGGATCCGGGTACATGCCCCCGGTTATGGGGTGACGGTCACTGAACGGCGGGACCTCTGCATCCTGGCCCTGCAGGGGCCGGAGGCGTTGACGGTGCTGGCCCACTGTCTGCCGGAACCGGTGCATCAACGGGTGAGCGCCTTGAAACCGTTTCATTTTTTGACCGAAAACGGTTGGCGCATCGCCCGCACCGGTTATACCGGCGAGGACGGTTTTGAACTGATGATCCCCGACATCGCCGCCGCGTCGCTCTGGGACGGTTTGCTGCGGGCCGGCGCCGAGCCCATCGGTCTCGGCGCCCGCGATACCCTGCGCCTGGAAGCGGGCATGAATCTCTATGGCCGTGACATGGACGAGGAGACCTCGCCCCTGGAGTCGGGCCTGAAATGGACCATCGCCTGGGACCCGTTGCATCGCGATTTCATCGGCCGCCAGGCCTTGGAACCCCACTGGGGCCAACCGGTCTCTCTCAAAAGGATGGGCTTGATTCTAGAGGAAAAAGGGGTGTTGCGGGACCATCAGGAGGTTTTTTTGGACGGTGAACCGGTGGGCCGGGTCACCAGCGGTGGATATTCACCCACCCTGGAAACCGGCATCGCCCTGGCCCGCCTCGCCACCCGGGTGAAACCCGGCGCCATCTGCGAAGTCGCGGTCCGCAACCGCCGCCTGAAGGCCCGGGCGGTGCGTCCGCCGTTCGTGCGGCAGGGGAAATCGGCCTTGCGGGATTGATTTTTAAACGCCCATGGCCAGGCAGAGGGCCTCTTTCTGGTAAAAAAAATCATCATCCCGACCCGGCAGCCGTTTGATGAACCGATCGTGCAACTCCAGGAGCAACTCCCCGCACAGGCCCGGCAAGGTATCGCGGACGGCCTGATAGGCCGCCTTGGCCCGGTCCATCCGTCCCAGCAGGCTGCTCACATGCAGTTTCAACAAATTGACCGGCCCCGCCAACGCCGGACTGGTCACCTCCGCCAATACCCGATCCGCTTCCTGCAACTGGTGTTGCCGCAACCGCACCGCCGCCAGACCGGATTTGAAATAGTCTCGTTGTAATGGAAAGGCGTTTCGGGCGCCTTCCGAAAAAATGTCAGCGGCCCGTTCCAGGTTGCCTTTTTTTAGATGGATCACACCGCAAAGGTGATAATTGGTCCAGTCGCTTTTGCTTTTCGGGGTCTGGGAAAGGGTCAACTGGGCCAGTGCCCGGTCGATATGTCCCTGAAGCAACAGGATGCTTCCCCGGCCGGTACGGGCATAGTCATCTTCAGGAAATTTTTTCAAAACTTCTTCGTAGGCCGCCAGTGCCTCGTCGATTCGATTCATCTTTTTAAGAACATCGGCGCGTCCGTTTTTGGCGACCGCATCGTCTGGATGTTCGGCGATGGTCTCATCGTAGGCCACGAGTGCGTCATCGAGGCGGTTTAAATTTTTAAGGACATCGGCGCGTCCGGCTTTGGCGACCACATCGTCTGGATGTTCGGCGATGGTCTCATCGTAGGCCATGAGTGCGTCATCGAGGCGGTTTAAATTTTTAAGGACATCGGCGCGTCCGGCTTTGGCGACCACATTGTCCGGATGATTGGCGATGGTCTTATCGTAGGCCATGAGTGCGTCATCGAGCCGGTTTAAATTTTTGAGAACATCGGCGCGTCCGTTTTTGGCGACCACATCGTCCGGATGTTCGGCGATGGCCTTATCGTAGGCCAGGAGTGCGTCATCAAGGCGGTTTAAATTTTTGAGAACATCGGCGCGTCCGTTTTTGGCGACCGCATTGTCCGGATGCTCGGCGATGGTCTTATCGTAGGCCCTGAGGGCGTCATCGAGTCGGTTCAAATTTTTGAGGACATCGGCGCGTCCGGCTTTGGCGACCACATCGTCCGGATGATCGGCGATGGTCTCATCGTAGGCCGCGAGTGCGTCATCGAGGCGGTTCAAATTTTTGAGGACATCGGCGCGTCCGTTTTTGGCGACCACATTGTCCG
>CAYFNE010000045.1:5806-41089 GCA_964344355.1 uncultured Magnetococcales bacterium
CGGTTCAAATTTTTGAGGACATCGGCGCGTCCGTTTTTGGCGACCACATTGTCCGGATGTTTGGCGATGGTATTTTCGTAAGCTTCGAGTGCCTCATCAAACCGGTTCAATTTGTTGAGCACATCGGCACGATAATTTTTTCCGATGACGTTGGTGGGATCCCATTGAATCATTTTTGAAAAAGCTGGCAGGGCGTCTTTCAACCGCCCGGTCCGGACCAGGACATCCGCCCTTTGTGTCCAGGCATGGGCATCCTGTGGATGGACCGCCACCGCTTTTTCAGTCAATTGCAGTTCCCACTCCAACCGACCCAGCGTCTGGCAGGTGGTGGCCAGGTCGCAGAGTGATTTGGCGGCAAACTTTCCACCGCCATGTTGATCGTGAAAGGTTAATAAATCCTGCAAATATCGATTGGCTTTGCGGGTGTTGCCACTTTGGATGGCCTGAATGATGGCATTTTTTTGTTTGTTGATGGTTTTCAGCAGTTGTTCGGCGGGTTCTTCCCGGTTTTCGGGTTCCCGGAATGAATCCGTCTCTGGCTCGGTGATTGATTCGATGTTCTCTTTTTTGCTGGGTGGGGTGGCCAGGGGGTTGGTCCACTCGGTGATGATGTTTCGATAATTTTTGATTTCCGATCGAGCGGCGAGTGCCTGGAAGCGAAAATGGTTCAACCGGTCCGCCGGCAAAGCGAGGGCCAGATCCTTGAACAAACCCTGCTGCATGATCTGAAACCCCACCGCCGCCTTGCCCCCGGGGTTGGCTTCGAACAGATCATCGGCGAGGCTGTTCCAGAGGTGATGGATTTGCCGGATTTCCGTTTGATGGTCCAGCAACCGTTGATACAGGGTGGTGGCGATGGGAAAGCGGCTGGCCGAAAACAGCCGGGTCACCTCGGGCTCCTGGGCGCTCTCCGGCAGCGGATTGGAAAAAAGAAGGTTTTCCAGATAGGTATGCAATGAGTTCGAGACCAGCTTCTCCTCCAGGAGTTCCAGGGTCTCCAAACGCAACCCTTCGGAAAGCTCCGCATCGAAGGGGATCAGCGCCAGGTCCAAAATTTCTTCTTCATTACTCAATTGTTGCAACTGTTCCAGAGCCGTTGCAACGGTGGTTTTCGGCAGATGAACCTTCCGGCCCGGTCCCCGCAAAAAATGGATCATCTCACCGGAGGAACGCGCCACCCGTTGTTCCGGTTTTTCCAAATGAATGGAAAACAACCGGTTTTTCTCCGAAAAAAAAACGGTTTCGGCCAGTCCTGAGAGATAGGCTTCCATCTATCGCATCACCAAATCCACATCGTATTTATTCAGCCGTTCTTCCAATTTTCTGAAAATTTTTTTCTTGCCCTTTTTCCGCGGGGAGATGGCGGAAACCTTCTCCATGGTGCAAACGGACAGGGTACCATAGATGTGAACTTCCACGAAATCATCGTCCTGACCGCCCGGGGAACCATTTTTCAACAGACGGCCTGGAAAGGAGTCCTCGGTGGTCTGATCGTCAAAATCACCGGCCAGCTTGGCCGTGCACAGTTTGGAACGGTCGGTCCATGGCGCCCGAAAGCCGGGCGGCAACGGCTGTTTGACGCCAATACGGTTTTTTTCCATGAACATCGCTGAATTTTCCTCGAAAAGACTGGCCCGATGGCCGACCAGATCCTCCTGCAGGATGACCGAACAGTCGCCATAATGGTCCAGACCGGTCTCATCCAGGGTCAGGGCGGCGAAAAAAACATTTTTGTGATAGTAGGGGAACAGCTTGCTGTCAACCGTCTCTCTCATACTGTCCCACGGATTGTCCTCCGGGATCCGTGTTCCGCTGTCAACCATTTTATAAAAACCACCATATAATACGGTGTGGCTCAAAGAGAGCCGGTCCACCTCCCGATAGGATCGGTTGAGAACCACCTTGGCCTTTTCATTCACCGCCTGCTCGAACCATCTCAGGGAGGGGGTGCCATTTTGATGCGCCACTCGTTGCTGGGTGGCTTGATAACGTTGTTCAAGGGCTTGGCTCTCTTCGTTTCGTTCCGCCGCCTTGACGTTAGGGAACAAGGATGGCCGACCACAATGGGGACAACTGGGCAGATGTGCCGGTAGTGGACAATGGCAATATTCACAAGGCGTTGAATTCAGATCGGGCATGCTTGAACCTTTTATGATGTCCCATTTTCAATCCCGGGGTGACGATCGAGCATGGAGCAACATTAAAAGTTATGCATTTGTAAAGCAAGTTTCGTCCCGGAACGGGACCAATTGTCAGACGGCGGGGGAGTGAATGACATCGGGACCGGCCCACCGGGGATGGTGCGGGTCGGTTCCGATTGGCGGGTGGGCTATTTTTCCCGCCCGCCACTGTCATAGGCCAGCATGTGCACCAGGGTCAGGCCGACAAAAATCCAACTGGCCACCGGGTGCATGCTCATGGGCCGCAGGATGCGCAAACCGGTCAACATGCTGACCGTCAATGACGCCCCCATGCCGGCCTTGACCACCTCCCGGCCGCGGCGGCGGACCTTGCGCTGTTTTTTCGCGGCTTGCCGGGCTTGATTGGCCTGTTTTTTGATGGCCTGCAGATTCCGGTCCGGCCGTTTCAGCGCCGGTCCTTCGGGGGTGGTCTGTTCGGGGCTGATCAGATCGATGGTGCGTGCGTCCATGGTCCTCTTTTGCCTGCTCCGGGTTCGGTGGTGAGAAGTTGGTCGAACCTTAGCACATTTTGAGATCTGTTTTCAAAGTGAGAATCATTCTCAATACGAAAATCTGGACAAATTTTTTAACTTTGCGATTTATCAATTTTTGTCGGTTTATGGATCAAGTTTATGGATCAAGTGGAAAGGGGCGCTTTGTTTTGGCCTGAAAAACCCTTATAGTTGTCAAGTCTGGGTTGGACTCCCCGAGCGACCGCCGTCCCCGACCATTGGGATTAAGCCCAAAATCCACTTGAATCGAACCCCGGAACCGGCTAGTTTCCGGGGATCCCGTTTTTTGTCAATTTTTTATCCGATGGATCAGTCATGCCCTTCATCCCCCATACCGATGCCGATGTTCGGGCCATGTTGGAGACCATCGGCGTGGAATCGATCGAAACCCTTTTCGAGGAAATTCCGCCCGAATTGAACCAACCCGCGCCGATGCTGGATCCCCCTTTGGGGGAGATGGAATTGGGTCGGCTGATGGCCGAACGGGCGGAACGGGATGGGGGGCGGCTCTGTTTTATCGGTGCCGGGGCCTATGATCATCACATTCCCGCCGCCGTCTGGGAACTGGCCGGGCGGGGGGAGTACATGACCGCCTATACCCCCTATCAGGCCGAGGCCAGCCAGGGCACCTTGCAGGTGCTCTATGAATATCAATCGATGATCGCCGCCCTGACCGGCATGGATGTGGCCAATGCCTCGCTGTATGACGGCGCCAGCGCCCTGGGGGAGGCGGTGTTGATGGCGGTCCGCGCCAACCGCCGTAAACCGAAACGGTTGTTGATCCCGGCCACCGTGCATCCCCGCTACCGTCGCGTGGTGCGAACCCTGGTGGCCGCCCAGGGTATTGAACTGGTCGAACCGACCTTCGATCCGGACGGCGGCATCGTCGATCCGGCCGTCCTCAACGATGATGGGTTTGCCGCCCTGGTGGTGCCGCAACCCAACTTTTTCGGCCGGCTCGAAGCGGTGGACGCCCTGACCGACTGGGCGGCGGAACGGGGCATATTGGTGGTGGCCCTGGTCAATCCCCTGGCCCTGGGGCTGTTGAAACCACCCCGTGACTGGGGTACTGACGGCGCCGATATCGTCTGTGGTGAGGGGCAACCGTTGGGCATCCCCCTCTCTTCCGGTGGCCCCTGTTTCGGGTTCATGGCCTGCCGGCAGGCCCATGTCCGGCAAATGCCGGGCCGCATCGCCGGTCGCACCGTCGACCGCGACGGCAATACCGGTTTCGTGCTCACCCTGCAGGCGCGGGAACAGCACATCCGTCGTTCCCGGGCCACCTCCAACATCTGCACCAATCAGGGATTGATGACCGTGGCGGCCACCATTTATCTCTCCCTGCTGGGACCGGAAGGGCTGGCCCGTACCGCCGGCGCCTGCCATGCCAACACCCGCGACCTGGCCGAACGTCTGCAAAACATACCGGGGGTCTCCCGCCGTTTTGCCGGACCCTGTTTTCATGAAATCGTCGTCACATTGCCAAAACCGGTCCCGCCCCTGTTGGCGGCCCTGGCCGCGCGCGGTATCGACGCCGGTTTCGCCCTGGAAAACGACTATCCGGCCCTGCAAAACGGGCTGCTCATCTGCGCCACGGAAAAACGGACGGCGGCCGACCGGGATCTCCTGGTTCGCACCCTGGAATCGCTCCTGGCGGGAGGTCTCTGATGGAACAGTTGATTTTTGAACAGGGCGCCCCCGGCCGCCACAACGGACATCAGGCCCCGGCGGCGCTCCCTTCGGAAATACCGGAGAGCCATCTGCGCGATACGCCGCCGGCCCTGCCCGAGGTGTCGGAACTGCAGGCGGTGCGTCACTATACCCGTCTTTCCCAGCTCAACTTTTCCGTCGACACGCGGTTTTATCCCCTGGGCTCCTGCACCATGAAGTACAACCCGCGCGCCTGCCACACCCTGGCCATGCTGCCGGGATTCTTGTCGCGTCATCCCCTGGCGGCCGATGAACGGGGGCAGGGGGTGTTGGCCTGTCTGTACGAGTTGCAGGAATATCTGACCCGACTCACCGGCATGGCCGGTTTTTCCCTGGCGCCAATGGCCGGCGCCCAGGGGGAGTTCGCCGGGGTGTCGATGATCCGCGCCTATCATCATTCCCGGGGTGAAACACAACGTACGGAAATGTTGGCCCCCGACGCCTCGCACGGTACCAACCCGGCCACCGCCGCCATGTGCGGGTATACCGTCCGCGAAATTCCCACCGATGATCAGGGCGATGTCGATGTGGCGGCCTTGCGGGCGGCCGTTGGCCCTGAAACCGCCGGTTTGATGTTGACCAACCCCTCGACCCTGGGGGTGTTCGAGCGGCGGGTGGCGGAGATCGCCGCCATCGTCCATGAGGCCGGCGGTCTGCTCTATTATGACGGCGCCAATCTCAACGCCATCGCCGGCCGGGTGCGGCCCGGGGACATGGGCTTCGACGCCATCCACATCAACGTCCATAAAACCTTCGCCACGCCCCATGGCGGCGGCGGACCCGGTGCCGGGCCGGTGGGGGTTTCCCATCGGTTGTTGCCGTATCTGCCGATACCGCTGGTGGCCCGCGAGGAGCGCGGGGATGGCATTCATTATCGTCTGCTCGAAGAGGCCGATCGTGCCGAAAGCATGGGTCGGCTGTCGGCCTTCAACGGCAATGTCGGCGTGTTGTTGCGCGCCTACGCCTATCTGCGTCTCACCGGTGGCGCCGGCATGCGGCGGGTGGCCGATTTCGCCACCCTCAACGCCAATTATCTCATGGCCCGCCTGCGGGCGGCGGGGTTCACCGTCGCCTTTCCCGAACGGCGCGCCACCCATGAGTTCATCATCACCTTGAAACCGGAAAAAGAGGCCTTCGGCGTCACCGCCCTGGATTTTGCCAAGCGGTTGCTGGATTATGGGTTCTATGCGCCGACCATCTATTTTCCTTTGATGGTGGCGGAATGTTTGTTGATCGAACCGACGGAAACCGAATCCAGGGAGGAACTGGACCGGTTCGCCGACGCCCTGATCGCCATTCGCCGCGAGGCCGAAACCGATCCGCAAAAGGTCAGGGACGCCCCCCATGACATCCCGCTGCCCGGCGGCGGTTGCCGCCGTCTCGATGACACCCGCGCCGCCCGCAAGCCGGACCTGATCTGGCGGGAGCGGCGCTGACCCGGAACCGTTTCATCCCAGGATGAACCTATCGAACCGATCATTCAAAAGGACGTTTTTTTCATGAGTATCATGGATTATATGAACACCATCGACCGGGTTCA
Source organism: uncultured Magnetococcales bacterium (assembly GCA_964344355.1). GTDB lineage: Bacteria > Pseudomonadota > Magnetococcia > Magnetococcales > CAYFNE01 > CAYFNE01. Next base: position 11,749 of record CAYFNE010000045.1, read on the forward strand.
CGCCCGCGAAATCCTCGACTCGCGCGGCAATCCCACCATTGAAGTGGAAGTGACCGCCGACAATGGCGTCATCGGCCGGGCCGCCGTCCCCTCCGGGGCCTCCACCGGTACCCGCGAGGCCCTGGAACGGCGGGACAAGGACCCGAAACGGTACCTGGGCAAGGGGGTGTTGGGGGCGGTGCAGGCGGTCAACGGCGAGATCGCCGACGCCGTGCGCGGCATGGACCTGTTCGGCCAACGGGCGGTGGATTTCCGCATGATCGAACTGGATGGCACCGAGGGCAAATCCCGTCTCGGCGCCAACGCCCTGCTCGGCGTTTCCCTGGCCCTGGCCAAGGCGGCGGCGGAGACGGCCGGCCTGCCATTGTTCCGCTATCTCGGCGGCGTCAACGCCCACCTGCTGCCGTTGCCGATGATGAACATCCTCAACGGTGGCGCCCATGCCGACAACAATGTCGATATCCAGGAGTTCATGATCATGCCCACCTCCGCCGGTTCCCTGGCCGAGGCGGTGCGCATGGGCGCCGAGGTGTTCCACCATCTGAAAAAGGTGCTCACCAACAAGGGGTTGAACACCGCTGTCGGCGATGAAGGCGGGTTCGCCCCCGATCTGGCCAGCAACGAAGAGGCGATCCGGGTCATCCTCAAGGCGGTGGAAAACGCCGGCTATCGGGCCGGGGAGGATATCCACCTGGCCCTGGACTGCGCCTCCTCCGAGTTCTACCAAAAGGAGACCGGCCGTTATCATCTCGCCGGCGAGGGACGTACCCTGGAGGTGGAAGAACTGGTGGCCTTCTATGGTGATCTCTGTGACAAATATCCGATCCTCTCCATCGAGGACGGTTTCGACGAGGCCGACTGGGCGGGCTGGAAAAAACTCACCGATGCCCTGGGCGACCGCGTGCAACTGGTGGGGGACGACCTGTTCGTCACCAACCCGGAAATTCTCGCCAAAGGCATCCGCGAGGGGGTGGCCAACGCCATTTTGATCAAGGTCAACCAGATCGGCACCCTGACCGAAACCCTGGAGGCGGTGGAACTGGCGCGCCGTTCCGGATATCCGACCGTGATCTCCCACCGTTCCGGCGAAACCGAGGACACCACCATCGCCGATATCGCCGTGGCCATGAACGCCGGACAGATCAAGACCGGCTCCCTGAACCGTTCGGACCGTATCGCCAAGTACAATCAACTGATCCGCATCGAGGAGTCCCTGGGCGGGGCCGCCCGCTACAAGGGCAAGGAGGTGTTTTTCAACCTGTTTCCAGGCGGTTGAACCAGGCCGGAACGACCGGTGGGAAGGGAATGATCGGAGCCGGTGGGGGCCGGGTCCGGTTTTTTGCGATTTGTCATAAAAAAAATTTTACATGCCCAAGAAAAATAGCGAAAAAGGGCCTACCCATTTCACTGGATTATATTTATAATTTCCGGTAGGAAAGATGCATCTTTCTGATCAAAAGAAGAGAGAGAGGGCAAATCATGCTGCAAACCGTGGAAAGTACCACCGAGGCCAATCCACCGGACGGGTTGATGAAGATCGGGGTCGTCGCCAAACGTCTGGGGATCTCCATCCGGACCATTCACATGTATGAGCGCGAAGGGTTGTTCATCGCTTTCAAGAATGCCGCCGGCACCCGCTATTTCAGCGAGCGGGATGTGGAGTGGTTGATGGAAGTGCGCAAGATGATCAAATCCAGCGTCAGCATCGCCGGCATCCGCCGTCTGATGTCCCTGGTCCCCTGTTGGGAGGTCAAACGGTGTGCCCACACCGGCAAGGCCGACTGCCCGGTGATCAACGAAAGCGACCTGCCGTGCTGGGCCAACAAAAACAACATTTGCGACAAAACCATCCAGGAGTGCCGCGACTGCGAAGTTTACGAAATGCGCTTTTGCGTGAGCACCCTCAAACAATATCTGGATATCCGCCTGAAATCCGACCCGGACGTCCAGGCGCTGTTGGTCCCCAATTGATCGTTTCGTTCCGGATACCCGTCCCCCGGTCCGGTAATGGGCATGTCGAGGCTGTAGGCCGCTGCAATGGATAAACAGGAACCTGAATTTTCCGAGCCCGAATTTTCCGGGCCCGAATTTTCCGAAGAGGAAGGCCCGGCCTCGGAGGCCGGGATCTGGGAACGGCTGGAGGCCAACCGGGCCGAGGAACGGCGCCTCCTGGAGGCGATCGTCCGGGAGAACCTGAAGGAACAGCGCAAAAGCCGCCGGGGGCGCAACTGGTTCCGCCTGTTCATCGCCGTCTACCTGGTGGTCCTGCTCTGGGCCGGCAGCATGGACAGCCGGTCCAGCAAGGACCTGAAAGGGTTGGCTTCCGGCACCGCCCACACCGCCGTCGTCGATATCCGTGGGCCGATCATGCCCGGTTCCACCTTCAGCGCCGACAACGTGATCAAGGGGTTGACCAACGCCTTCGAGGATCCCGATACCCAAGGGGTCATCCTGCGCATCAACAGCCCCGGCGGCAGCCCGGTGCAGGCCGGACAGATCTATGACGAACTGGAACGGCTCAAGGAACGGTTCCCCAACATGCCCTTCTATGCCGCCCTGGAGGACCTGTGTGCCTCCGGGGGGTATTATGTGGCCTCGGCGGCGCCGAAAATCTATGCCGACAAGGCGACCATGGTCGGTTCCATCGGTGTCATCATCCAGGGGTTCGGCTTTCAGGAAACCCTCAATAAACTGGGGGTGGAGAGCCGCACCCTGACGGCGGGAAAAAACAAGGCCTTCCTCGACCCCTTCGGGCCGGTGGACCCGAAACAGCGGGAACATGCCCGGGGTCTGTTGAAAAAAATTCATCATCAGTTCATCACCGCTGTGAAAAACGGACGCGGCAAACGGTTGAAAAGCTGGAAGGCCGACCTGTTCGAAGGGTTGGTCTGGACCGGGGAGGAGGCGGTGGAACTGGGGCTGGTGGACGGTCTGGGTTCCGCCTCCTGGATCGCCCGTACATTGATCAAGACCGATCGTCTGGTGGAGTTCACCCACGAAAGCGATTGGGTCAAACGTCTCTCCAAACGGTTCGGCGTCGCCTTGATGGAAACCTTCTCCATGACCGGGGCAACCTGGATCCTGCGCTGACCGACCGCACACGAACGATTCCCCGATAAACGCCCATACGGGCGTTTTTTTTTGGATTTATCAATGAGACCCATCCAAAACCAGGAGGGGGTGCGTTTTGTCGGTGCCGCCGGTTCTTCCGGGTATTTCGGGCCTGTTTTCCATCCGCCATGGTGACGGTGCCGGCAGTGTCTGAAATTTATATCAATATCTATAAATTTTTATCGCCCTGTTAATTTTTCTATACATGAAACTAATCCGGGGACAAACAGGACTAATGATACAAATGGTTTCATGCCATATCCTTCCAAAAGGTCCTTCCCCCCCCCTTCACCAACGGCATGGCGGGGGCGGGGAAGGCGGAGCGAACTCGACCGAGAGGAAAAAAGAGTGAACATTCAGACCAGTACCGATCCCATCAGCTTTCGTGAAGGACATCCGGCTTTCGTGCATGTCGAGGGTGATGGTGAAAATACCCTGACCGTCTATTTTGAGTCCGAGGAGAACCGGCAGGCCTATCGGGACATCCCGGTGGAACCTTCCAGCATCGATCTGGACAATGATACCGACGAATGGGTCGATGAGGGCTGACGCCCGCGCCTTTTCTTCGTTTTCTCCGAATCTCCCCCCTGACCCGGAAGCGATTTCGCCTGTTTCCGGGTCTTTTTTATCCTTGGCGGGGCTCAATGGTTTTGTCATTGGCCGGTCGGGGTCATCCCGGGACCGTCGGTGAACGATCGGATCCCTTGATCATTCCCTTTCAGGGGGTTACTCTTCCATCCTTTTAGAAATCTTTGATCTGCCAAGGAAACTGTTGAAAACTTTCCGGGCGGGCCACCGTTTGCGACCGTTTTCCCCTGGTAAACCGCCGCAGTGGTGTTCCATACAGGGACGGGGAAACGTTTTCCGGTTCGGGGGGAGACCTTTATGTCGTTTGGGCGTTTCAGTACCATCGCATTGCTCCTGATTTCGTTGCTTGGCCTGGTTGTCTGGTCGGTCGCCCATCGGGGAGAGGAGTCGATTTACCGCATCGGTCTGGTCGCTCCGATCACCGGTTCCCATGCCGAAACCGGCCAGGACATGCGCCGCGGCGCCGAATTGGCGGTGGCGGAGATCAACGAACGGGGGCTGCTCGGCTCCCTGTCCCTGGAACTGCATGTTGAGGATGACGCCTCGAATCCCCTCTCCCGGTTCCGTCCCAAGGAGGCCGCCGACCGTCTGGCGCGGGTACCCCGTCTGTTGGCGGTGGTCGGGCACGCCTTCGACCAGGCCACCCGCAGCGGTGGGGCGGTCTACCGGCAGAAAAAAATTCCCGTCATCACCCCGACCGCCACCGACCCGGCCATCACCGCTGAAAACGATTGGTTGTTCAGTACCATTCACAACAGTGAACGGTCGGGCCGATATCTCGCCCATTATGTACGGCAGGCCCTCTCGGGCCGGGATGGCGGCCATCCGAAAAAAATTGCCATCCTGCACGATACCGAACAACCCGGCCGCTCCCTGGCCGCCGCTTTCGTCAAAGGGTTGGCCCTTTATCACATCGATCCCATCCTGAACCTGGCGATCAAAGGGGGCGAGCTTGACCCGGCCACGCTGGAGAGCCGTCTGGAGGTCCTCGGACGGGCTGAAGTCATCCTGTTGGCCCTGGAGCCGGATAAGGCCTTGGCGGCCCTGAAAATTGTCCGCAACAACGAGATTGACGCTCATATGCTGGGGGGTGAATCCCTGGGTGGCCGGCGATTCATACAGCGGGCCGGGGTCTATGCCGGCGGGGTGCGGGCCATCGCCCCGTTTTTGGTGGAACTGTTCGGGGAACGGGCGCGCCGATTCAACCACCGGTATCGACTGCGTTTTCAGGATGGCCCCTCCTGGGAGGCGGCCTTCACCTATGAGTCGGTCCTGTTGCTGGCCCACGCCATCAAGGAGGGCGGCGCCAACCGTCAGGCGATCCGCCGCGAGCTGAAAAAACTGCGATCCAGGAAAAAATCCCTGCCGAGCATCGGCGGCGCCATCCATTTCGATACCCGGGGTGTCAACCAGCGACCGCTGTTCATGGGCCGGATTCAGGACGGACGCTTCATCCCCGCCCGTCAACAACTGTTGCCGGTCAAATATCCCGAACAGTATGTCGCCGACCAACGGGAAGGGGAGCTGTTCGAGTTCGAAGGACGCTTCATGAAAAAAAGCGCCGTGGTCTTCGTCGGCATCCGGGTCGACCAGATCATCTCCTTCGACACCAATGCCGGCACCTTTACCGGCGATTTCAAACTTTGGTTCCGCTGGTTCGGTGACAGCGAGGTCGATTTTGAACTGGTCGGGGCCAAAACCCTGGACCAGAAGGTGGTGGAAAAATATCGCGACGACAAAACCGGGGACAACTACATCGCCTATGCCATCCAGGCCCAATACAATGGCAGCTTTCCCATGCACGACTATCCCCTGGACCGTCAAACCCTGAAAATCCAGTTGCGCTCGAAAAGCAACTCCATCGAGGAGGTGGTGTTCGTCACCGACAATACCGAGGGGATCATCCCGCAAAAACAGATGAACTTCGATACCTGGCTGGACCAGGGGCACACGCCGTTCGTCGATGCCGACTCCCGGACCACCAGTTTCCGCAATCCCCTGTACGGGCAAAAACCCTACGTCACCGACTATTCCCTGTTCAGTTACAACATCCTGTTGCAACGGGACGTGTTCCAGTATGTCATCAGCTATTTCCCGCTGATCATCATCATCTTGATTTCGGCCATGGTGTTCTATATCGACCGGGAAAACATCGATACCCGCATCGCCCTGGGCATCACCAGTCTGCTCAGTGCCATGGCCTTCCAGATGAGCCAGACCGATATCAATGTCGGTTATCTGATCAAGACCGATGTCTTTTTCATCATCACCTACATATTGATTTTCGTCTCCATCATCGAAAGCGTTGCCGTGGCCTATGCCACCGACAACCGGTTGGACCGTATTTTCCGGTATTTCTATCCCCTGCTCATGGTGGTCAGCATCATGGCGGTGTTCGTCTATTGATTCCTGTCCGGGAAGCGTGCGTCTGAACGTTACTTCCAAGGAGGTCCGAGCATGTTGAAACGTTTTAAACTGGGTACCCAGATCGTCGGCACGGTTGTGTTCCTGCTGGCCTGTATCGTCAGTGTCAGCGGTTTTTCCCTCAAGGTGCTGTATGATCTGGAGGATTTGATCCATGAAATGGGCAACGAGGATATCCCGCTGGTGCGGGTCATGGCCCAGTCCACCGAACAGCTCCTGGGACAGCAAACCCGCTTCGGCGCCATCCTGCAATATGCCAAGATTCACAATCAGGACAAGTTCGAGCAGGGGGAGAAGGCCTTCAAGGAGTATGGCCAACGGTTCACCGATATCATCCAGGAGGGACAGGCCATCGCCCAGGAGGGGATCAACATTGCCCACACCAAGGCGGAAAAAGATGAATTCCGAAATATTCTCAACCTGTTGAAAAAGATTGAAGCCGAACACGACCAGTTCGAGCATCACGGCGAGGAGATGATCCATGTGCTGCACACCATCTCCTTTGGCGATGTGCGAGGGGGATTGAAGGGTCAAGATGGAACCGGGACCGTCACCGCTGCCGGTCATGGTGGCCCCGGCAACCATGCCAGCGAACCCCGAACCATTTTATATGGGTCGGATCATGAAAGCGAACCGGCCTCCGGAGAGGGTCATGGATCATCTCACGCCAGCGGTCCGGATGTGAACACCGCTCAAAAAGGGACCCTTACCCGATCCATCGAGCGCATGGACCATGAGACCGAAACCCTCATGGAAGAGTTGGAGACCGCCCTGGAGTTGATCGACGAGTTGACCAAAACCCTGATCCGTGAAGCGGAGGAAAAACAGAAACTGGCCTTGGAGATCCTGATTCCGCTGATTCTTTTCTCCACCATCGGCGGACTGTTCCTGGGGATCACCATCTCCACCTTGACGGTCAATGCCGTCAAGAAGGCGGTGCAGGACATGAAGGATGGCGCCAACGATGTCACAGTGGCTTCGGAACAGGTTTCCCAGGCCAGCAACATGCTGGCGGAAAGCGTTTCGGTCCAGGCCTCCTCCCTGGAGGAGAGCACCACCGTGCTCAACGACATCGCCCGTCGTGCCGAAGATAATTCCCGGGGTACGCACGAGGTCAACGGCATCATCGGCCAGACCACCGAAATCGTCGACAAGACCGGCGAAACCATCAGCCGTCTGCGCGGTCAGTCCCAGCAAGCCATTCAGGGCGGGGATTCGGTCAGTCAATCCCTGAAAAACCTCAGTGACATCGTCATGCAGATCAACATGCTGGCCACCAGCGCCACCGCCGAGACCAAACGTGGGGATGCCAGTAGCCTGGCGGTATTTACCAAAGAGATCAAGGAGTTCGCTCAGAGCGGCTTTGATCTGGCCAAGTCGGTTGCCTCCGAGGTCGGCATGGTGATGGACAAGGCCCGGGAGAGCTATCTGTTGGCCCAGGCCAGTGAGAACAGTTTCAAGGAGATCGGCTCGCTGACCCATCAGATGAAGGACCGGATCGCCAACATCGATCAGGCCTCCAACGAACAGGCGCAAGGCATCAAGGAGTTGGAGATCGCCATTCAAACTCTGAACGAGTCGACCCACACCAATGCCGCCAGCGCCGAGGAAGGCTCCGCCGCCAGCCAGGCCATGGCCGATCAGGCCCTGATCATGATGGGTGTGGTGGATACCCTGTCGGAAATGGTGCAGGGGGTTTCGAACAAAAAGCCCAAGGTGCCCCTGGGTGAGGAGGAGGAGCCCGGGGAGGGGTGAGCGGAGTTGGTGGTGGAGTCATTGCCGGGGCGCTTTTTTTTCTGCTCCTCAAGGATCGTTCACAGGATTCAAGGTCCGACCGTCATTTTCCGGAACGGGGAGATGGCGGGAGGAAAACCACTTCCAGCGGTTTCAGGATCGGGTCGGGTTCGGCCCGGTCCGTCCGGTTTTCGGGGCGCCCATGGAAATTTCCGATTTTGAATCGTTCAATCTGGGCATTATCGTTGTTTTCATTGGTAAATACATCAATGACCGTTTTCAGTTCCTGCGCATCAACAACATTCCCGACTCGGTGACCGGCGGTCTGCTGTTTTCCTTTTTTTTCAGTCTTCTCTTCCTGCTTTTCGATATTCGCACCACCTTCACCCTGCAAAGCCGGGATCTGTTGATCCTCTATTTTTTTTCGGGGATCGGTCTCAATGCCCGGGTGCGCACCCTGATCGCCGGTGGCCGGCCGTTGTTGATTTTGGTGCCGGTGGTGGTGGTCTACATGATTTTTCAAAATTTGATCGGGGTGGCCCTGGCGCTGGCCATGGACCTGCATCAGGTGGTGGGGGTGTTGTGCGGCACCGCCTCCCTGGTGGGCGGTCATGGCACGGTGATCGCCTGGGTACCGGTGATCACCGAATCTTTCGCCATCCCCGGCGCCCTGGCCATCGGCACCGCCACCGCCACTCTGGGGATGACGGTCTCCAGTCTGTTGGGGGGACCGGTGGCCCGTTTTTTTATTGAACGCTATCAGTTGCAGACCAATACCGGTGAAAAACCCGATTTTGGCGTTCATTTGAGCCGGGAAAACACCGACATCAACTATCTGTCGGTGTTGTCGGCCTGGTTGGTGTTGAATATCTGTGTCGCCCTGGGGTTGCGCCTGAACGTTTTGTTGAATGAGATGGGGCTGACCCTGCCGCCGTTCGTCGCCTGCATGTTCACCGGCATTTTATTGACCAATATCGTGCCGGTGTTGTTCAAGGATCTGCCCTGGCCGGCCGGTTCCACCGCCCTGGGGTTGATTTCAGACCTGACCCTGGGCGTCTATCTGGCCATGTCGTTGATGGGCATGCAGTTGTGGACCCTGGCCGATGTGGCCGGTCCGGTGTTTTTCATTTTTTGCGGTCAGCTCGTTTTATCCTTGTTGTTCACCTATTTCGTCATCTTTCCGCTGATGGGCCGGGATTACGAGGCGGCGGTCATCTGCTCCGGCTTTTCCGGCGTCACCCTGGGGGCCACCCCCACCGCCATCGCCAACATGACCGCCGTCACCCAGCGTTTCGGCGCCGCCCACAAGGCCTTTTTGGTGGTGCCGTTGGTCTCGGCCTTTTTCGTCGATATCGCCAACGCATTCATCATCAAGCTGTTTTTGCCCGGTTGACCCGGAGGCCGGTCCCTGGCGCTCCCGATGGTCGAAACTATTTTTCCCGGGACTCTTCCAAGCGTTTCAACATCTCCTTGATCTCGGCGACATCGGTCAGGATATGTTCGAGATTGGCGGTGGTCTGTTCACGTTTGGCGCCATATTTTTCTTCATTTTCCTGGGCTTTGACGGCGGCCATGGCATCGACGATGATACCGATGAACAGGTTCAGCATGGTGAAGGTGGTGATGAGGATGAACGGCACGAAAAACATCCAGGAGTAGGGGTAGAGTTCCAGGACCGGCCGGACGATGCCCATGGACCAGGACTCCAGGGTCATCACCTGGAACAGGGTGTACATCGATTTGCCGATATCACCGAACCAGGCCGGAAAATCCTCGGCATAGAAGTTGGTGGTCATCACCGAACCGACATAAAAGACGATCAACAGCAGGCCGGCGATGGAGGCGACGCCGGGAATGGCCATGATCATGCCGTTGACCACCCGGCGCATGGACTGGATGGCATTGATCAACCGCATGACCCGGAACACCCGGAAGGCCCGGAGCACCGCCAACCCGCCCTCGGTCGGACCCAAAGCGATGCCGACCACCAGAAAGTCGAACACGTTCCAGCCATCCTTGAAAAACCCCAGGCGGTTGGCGAACAGTTTCATGGCGATTTCGATGATGAAAATGATCAGGCAAAGATCATCGAGCCCGTGCAGGAATTGCATGGCACCCGCCGAGATGCTCTTGGAGGTTTGCAGTCCGAGGATGCCGGCGTTGAGGATGATGACGCCGATGATGAAGTTGGAGAAGGATTTTTTCTCGACGATCGCGCGAACCCGATCGCGCAGGGAATGGATGTCTGTGGCGGCCATTTTACCAATCTCTTATTATGGGAAGTAGAGGATCTGGAGACCGCAGAAGATACTATTTTTTCTGGGGGGAAGTCCATTGTTGAGTTGGGGTTGGTGTTGCCGGTTCGGCCACTTGTGATCATTCGCACGGGAGACGACCGGCAAACGGTTTGCTTGAGGGGAGCAACCGGTCGGTTTGGTGTCGGGAAGAGCGGTTCCGCGGCCGGTTCCGGTCTTGACCCGGCTCTTATTTCCGATATTTGGCCAAATGCGAAAAAAGCGAGCTGGGAAAGGTGAAATTGAACTCGAAACGGCCGATTTTCACCCGGTCGTTTTCGAACAGTTCCCGGGCCTCGTCTTCCACCAGTGGCACGCCGTTGAGGGAGGTGCCGTTGGTGGAACCGATATCCTTGATGAAATAGCGGCCATCGGGCAGACGCAATATTTCCGCGTGGTGGTTGGAGATGGAACCGTCCGGCATCAGCAGGTCGTTGTCCTGGCTACGGCCGATGGTGAAGGGGATCGGTTCTTCCATGATCTCGGTCATGTCGACGCGCAGGCTGACCAGGGGATAGATCGACCGTCCCAACAGGTGCATGGGCGTGGCCTCCAAACCCTTGGAGATGTCGGGCAGGAAACCGAGGGTGGCGTTCATGTCCAGGGCGGTGTTGTCGATGGAATAGCCCCGGAAAACACCGATTCCCACCAGGCTGGGGTTGTGTACCAGTTGCACGAACATTTTTTCATTGTTTTTATGGGCATACCCTTTCAGGGCGTCATAATCGGCCTTGCCCAGGGTATCGACCAGTTGTTCGATCCGTTTTTCCAGTTCGATGCCGCGCAGGCGGCAATAGAGCGAAGTGGGGGAGAGGAATACGAACTCATAGCGACCGAACTGGATGGTGTCGCCGTCGCGGCAGGCCATCTCCTTGTCCCGGGGGGAGCGGCCGTTGATGAGGATGGGGTTGGTCGATCCCAGTTGATGGACCAGCAACCGGAACGGATTGACCACCTGGATGATGGCGTGGTGGCGGGAGATGGCATAGTCGGGGATGACGATTTCGTTGTCGCTGGTGCGGCCAACGGTGAACTGTTCATTTTTCGGGGCGGTGGGGGCGTTGCGTTTGAACAGCGGATAGACCACCTGTTTGAGCATGGCCGATTCACGGATGTTGTTTTTTCCATTCAGGTGGTTGACGTTGAACTGGATCGTGCCGCCCGGGGCGAAATCGGAGGTGAACTCACCCGGGGCGATGCGGGTGCCCATCAACACCGAATAGCGCACCGCCTGAATGAACGCCTGTTCGGTGTTCTCTTCGGCAAAGGCCTTCAGTGCCGGATAGTCCAGGCGGCCTTTTTCGTTGAGCAATCGGGAGATGGGAGGTGGGGCGGACATGGTGTCGGGGAACTCGAATCCTTCCGGTCAAAAAGGTGGCCGTGCATCGGCGGGTCGATCACACGGAGACTGTAACATTATTGTAAATCATTATGGAAGCCGTATTCCAGATCAATATCAACCCGGGGTCCGGGCGCCCATCGGGAAAACCGGAAACGGCCGCTGATGGCCGGATGAAGAGCGGAGGAGCGGGCCGGTGTGGGGCCGGGGCCGGCGGGCCGAATTCCCGCGATGACTTGCGGTAAGGCTCGGGGGGTATTATGTTGAACGGGCTTTGCGCCCGGTTTCGCCGGCGCGCAATCCTATATAAATTCAATCGGAGGACTCAGTTGATGCTTCAAGCCTATCGCCAACATGTTTCTGAGCGCGCTCAGGAAGGTGTTCCGCCTCTGCCGTTGGATGCCGATCAGACAGCAGCCCTCGTGGAACTGCTGAAAAATCCGCCGGCCGGGGAGGAGTCCACCCTTTTGGACCTGATTTCCAACCAGGTGCCCCCTGGTGTGGACGATGCTTCAAAAGTGAAGGCCGAATTTTTGGCCGCCGTCGCCAACGGCAGCGCCAGCACGCCGCTGATCACCCCCAAGGATGCCGTCAAACTGTTGGGCACCATGATCGGCGGGTTCAATGTCGCGCCGTTGATCGCCCTTCTGGACAACGACGATCTGGCCGGGGAGGCGGTCGCCGCACTCTCCAACACCCTGATGGTCTATGACGCCTTTGACGATGTGGCCGCCAAGGCCGGCAGCAATCCCAACGCCAAACAGGTGATGCAAAACTGGGCCGACGCCACCTGGTTCACCACGCGTCCGGAGATGCCCGAGGAGTTGACCGTCACCGTATTCACCGTCAAGGGTGAAACCAACACCGATGATCTGTCCCCCGCCTCCGAGGCCTGGAGCCGTCCCGATGTCCCGGTTCATGCCAAGTCGATGTTGGTCGTCCGGCAACCCGGTTCCCTGGAGCGGATCGCCGAGTTGAAGGAAAAGGGCCATCCCATCGCCTATGTCGGCGATGTGGTCGGCACCGGTTCCTCGCGCAAATCCGCCGCCAACTCCCTGATCTGGACCATCGGCAACGATATCCCCTATGTGCCGGCCAAACGCACCGGCGGCGTGGTCATCGGCGGCACCATCGCCCCGATCTTTTTCAATACCGCCGAGGACTCCGGCATGTTGCCGTTGCAGTGCGACGTCTCCGGTCTCAACGATGGCGATGTGATCACCATCAACACCCGCAAGGGCACCATCAGTCGCGATGGCGCCGTGGTCACCCAATTCGATCTCAAACCCTCCACCCTGCCCGACGAAATGCGCGCCGGTGGCCGGGTCAATCTGATCGTTGGCCGCAAGTTGACCGCCAAGGCCCGTGAAGCCCTGGGCATGCCGCCCACCGATCTGTTCCTGCAACCGGAAATGCCCGCCGACACCGGCAAGGGCTATACCCTGGCGCAAAAGATGGTCGGCAAGGCCATCGGTGAGCCCGGTGTGCGTCCGGGCGCCTATTGTGAACCGAAGATGACCACCGTCGGTTCCCAGGATACCACCGGTCCCATGACCCGCGATGAGATCAAGGAGTTGGCCTGCCTCGGTTTCTCCTCCGATTTCGTCATGCAAACCTTCTGTCACACCGCCGCCTATCCCAAGTCGGTGGACATCAAGACCCACGCCACCCTGGGTAAATTTTTCGAGGATCGTGCCGGCGTCGCCCTGCGGGTCGGCGATGGCGTCATCCACTCCTGGCTCAATCGCACCTGCCTGCCGGATACCGTTGGCACCGGTGGCGACTCCCACACCCGTTTCCCCATCGGCATCTCCTTCCCGGCCGGTTCCGGTCTGGTCGCCTTCGCCGCCGCCACCGGTTCCATGCCGCTGGTGATGCCGGAGTCGGTGCTGGTCCGGTTCAAGGGGGAGATGCAGCCGGGCGTCACCCTGCGTGATCTGGTCAACGCCATCCCCTGGGTCGCCATCCAGAAAGGGTTGTTGACCGTGGAGAAGGCCGGCAAGAAAAACGTCTTTTCCGGCAAGGTGCTGGAAATCGAGGGATTGCCGGACCTCAAGGTGGAGCAGGCCTTCGAACTGGCCGATGCCTCCGCCGAACGGTCGGCCGCCGCCTGCAGCGTACAGCTCAACAAGGAGCCGGTCATCGAATATCTGCGCTCCAACGTCGTGCTGCTGAAAAACATGCTGGCGCGGGGTTACAAGGATGCCGGCACCATCCAGAAACGCATCGACGCCATGGAGGCCTGGTTGGCCGATCCGACCCTGCTGGAAGCGGACAAGGATGCCGAATATGCGGCGGTGGTGGAGATCGATCTCAACGAGATCAAGGAGCCGATCGTCGCCTGCCCCAACGACCCCGACGATGTGAAACTGCTGTCGGAGGTGGCCGGCACCACCATCGACGAGGTGTTCATCGGTTCCTGCATGACCAACATCGGCCATTTCCGCGCCGCTTCCCGTATCCTCGAAGGTCAATCGCAGGTACCGGGCCGCCTGTGGGTGACCCCGCCGACGCGCATGGATGAACAGCAGTTGGTGGAGGAGGGGGTGTACAGCATTCTCGGCAAATCCGGCGCCCGCACCGAAATGCCCGGTTGTTCCCTTTGCATGGGCAATCAGGCGCGGGTTCGGGACAACGCCGTGGTCTTCTCCACCTCGACCCGCAACTTCAACAACCGTCTCGGCACCGGCGCCCAGGTATACCTCGGTTCCGCCGAGTTGGCGGCCGTCACCTCATTGATGGGCAAAATGCCGACGGTGGCCGAGTACCTGGAGGCGGTCAATCAACGGGTGACCCCGAAGGCGGAGGAAACCTACAAATATCTCAACTTCGACCAGATCCCCGATTACGAAAGGAGCGGTGCCCACGGCTGAGTCCGGCTTCGTGGTCCGATAAAAAAAACCCGGTGGCTTCGGCCACCGGGTTTTTTGTTTGGTGATGGTTCAGTTGATTGTGGCGGTGTCCTCGTGGCAGTCCCTATGACGGCCCATTATTGGCGAATTGATTGATCGTATCGAGCAACCGTTTTTTACGGATGGGTTTCGTCAGGTGCAGGTCGCAACCGGCGGCCTTGATCTTTTCCGTCTCCTCGATCATGGCGTGGGCGGTCAGGGCGATGATGGGCTTGGGGGGGGAGTTGGTTTCCCTTTCCAGGGCGCGGATGCGGCGGGTGGCCTCATATCCATCCATGACCGGCATCTGGATATCCATCAAAACGATGTCGAACCGTTCCCGTTCAACGAGGTCCACGGCGATCCGACCATTGCCGGCGGTGACCACTTCGTGCGGGGAGGCGTTCAAAAAGGCCTTTACCACCATCAGGTTCTCTTCGGCGTCATCCACCAGGAGAACCTTCAAACCACGTTCGACGGTATTGGCGTTCGATTCCGAGATCCGTGGGGGGGAACTTTGTTTCTCGTTCTCTTTTGCGTCCACCGCCCCCTTCACGGTGGGAAGCGGCACCTCAAACGTGAATGTACTGCCTTGGCCAAGTTCGCTCTCCAGGGAGATGGTTCCATCCATCAGGTTCACCAGATGCCGGCAGATGGTCAGGCCGAGCCCCGTTCCACCATGTTTTCGGGTGATGGAGGTGTCCGCCTGGGTAAAGGGCTGGAAAATGGCCGTCCGCATGTCGGCGGAGATGCCCGGGCCGGTATCGATCACGGAAAAGGCGATGAAATTTTTCCGGCTGACCGTCATCGTCACCGTTACGCTGCCGCGTTCGGTAAACTTGATGGCGTTGCCGATCAGGTTGAGCAGTACTTGCCGCAACCGGACGGCATCTCCCCGCACCATCGATGGCAGATCGTCGTCGAACCGCTGTTTCAGGCTGACCCCTTTGTCCAGGGAGGCGAAGGCGAACAGCTCCATGGTACCGGTGACCAGCTGTTTCGGGTCGAAGGGGGTTTGCTCCAATTGCAACTGGCCCGCCTCGATCTTCGACAGGTCGAGAATGTCGTTGATGAGCGTCAACAACGCCTCGCCCGAACGATTGAGGGTTCGGACGCACCACTCCTGGGTTTCGGTGAGTTCGGACTCCTTCAGGAGTTCACCCATGCCCAGAATGGCGTTCAATGGGGTGCGGATCTCATGGGACATGGTGGCCAAAAATTCACTCTTGGCCTGGTTGGCCACCTCCGCCTCCTCCTTGGCCCGGCGCAGCTCATCCGCCAACTGTTTCCTGTCGGTGATGTCGTGGAAAAACTCCAGCTTGGAGAGGCTGCCGTCCTCATTGCGCAACGGGGTATCGAACAGGTCGTAGGTCCGGCCCCGTTTCGAGGTCCACTCCCAGTGTACCGATTTGCCCGCGAGAACCTCCGGGTTTTTGCACCAGGGGCAAACGTCATCGCGATCATGGAAATAGGTGTAGCACTTGCGCCCGTTGATGGCGCCGAACTCCCGTTCAATGATGTGGTTGATGAATTGGATATCGTAATCCTGGTTGACGATGTATACCCCATCGTCCATGGATTCGAGAATGTTGCGGAGATTTTGCCGCTCCCGATTGATTTTTTCCTCGGCCAGCTTGCGTTCGGTGATGTCCATCATGGCGCCCACAATGCGTACCGGGGTGCCGGCATCGTTATTGATGGCCACCCCCCAGTCGATGATCGTGGTCCATCCGCCGTCGGATTTTTTGAAACGGTACTCCTCCCGCCAGGTTCCCGTCCCTTTCCGGAGATAATCCGACAAGCTTTCTGAAACCCTCGAAAAGTCATCGGGGTGGATGTGGCTCAACCACCATGCTTTCGAGTTTTCCAGCCGTCCGGCCGGATGGCCGAACAGGTTGGTCAATTTGTCATTCCAAATCGTGACATCGGTGGCGAGATCCCAGTCCCAGACCGCCACCTGCGCGGCATTGATGATCATGCGGTTGACCAGTTCGCTGGTCTTCAAGGCCTGCTCGGTCACCAACTGTGCGCGCCGGTTTTTGTAACTCTGGATGATCTGGGCGCTGGCCAGGGTCACCGGTTCCAGAAAATGGACCATGGTCCGATCATACCCCCCGGGCCGATTGGCCAAACCGATGACGCCGACGATCTCCTCTCCCCGTTTGAGAGGCAGTCCGAGAAAGGCGTTCAGTGGCGGGTGACCCTCGGGCAATCCACCCCGACGGGGATCGTTGGCCGGATCGTTGGCGATGACCGGTTCGTCGTTGAGATAGGGTTCGGCGTACAGGGCCGGTTTGATCTTGAAACGGAATCCCGATGGCGCATTGGCTTCATAAAAGGTCCTGGTCTCGCGATTCCAGGCAATGTTGGAGATGGCCAGGGCCTGGAGATGGTGGCCATTCGTTTCATCTCTTTGAACTTCGGCGATAAAACCATAGGCGCTGCCGGTCAGGTTCAAAACATCGAGCAGCAAGGCATCGAACAGCTCATCCGGTCCCGTTTCATCGATAAAACGGTTCTGTAGACCGTTGATGCAGTTGACCTGGAGTTCCAGGTCTTTTTTGGCTTCGAGCAGCTGTTCTTCAGCATTTTTTCGAGCGGTGATGTCATGCATGGAGACCACCGCCCCGGCCTTGCGTCCATTGAGATCGAACATCGCTTGCCCCGAAGCCAACAACCGGCGTTTGGTACCCTTTTTCGGTGCGATGACCATCTCGACATTTTGTACCTTTTCGCCGGAATAGGCACGGAACAGCGGGATGTCGTCCATCTGCATGGGGGTGACGCCATCCGCCCGATAAAGATCATAATATTTCGCCCATTCGTTCGGAGGCAGGTGGCGTTCCTCGATGCCGTGGAAGCTCCTGGTGGCGGGGTTGAACAGGGACAGCAGGCCGTTTTCATCACAGGCGGCGATGCCATCCTGGATATTGTCGAGCACCGCCTCCTGGAAGATCCTCTGGCGCTCCAGGGCCTCTTCCACCCGTTTGCGCTCGCTGATGTCCCGAACGATGGCGGAAAAATGGCGATCCCCGAACGCCTCCCAGGTGTTGAGGGAAATTTCCAGGGGAAACTCCTCGCCGTTTTCGCGCAGTCCGGTCAGTTCCACGGTCTTGCCGATGAGCTTGCCCAAACCGTTGGCCGCCACCCGTTCGATTCCGGCTTGATGGGCGTCCCGAAACCGTTCCGGCATGAGCATGGACGCCGCTCGTCCCACCGCCCGTGCCTCCTCATGGCCGAATATTTTTCGTGCCCCCTGGTTCCAGAAGGTGATTTTGCCGGCGGTGTTCAAAATGATGATGCCATCGCTGGCCGACTCGGAGACCGAGCGGAATTGCCGTTCATTTCGTTCCAGTTCATGGGCCAGGCGGTACTGGATCTGGATCTCCCGTTGCAGACGCCGCATGTAAATGGCGAGGAGCAGGGTGGTCAGGATGCCGCCGGCCAGGACCAGCCACGGGATCTGCTGCATCCCTTTCGAAAAAGGGGCATGGATGCTCTGGCGGGAGAGGTAGGACAGGGTGCGGTTCGCCGCTCGGAAGGTGTCGTGAAAGGTTTTTTCGTCCGCCAACCATTTTTCCAGTAGCCGTGGGTTCATGGCGTTTTTGGGGCCCATGCGGCTGGCATGGTAATAGAGGGTTTCCACCCGGTCCTCAACGGTTTCATCCCGGATCAAAAAATCCACCCCGCCCGGTGGCAGGTGGCGGATGGCGTTTTCGAACAGTTCCGTCATCCCCAGGATGCCGATGGCGGCTCCCCGGGGTGCCGCTGCCGATGTCGGCGTGATTTTTTGATGGGCGCCGATGGGTTCCACCACCAGGACCGCCCGGCGGCCGCCCCGATCGGACTTCCAGGAAAAAGGGGCGGAGATGGTCGTCTTCCGGGTGTTCAGCGCCACACGCACCGTCTCCCGCCACCAGGGTGTGGCTTGAATCCGGACCAACGCCTCTCTTTCCCGTTTCGGCCTCCCTTCGGGATCACGGGACACGAGTATGGGGGGAGACATCCCTTGGGGCGCCACCCACCCCAGGGCGATGAGATCGTTGTGATGGTGGAGCGGCGCCATGACGTGACCGGCGAATGTGTCGGCATCCATGGCGCCGGCGGTCCGCAACAGGCCGGCGGTGTCGCGTATCTCATCCAGGGCCTCGTCGATAGCCATTTTTACCGCGCCCATGCGTACCTTGGAAGCCCAACGGAACTCCTGGTTCCATCCATTGACCAACTGGTGATCGACGAACGAAAAGGCCATCCAGGACAGCAGGAAACCCGCCAGCAACAACAGGCCGAAAATGATCCGGCTGGCAAAATCGTCGGGTTGGGTGGCGACGGGATTCACCATGGGGGAAGTCGAATCCATGGTTTGCGGGTTTTTTCCAAAGCCAAACACGCACGATTCCTTCCAAATGGATCCACATGGATGAACCAGCCATCCCCCCCCGGGATCCGGTTTGACGTGCCGGAGAGGTTACCACATTTATTGAAGAGGAGGTAATGCCAAGTTTGAAAAAACCGTTCAGTGTGAGAGGGCTATCAAAATGATTCTGGTACCACGGTGGATGTGGAACCGGTTTGCCCGGGTCCGTATCCATCCGTATCCATCCGTGTCCATCCGTGGTTCCTGATTGTTCGCATATCGACGAACGGAAGCGGTTGCCGGGCGACCGGTGATGGGGTCGAATCCACCGGTCGGCCACGGAGAGGCCGTTCTTTGGGATTGGCGGGGGCGTGAATGATTTTCGTGGGTGGTCACTCGAAGAGGGACAGCAACCCGGCCCACCAACTTTTTTTCTCCGGCTTGTCGACCAACTCCGCCGATTTCGGGGCGATGAACCACAGCCGTGAATCGGTCTGTTTCATGATCCCGGCGGTCTGTTCGGCCTCGTCGCCGAAGCCCATGAACAGGTCCACCCGGCCCGGGCCGCGAATGGCGCCGCCGGTGTCCTGGTTGACCATGAATCGAATGTCCGGCCGCCAATTTCGAACGGTTTTGCCATCCTCGTCAAAGTTGGGCAGGGTGGTGGCGAGGATGGCGGGGGCCCCTTTGGGGAACAGGCGATGGTCGGTGGCCATGGATCGGCCCGGGGTCAGGGGGACGGCGATGTTGCCGACGGCGCTCCCTTTCAACTCCCGGAAAAAGACGTAGGAGGGATTGTGATTGAACACCCGCTCCCGTTCCCCGGGGTTTGACCGCAACCACTGTTTCAAACGCGGCGCCGTCATCTCCTTCCGGGGGATGGCCCCTTCATCGATGAGCAGTTTGCCGATGGAGCGGTAGGGGTGGCCGTTGGCGCCATCATAACCGACGCGCATCATCTCGCCATTGTCCAGCCGCACCCGCCCGGAACCCTGGATGTGCAGGAAAAAAACCGCCACCGGATCGTCGGTCCAGACCAGCTCCAGGTCCCGGCCGGCGAGACTGCCGGCCTGGTCGATCTCCGCCCGGTTGAAATAGGGTTTCAACCGGTTGTCGACCAATCGCGCCACCAGCCGTTTGCCCTTCAAATCGGAAAACCAGGCCCCCAGATCGGCCACCAGCATGTCATCGGGACGACGGTAGAGGGGGTGGGCATGGGTTTCCGAGGGTTCCCGGGCGCCGTTGAGGAGCGGTTCATAATAGGCCGTGACCAGGACCTCACCACGGCCATCGCGGCCGATGGAGCGCAACAGGAGATACTCTTTTTTCAGATGGTCCTTGAGTTTTTGGCCATCGCCGCCGCGGGCCACCCGGGCCAGATCCCGGGTGGCGGTGGCCATCGCCGCCGCCGTGGTCCGATAGCGTCCAAAACGGTAGACGGCATCGGCGCGGCGTTTCGTGTAATAACCGGCGCTCTGTTCCAGGGCGTCGGCCCAGGCGGCCAGATTCCGGTCCTCGAACAGTTCAGCGTCCGGTTCCGACCAGGGGACCACCTCCAGGTTGATGGCCGGGGCCGGTTTTCGGTCGGATGCCGATTTTTTTTCCGGGGCTTCTCCGCACCCCCCCAGCAACGACAGGATCATCAACGGCGCCAGCCAACCGAATCGGCGCGGTGAACGGTGGCCGGGTTTGACGGTGCGGGAAAAAATCATTGGCTGCCGCGCGCCACTTCACCGGGTTGTTGCACGGCGGTCAAAAACCAGTTGGGATCCCGGGAACCGACCGGACGGGTGAAGGTCCAGTACTCTTCCACCTGCACCGGATCGTTCGGATCCCCCTCCAATATCTTGCCCATGACGTCGGTGGTGTATTCGACCATGGTCACATCCAGGCGCACCGTGATCCAGTCCTCTCCCGCCTCCTGCCAGGCCTCGCTGATTTCCACCTGGTTGAAGTGGATTTTTTCAATGATGTCACGGCGTCCCTGGGCTTTGCGCTCGTTGGCCTGGTTTTGCACCATGCCCCACATGCGGTCGGTGAGCAGCGGACGCAAACGGTCGACGCTCCAATCGCTCCAGGACTCCTGCACCTGTTGAAAGGCGTTTTTGGCCCCATCCAGAAAACGGGCCTCGTCAAAATTGGGGTCGGCGGCGGCGATCCGGTTCATCCCCTGGCTGATTTCGTCGGACGGCTGTTCACCGTCGAGGGAAAAATGTTGTGGCAGGGGTTCGCGGCCGCCCCCCATGCCTGGATTTTTGTTGAGGCTGATGCGTTGCGAATAATCGCCGGCGCCGCCCATGGCCACCGGCGCGTTCTCCCGTTGCCGCCGCATCCAGCGCATGATGAACCAGATGAGGCCGCCGATGAGCAGGATTTCCAGCAGGCCGATGCCGCTGCCGCCGATGCCGCCGGCGGCGCCACCGGCCCCGGCGGCGCCACTGCCGGCCGCCCCGGTCGCCACCTCACCGCCGCCGCCACCGAACAGCATGGAGCCGATCAGGCCGCCGAGCATGAAACCGCCGATGCCCCCCATCAAACCGGATCCCATGCGACCGCCCATCAATCCCGAGGAGGAGCGATTGGGGGTGGCGTTGCGGGAGGGGGTGGCCGTACTGGGCCGGGTGGTCTGTTGACGGGTGCGTTGGATGGGACGGCGCGGGGTGGAAAAACTGCGCGAACCCCGGGAGCCGAAGGAGCGCCCCCCCCCGAAACGGCGCGCTTCGGCATCATCCGGCCAGACGGTCAGGGCGGCGAATCCCAACATCAACGCCGTGGCGAAAAGGGCAAAAAACCGTGTCGTGTTCATGGATCTCTCCCGCGTCAAAAGTTCGATTGGTCGTTTCAGCGATGACGGAATGCCGCCCAGAGCACTTCCGCCGTGTGGCGTACCCGGATCGATGATCCGGCCTTGCGGAGCCCGGCCTCCATGCTCAGCAGGCAACCGGGATTGTCTCCGACCACCGTGTCGGCGCCGCTCTCCAGGATGGCCCCGGTCTTGTCCCGGCCGATGGCCAGTCCGCGTTCGGGATGGTGCAGGGCATAGTCACCGCCGGCCCCACAACATTGATCGGCCCGGGGCAGCTCCCGAAAGGGGGTCGGCAGTCTGGCCAACAACCGTCTCGGTTCCGTTATTCTGCCCAATCCGTGCCGGGTTTGGCAATGGTCGTGATGGGTCAGGCTCCCCAATCCCGGATCAGACGCCGAGCGGTCGGCCAGATCGGTCTTTTGCGCCAAAAATCCATTCAGGTCCAATGTTTTGTCGGCCAGCTCCCGGGCCGCTTCGCCCAGGTCGGCCTCTTTGGCCAATACCCGTCCATAACTGCGGATGGTTACCGCGCAGGCGCCGCTGTCACATACCACCGCCGCCAGATCGCCGGCGGCCCGATAGGCCTGGACCGTGCGGCGCGCCAGCCGGCGGAAGGATTTCCGCAGTCCCGACTCCCGGTAGGGGGCGCCACAACAGCCGAATCCCGGCAACGGCACCACTTCGAAACCGAGGGTGGTCAACAACGCCGTCGTCGCCGGGGCCACCCGTGGCAGGAACAGGCGGCCCATGCAGCCGTTCAGCAGACCGATGCGGACCCGCGGGCCGGTGCCGACCGGCTCCGGAACCGTCGGCAGGGGATCGGATCGATGTTCGGGGATCCACGCCTCCAAACGGGCCAGGGCGGGGAACGGCCGCTCCAACCATCCCCCACGCCGCAGCAACCGTTGCAGCCCGGACCGTTGATACAGAGCGATGAGGGCCGCGGCCAGGGCGGTCGACCGTGGATTGCCGGTGAGGCGGTGGAACAGGCGGCTGAAGGGGGAAGGGACGAGGGGGGTGATCCCCCGGGCGTTCAGGACCAGTTTGGCCGGGCGTACCCCGGCCGGGCAGGCGTTGTGGCAGGCGCGGCAGACCAGGCAGTGGGAGAGGGCGTCCCGCGCCTCCGGGGCCGACAGCTCTCCGGCCTTCAGGGCCAGAATGATGGATACCCGGCCCCGGGGGGCGTGAAATTCATTGTTTTCCACCCGGTAGGTGGGGCAGATCGGCAGACAATAGCCGCAATGGGTGCAAAGATCGGCGTTTTTGTACGGATTCGGACCGCTGGCCATGCGTCAACTTCCGGTGCGACGGGATGATCTCCGATCCGTGGCGCGGGCCACCGGCCGGAGGGGGCTTGAAATCATTGCCGACCGATTTTGACCGGGTTGAAACGAAAGAGGAAGCAAAAAACGGTGTTTTTGCGCCCTCCTGTCGGTGTGGCGTGGTGAGAAGCCCGGGGGAAGCCGACGTCCGGCGCCCCCGGGTGGGTCGTTCCGGGGTGTCAGGCCATGATATCGATGCCGCCCGGGTTTCTGTTGATCGGTCCCACGGATCCCGCCCGGGAATCCTTGGGCATGTTGCCGGTTCCATAGGTGTTGGTGCTGCGGTTCAACTGTTTGGTCTCCTGGGCGATCTTCGACCGGTTGGAGTCCAGTTGGCCCTGGATGGAGTTCCGTGTCAATGATGATGACGAACGCGCTTTGCTGGCGGCTCCCTGCACATACTGTGCGGAAAGAATCTGGCTGGCGGGGGCGACGCTGGAGATGGCCATCTAATATAACTCCTGTTAGTGAATTGTGTGGGTCGTTTTCAACTTATCGACAGTGGATGATTGATCAACCCCGGATCGGTGAACGCGCCGCTCCGAACCGATGGGGTTTCGCTCGTTCATATTCCCCCCCCATCTTTCCTGGCGAAACCATCCAACTGTGCGAGTTGTTGCACGCATATTAACGTAACACTTCATCTCCAGCCAAGCGGGAAATTTGTATTTTTTGCCCGGGATTCGTGTCCGGCGGTGTGTTAACGGCCGTTTAATCCATATTTTTCATGTAGTTGTCGACAAAAATTTTTTTTGGCGGGGGGTCCGTTTTTTAAAGATAAAACAACGTTATAGGGATATGTTTTCGGGCCGGTGCGCGGGATCGGTCATTCCATTCCCGGGCTGAAACTGAGTTCCAGCTCCCGGCATTCGGGGCATCCTTCGGGCGGTGGTTCCAGTTTGGCGGTCTTGCCCACCGCCCGCAGCACCGAGTCATCATAGACGCTGTTGCCGGAGGAGTGGGCGACGCGCGGATTGATCAGGGTACCGTCGGGACCGACGCCGACCGTGACCAGGACGCGCAGATCGGCCTCGTTGCGCAGTCCACCGGGGTTGTTCCAGTTTTCCCGGATCGTTTCATGGATGCTCTGTTGCCACAGGCTGATGGCCAGCTTCGACGCCCGGGGTTTTTCCGCCTGTTTGGCCTGGAGTTTGGCGATGGCGTCGGAAAAATCCAGGGGTTTGGCGGTTTTCTTCGCCGGTTCCGGTTTGCTGGCGTCCTTTTTTGCCGCTTTGACGGGTGGCTTTTCGCTCTTGACGGATTTTTTCGGTTTCTTTTTCGGCTCTTTTTTCGGTTTTTTCTCAGGGGGTCTCTTTTTGACCACTTTTTTCATCGGCTTGGGTTTGGCCATCGGTTTGGGTTTGACCAATGGCGCCGGCTCGGCGGTTTTTTTCGGGGGTTTCGGTTTTTTCGGTGGCGCCGGTTTTTTGGGTGGCGGCGGCAATTTTTTCACCACCTTTTCCACCTTTGGCGGCGGCGGTTCGGGAGCCGGTTTTTCCACCTTTGGCGGCGGCGGTTCCGGGGCCGGTTTTTCCACCTTTGGCGGCGGTGGTTCCGGTTTGGGCGGTTTTTTCGCTTTGGCCGGTGGCGGTTTCGGACGTTCCAGGGTCACCAGGGCGACGGGGGTGACCGCTGGCGGTGGTTTCGGCAACTCAAGGATCGGCGCGAGGATGATCCCCCCCAGGAACAGCAGGTGGATCGAAACCGACCAGATCAGGGGCGCCCGGGAGATCATGGATCAATTGGGCGGTTCGGTGACCAGGCCCAACTGGCTGACACCGGCTTTTTGCAACTGGGCCATGACCTTCATGACCGATCCATAACTGGCCTGATGATCCCCGCGCACATAAACGGGCAGGTTTGGGTTGTTTTTTTTGATGGCGAGAATTTTGGCGGCCAACTCGGCGATATCGACCGGCTTTTGCTCGATGTGGGGGGTGCCATCCGGCGACACGCTGACCACCAGCGGTTCCTTGTCCGAGGGCAGGGCCTTGCTGTCGGCGTCGGGCAGGTCCACCTCCACCCCCTGGGTCATCAATGGGGCGGCGACCATGAAAATGATCAACAACACCAGCATGATGTCCACCAGGGGCGTGACGTTGATCTCGCTCATGGCCGAATAGCGGTCCGGTCCCTGGCTGTCGAGGTTGAGTCCCATGCTCATTGGGGCCGGCCTCCCCGGCGTGAACTTTGCCGTTCCAGTATATTGAGGAACTCGGCGCCGAAGTTGTCCATCTTTTGGTGGAACCGGCGCAGGTCGGAGGCATATTTGTTGTAGGCGATCACCGCCGGGATGGCCGCCACCAGGCCCATGGCGGTGGCGATCAGGGCTTCGGCGATGCCGGGGGCGACCATGGTCAGGGTGGTGGTTTTGGCCCCGGCCAGGCCGCGGAAGGCGTTCATGATGCCCCAGACGGTGCCGAACAGGCCGATGAAGGGGGCGGTGGAACCGACGGTGGCCAGAAAGGTCAATCCCCGTCCCAGGTTGTCCATCTCCCGGTTCAGGCAGACGGTCATGGCCCGGCGCACGTTGGTCAACAGATCGCCGACATCGGTCGAACGGCCCGATTCACCATCCCCTTCCCACCGTTTCCACTCCCGGAAACCGGTGAGAAAGACCGCCACCATGGGGCTGTTGGGCCACTCCCGGCCGGCGCTCTGATAGAGTTTGGCGACGCTGCCGCCGCTCCAGAACCGTTCTTCGAAGGCGGAGGCCTCTTTTTTGATTTTGCGGAACCGCCGGCTTTTTTCGTAGATGATGGCCCAACAGACAATGGAGGCGGCGAACAGGGAGAGCATCACCAGTTGCACCACCGGCCCCGCCTGGGAGACCAGGCTCCAAACACTGTGAGAGGCGACGGTTTCGTTCATGGGTGGGTCAGGGTCCTCGCTGAGGCGCCGTTGCCGGCGCGGTCCGTTGATGGGGCGTCCACGAGGGCGGTCAACCGCCCGGCAAACGCCCGTGGCAGACGTTTTGGACGAAAGGTTTGGTCGATCATGGCGATACGGGCCGAAGCCTCGATCAGGGTCCGGCTATCCACTTCCCGGGTGATGGTCTGGTCCAGGATCAGGCTGGCCCGGCCGGTTTGCGCCACGGCCACCGACACCGACAGACGGTCATCCAGCCGGGCCGGCGCCCGGAAACGGATTTCCATGCGGGTGACGGTGAACATCAATCCCGATTCACGGCGCAGGCGCTCCTGCTCATAGCCCAGGGCGCGCAACCATTCGGTACGGGCGCGCTCCAGGTATTTCAGGTAATTGCTGTGGTAGACCACGCCTCCGGCATCGGTATCCTCATAATAAACACGAACGGGCCAAAGGAAAGCGTTTTTATTCACATTAATCGTCCCTGTGCCGTTTCCGCCGGAACGGAAAAGCCTTTTTTCCCCAGGTGTTGATAGGCGGCCAGGGTGGCGCGGCGGCCCCGTGGCGTGCGGTCCAGGAGCCCCTGTTGCAACAGATAGGGTTCGATGACGTCCTCGATGGTGTCCCGCACTTCGCCGATGGCGGCGGAGAGGGTGTCCAGGCCCACCGGACCGCCGTTGAACTTGTCGATGATGGTGGTCAACAACAGCCGGTCCATGCTGTCCAGGCCGCGGCTGTCCACCTCCAGTTGGCCCAGGGCGTTGTCGGCCATGGATCGGTCGATGCGGCCGCTGCCGAGTACCTGGGCGAAATCCCGGACCCGTTTCAACAGCCGGTTGGCGATGCGCGGGGTTCCCCGGGCGCGGGTGGCGATTTCGTCGGCCCCCGATTGGATCAGGTCCATGTCCAGGATGGTGGCGGAACGGTGGATGATGCGGGCTAGGTCGGCCGGCTGGTAAAATTCCATGCGCGCCAGGATGCCGAAACGGTCGCGCAGGGGACTGGTGAGCATGCCGGCGCGGGTGGTGGCCCCGACCAGGGTGAAACGGGGCAGGTCGATCTTGACCGAGCGTGCCGACGGACCTTCGCCGATGAGGATGTCCAGTTGATAATCCTCCATGGCCGGATAGAGGATCTCCTCCACCGCCGGACTGAGACGGTGAATTTCGTCGATGAACAGCACATCGCCCGGTTCCAGGTTGGTCAACTGGGCGGCCAGGTCGCCGGCCTTTTCGATGATGGGGCCGGAGGTGCTGCGCAACCCGACCCCCATCTCCATGGCGATGATGCGCGCCATGGTGGTCTTGCCCAGTCCCGGCGGGCCGTAGAGCAGGAGGTGGTCCAGGGGCTCCTGCCGTTCGCGGGCGGCGTTGATGAACACCGTCAGGTTGGCCTTGAGCCGGGCCTGACCGATGAATTCGGTGAGCCGGGTCGGTCGCAAGGCCGGTTCGATGAGGTTTTCCCCGGCCTTTTCGTCCCCGGACAGGAGACGGTCGTCGAATGGCGCGTTCATCGGGCCAGGACCTTGAGGGCGGCACGCAGGCCGTCGCCGACGGTGTTGACCTCATCGGTCAACACCTGGCGGATGGCCCGTTCCGCCTCGGGCCGTTTGTAGCCGAGATTGATCAGGGCCGACAACAACTCCTCGCGCAGGGGGACCGGGACCGGGGGTGCCGCCCCGCCGTTGCCGGCCACGGTCGGGGCCGGTGGCGGCAGCCGATCGCGCAACTCCACCACCATGCGTTGGGCGGTCCGTTTACCGACGCCGGGGATGCGGCACAGGGTGGTGATGTCGCCCTGGGAGATGGCGGTGAGCAAACTTTGACCGTCGAGGGTGGAGAGGGCCGCCAGGGCCAGCTTGGTGCCGATGCCGTTGACATTGTTCAAAAAGCCGAACATCCGCTTCTCTTCGCGGCTGGCGAAACCGTACAGGTGGAAGGCGTCCTCGCGCACGTTGGTGATGGTGAACAACTGCGCCGTCTCACCGGGCTTGGGCAGTTTTTCATAGGTGGAGAGGGGGATGAACAGCCGATAGCCGACGCCGCCCACCTCCAGGATGATTTCATGGGGCTGTTTGTCGGCCAGGGTGCCGCGCAGATGGGCGATCATGACCGTTGCCGCCGGTTGTTGCCGATGCCGCCGGCCCGGGCCAGTCGTTCGGTGGTGGGTCGTTGATGGATGTGGCACAGGGCCGCCGCCAGGGCGTCGGAGGCGTCGCGCGGGGCGGCCTTGGGCAGGGCCAGCAACATGCGCACCATGGCCTGCACCTGCTGTTTTTCCGCCCGACCGTAACCGACCACCGACTTTTTCACCTGCAGGGCGGTGTATTCGTGGACCGGCAACCCCTGGTTGTGGATGGCGGCGATGGCCGAGCCCCGGGCGTGTCCCAGTTTCAGGGCGCTCTGCACATTGCGCGAGACGAAAATTTCCTCCACCGAGGCGCTGTCCGGATGGTGGGTGGCGATCACCCGGGTCAACGCCTGAAAAATTTCCCCGAGCCGTTGCGGCAGGGGTGCATCGGCGCGGGTGCGGATGCAACCGTTGGCCACATGGTGGATTTCCGAACCGGCCGTTTCAACGATCCCCCAGCCGGTGGCGGTGGTCCCGGGGTCGATGCCCAACACCCGCATCATCCGATCCTAGCCATTGCCGAGCCGTTCCATGATGTCATCGGCGATATCGAAGTTGGCGTGGACTTTTTGCACGTCGTCGTTGTCTTCCAGCATCTCCAACAGTTTCAGCATGGAGGCGGCCTGTTTTTCATCCAGGGAGACGGTGTTTTGCGGTTTCATGATCACCCCGGCATCGACCGGGGCATCGAAACCGGCCGCGGCCAGGGCATCGCGGACGCTGTCGAAATCCTCGGGGGCGGTGACCACCTCGAACCCCTGGCCATCGGCGATGATATCCTCGGCCCCGGCCTCCAGGGCCGCCTCCATCAATGTATCCTCCTCGACATTCTGGAACAGCAACTGCCCTTTTTTGTCGAACAGGAAGGCGACGCAACCGGCGGTACCCATGTTGCCGCCATATTTGTTGAACAGGTGGCGCACGTCGGCGACGGTGCGGTTGTTGTTGTCGGTCAGGGTTTCAACGATGATGGCCACGCCGCCGGGACCGTATCCCTCGAAGCGCACCTCTTCATAGTTGACCCCTTCCA
This sequence comes from uncultured Magnetococcales bacterium, assembly GCA_964344355.1. Lineage (GTDB taxonomy): Bacteria > Pseudomonadota > Magnetococcia > Magnetococcales > CAYFNE01 > CAYFNE01. The sequence continues at coordinate 40,643 of CAYFNE010000045.1, forward strand.
AATCACCGCTGCCCCGTTTCACCGCCTTGTCCATGGTGTCCTTGGGCATGTTCTGCCCCCGGGCCGCCACCAACGCCGCCCGCAGGCGCGGATTGGAATCGGGATCGCCGCCGCCGATGCGGGCGGCGGTGGTGATCTCACGGATCAGTTTGGTGAAAATTTTTCCGCGTTTGGCGTCCTGCGCCCCTTTGCGAAATTTGATGTTGGCCCATTTGCTGTGTCCGGCCATGAAAAACTCCTGAGTTTGCGGCGATTGGGGGGGGTGAAATGAAATTTTAAAGAATGTTAGACGGTTTGTCCGCCCCTGTCCAGACGGCGGGGGCGGATCGGCCGGGAAAGGGCGTCGCTCTTCCTGTTCCAGGTTCGCTCTTGCCAATGATTAAAAAATATTATACCCGACTTTGACACCTCCTGGTACATGATCCATGCCTGGTCAAGTTAGAACTA
>CAYFNE010000046.1:0-40853 GCA_964344355.1 uncultured Magnetococcales bacterium
CAGTTGCCAGTTGCCAGTTGCCAGAGTCAGAGAACAGAGGACAGAGGACAGAAGCTGGTTAAACCGCGCCCATTTTGAGATTCGTAGTTTCAGCGATATCCTTATCGTTTCGGAGCAAGCCGAAACGGTAGGGCGGGGTTACGTCCCCGCCGAATGGCTCAAGGCCGCGGTGGCGGGGCGTAACCCCGCCCTACCAAAAAACTTCGATTCCCGAGAAAGATTCGGTTTAACGGACCCGGGAGGATTTTTTCTCCCGGGTTTTTTTATGTTGGGATGGGGGGATTTCAGGAAAGGTGTTCGTTTTCTTAAGGGGTATTGAAAGGCCTGGTTATATAATTATACTAATTTAAATGTTTCCCTGGCAACTTTGTTTACCGTCCGGATGTCGGATATGGTAAGTTTGGATCCTGGAAGCCGCTCTGTCGCGGTTTTTCAGGGGGCTGGGGTTGATCCGAATCCGAGCCGTGAAAAATCCCTTGCCAATGGAGTTTCCCATGTCCAGCGCGACGACGTTTGAAGATATCAAAAACCTGTTTCACCAAACCAGTCTGCAATTCAAGGAGACAGAACGGATACTCCGCGAACAGAATGCGGAGTTGAACCGAAAGTTCACCGAAACGGACCGAAAGTTCGCCGAAACAGCCGAGCGATTCAAGGAAACCGAACGACTGGTCAAGGATGTTTCCAAACAGATCGGCAATCTGGGGGGAAAATGGGGCGAATTTGTTGAAAACATGGTGGCCCCCGCCTGTGAAACCCTTTTTTCCGAGCGGGGCATTCCCGTGCATCGGGCGGCCAAAAACGTCAAGTGCAAACAGGATAAGGGCGACTCCATGGAGATCGATATCCTGGTGGAGAACGGCGACGCGGTGGTGTTGGTGGAGGCAAAAAGTACCCTGGAGGAAGAGGATATTCACCATCACCTGAAACGGTTGGCGCAATTCAAAACATTTTTCCCGCGTTATGGAGACTGCCGGGTGTTTGGTGCGGTGGCCGGTGTTGTCATCAAGGAGCAGGTGGAAAATTTCGCCAGCAACCAGGGGTTGTTCGTCATCGTCCAGTCGGGTGAAAACATGACCATCGCCAATGAGCCCGATTTCAAACCACGTAGTTGGTAGTCGACTTTCCCAACCGTCATCCCTCCCCCGATCGGTTGCCATCCCCTTCCCGTCCGGCCAGTAGTGCTTCGACCATGTTGACCACCACGTCCAGATCCCGATCGTTCAGGGAGCGGATCATCTCCATCAGGGTGATCAGGGTGCGGGTGCGCCGGGCGGTGATCTTTTCGCCCCCTTCGAAATTGAAAAAATCGGCCACCGGCACCCCCAGTTCCCGGCTCAGGTGAACCAGGGTTTCATAGCTGGGCAGGCTGGCTCCCCGCTCCAGATTGGACACCCCATCGACAGTACGATGGATCCGTTCCGCCAACTGTGGCTGGGTCCATTTTTTTCGCTTGCGCAGGGTTTTGATCAGCAAGCCCACTCTCTGCTTGGGGTCCATTCACGGACTTATAGACGTGAAGGGAATAAATACCAGTGAGTGTTCTACTTATTTTTTTCGGCAGCCGTAGTACACTACAACTTTTGAAAAAATTCTTGGTAACATTTAAAGGAGAGATGATATTACATTATGGTGCAATCCACCTGCCCATAATGAAAAGAGAGAACCGAACCATCGTCGGCAGGTTGGCGTGGAAACCAACGAGGCAAAAAAAAATGACGTTTGCGGAGAGAATCAAAAGCGCCCGGACGGAGGCTGGCCTGACGCAAAAAAAATTGGCCGAGCGGCTCGGCATCAGCCAGACGGCGGTGGCCAAACTGGAAAAAGGGGCGAACCAATCCTCCAAACATCTGGTGCGCCTCGCCCTGGTTTGCGGCGTCGATCCGGTGTGGTTGGCCTATGGACGCGGTCAGATGAAGTTGATGGACGACATCCCCGGACATGCACCCATCGCCGGCCACCCGCGCCGGCCCTATGCCGGACGGGTGCCGCTGCTCTCCTGGAACCAGGCGGAACCCTTCGCCAGCCACGATCCGCACAGCCGCCGGACCATCCTGGAAACGGTGCAAACCTGGCTGCCGATCGCCCTGCCAAACGGTGAGCGGGTATTCGCCTTGCCGGTGGCCGATGATTCCATGGAGCCGGAATTCCTCGAAGGCGAATCAATCCTCATCGACCCCACCCACACGGCCAACCACAACGATTTCATCATCGCCCGCCTGGCCGGCAGCCCGCTGGCCACTTTCAAACAGTTGACCCACCATGGCACCAACCACTATCTGAAACCGTTGAACCAACGCTACCCGCTCATCGGAATCGCCGGCGACTGGACGGTCATCGGCGTGGTGGTGGGGAAATATCGGGAATATGATTGAATATGGCGGAACCAATGGATTCGGGAGTGAACACCGTCTCCACCGGTCGGCAACGGCTACAGGCCGAAAAGCGTCTTCAGGGCCGGAAGCACGGTGACGGCGATAACCAGGACCAACATCCACTTTACCAGCTTGAGTTCGCCCTTGATTTCAAGATCGTGTTCCCGCAGGTCCCGTTTCGTGGCCAGATCGTCCAGTCGGGACGCTTCGATCCGCTTGAGGGCTTTGGTCAATGAATTGGCCTGTTCTTCGGAAAAGCGTGCTTCAACTCTTCGAACAGCTCCAGGGTATCCACGGTCGTTCCGTTCATGATTTGATCCTCCTCGTGGAATAGCATACCACACCATTTTTTCGCCGGCAGCAATAAGACTCCACCATGAACCGGTTCCCCGGTCGCGCCGGGAAGCAAACAATCGTTGCCAGGGAGTGGCGGGCTGGGATAGATTGAAATTATTTTTTTATCGATACCTGATTTATCTGGATTTTCCAACCATGACCCACAAACGCCTTCCCGCCGTCAAAACCCTTTATGAAATCCTGCCCAAAGGCGCCGAAGGGGGTAAGGAGTTCGCACGGATCGTCAATCTGCTGTTGTTCCACGAGGCGCGCAGTCGGGGTGAGGGACCACCATTGATGTTGTTCGATGACCGGGCCGGGGATTGGGCGGGATTGGATGTTTTTTCCGGGCCGGCCTCCGGGGGTGGGACCGGTTATCAGGTGAAATTGTTTCCATCGCCGCTCAGTGATGGGCATCGGTCGGAGATCAAGAAAAGTTTGCGCAAGGCGGCCGCCAATCAGGCGGAGTCCGGAATCAACAAATGGATCCTGGTATTACCGACGGATTTGGTCGAGTCCGGGCGGAAAGAAGGGGGTGGGGATATCAGTTGGTTCCAGGGACTTGGAGTTGATAAGGATGACACATACACATTGCCCTTCGAGATCGAAGTTTGGGGCCATACGCAACTTCAGGGATTGTTTTTACAAAATCGACCGCTCTGTCTGTTTTATTATCCCGAACTGGTGGATGGGGGCGGCGACCGGAAACAGTCGATTCAGGCAACCCGCCGGCTCTATGATGAAAACATGCGGCAAAAACATGAGCGCATCGAGTTCGTTGGCCTGTCGGTACGGCGGGAGGAGGCCGGCAGCGGCATCACCATGGGGGATATCTATATTCCATTGTCGGTGATTCCCGAACGGGCCGATATCGGCGCCGATGTCAACCGCACCGATCCCGGCGTTTTTCTGCAGCCGGGCCGAGCGACGGTGTTGTTGGGGGATCCCGGTTCCGGCAAGTCGGTGTTGATGCGTTTTTTAGCCCTGGTCGGCACCAACCAAGCCCTGCAGGAACGAGCGAAGATGGCACCGGATGGACGGTTGGCGATATTGGTGATTTTGCGCCAGTATGCCGATGCCCTGCGCACCCGGCCCCAGCTCTCGCTGCTCGACCACCTGCGTGAAACGGTGCAGGCCGATTTTTCCCTGACCGGCGCCGACGATGATTTTTTCCATTATTATCTGGGCAGAGGTCAAACCATCCTGCTGTTCGACGGCCTGGATGAACTGCCCGACGCCCGGTTCAAACAAAAGGTGCGGGATCGCATTCGCGCCCTGCTCACCACCTTTCCCGGCAACAGCGCCATCATCACCTCGCGCATCATCGGTTATGACAGCCACATCCGGTTCGAGGAACCCCGGTTCGATCATCATAAACTGGCGCCGTTGCGAACGGATGAAATCAACCGTTTCATCCGCGACTGGTATCGGGTGTGGATCGAGCTCGAAAGCAAATGCCAAGCGCGAATCGATGATCTCACCAAACTGTTGACCGACCCGGAGCATCAAGCCATCCGCGCCCTGGCGGAAAATCCGCTGTTGTTGACCATCATCGTCCTGGTGCATCGCATCGACGCGGTGTTGCCCGACCAACGGGTGGTGCTTTACGAAAAATGTGTGGAGACGTTGCTCATCTCCTGGCATGTCTGGAAACAGAAAGAATTCGGCAGTGATGAACGGGTGACCGGTGAGGAACAACGCAACAGCCGCCGCATCGAAGCAGTCGCCCAATGGATGCATGAACAGGCCGGCAGTGGCGGCAAACGGGCACGGGCGGTGGTAGCGCGCGATCCGTTATTAACGATGCTGAAAAAACACATCGTCCAGGTCGAACGCTGCACCGATGAAAACCAAGCGGCCGATGAAGCCGGGACATTCTTGACATTCGTGCAAAAAAGAGCCGGGCTGCTGTTGGAGTTGGGAGATGGCCAATACAGTTTTGTCCATCTCACCTTTCAGGAATATCTCACCGCCCAACACATCATCACCCGGGCGGAGCAGGAGGGTAATCCGTATATCTGGGAAACCATTAAACCCCATGGCAACGATCCACGCTGGCATGAAGTGATCCGCCTGTTGATCGCCGCCCGTAAGTCCATCGAAAGCAGGGAGTATCTGGTGGATGTTCTGCTGCGGGAAGCGGACCGGCAGAAGACCACCCCTGTTTCAATGTTACTCGGCGGCCTGCTCCTGGATGGCGTCGATGCCGCCGAAAGCCGGGCGCGGGACATATTGCACCATCTGCTGTTGGCCGCCGTTCACGAAAAAGATGAAGCGGAAACCTACCCCCGGATCACCGCCCTGTTGCGTCTTTGGCACGCGAAACCAAACCGGGATGGCGAGGCCTGGCGGGAGGCCATCGTCCGGACCTGGAACCGGTTCACCGGACCGAAACCACGTACCGCCCTGCTATTGACGGCCCTGGCCGTCGGTCACGATCTGTCATCCCTGGCAACCCTGGTTAAACTGACAGCGGTCGAAAAATGGACCATTGAGTGGTTGTATTTATTGATCAATGGCAGGGTGCCAGCGGACGCCTCCGCCGCCTTCCAAAAACGCCTCCAAGCTCTGCAACCAGCCCTTCAATATCTTTCGTTGCGTTCAGTGGCAACAAATAATATTGCAATTGCGACCAGCTCCCTTTTTTCTTTTGGGAGTCCGACTGTGCCAGAAAAATTTATGTTTTCACTTTCGCTAAATTTGATTTCTTTTAGCCAACTCCCAATCTATCGAACTTTTATTAGTGAAGGTTTATTGATTTCGGATCAGTGTTGGAGTTTGCCATTTATTGTCAAGCAAATATTGCAGGCTCTGGCTCGAGATCTGGTTCGGGCTCGGGCTCTGGATCGGGCTCTGGATCGGGCTTGGGCTCTGGATCGGGCTCTGGATCGGGCTCTGGATCGGGCTCTGGATCGGGCTCGGGCTCTGGATTGGGCTCTGGATCGGGCTCTGGATCGGGCTCTGGATCGGGCTCGGGCTCTGGATCGGGCTCGGGCTCTGGCTCTGGATCGGGCTCTGGATCGGGCCGCAAAGGTCTTGGTCAAAGATCCAACAACGAACAGCGGTTTTTGGTTGGAAGTGATGAAAACACCGGAACTGCATGAACCCATTCTGGATTTTCTCGTCGATGCTCTGGAACTGGACCCCGCCCCCCCTGGCGGGAGGTATTGAAAGCGGTTTGGCTACCCCGTGTACCGGAACGATTGGCACGAATTTATGATTTCGAGCCCGTGACTGCGAAAACAAACATGAACGCCGAAAAACGGATGCGCGCCGCCAATCAACTGATGTTCGATATCTGGCTGTTCATCCATGAACACCATGATGAGCCGAAAGAATCCCCCTACGCCGAACTGGCCGCCGCCACCCGCGACATGGATGAGCCAGCCCTGCGGATCGCCCACTGTTTGCGTGATCTGGCCTACGGTGATGAGTCCCGCGGCGATGATCTGGTGGAGATGGTCCAATCCGACGACCCGGATTATCGGGCGCTGTTCGTGGAGGCGTTGTGGGTGGATGGATGAAAAAAAGTTTCAGACAGGGGATCTGACACTCAGCCCTCTTCATCGGCGTGATACAACTCCGTCGCCAACTCACGCCGTTTTTTCACCCGGTCGAGGACCTGCTGATTGTTGGTGAGTTGTTTCGAGACCCCGTCGGTGAGCCCCTTCAGTTCCGCCAGGTCGTCCTGCAACTGTTCCCGTTGCATCTCCAGTTTGAACATGCGGTCGAAATGCATCTGGCGGATGAGATCGCGAATGTGCGGTTGGGGGTTGCGCAGGTGGATGCGTTGACCGTCGCCACCGTTGCGGTCGTTGAGGATCAACAAAATGCCCAGGGCGGAACTGTCGATGAATTGCACACCGGAAAAATCCAGGATGAAACGACGGGGTTTTTCCCGGGCGCCGATGATGTCGAGAAACCATTCCCGGCTGTTGAAGTCAAACGTTTCCGGTAGTTGAATGATGGTTTCACCATCGCCATCGACAACCTGGTCCTTCATCTCCGACTCCTTCAACAAACACCGCCACCGTTCATCCGCCGCTTTTTTCCGTTTCGCTCTCCCCCTCGCGCCCCCCTGCCGAACGATGGGGACAGTCGGGCTTGCTGCACTCGACATAGAGATAAAGCAAATGGTCCCGCAACTCGAAACCGGCCTGTTCGGCCACCTTCCTCTTGCGCTCCTCGATGACCGGATCGTTGAATTCGAACAGACGGTTGCACTGGAGGCAGACCATGTGATCATGGTGCTCCTCCCGGGTCAGCTCATAAACGGCCCGGCCTTCGCGGTTTTTATGACGAACCAGCAGACCGGCATGCTCGAACTGGGTCAACACCCGGTAAATGGTCGCCAAACCGATCTCAAACCCCTGGGACAACAGGGATTGATACACCTCCTCGGCGGAAAGATGCGGATTTTTCCCGGAGGTGAACAGGCCCAGCACGCTCATCCGCGAAAAAGTGGGCCGCAAACCGGCATCTTTTAATTCTCGAAGGGAAGACATGCCCCATTCTACCAAGGAGCGGGGCGGCAGGGGTAGCGAATTTCGTTCCGAACGTTACAAAAAGCCGATCCTGTGAAACGAATCAACCGAGATTACGGGCGATCCAGGGGCCGACAACCCGGGAAACCGGCAAGGGCAACCGTTTCCAAAGATTGATGAACAATCGATATTTGGGATTGTTGGGGCTGACATCGGGCACCCCCCGCCCCTTGACCAGGTGATACTGATAAAAAAGCGGTTGCGGTTCGAAACCGAAATAGCGTTTAAATTCGAAAGAGCCGCTGCCGCGTTTGGAACGGCCAAAATCAAAATGGCTGATACCCCGCTCACCGGCCCGGCGCATCAAATCCCAGTACATGAAATGGGTGCCGCCCAAACGCCGGGCATCGGCGACGCCGCCGCCATAATAGGGCAGTACCGTATCGCGAAAATAAAAACTGACCACCGCCGCCACCGGTCGTTGCCCCTGGCGGATGATCAATCCTTCACAATCCTCACCGAACACCTCTTTGAGGATACGAAAATACCCCCGGGGAAAGACCGGCGTACCGAGATTGCGCACGCTTTCGGAGTAGATGTCATAACAGGTGCCGGCCACGTCGGCATCGAGATGACCACGAAGGCCGGCCTTGATGCCCCGGCGCACCTCGGCGCGCTGTTTGCGGGGGATGGCCTTGAGGTTGACCTGAGGATCGGCATCGATCGATTTTTCAAAGGTGCAATAGAGATCCTTGCCCGGCCAGTCGGGATGGCGGTTTTGGCGGTTGCGGCACTCCAGATGGTCGACGCCGAGCCGTTCCGCCAGCTCGCGGGCGGCGACGGTCAAGACCTGACGGGCGTCATCGTCCACGGCCGCCACGCCGCCGTAGACACAAAACGGCGTCGAAACCAGGGCGTTGCCGAACAACCGGCTGTGCAGATGCGCCAGGGGCAACACGCCACGGATGGCGCCATCGGTTTCGGCCAATAAAAAATGGCCCCGGTGGCCAAAGGCCTCGGCCAACACCCGTTGCCAACCGGCGCGGTGAAAAAAGGTCGCCTCCGGGCAGGCCGCGACGAAACGGTCCCAATGCCCCTCATCGGCCGGCTCCAGCGGCCGAACCCGCAACGCCCCGCCGCTCATGGCACCACCCCGCCGGGAATGTGATCGGCGAACACCCGGTCGAGACGGTCCCAGCGAAAATCGGTCAACAGCGCCCGCAACCGTACCGGCATCCGCCTTAAATTCAGATAATGACGAAAACGGGATTTCCAGGGGGCGTCAACGATGCGGGGTTGATCGGGATCCAGCTCCCAGGGATGAAAATAAAACACCCCGGAACGTCCCTCGTGGCGATTGATCCGCCGCCAGGCCCAGCGGGAAAGGGCATAGGGATAGAGCCGGAAAAAACCGCCGCCGCCGCAGGGAATGCGCCGGTTGAACAGCAGCAGGGTGGTGATGGGTATTTCCAAAATGCCATCCTCGCCGGCCACCTCGCCCCGACGCGGGAAAAAACAGAAACGGGGCGCTTCGGGCATACCGTACAGATCGTGACGGATGGGATGAATGCTGGAACTGTAGCGATAACCGGCGCGTTGGAGCAGATCGAAGGCCCACAGGTTGCCGGCACCGATGGAATAGGTGGAGGCGCGATAGCCGATCACCGGCGCCGACCCCACATCCTCCAACAGCTTGCGGCAACGATCGACATCCTGAAAAAAAACCTCCGGGGTCTGATCGGTGACGAGAATGTGATCCATGCCATGGCTGGCCAGTTCATGGCCGGCAGCGACGATGCGGCGAATCAGGGACGGATACCGTTGCGCCACCCAACCCAGGGTGAAAAAGGTCGCCCGCACCCCCCCTTCGGCCAGCAGATCCAGGGTCCGCTCGGTATTGGCCTCCACCCGGCAGGCCCATCCGTCCCAACCGGCCCGGTCGACCCGTGCGGCAAAGGCGGTGACCTGGAAATAGTCCTCGACATCGACGGTCATGGCATTGACCGGCCGCTCCCCCTGCAAGCGGCCCGGGAGATCGTCGCCAACCCTTTTTTCCACCCGCCGTCCCTGGTCCATCATTACCCCACCATCTCCCCCATGGAACCGGGCTCACAGACCGAACAGACGTTGCAACAACCCTTTTTTACGCGTTTTTTGCTGACCACCGTAACTGCCGTAGCCACCATAACCGCCGTAGCCGCCATAACCGCCATAACCGCCGTAGCCACCATAACCGCCGTAGCCATAGTAATAATAACCGCCGCTGCCGCGCTTGCGAATTTTGTTCAGCACCAAGCCGACGATCTCCAGATTGTCCAGATATTCCAGGGCCTCCTTGACGGCGAACTGGGGGGTGCGCTCCGCCTCCACCACCATGACGATCTGCCCCATGTTGCGCGCCAGCTCCCGCGCCTCGGTGGTGACCAGCAACGGCGGTGAATCGAATACGACGATACGGTTGGGATCGCTCTCCGACATCTGTTTGATGAGGATGCGCATGTTTTCGCTGGCCAGCAGCTCGGTGGAGTGATGATGCCGGCGGCCCGAGGGCAACAACATCAATTTGGGCACGTTGGTCTTGATCAGCACATCGGTGAAACTGTCCACCTTGCCCATCAAACAGTCGATCAACCCGACCCGGGCCTTGATGCCGAGGATGCGGCTGACCGACGGTTTGGCCACGTCGCCGTCCACCAACAGTACGGTGCTGTCCATCTCCGCCGCCAGGCTCATGGCCAGGTTGATGGCGGTAAACGTCTTGCCCTCCTTGGGAAAGGCGCTGGTGACCATGATCATGCGACCGTTGGCCATGCGCTCCTTGTCTTCATTGGAGACATTCAACAGCAAAGGCCGTTTGATGACCCGATACTCCTCGGCCACCATGCTGCGCCCCGAGTCCGGCGTCAAAACCCCCTTGGCCCGAAGTTGTTCAAAATCCAGCAGGACCTTTTTTCGAATCGGAGCCTCAGCCATCACCACCCCCTGGTGAAAACGCGCCGGCTACCATAGCTTGAACCCTTTCATCATGAAAAAATAGATTACCAGCAACCCCACCAGACCGGTGAAATAGAGCAGCCTGGAGTTCATCCACCATCCCGCCCCCCCTTCATCGACCATGGAGACCATGCCCAACACCGGCAAACCCAGGGTTTTTTTCAGGGCCGACGGGCTGTCGAAAACCGGCCGCATGACGGCGAAAAACATGGCCACCGCCACCCCGGCCAACAGGCCGCTGATCAGCACCACCGTATGGAACAGGGGCCGGTTGGGACCATAGGGGGCAATGGGCAGGGTCGGCCGTTCCACCACCTTGAAGCGCACCATGCGACTCAATATGATGGTGGTGTCACTCTCCTCCTGGGCGTTAAGTTCATTTTCCACCATTTCCTTCAGGGTGGCCTTGATCCGTTCCACCCGGCTGCTCAGGCGCATGAACTCACTTTCGATCTTCGGCAGGACATTTTCCTGTTCCAACAGCCGCTCCAACCGTCTCCGATTTTCCCGCAAGCGGCCCTGGACCGCCGCCAACTCCACATCCAGTTCACTGACGCTCATGCGCAACTGCCTGAAAACCGGATTGGCCTCCAACTCCCACAGGTCGGGATCATCGGCGCCATCCTGCATCTTGCGCATGATGTCGTCGCGGCGACTTTCCAAAGAGGCGATGGAGGCGCGCAGGGTGATCACATCGGCATGGTTGTCGCTGTAGAGGGGCCGTTTTTGCCCACCTTTGATGTAAACTTGGCTTTTAAGCTCCCGCAATCGGTTTCCCAGTTCGGCGATTTTCAATTCGATGGGCCGGGTGGGGGATTCAACGGTGCGCATGATATCCTCGAGTTGACGACGCATCTCCTGCCGTTGTTCCTCCAATTGTCGCTGGCGCGCTTCTTCCTTGTCGATCTCCTCCTTCACTTTGCGCAACCGGTCATAGTAGCCCCCTTCCTGACCCGGCAGCAGCAACAGGTTTTTTTTCGTGAAACCACGCAGCCGGGTTTCCGCTTCCATCAACTGATCTTCATAATCCTTGATGCGCTTGCTGAGAATTTTTTGGGCGGCATCGGCCTTGCCGCCGGTGACGATATCCAGCTGTTCCAGGGGCAGGAGTTTCATCAGGGCGCGCACCACCTGCAGGGTGAGCAGCGGTGTGTTGTGTCGGTGGGAGATCCGGTAGACGTTGTTGCCCAGGTGTTTCAGCTCCAGTTGCGCCCGCAATCGGGAAAGCGCCTCTTCCTTTTCCAGATCGCTGTTGACGGAAAAGGCCAGATCGGTCTCGGCGATCACCTTGAGCAAACTTTCCCGGTCCATCAACTTGTTGAGGACGCGGCGCGCCTCCCGGGTCACATCCATTCCGGTGGCGTTCGGCAGATAGACCTGGAACTCCTTGCCGGGATCCTCGATCTTGACGGCCGCCGAAGCCATGTAATGGTCCTCCATGATCGTGACCGCGCCCCAACCGGTCAGGCAGATGAACCAGGCGACAAAAAACATATGCCACCGGTGCCGCCACATGCCCCGCAGATGGACGATCACCATGAAGTAAAGATCGCGTATACCGAGTTCCTGCTGCATACCAAACCAGATTCCAAGTCGAGACGCCCGGGGGATTCCGTGGACCGGGCGACGTCCGAAAACACCATGAATGGCGCTTTTGGACAACATCCGCGAGCAACCAAAAGCCGGTCCCCAATGGCCGGAAACAGCCGACCCACGGAAAACCGGCAATCGAATTCACCCTTCCACGATCCCGACAGGATAACTTAAAATCCAAGCCGGGTATAGATCCGGAATCCAATCACCGGCCACCCCGACGGCGGCAACTGTGAAACGGGATCGTCCTCATACCGTCAGACCCGCGCAAAAACAAACCGGACCCGGGAAGGATCGGTCCGTTTATGTCATACGGAATCCATTGATCGACCGACAATACCCGAAACGGGTGACCAATGGGTCGGACCAACGGTCAATGACGGTACCTCGCGCGGTTGGGTGAAAAACCCCGGCAACGGCGCACCCGCCCGGAAGGGATCATTCCGTCTTCGACCGCTTGCGCCCCCGGGGACCGGTGGCGCTCTGACCGAACATCACCACCTCCACCGACAGGATCAACACCAGCAGGTCCAGGAACAGGCTCTTGTTTTTGGCATAGTAGAGATCATACTTCAGCTTTTCCGCCGCATCCCGCTCCGAGGCGCCATAGCCATACCGCACCTGCGCCCAGCCGGTGATGCCCGGTTTGACCCGGAACCGTTCGGCATAATAAGGAATTTTTTTCTGCAATATCTCCACGAAGGCCGGCCGTTCCGGCCGCGGTCCCACCAGGCTCATCTCGCCCCGGAGCACATTGAAAAACTGCGGCAGTTCATCGATACGGCTTTTGCGGATGAAACGACCCACCCGGGTGATACGGTCATCATTCTGTTGCGCCCAACGGGCGACGCCATCCTTTTCGGCGTCGGTGCGCATGCTGCGAAATTTCATCACCCGGAACACCCCTCCGTCCAGGCCCATCCGTTCCTGCAGATAGAACACCGGCCCGCGCCCGCCACTTTCAATGAGGATGGCAATGGCGGTCAGGGCCATCAATGGCAGGGAAACCAGAGTGAGAACCAGGCTGACGATGAGATCGAAAACCCGTTTGACCAGGTTTTCCGCCAACCCCCGGTCCAGACCGTTGGAGTCGAGGATCCACCGTTGCGCGGTCAAAACATCCATGTTGATCACATGATGTTCCTGCTCAAAAAAATCCAGCAGGTCCAATACGCGGATGCCCCGGCTCTTGCACATCATCAGATCGTCCATCAGCAGTTGCGGAAAGGGTTCGTCCAGGGCGATGACGATCTGGTCGATCAGGTGCTGATCACACCACTGCCACAACTCCTCCATGCTGCTCACGATCCGTCCCGGCGGCACCCGCTCCGGCTCGCCGGGCACCGGCCAATACCCCATGAAACGAAAACCGGAAGATTCATCCCGGGCCACTTCCGCCACCTGTTTGGCGTATCCACCGGTGCCAAAGATCAACAGACGCCGCTTCAAAAGGTCCAGATCGAGGACATAGCGAAAAAAAAGCCAGCGCAGGAGCAGAAAGGAGACCAGGGCGAAAAAGAGCACATAGGCAAAGGCCCCCCGACCCATGAACAGGTCCGGAAACACATAAAAAAGCAGGCTCATGGCCACCAAACCGATGATGAAACTCAAACCGACACTGAGCATTTCACCGGAAAAACCCTCATCCATCAAACGGCGATACCGGCCGGTGGCGGCCATGCTGATCACCATGACGAAGGCGAAAAACAGGGCGCGGGGCAGCAACACGTCCCCATGGATTTCATCTGGTTGACCGATCTCGACAAAGCGGACGGCGACGCCGGCATAGACCGACAGGCAGGCGAAAACCACTTCCAGGAACAACAGCAGAAGGGACCAATGGGAGATGTAATGTTTAAGGGTGCGAATCATGAACCCAACCAGAATCCATCCATTCCGGCCCACCCGGAATATGATTTGTTCGAACGTTGCAGACAGTATGCGGAGAGCTGTTTCAAAATCCAGTGGGTATGATATTGTGACACTGCCCGCCTCCCGGTTCAAGCGGAGTTTGCGGTTGATCCCCATTCACGCCGTCCACCTCAAACCCGGGGAGAACTCAAAAATCATGCCGAAACACCCCGTCCCCCCTCCCCCGGCCCCGCCATTCGCCGATGCCCCGCCCATCCTGATGGTGGTGGTGGATACCGAAGAGAGTTTCGACTGGACCCGACCGGTGGACCGGGAGTCGACTTCGGTCCGGGCGATGGCGGAAGTGGCGCGGGGACAGTCGATTTGTGAGGCTTTCGGCATCCGTCCGGTCTATGTGGTGGATTATCCGGTCGCGGCGCAAAAGGCCGGCTGGGGGCCCCTGCGGCCGATCATCGAATCGGGACGCGGGGTGATCGGCGCCCATACCCACCCTTGGGTCACCCCGCCGCATCTGGAACCGGTCAACGCCCGAAACTCCTTCCCGGGCAATCTGCCGGCGGAGTTGGAAGCGGCAAAACTGGACCGCCTCACCGCAGTCATCGAAGAAAATTTTGCCGTTACCCCCCGCATCCACAAGGCCGGACGCTACGGTTTCGGACCGAATACGGCGGCCATTCTCGAAGCCCGGGGCTACCTGGTGGACCTGAGTCCCTCACCACCCTTTGATTTCAGCTCCGAGGGGGGACCGGACCATTCCCGGCACGGCAACCTGCCCACCTGGCCCGGCGAACCGCGCCATCTGCTGTGCCTGCCCACCACCGGCGCCCATGCCGGCCATTGGCCGGGCGACCACCAACGACTGCACCGGTTCAGCCACCACCCCTTCTGGCAACGGTTGCGGCTGCCGGGTATCCTGTCACGCCTCGACCTGTCGACCCGCATCCGCCTCTCCCCGGAGGGGTTCACCATCGACGACCTGAAAAAACTCACCCGCTTCCTGCTGGCGCGGGGAGTGCGAATTTTTTCCTTCAGCTTCCACTCCCCCTCCCTGCAACCGGGGAACACCCCTTATGTGCGCGATGTTGCCGACCTTCAAGCCTTCCTGCAACGATTCCGGGACTATTTCCGGTTTTTTCTCGACGATCTCGGCGGTGTGCCCGGCACCCCTTTGGAAATCCGTGACCGGTTATTGAAAAACAGCCCCGGAGACCCTTGACCGGAGCAGTGAAAACCGGCTTGCCCACCGGGAGAATGTCCCTTAAAGTGGTGTGGTTTTCGTCATCGGTGCAACGGCCGCACCGCCGAATTCATCGCCCATCCCCCGACCACGCCGACGGGATCGGAGAACAGGGAAGCTCATGACATGATGGACGCCAGGGAAAATTCGGCCGGCAACGGCGCCAAGGCGGAACTGCAGCCGGTCCGGGACGAAGACCTGGATGAAGCGTGCCATTTTTTGCAAGGCCATCTCAATCCCAACCTGGACGCCAGCCTCTGGAAAACGGCCTTCCTGCACCCTTGGGACCCCGAAAAACCGAACAACGGTTTCATGTTGCGCGACAAGGAACGAATCGTCGGCCTGTTCATGGCCATTTACGCCCAACGAACCATCAACGGCCGACCGGAACGATTTTGCAATCCCAACAGTTGGGTGGTGCTGCCGCCGTACCGTTCCCAAAGCCGTATTACCATGAAGGCCCTCCTCGAACAGCCCGACCGGCATTTTTTCATCACCACCCCCAACCCGGTGGTAACGAAAATATTCAAACGAGCCAAATTTCGTTTCATGTGCGATCAGGTGACCATCATCCCCTGTTTTCCCTGGACCGGTAACCGTTGGCGGGGCATCACCGTCCATTCTGACGCGACGATCATCGCATCGGCCCTGGACCCCGGGGCGGCGAAAATTTTCCGGGATCACCGGGATCTGCCCTGGCTCTCCCACCTGATCATCGGTCGGGGCAGCTGTTTTTGCCATGTGATCCATAAAAAACGCACCTTGAAAAAATTACCCAGCGCCAAAATCATCCATATCAGCCATCCTGGCCGCTTCCTCGAACTCCTGCGGCCCCTGGCACACCATTTTTTCACCCATCTGGGTATCACCAGCCTGCAGGTGGATAGCCGTTTTCTCGGTCGGATACCGATGTTTTCCATCCAAATGCGCGATCCGCAACCCAAAATGTATTCGAGTCCAACCCTGAGCGACGCGGAGATGGGCTATATCTATTCGGAATCCACGGCTCTGGACCAATGAAGACCTTCCGTTCGATCCAATCATCGACCGATGAGGGAATGACCGGTGCCATTGTCGATGGGCCGGCGGCGGGGTGACGTTCATGCACATTCTCCATATTTTGGACCACTCCCTGCCCTTGCAGAGCGGTTATACCTTTCGCACCCGGTCCATTCTGAAACATCAACGACTCCTGGGTTGGGAAACGGCCCACATCACCGGCAACCGCCAAAACTCCGGGAAACGGACCGAAGAGACTGTGGATGACCTGCTGTTTTATCGCACTCCCCCGGCACGGGGTTTTGCCGCCACCCTGCCCGGACTGAAACAGGTGGCGGCCATCCAGGCGCTGGCCAAACGGCTTGAACAAGTGGCCCGCATGATCAAACCGGACTTTCTGCATGCCCACTCCCCGGCCTTGAACGGCGCCGCCGCCCTGTGGGTGGGACGCCGGTTGAAAATACCGGTGGTTTATGAAATCCGCGCCTTCTGGGAGGACGCCGCCGTCAGCCACGGCACCAGCCGGGCCTGGGGACCGCGCTACCGCCTGACCCGCGCCCTGGAGACCTTCGTCGTACAACGGGCCGACCGAGTGACGGTCATCTGTGAAGGATTGCGCCAGGAGATCCTCGGCCGGGGCATCCCCGCCGACAAGGTGACGGTCATCCCCAACGCCGTCGACGGGGCCGCCTTCCGAAATACCGGAAACGCACCAACGGAGCAACCGCTCCCGCCGCCACCGGCCAAACTCGAAGATCGTATCATTCTCGGATTCATCGGCTCCTTCTACGCCTACGAAGGGTTGCACATCCTGATTTCGGCCCTGCCGGCCATCCTGGAAAAAAATCCCCGGGTGTCGATCCTGTTGGTCGGTGGCGGACCGGAAGAGACGGCCCTGCGGCAACAGGTGACGGTGGCCGGCCTGTCCGAACGGGTCCATTTCACCGGCCGCATCCCCCATCAACGGGTCAAAAACTGGTATGAACGCGTCGACCTGTTCGTCTATCCCCGCCTGCCGATCCGCCTGACGGAGTTGGTCACACCCCTGAAACCCCTGGAGGCGATGGCCAGCGGTACACCGGTGGCGGCGTCGGACATCGGTGGTCATCGAGAGTTGATCCGCGATGGTGAAACCGGTTATCTGTTCAAGGCCGGGGATGCCGGCGCCCTGGCGGCCACCGTCGACCGCCTGCTGAAAGATCCGGAGGACCGGACACGGGTGTGCAACAATGCCCGGACCTTCGTGGAACGGGAACGGAACTGGCCGGCCAGCATCGCCAACTACCGGCAGGTCTATCGGCGCCCGGGAACCGGTTCCCGGGAACAAACGACTACGGGAGGGTTTTCATGACCGCCTACCGACGGACCGACGGTGCGGATACCGGTCGTTCCCATATCCGGATCATGCTGGTGGATGATCAATCCACCGTTCACGCCATGGTTCGAAAAACCGTGTCGGCGGCCCCGGAATTCGATCTTTTCAGCTGTCAGGATCCGACCCATGCCCTGACCATGGCTGCGGAGGTCGAACCGGCCGTCATTCTCCTGGACATCCACATGCCGCAACTGGACGGACTGACGCTGTTGCAACAATTCCGCGCCTGCCCCCTCTCCGGATATGTGCCCATTCTCATGTTGTCCGGCGAAGAGGAGGCACGAACCAAGGCCCGGGCCTTCGAAGAGGGGGCCAACGATTATATCGTCAAATTGCCCGACCGGGTGGAGTTCGTCGCCCGTATCCGCTATCACGCCCAGGCCTATTTCAATTTTCAACGCCTGCGCCAGGCCGAAGGGGCGGCCGAGGCGGCCAACCGGGCGAAAAGTGAATTCCTGGCCATCATGAGCCACGAAATCCGCACCCCCATGAGCGGCGTCATCGGCATGGCCGATCTGCTGGCGGAAACCACCCTCGACCCCGAGCAACGGGAGTATGTGGGCAACATCATCACCAGCGGCCGCTCCCTGCTGAAGGTGATCAACGACATCCTCGACCTCTCCAAGGTGGAGGCCGGGGAGATGGAACTGCGTGAGGAGCCGTTCGATGCCGAACGCACCATCGGAGAAGTGGTGGACATGCTGGCGGTCACCGCCCAGGAGAAGGGTTTGACCCTGATCGGCAGGAGTCTCTCCCACAACCCACGACCCCTGATGGGAGATCGTAAACGCATTCAACAGGTTTTGATCAACCTGACCGGCAACGCCATCAAGTTCACCGAGCGGGGTCGGGTGGAATTGACCTTCGAGCCACTGACCACCCGGGAAGAAGCGGGATTGTACCGGTTTTCGGTCCACGATACCGGCATCGGCATCCCACGGGACAATCTCGACACCATCTTTCACTCCTTCACCCAGGTCGACGCCTCCTCCGGCCGCCCCTACGAGGGCACCGGACTCGGTTTGACGATCTGCAAAAAACTGGTGGACCTCATGGGCGGCCGTATCAGCGTGCACAGTGAACCGGGACGGGGTTCCCGATTCATGGTCGATCTGCCGTTGACCGTGACCACCGAAGAGAACTGCCGCGAGCCGGGGAAACGATCGTCCCCACCGGCCGTCACCGGTCAACCGCCGCCGCATTTCGGCTGGGCCCGCCTCCTTGTGGTGGAGGACAATGTCGTCAATCAAATGTTGTTGGTCCGCCTCCTCGAAAAGATGGGCATCCATCCGCAGGTGGCGGAAAACGGTCTCGAAGCCCTGAAGCGGATCGAGACGGAATATTTCGACCTGGTGTTGATGGATTGCCGCATGCCGGTCATGGACGGCTATACCGCCTGCCGGGAGCTGCGCCGCAAAGAGCAGAACAGCAACCAGGAACGCCGTTTGCCGGTGATCGCCATCACCGCCAATGCCCTGAAGGGGGAACGGGAACGGTGCCTGGCCGGAGGATGGGATGATTACCTGGCCAAACCGGTGCAAAAAGCGGCCTTGCAGTCCGTCCTCCAACGCTGGTTGCGGCAGCCGGGAGACAAAAAACGGTCCGCTCCCCCCACCGCCGTTCCATCAGCGGCATCATGAATCGGAACGAACCATCCGAACGGAACGGCCGTCCCATCGGCACCACGGACGCTTTTCATCCCTTATACCCCTCCAATCGACTTCCCTGGAACCGCTCACAACCGGTTTCGGAATGGTCGGGAAGGGATGGAGCCGGTCCCCCTCGCCGGCAACCAGGACGAATCCTTGTCCCAAATGTGGTCTCACAGCGATGCGCGATCTTTTTTTGACCCTGTTCGTCATGGGAATGGTCCCCGTATCCTTCCTCCGGCCCTATTACGGCCTGTTGATGTGGGCCTGGTTGACCTACATGAATCCACAACGGTTGACCTGGAGTTTCGCCTATGATTTCCGTTTCAACTATTTCATCGCCCTGGCCACCCTGCTCGGTCTCCTGTTCAACGCCCGCATCCGACTGCGCATCCCTTTTTCAGGAACAACCGTACTGATCATCCTTTTCACCCTCTGGACCACTGCCAGCGCCTTCTTCGCCCTCAATCCCGGCGATGCCCATGGTGAATGGGTTCGTTTCATGAAAATTCAGGCCATGGTGTTCGTTACCTTTATCGTCGTTAAAAATCAACGAGATTTGAAACTTCTGGTCCCGGTCATCACCCTCTCTTTCGCATTCTATGGTGTCAAAGGTGGTTTTTTCACCGTTCTCACCGGCGGAAACTTCCGAACTCTCGGTCCAGCCGGAACTTTTTTCAACGACAACAATACGTTCGCCCTGGCCCTTATCATGGTCCTGCCCTTGATCACCTACATGCAACTTCAGTCATCAAGCCGTTTGTTGCGTTTGGGATTCCTGGGCGCCAGCCTGCTTACGATCGCGGCGATCCTCGGTACCTATTCCCGGGGAGGACTGGTGGGATTTGCCGCTTTGACCTTGGCCTACTGGTGGAAGTCAAAAAGAAAACTAACCATTACCATCGCCGCGATCATTCTTTTGCCGCCCATCTATATTTTCATGCCGAACAAATGGCACGATCGAATGGATCCTGTCGTCGATACATTCAATAAAATAATACAAACAATAAATGCAGATCGCCACGAAGTGGTTCAACTCTCGTCAAATAAAACTTATATAAATCAAGGCAACAAAAACGAACTGGATGAGCACGCCGAGAAACTTCTCGGCAAGGATTCGGCTTTGACGGTCGACATGTCGGTTCAAGGACGTTTCGATGCCTGGAATTTCGCCATTGCCGTCGCCATGGACCGTCCGATCCTGGGCGGGGGGTTCCGGGCCTTCAGTCAGGACAAGTTCGATATATACTACCCGGGTGTCTATAGACGCGATGCGCACAGTATCTATTTCGAGATCCTGGGTGAACAGGGCTTTGCCGGACTGTTCATCTGGTTCCTTCTACACTTTGCCGGTTTCGCCAACGGGCGTTGGGTGATCCGGAGGGTCAGACACCATCCGGAGTTGTACTGGGCCAGAGATATGGCAAGCATGATTCAGACCGGCCTGATCGGCTACTATGCGTCCGGATTCTTTCTCGGACTGGCCTATTTCGATCTGCCATACCACTTTATCGCGATCCTGGTCATACTGAAGATAGTCACTCGGCAGGAGCTGGAGGAAATCGCCAAAAGAGCCGAAAGAGAGAGACCGGTCACCAAAAGTATTTTCGCCCAAAAAACCCAGGTCAACCGCTTCGCTGGCGACTAGCACGTACAAAAGGTCACCGGCGATCAATCCGTTTCGGTGAACCACTCCACCCGACCGGGCAGGTGTATCCCATCCAGCAGGCCGGCGGCCA
Source organism: uncultured Magnetococcales bacterium (assembly GCA_964344355.1). GTDB lineage: Bacteria > Pseudomonadota > Magnetococcia > Magnetococcales > CAYFNE01 > CAYFNE01. The sequence continues at coordinate 20,654 of CAYFNE010000046.1, forward strand.
ACCGCCGATCCAGACGACGCTGTGCCGACCAGGTACGATCCTTGACCTGATAGAGTGCACCCTTTTCGGATTGAACCCGTCCCAACCGCTCCCCCCCGGCCAGGCGCCGCATCAACTCCGCATAGGCTTCGGCGCTGTCGCGCACCCCTTTCCAGAACAGGCTGTTTTCATCATCCGCCGCCGTCACCTCGGGACGGATATGGGCGATCAAACGACCGGTATCGATGCCGGGATCAATGAAATGGAGTGTGCAACCGACCTGATCGGGTTCGCCGTTGGACAGGGCCCAAAAAGTACAGTCCGCCCCCCGATAGTGGGGGGAGAGCCCACCGTGCAGGTTGACCAGACGATCGCCGACCCGGTTCAACAACGGCTCCCGGATCAAGGAGGTGCCAAAAACGGCCACCACTTGCGGACGTTCCTTTTCGACCAGGGCCAGGAGATCGGCATGGTTGATGTGTGGCACCGTCTTTCTCAAATCCGGCCGCTGCAGGAGCGGTTCGGCGTCGCCGAAAAAAAACCGCGCCTCGGCCACGGCGGTTTGCAGACGGCGCTCCCGCCGGGAACGCCAGAGCTTGCGAAACAGAATGTGCGGCTTGAACAACAGGCGCAGCAGTTTTTCCACCGTCGGGTGGCTGCCCACCTCCTGGACGATGGCCACGGTCTCCGCCGCCTGGCAAAGACGATTGGCCACATACAGATGCCGGGGTGCGCCACCACATAGAATCATCAATCGCAGCCCGCTGGTTTCGTCTCTTTTCGGATCCATTTTTCCCCTCCTCCCGGTCAACCTTTTTTTTCCCTGGCCAAAATCTCCCGAAACAGCTCCAGTTGTCCACGACTGGTTTGGTCCCAGGAAAATCCTTCGGCATGATGGCGGCTGGCGGTCCGCTCGGGGGGATCGGCCAACGCCCGTTTCACGGCCCGGACGATGCCTTCCGGGCTACGCTCCTCGATGAGCACACCGGCGGCGTGACAGGTCACCGATTCCGGGGTACCCCAGACATTGGTCGCCGCCACCGGCGTACCGCAGGCCATGGATTCCAACAACACATTGGCCCAACCTTCCCGATCCGAAGCCAGCACCAGCAGGTCGGCGGCACTGTAGTACAGGGGCAACCGCTCCTGGGACACCTCGCCGATGAACCGAACCCGATCGGCGACCCCCAGGACCTCGGGCAGGGCGTGCAGGGCCTGGCGCCGGGGACCGTCGCCGACGATCAGCAGTTCCATTTCCGGCAGATCGCGCATGGCGCGAATGATCAGATCGTGCCCCTTGCGATCGATCAAGAACCCGACCGACAGCAGGGTGGGCCGGGTCAGTTGCAACTGTTGCCGCGCCCGGGTTCGGTCCCGGGGCCGGAATCGTTGCAGATCGACGCCGTTGCGCAACACTCGGACCCGATGATCCTCGACCCCCATCTCCAGCAACACCCGTTTCAGGGCCTGACAAACGGTGATCAGGCCATCGGCATGTACCGCCGCCCAGCGGATCATGCGCCGGGGAATCGCGTATTGCGGTATCTGATTGAGATCACTGCCCCGGGCGGTGATCACCACCGGCTTGCCGAGACGCCGCGCCGCCAGCACAGCCGCCACGCCATCGGGATAAAAATAGTGGGCATCGATCAGGTCGAAATCGAATCCCTCGTCGATCAAACGCCGGGCGCCACGCAACAGGGCGGCGGCCAGGGTGAAGGGGGCGGTGGTCATGCCCATCTTGGGAATCAGCAGATAACGGGGATGATGAATTTCCAGACCATGACGCCGTTCGATCTCCGGCACGTCCCGGGCCAGCCAGGCATATTTGTTGATTCGCGGATGAGTGACCGGAAACCAGGGCAGGGGCGCCACCACCCGGCTCTCCACGGCGCCGGTGGTCAGCAGATGGCGCAAACGCTGCTCGACGAACAGTCCATGGGTGGGATGGGCAACATGGGGAAACAGGGTGGAAAAGGTCACTATGCGCATGTCAGCGCCACTCCAGAATGCCGATCGTCACAGGATATCATCGATCCCCATCCGGAATCGTCCGAACCGCCCCTCCAACCATGAGGGCATCGGCAAAAAATTTCGCCGCCCAGTTGGGAAACTCGAATCGGGAGTATCGTCCCCAGAACGGCAACGAACCGGCGATACCCCCATCCTCGGCATCCAGACGACCGGTCATGGCATGGTTTCGTTTGAGGAATTCCACACCCCGCCGGGCGGCACCGGCATAGTCGGCATCATCGGTCAATGAAGCCAAACGCGACCAGATGATGCACATTTGCGCCAGTCCGGTCAGGCAACAATGGGTCTCCTCGGCGACCCAGCCCTCATCGAAGGCCCCGGCCAGCCAACCGTCGGCCCGTTGCGCCCGCATCAAGGCCCGTGCCGCCCGCGCCGCCACATCGATATATTTTTCTTCATCGAGCAAAATGCCACTCTCCAGGAAACCACGAATGGCATAGGCGATGGTGTGGGAAAAAGGGGCGATGCCGACCTTGAAACCATTTTCCCGGAACCAACCGCTGTCACTGACCCGGGTCAAGGCCCACTCCAGATTGGCCACCGCCCCCCGTTGCAGCTCTGGAGCCGCCGCCAAACGGGCGCAACGGAGCAGTGCCCAGGCGGCGCGGGTATTATAGGTATGGGGAATGCCGGCGTGAACGTTGCGCCGCCAGCACCCATCCGCATCCTGACTGGCCAGCATCCACCGTCCGGCCCGGCGGGCGGCCGCCAGACAGTCGGACCGTTGCAGATGCAGGTATCCGGCGATCAGTCCATGCATGATCTGCCCGGTATTGAAGATGACCGGCCGGCTGCCCGGCTCCCCGAAATGGCCGGGAAAGGCGCCATCCGGGAGTTGGATGGACAGTTCCCAATCGAGGATGCGGTTGGCCCGGGTCAACAGGTCCGGCCGCCCCAACTCCCCGGCGGCGGCGATGAAGGTTTCGACGATATAACCGCTGGTTTCCGGATAACCCGGCAACCAGCCGTCCTCGAAGCTCCAACCCGCCGAAATGGACCCGTCGTCCGCCAACCCGCGGCGAATATCCTGGGCCCGGCACAACCAGTCGATCACCGCCCGCAGATGGACCTCATCGGCCGCCGCCGGCCATTTGGCGGGATGGAACGAATCCCGCCAGATCAACCGCAGATGCTCCCGGCGCCAAAGACGGTGGGTCCAGGGTAGTTTCAAGAGTTTGACGATGGGATTCATGGCACGGCCCGATGCGGATGGATGTAACGAAACCCGTGTTTTTCCTGGCTGACCCAACGGCTCGGGGATACACTGGCTCCAATGCGGCGGTTCACCAGATGCCAACGACCGATCCACCGCTTTTCATGAATCGTTGCGGCAACCGCCAAACGGTTTTCCGAATATATGATCATACCGAAAAGGACTTTAAAAATCTCGGGAACAAGCCGTGGAAAGGAAAAATCCCGACTGAATCCACCGTTTTTCAGAAAAGGATGCCGCCATGGCACATCGCTCCGCCCCCGCCGGTACCCCGACTCCGGTTTGTGTGACAATCCTGGCCCACAATGAATCGAACAACATCATCGCCTGTCTGGACAGCGTTATCCGGGAAACACCGCATGCCGCCCTTCCCATCACCGTGATCGAAAACGGCTCCACCGACGACACCGCCCGTCTGGTGGAGACTCATGCCAGACACCACTCCAACATACGGTTGATCTCCCTGGAACTCGGCGATAAATGCAATGCCTGGAATCACTTCGTCCATCGAATCGACTGGCAGGCGGATGTCTGTGTTTTTATGGATGGCGACTGCCGAATGACACCGGGCAGTCTGGATGCCCTCCGTCACTGTTTATCCCGAAACACTCACGCCCTGGCGGCGACCGCCTATCCCGTCAGCGGTCGAAATGTCAAGGCCTCCCGCCGGGAGATTCAGGAGGACCATGGATTGGTCGGTAATCTCTATGCCTTGCGAGGAGAGTTTTTGAGACGGGTTCGGGAGAAGGGGATCCAGTTACCGATCGGCATGGTGGGAGACGACAGCTTTCTCGGCGCTCTGGTAAAGTGGAACCTGGAACCGATGAAAACAGGCTGGGTGAACGAACACATCGCCTTGTGCCCTGAAGCCGGTTTTTCGTTCAACTCTTTTTCCATGATCCACCCTCGGGATGTGCAAACCTACTGGCGACGGCGTATTCGCTACGGCCGTCGAAAATTCGAGTTGAAAATGTTACGAAAATCGATTTCGATCGAAGGGGGGGTGCAAAACCTGCCGCAACGGATCGAGGAGATTTACGGGCTGGTCGATCCGGTCTGCCGGTTGCGGTGGAACGGTCTGCAAACCTTTTTCGACTGGCTGGCCTTGAGACAAATCCGCAAGCGCCGGGAACGGACGGCGACAGTGAATACGATCGTCTCCACAGCAGATGGATGAACACGGAGGTGATTGGCGTTCGCGGTGACCCCACGAAAGCGCGATATCCGCCCGGCTGGTGGTGACGAACCCGAAGCGGCCTCACAACCCCAACACCTCCTTGGCCAGGGGCACGGTCAAAGGGCGTTTCAAGCCCATGCCGGCCCGGTCCAGACGGTCCAGGGCCTCGGCATAGTCGGCGACATGGCGCGGCAGGCGCATTTGCAGAAACCGGATCAAATCGGGAGGCAGGCGTACCTGCCGGTCATCGGCCATTTTGACGAGAATGGCCGCCAAATCCTCGTCCCCGGGCGGGTCCATGGCGATCACCGGTCCCCACAACAGCCGGGAGCGCAGGTCAGGACGCAGCCATTCCAGCAGACGCGGTGAGTGGCGGCTGGCGAACAGCAACCGGCCGCCGTCGGCACGCAGACGGTTGAAAAGATAGAGCACCCCCTCCTGCGGGACGGGATCCTCGGCCATCGCCTGCAGATCATCCACCGCCGCCAACCGCAATCCCCGATGACGGTCCAAAAACCGGCTCAATCCCCCCTCCCCGGCCGCAGCATCGAGTTGTTCACGCAGGGTGACCGCATCGAGATGGATGGCGCTCCCCTCCCCGTGCCGTTGCCGCCACTCGGTCACCGCCGCCTGCAACAGATGGCTTTTCCCGGTACCCGCCTCCCCGGTCAATCCCAATCCGGTGGCCGTGGCCCGTTGCAGATCACGAACCGCCTCCACCGCCAGACGATTGCCTCGACCCACCACCAGATTATCGAAGGTACAAACGGAACGAACCGGAAAGGTCAATACCAGTTGTGGAATGGGGATGGTCATGGGCGGTTACGGCGCTCCTCGATCATTGGCCGCCCGGCCCCGCGGACAAAAAAAACAGTGAAACACCGGTTCAAGCGGTCATCATCCCTGGTGGCCGGGAGCTATTTGAAACTGCGAATCCTCGGAAACAACTCTTCCTCTTCATATTCCATGCGCGCTTCCAGTATGTGCAGCACCCCCAATACCTTGGCATTCAGTTCGGAGCGCTTTTTTCCCCCACTACGGTCCCTCATGTATTCGGAGAGGATTTCGAACACCTGCAAGGTTATCTTGGCAAAGCTGATCAACTCCGACTTCATGTCGCGATCGTCATACTCGCTCTCCCAAAAATTTTCCAAAATATTACCATGGCCATATTTTTCCCGGATCGACTTTTCCCGGTCGCTTTCGAACAGATTGGCCCGTCGGACCTCGCCGCCGGTCAGGTTGAACAGTTTGATCACCATGGGATACAGCTCCATATCCTCACGCAAAAAATGTTTTTTGACCAACTTGTTCAATAAAAACACCCCTTGCCGGGCTTGCTGGTCATCAACACCGATGACCCGTCTGATTTTGGCGTCGGCCGCACGAATGGAACGGTGCTCGGTTTCAAGCTCGTCCAAGATATGATCGATCGATTTGCTGGTCATGGTCCCAACGATATGAATCGTTTATTTTTTAACGGCAGCGAGAACGAACCCCAAAAAACAACACAATCCCCCGGTCCGTTCAGAGTGCCTGAAAAACCGGGCATCGGCAACCGGGAGCGGCCAAAGACGACCCCCATGGACAATATTGAAATATCTATTAAAAACTGGTAATGGAACCGTAACGGATGCCACGCCGGCAATACCCGGTGAACCTTTTCAACAGGTTTCAAGCCGTCGCCAGTGGATTGTCAGCCGCTCCGTTCAACAACCGTTTCAACCGGTTCAAATACATCATCGACCGGCCGGCATCGCCGGTCCGGGCCGCCATCACCACTTGAAAGGCGAAACGCCGCACCTCTTCGGCACCGATGGACCGTGCCTCCTCCTTCAACCACTGGGCCTTGGCTTCGGCCAGTTCGGTCTCACCCTGGTGCAAGGCCTTTTCCAACTCCCCCAACAGGACCCGGGCCTTGTCATGGAAACCGTCCCAGCCACCGTCCCCCTGTACCGGCGCCAGGGCCGGCTCGCCGTCGTTGTCCGTCGGCAGCGGTTCGTTCCCGGTCCCGGCCGGGCCGAATTGGGCCACTTTGTTCAGCAGATCGTTTTTTCGGAAGGGTTTGGCCAGGAAATCGGTCATCCCCGCCGCCAGGCACTCCCTTCTGTCCTCGACCATGGCCCGGGCGCTGACCCCGAGAATGGGAATTTCGACGTCCACCGCCGCCACCAGACCCTTGCGGATGGAACGGGTGGCCTGGATGCCGTTCATCTCCGGCATCTGCACGTCCATGAGGATGAGATCGAAACGCTCTTCCTCCAGTATGGAGAGCGCCTCGCGGCCATTGATGGCGGAACGGACCGAATGACCGACACGCTTGAGGATCTGGGTGGTCAGCAGGCGGCTGTCCTCGTCATCCTCGGTCAACAAAATGTTCAGGGGCCGGACCCGTCGCTTTTCGTCCGGGGCGTGGGGGGTGGCCGGCCGGTTTTTGGATTTCACCTTTCCCGCCATGGCGCCGCGGATGGTGACGATCAGGTCGGACCGTTTGACCGGTTTGATCAGACCACCGACCCGCTGCAATTTTTTACACCAGGGGATGTCCTGCAACCGGGATCCGGGTGGCAACAGGGTGACGATCCGGTTCAGGCCCCCGGACAGGGTCAGGAGCCGCTCCGGCAGATTGATCTTTCCGACATTGGCCAGGGCGCAATCCAGCAGGATGACATCGAACGGGGTGCCGGCCCGGTCGGCGCGGGTCAACTCCTCCAGGAGTTCGGCGCCAGCCGATACCTTGGATACCCGGGCGTGACACCGGGTGAGGATGCCGCCGAGGATGGCACGGGCGGTCTGGTTGCCTTCGGCCAACAGGATGCGGCGGTCGGAAAAATCGGCGGCACACCCATCGGGCCATTCGTCCCGATCCGGCTGGGCATTGATCTCCGAGGCGGTCGGCCGTCGGAAACCGGCGGTGAAATGGAAGGTACTGCCCACGCCCACTTCGCTCTCCACATACATTTCGCCGCCCATCAACCGGGTCAACTGCCGGGAGATGGCCAGACCCAGGCCGGTACCGCCGAACTTGCGGGCGGTGGAGATTTCCGCCTGTTTGAAACTTTTGAAAATCAAGGCCAGTTTTTCCTTGGCGATGCCGATGCCGGTGTCACTCACCGAAACATGCAACATCACCCGGTCCCCCTCCCCGTTCTCCACCGGCACCGCCGTTCGCGCCTGATATTCCGACTCCAGGCAGACCCGCACCACCACCTCCCCCTGGCGGGTGAACTTGATGGCATTGCCGAGCAGGTTGATGATGATTTGCCGAAACTGGATGGGATCGCCGATCAACCGGGGCGGTACGTTGAACGACACATCGTGCAACAGGTCCAAATTTTCATTCCTGGCGCGAAGCGCCATGGTTTCACAGGCCTTTTCAACGACATCCAGCGGATCGAACAACAGGGATTCCAGCTCCAGTTTTCCGGCTTCGATCTTGGAAAGGTCCAGGATGGAGTTGAGCAGGGAGAGCAACGATTCGCTGGATTGCAGGACGATTTCCAAAAAACGTTGTTGTTCGGAGGTCAACTCCGAGCGCAGCACCAGGTCGGTCATACCGATGATGGCATTCATCGGCCCACGGATTTCGTGGCTCATGTTGGCCATGAACAGGCTTTTGGCCCGCACCGCCCGTTCCGCGGTATCACGGAACTGTTGCAGTTGGTCCTGGTGCCGTTTCCAGGACAGATGGTTGCGAACCCGGGCGGCGACGATGGAACGGTTGAACGGTTTGTTGATGAAATCGATGGCCCCCAGCTCCAGCCCCCGGGCCTCATCCTCATCATCGCCATCACCGGACATCAAAATGACGGGAATGTGTTTGGTCTTGGGATTTTCCTTCAACCGTGCGCAGACCCGGTACCCATCCATGCCGGGCATCAGGATGTCCAGCAGGATCAGGTCCGGTTCTTCGAGAAGGGCGGTTTTCAACCCTTCCAGACCGGTGACGGCGAAAATCAGCCGATGAACCGTTGCCAACCCTTCGCGAAGGAGATTGAGACAAGCGGGATCGTCATCGATGATCAAAACGGTCTGCTGGAGATGGTTGGCGGTCATGCGCTGCTGGGCTCCCACTTGAATCGACAACGACGGCGCAAGGGTCAATCCCAGAATGGCGGCATCCCCACCACCGATGCAAGTGCAAAATCGCCCCCCTTCGCACGCCCATGGAGGGATTATTGACGGATGTGGCCGAACGGCCAACCATTTTTTTCTCCCCCCGCCCTGTTTATCATGTTCCGATGGGAACAACATCCCCGGGCCTTGAACCGACAGGAAACGTCATGGGTGTCCAGACACGTCTACTGACCGCGACCATTTTCACACTGAGTATTTTTTTTCTCGGTTTGGAGTATCTCTCCTACCGCCACAGCCAATTCAATATTTCTCAGGAAGCCCGGCGCACCGCCGAACAGATTCGGGGCATTCTGATGGCGACGCGGCGGGTTTATCACAATCAGTTCATCAACAGCGGCATTCCGTTGACCGATGAAACCGTCGGTTTTCTGCCCGCCCACGCCCTGTCCAAAATATCACGGGAATTTTCCAACTGGGGGGAGTCCGGCCTGAGTTTCAACAATGTCTCGGACCGTCCCCGCAATCCGGCCAACATGGCCGATGCCACCGAACGGGCGGCCATGCAATATTTCCGCGACAACCCCGAGGAGGAGATATTACTGACGAAACGACGCGGCGAAGACGGTTCCCACTATTATCACTATACCCGTCCCATCCGTATCGAATCCTATTGTCTGCACTGTCATGGCAAACGCCAGGATGCCCCCGAAACCATCCGCAACTACTATGATACCGGTTATGATTACGAACTGGGCGACCTGCGGGGCGTCATGAGCATCAAGATTCCCGAATCCTATTTTTCCCACCATTTTTTCACCCATTTCATGAAGGACATCAAGCTCAATCTGGCGGTGTTCACCGCCATTTTCCTGTTATTGGTTTTTTTCCAGTACCGGCTTTTCTTCCTGCCGATCCGCAAATTGAACCATGGCATTCAAGCCATCGCCGCCGGCAACCATGATGAACGGATTTCCGGACTGGCGGGTGAATTTCAGCAGATCGGCGAAACCGTCAACCACCTGGCGGCCGCCCTGTCCGAAAACATCGGCCAGCGGGAACGGGCCGAGCGGCAATACCGGTTGTTGATGGAGTCGGCCAACGATGCCATTTTCGTCGCCGACGTCGATACCGGCACCATCATCGATACCAACCAGATGGCCGCCCGGCTCCTGGGCCAACCGGTGGAAAAAATCATCGGCCTGCACCAGACCCGACTGCATCCCGCCGACAAGGCCGAAAGCTATCGCCGTATTTTTCAATCACACATCCAGCAGGGAGAAGGCAGCGCCCGGGAACTGCACGTTCAACACCGGGATGGCCGGCTCATCCCGGTGGAGGTGCGGGCCGCCGTCGCCGACCTGGGCGACAGAAGGGTCATTCAGGGTTTCTTCCGCGATATCAGCAACCATCGGCAGGCCGAGGCCGAGCTGCGCAACACCGTTGCCCGTCTGCGGGAAAACCAGGAGCGCATGTACTCCCTGCTGGCCTCCACCGGCGAAGCCATCTTCGGCCTCGATCTGGACGGCCGTTGCACCTTTTCCAATCCCGCCTGCCTGAAGCTGTTGGGCTTCGACGATCCGACGCAGATGTTGGGCAAAAATGTCCACGCCCTCATCCACCACCACCGGGCCGACGGCACCCCTTTCCCGGAAGAGGCCTGCCGCATTCATCAGGCGGTCAACCAGGGGGTGGCGATCCATGTCGATGACGAGGTTTTCTGGCGCCGGGACGCCACCGCCTTCCAGGTCGAATACCGCGCCCATCCCATCATGAGGAACGATCGGCTGCACGGGGCCGTGGTCACCTTCACCGACATCACCAACCGCATCGCCGCCCACAACGCCCTGCGCCGCACCAGCCGCGCCCTCAATACCTTGAACCGATGCAATCGAATCGTCCTGCACGCCGACCATCCGGATCAGTTGTTGAATCAAATTTGCGAGATGATCGTCCGCACCGACGGTTATCTGCTGGCCTGGGTCGGATTGGCCGAAGAGGGTCCGGAAAAACGGGTTCGGCCGGTGGCCCGGTTCGGTCTCGATGCCCTGAACAAGCCGGACACCAGTTATCTGGATGGTTTGACCATCTCCTGGGCGGACGACGACTTGGGCAGCGGCCCCACCGGCACCGCCATCCGCGAAGGCAGGACGGTGGCGATCCGGGACATCCATCGCGACCCGGATTTCGAACCCTGGAGGAACCGGGCCGTTCGACGCCGGTACGCCTCCTCCCTGGCCTGCCCCCTGAAAGATGGCGATCATACTTTTGGCGCCCTGAACATCTACAGCTCCGAAGCCAACGCCTTCGACGACGAAGAGATCGTCCTGCTCACCACCCTGTCCGACAACATCGCCTATGGCCTCCACTCCCTGAAGGATGCGGCGGACAAACGGCAGGCCGAGGAGGCCTTGCGCGCCTCGGAGGAAAAACTCCGAACCCTGCTGCACCATTCACCGGACCTGATCGTCACCTTCGACCGCCAGGGCAACATCCTGTTCCACAACCGGCCGCCTCCGGACCATCTGGCACGTCCTTTTTCCGAGAGCGCCCGGAGCCGTTGCCGAACCCATCTGTGCCGGGTGTTCGATACCCGGCAACCGATCGGTTATCAGTGCAGCACCGAAACCTCCCACTGGTGGGAAATCCGCCTGGCCCCCATCCTCCAGGGCGATCGGGTACAGTCGGTGATGGCGGTGTTCACCGATATCACCGAACAACGGACCCTGCAGGCGCAAGCCATCCACAGCGCCCGTCTGGCCTCCCTGGGCGAACTGTCGGCCGGGGTCGCCCATGAGATCAACAATCCCAACAATGCCATCCAGTTCAACGAATCGATCATCTCGGAAATCTGGCGGGACGCGGAGCCCTTCCTGGTCAAGAGCGGCCAGGAGCAGGGCAACCTGTATCTGGGCGGCATACCCCTGGAAGAGGCCCGGGAGGCGATGCCCAAACTATTGGGCGGCGTCCGGCGCGGCGCCCAGCGCATCGCCACAATCATCGACAACCTGAAACGGATGGCGCGCAAGGATACCGGCAACCTGGAAGAGACGGTCGATATCCTGGATGTCCTGGAGTCCACCCTCTCCATCCTGCAAAACCAGATCGTCCGTCACACCAACCATTGCACCCTGAATCCGGTCCCCCCGCTGCCGCCGGTACGGGGCAACGCCCAACAACTGGAACAGGTGTTCATCAACTTGGTCATCAATGCCCTGCAGGCCCTGCCCGACCGCGACCGGGGGGTGGAGATCGCGGCCAAAAAAATCGATGCCGACCATCTGGAGGTGACGGTCAGCGACCAGGGGGTGGGCATCTCCCCGGAAAACCTGCACAAGCTGACCAACCCCTTTTTCACCACCCGCACCGGCGCCGGCGGCACCGGTCTGGGGCTCTCCATCTCCAAAACCATCGTCCAAAATCACCAGGGACAGTTGATCTTTGAATCCCGGGTCGGCAAGGGCACCCGGGCCACCGTCCGGCTGCCGGTGAAAAACGGCAATGACCGGGCCGCCCACCGGAACGATCCGCCGGCCCGGGCGACGAATCCCGGTTGAATCGGCCGGCGGTCCTGATAAAATCGGACCCGGTGTCCGATCGCAAACCCCGTGGCCGGCCCCCGGGTCGGTGAAAACCACTCCGATCGGGTAAACAGGGACAAGACCGGTTTTCCAGGAGGAACGGGATGGGCGTTGCGGCCACGAGACCAAAAATCCTCATCGTCGATGATGTGCCCACCAACATCGAACTGCTGGCCGAGCTGCTGCAACGGGATTATGAAACACTGGCCGCCATCAACGGCCGGGATGCCCTGGAAATCGCCGCCACCGAACATCCGGACCTGATTCTGCTGGATATCATCATGCCGCACATGGACGGCTACCAGGTGTGCGGACACCTGAAGGCCAACCGGGCGACCTGCGACATCCCCGTCGTTTTCATCACCGCCAGTACCAGCACGGCGGAAATCGTCAAGGGTTTCGAAGTCGGCGCCTTCCACTATCTGACCAAACCGCTCAACACCCGCATCCTGATGGCCATCATCCAGTCCACATTGGCGGACCTGGCCAAGGACCGGGCGTTGCGGGAAAAAATCCGCCAGTCCGCCGACAGCATGGCCAACTATCTGGAGGAAGGGGTATTCCGCATCCAAACCGTGGAAGACGCCTATGCCCTGGCGGTCCTGTTGGCCCAAACCTGCCCCGCCCCCGAACGGGCGGTCTCCGGCCTGCAGGAGCTGCTGGTCAATGCCGTGGAACACGGTAATCTCGGCATCAGTTATGAGGAAAAATCTTTTCTAAACGAACGGGGCATCTGGGACGAAGAGATAACGAGGCGCCTGTCGTTGGCCGATCATGCCCACAAACGCGTCACCGTGCGCTTTGAACGGACCCGGGGGGAGATCCGATTTCAGATCACCGATGAAGGCGCCGGATTCGACTGGCAACCGTATCTGACATTCGACCCGGCCCGGGTTTTCGACACCCATGGCCGGGGCATCGCCGTGGCCGCCAATACCAGCCTCGATCGGGTTGAATATCGTGGCCGCGGCAATGAGGTGCTGGCCGTGGTTGTGAATCGGGACCACAGCGGATTATGATGAATCCGCAACACGGCGGTTTCACCGTGAAATCACCATCTCGCGGCACGGAAGGTTATTCGACGGCCCCTCACAACCGCGCAATTGGACGGCCCCTCCGGTCACGCCCGAATATGGACGGTTTATTAATGGGTTGAAATCATGATCAACGAACGATTGGTTCCATACATCATCGGCATGACCGAACAAAGCGACCGGACCGGCCTGCTCTCCCATCTGCTCACCTCCATCAACAAATGGCTCGGTCCCGAGACCTCCCGTTTTTTCGACATCCACCGTGAACGGATCAAAGACCGGTCCGGCCGTGAGACCGTGCGGCACATCCTGTTCGAACCCCTCAACCCCATCAAAAAGGCCATCCTCTCCAGCAGCATCGAAGGGACCGACCAGTGCCTGACGGAAAAAACGGAAAATCTCTTTTCCCGGGTGGTCGAGGGGGGCCGGATCAAACGGTACATCATCCCGGCCGGCTCCGGCGTGGAGTACCAAAGCCTGATGATGATCGACTTTCCGGTGGACACCGAGGAAAAATCACAGTTGATCAAACTGTTCCTGGAGATGTTCAACCATCTTCAGGAGACCATCCGGGCCAAGGATCAGGACCCCCTGACCGGGCTCTACAACCGGCGTTCCTTCGACGAAAACATCTCCCAGGTCCTGGATTCCATCTCCCACACCAGCCATCCCAACCGCGTCCAGGGCGACGGCGCCTGCCTGGCGGTGTTCGACATCGACCATTTCAAGAAGGTCAACGATGTTTTCGGCCACACCATCGGCGATGAGGTGTTGATCCTGTTCGCGCGCATCATGGAACGCATCTTCCGCCATGGCGACAAACTATACCGTTTCGGCGGCGAAGAGTTTTTGGCCATTCTGGTGGAGGTCGACCAGGAAAAGGCGCTGCTGGCCCTGGAACGGTTCCGCCAAACCCTGGAGTCCTACGAATTCCCCCAGGTGGGACGGGTGACGGTAAGCATCGGCTCCATCATGGTCAACCAGGACGATTACCCCTCGGTCCTGATTGAAAAAGCCGATCAGGCCCTCTATTACTCCAAGGAACACGGTCGCAACCAGGTCAACTCCTACGACCTGCTGATCAAAACCGGCGCCATCGCCAACATCGACCATTCGGCGGATGATATCGAGTTGTGGTGAGCCCGTTTGAGGATGTTTGAAAAATATCCCTCAATGGAATTCCGGCATGGGCACCATCCCCATTTCCCATGCCAGACGCACCCTCTGTCCTTCATCCAGCTTGCACAGGTTGTAAAGGTGCCAAAGCAGTGCCCTTTTTCCGACACCTAATCGATTGGATAAAAAAGTCAGTCCGTCAATCGTGTCCAAGGGAAAAACCATGGACTCGATCAATCCATTGATCGAGTCCAATGGCATCAGCAACATGGCGGAAAAGGCATTGGCCCGTTTTTCGATATTGGCTGGCGCCCAGGGTCCACTGACAATGGAAACCTCTCCGCCGAAAAATCGATCATGCAGGATATGACAGAGTTCGTGGCCAATGGTGAACCGTCTCCCTTCCGGTTGCTGGTTGAAGGAATGAACGGTATTGATCAAAATCGTCGGCATCACGGACTCTCCAGCAAAGGCGACCCCGCGAATATTACTCTCTTCAAGCGCCACGCTTTCAATCCGAATGCCCAAATTTTGGCAGATGGCGTCGATATCCGTACGTTGATCGGTGGCCCCCTCTTTTCCGATCGTATCCAGAAAATCCAGGGCGGCGTCATAACCGGCATGATAAGGATCGGTTCCGGGAAACGCCGGATCTCGTGGAATCAATGCCCGCAACCGGAGATCTTCCCCCCCTTGCCGATGTGCCTGGATATAAAAAGGGATAATGGACTCCAGATCTGCCGTGGAAATCTCCGGGGACATGGATCCGAACATGGCCACCGCCGGAGAGAGTCGACGGATGAAACCGGTTTCCTCTTCAGGATGAATGATATTTCGAATGGTCGTTTGAACCGCCCCCCCGGCACTGGAAATGATGCGGGTGTACCAGGAGAGCCGATTCGTCAGTTGCCCCCGGGAAAAGATGGTCTCGATCCGTGATGCCAAAGCCGTATAGGTTTCCTCTTCGACCCGTTCATCTTTCAAACGAAACACCGCATCCGCCACACCCGCCAGGAGCGGCTCCGCGACCAAGGCAACGGGAAGATGGGCATGCCCCTGCGGAATGGTGAAATAAAAATCATCACCGACCCCTTCCAGAGGAAAATTGCCCCAGGATATTTCGGAAAAATCGACCATGCGGCGAAAAAACAGGTCCGGAAACCGTCCGCCCCGGCGACCGGCCCGCAAAGCGTGCCGGCGCCACCAGGAAAACCAGGCCTCTCCCTTGGCTTCCACGATCGGATCCGTATCCCCCATATAACGCCTCAAGGAATCCAGGTAGCCCATGCGTGCGTTGGGCTTGTCACAGGGAAGCGGGAACCGCTCTTCATGAAACAGCGGATCCCAATTTTCGGCGAACCAGTCCAACAGGGGGGAAAGATACCAGGTGATCTCATGTCGAATTTCACCCCGATGATGATGTTGACACAGGTTCCGACCGTTCACCCACAACCGAAAATCACCCCAGGAAGCGGATTCAAGACGGGTGGCGGCCCGACCCCCGTCCGGATCGGGCTGAAAACAATATTCAAAGGCGAACCGTTGCCGGTCACCAAACGATTTCCATTCGGTATTCATGCATCAATCCACAAGGTGGCCTCTTTCATCTGTTTGCAAAAAACCGTATTTACGCACATCCCGACGTCGAACCAACTTTTTTTTCAACCAGCCATTGGTCAATGAAGGGGGCACTTCATGCCAGCCGACCGGATAACCGTGCCAACCACCCTGATTGTCCGGATAAGCCTCGAAGGCGAGACCGTTCCGGGTGGCATAACGGGCTTTTTTTCCCTGTGGATGGGGTTCACTTTCATCCAACAACTCTTGCGCCAACTCATGACTCCACGGGGGACAGATGGAACCCCAACCACCCGGGCCGTGTTTTGGACTGGAAACATACCTGCGTCCAGCGCGGTTCATGTCGTCCACCCCTTGCCCCCCTACCCCCAGATCAACTTGATACCGACCCCGATCAAAAAAATGCCAAAACCTTTTTTCAACTGGCCCGGTTCGATACGGTGTGCCAGGCGGACGCCGATGGGGGTGGTGGCGAGGGTGCCGAGGATGATGCCGAAAAAGGCCGTGGGCACCACATAACCCATGGAACCGCTGGGCAGGGCGGCGTTGTTCCAGCCCGCCTGGATGAAACCGCTGGTGCCGGCCACCGCCAGGGCGATGCCGATGGCCGACGAGGAGCCGACCGCCTGGCGCATGTCGAGACCGGAAATCAGGGTCAGGGCCGGCACCGACAGGGTGCCGCCGCCAATGCCGAACAGGGTGCTCAGACCGCCGATGCCGATACCGAGCACGGCGTTGAGAAAGGCGGAGGCCCCGGCGTCGATTTTGGCCTTGCGGGTGTGCAGGACCATTTTCAGGCCCACCACGATTTCGAACAGGCCGAACAGGGTGCGCAGGGTGTTGCCATCCATGCGTGTGGCCACCTGGGCGCCGATGATGGCGCCCATCAAGATACCCGGCGTATACTGACCAACCAACGGCCAATGGACGCTGCGGCGCAGATGGTGGTTCCAAGCGGCGGAAATATTGGTAATAATGATGGTGGCCAGGGAGGTGCCCACCGCCAGTTGCATGGCGAAAACCGGATTGATACCGTCCAACAGGAACAAGAACAGCAGGGCGGGCACGATGATGATGCCACCGCCGACACCGAAAAGACCGGCGATGACCCCGGCACCGAGGCCGGTAACGAGGGAACCGGTGAACAGCAGATATGAGTGGGTCATGCGCCTTTTTCTCCACAACGGACCATTTTGCCACAGTGTACCGTCAGCGACCGCGGACGTGTAGTGCGGTTTTCGACACAAGGGGATGATGAGATGACATTTCGTATCAGCGACGCCGAAGTGACCAGACGGCGCAAGAACAATTTTCTCGGACTGATCTTCAGCATCGGGCTGATGCTGGTCCTGGCCGTGGCCAACGCCTCGAATCAGGAAAAATACAATGACATGCTGCTGCTCAGCATGGTGGTGTTTTTCGTATTCGCCAATATCATCAACATGTTCCGCCACCAACAATGGCAAAACCAGATCCGGGGTCACCGCCTGGAACGGAGTGAAGCGGGACTGGTTTTCATCAAGGGCGATGAACGCAACGAGCTGCGCGGCGACCAGATCGCCAAACTGCGGATCAAGGAGAAGGACAACCGGGTCCACCTTATTTTCGTCGAACTGACCACCGGCAACAAGATTCGCCTGGAAGGATATGATCACATGGACGGGCTGGCCGACCTGCTGCGAAAAATGGTCCCCCCGGAAACGACCGGTTGAGCCACCATCGGGGTCAACCGGTTTTTGCCGCCGAACGGGTGTGGTATGCTCTTTCGCCTACGGCGTGAGCCGCTGAAAATGGCACCGGACGGAAAATGAATCATGGAAGAGCCCAAAACGGAAACGTCGGTAGCGGACCTGTTCGATCGGGAAGAACGGACCATCGACGAAGCGGCGGCCCTGCTCCGGGAGGAACGGATCGATCCGCAACGGTTGCGTACCGCCTTCGGCACCCTGCTCAAGGCCTACAAAAAACTGCACCGTCAATCGGTACGCCTGAACCGGATCAATGACCGCAGCCAACTGGCGCAACGCCGCTCCGAACAGATGTTGAGCAAGACCCTGGCCGAGCTGCGCCTCCACCAGGAAAAACTGGCCCTCGACCAGAGCATGGTCGAGGAGATCCTGGCCAAGATGCACGCCTGCGCCGCCTTCGACGAAACCGGCCTGCGCCATCTGCTGATCCCCCTGGACAAAACCTCCGGCGATCTGCTCCTCTCCATGCGCCGTCCCGACGGCGTGCGCCACATCCTCCTGGGCGACATCACCGGTCACGGCCTGCCGGCGGCCATCGTCGGCCCGGAGGTCTCGGACGTGTTTCACTCCATGACCCGGAAAGGGTTCTCTTCCGGGGTGGTCCTGAACGAGATCAACCATCGGTTGCACCGGCGCCTGCCGGTGGGCATCTACATGGCGGCGGTGATGCTGGAGTACGACGAATCCATCGACCAGCTGTTCGTCTGGAACGGTGGCCTGCCGGAAGGGTTGCTGTACCGCGGCGGCCGGGTGGCTGGACGCCTGCCCTCCGGCAGCCTGCCCCTGGGCATCGTCGGCAACAAAAGCCAAAACTGGCAACGCACCGCCGTCACCCTGAAACCGGGCGATCGGGTGATCTTCTACTCCGACGGCATCATCGAGGTGAAAAACGGTCGGGGCGAACTGTTCGGCCAGGAGCGGTTGGAGGGGCTGTTGCCGGATATGTTTGCCGAAAACGCCCCCCTGGAACGCATCGTCGATATCATGAAAACCTTCGTCGGCGACGATGGCACCCTCAACGATGACATCACCCTTCTCGAAGTGACCCGTTAGATGCGCTTCCTCCTCCCCCTCTTGGCACTGTTTTTCTGCTGGCCGGCAGTGAACGCCGGGGCGGCGGAGGGGATGACGGAACAGGCGACGGAACCGGCGCGGATCCGGGTCGCCTACTGCCAGGATTGTGTCCCTTTCCATTTCGAGGAGAATGGCCGGCCGGCCGGCATCATCATCGATCTGTGGCATCTGTGGTCCCAAAAAACCGGTATCGCCATCGATTTCAGGAAAGGCACCTGGGATGAAAGCCTGGCCATGGTCCGGGATGGGACCGCCGACGCCCATGCCGGCCTGTTTTACAAACCGGATCGGGACCGCTATCTGGACTATGCCGCCCCCCTGCGCGAGACCGATACCCATTTTTTCCACCGCAGCGACCTGCCCCGGATCACCGAGCTGGCCGAACTGCTCCCTTATCGCATCGGCGTCCTGTCCGGGGATGCCGTGGAAGGGTTCATCCAGGAAAAACTGCCCCGGGCGGAGGTGGTCGGTTTTCCCGATTACGGGGCCCTCATCACCGCCCTGAAGGCGGGCCGGCTGCACGTTTTCGCCGCCGATACCCCCACCGGTCTGCACCACCTGAAAAAAAACGGTCTGCTGACCGGTTTCACCTATCCCGCCGCCAACCCCCTCTACCGCAGCGAATGGTTCGCCGCCGCCGGCGAGGGGAACCGGGCCATGGTCGACCGGATCAATCGGGGCATGGCGCGGATCACCGAGGCGGAAAAACGGGACATCGGCCGTCAATGGGGTCTGGGCGGCAAGGTGTCGAAAAGCGATGAATTGATCATCGCCATTGACCGCGCCTACGCCCCGCTCTCCGCCCTCAACGCCCTGGGCGATCCGTCGGGCCTGTTGGTGGAGCTGTGGAAACGGTGGTCCCAGCGCACCGGTCGCAAGGTTCGCTTTCAGGCCTTCGGCTGGCCGGAAACCCTGGAAAAGTTGCGCAGCGGCGAGGTGGACATCCACGCCGGTCTCGCCATCACCGGTCAACGGGCCGAATGGATCGGTTTTTCCCAACCCCTCTACGAAACCCACGCCCGCTACTATTTTCGCGGCGGGGAACCGGTGACCATCGATGCCGCCGGCCTGCGGGACAAACGGGTGGGGGTTTTGCGGAACAGTGTACAGGAGGCCCATTTTCACCAAAACCATCCCACCGTCACCCGCATCGGCTTTCCCACCCTGGAACGGATGCTCAAGGCCCTGCTGGACCGGCGCATCGATCTGTTCCTGGGCGAGGAGCAGGCGGTGGACGTGCTGCTCGACCGCATGGGACTGCACGGCAACATCGACCGGGCCCCGGCGGCCATTTTCAACAGCACCCTGCACGCCGGCGTGCGCAAGGACCGGCAACCGTTGCTCCAGGAAGTGGTGGCCGGTCTGCAAAGCCTCTCCTCCCAGGAATTGAACCGCCTCGAAAGCCGATGGATCGCCGATCCGAAAAAACGCTATTTTCCCAACCAGCGGGTGGAGCTGTCCCCAGCGGAGCAGACCTGGATGGGCCGGCACCGGGTCTGGCGGGTAGCCAACGAGCTGGACTGGCCGCCGTTCGATTTCGTGGAAAACGGCAAACCGGTCGGTTTTTCCATCGATTTCATCAAAATGGCGGC
>CAYFNE010000047.1:0-40541 GCA_964344355.1 uncultured Magnetococcales bacterium
ATCAGAGAAAATCTACACTTTAACGTACGTTAGGTCAAATGGACGCACCACCGACCAGCGCGGCGTAGTTTTTTTCTCAGATTTTTCGCCTCTTCACGTTCTTGGGACGAAAAGACCAGCAACAGATCATATTCCGCCTTTTCCCCCGCCGCTTTCTCCGGCTGTTCCAAAAACCGGTCGGCCAATGCTTTCACCCCCGGGTTGGGACTCTCCTTGGACAATATCGTCGCCGCCTTGCGCACCGCAGCATCGGCCCGCCCCGACAGCAACCACAACACCCCCATCTGCGTCCCTTCATCACCATTATCAACCTGCAGGCGGGCTAAAAAGGGCTGCAAATCGACCACTGGCGCTTCCAACAACATTTCGCGCAACAGGCCGGCCATATTCGGTTCCAACACCCGGGGCAACAAAACCTCGGCCAGATGGGTGAACAGGTCGCGATCCTCCAAACCAGCCAAGAGCAGAAACACCTCACGCCACCATTTTTCCGTCCCTTTGGTCGCCAATTCCTCCACCAGCGATTGGCGTTCGGAGGCGATGTAACGGGCGGCCAGATACTCCTGAAAACCGAGATGCATCAAGCCATATTCCTTGTCGGCATAGGCCGTCAACACCCCGCAGGTGACGTGCAGCCAACGCAATATCCGGAACCCGTCCAGGCCCGGTGGCAACCCGCCCTGTTCTTCCAATACTTGCTCCGCCAAGTCGACGAATTCAACCTCTTTCAGGTCATATTGCCGGCCGGCGTCGTGCATCTCCCAAGCCGTGCGTTCCAACACCGCCAACGCCAACTCCAGGCTCAGGGGCGGTTGCTCCTCATCTTGCAAATAACGCCAACGGTAGAGCAGCACTTCCAGGCATTCACGATAAAATTCCACCCGCCGCCGGGGAATTTCATGTTTTTGCAGCACCACCACACAGAGCAGGGTCAACAACAACGGATTGCCGACCATGATTTTTATCTGGCGATTGGCATACCGCTCTTCACCGAGATTGCGGATCAATTTATCCGCATCCCGCTCCGCCTGGCCGGCATTGCCCTTGGGCAGGCAAAGATGGGCCTCCTGAAACCACAAGCCGACGAAATCGGTCACCTGCGAATCATCCAGGGGCCGGACCTCCAGATGCGAAAACGAGCGTCCCAGGCGCGGCACCTCGCCATAACCGGCGAAACGGCAGGAGATGACCGCCTGGATGTCCCGGGAGCGGACGCCGGCCAGGGATTTTTCCAGGTGGCGCGCCACCTTCGCCCGAAACCCCGGGTCGGCGATCTCATCCAGACCGTCCAACAGCAACAACAGCCGGCCCCGGCGCCACAACCGTTCGCCCAATCCCGGCGGCAACCCCTCCTCCCCCTCTGCGATCGTTGCCAGTTCGCTTTCCGGATAATCCGCCAACGGTTTTTTCAAAAACTCCGCCCGAAAACGCCGCAAGCGCAAAAAGAGCGGCACCACATCCGCCGCCAACCCCAACACCTCCGGCCCGTCCGTCAAACAATGGTGCAACAGTTTGCGCAAGACCGTGGACTTGCCGGCGCCGGGCGCCCCGAGCAACAGCACATGCCGTCCCGGACCGGTACGGAACAGATCGGTCAGGATCACCTCCCCCTCACCGGCTTCGTCCAACGCCCTTCCCCGCCGCCCCTTTGCGAAACCGAGCGCCGCCGCCGACGCCTGACGGACGATGAGCAGCGGCACATAAACCTTGGCCAGGTCCAGGGTCAGATCGGCGCCGCCGACACCGATCAGGGCGACGCTGCCATGCTTCGCCAGCGCCACATGCCGGTATTTTTCCAACGCCTCTCCATCCACGACGGTCTTTTTTTTCGGGGCCGGACCGCTCCCCTGCCCGGGGCGCAACAGCACACCGGTTTTCGCATCACCGTGAAATCCGTCATCAAAGACAAAGCGGCCGGATTCATCCTTGGCCCGCCGGTATTCCATGGGCCAGACGCGAATTTCCCCGGCAGGGTCCAACGACCCCCAGGCATAGCCGAAGGCGCGGCTCTCCTTGGCGGTGCCATATTCTTTTAACCCGAACAGCGACGGCGCCTGGAAATAGTGACGCGCCACGCCACCGGCGACGGCCACCATCTCCGAATGGGGCTCATGCATGTGACCATGCAGACAGGCGAGAAACCGCCCGGTCGGATAGACCCTTTCGTAAAAGTGACCCCAGGAGCCCGGGGAAAACCATTTTGGCGGATGGTGCATCAACAGGAGATTTTGACCGTCGGCCAGAGAGGCCAGGGTGTCATGGTCGGGTTTTGCCGCCAGGGCATGGAGCAACTGCTGGGGAAACAGTTCCAGTTGTCCCGGTTTGAGATCGGCGAAATGACGCCAGGCGGCGTTGAGCCCCACCACCCGCAACGGTGGCCGATCGGGCAGGGCGATGCGCACGCTCCAATCACCGGGAAAATGGGATTGATGCACCTCGACGCCCGGACGGTTCAACCTTGGCAAAATGCTGGACCGGAACCAGGATTGATAGTTGGCGAAAAGAGGCGTGAAAAAAGAGGCGTCCCCGGGGGGGGTCTCCCAGATGGTATCCATCAACCACTTGATGTCGGGATCATCCCGGCCCCGGGAAAAATTCTCCAGGACGCGATACTGAAAAGCCTCCCTTCCTTCGGGCCGCTCCAGATCATGGTTGCCCGGCACCGGGAGGATGAGGGGATCCGGTCCACCGCCCGCCCCTCGCAACCATCCCAGCAGCGATTTCAGAAAAGCATCGAACCGCTCATACTGATCGACACGCCCTTTCCAGGCGATGTCACCGGTGATGAAAATCAGGTCCGGCATCCCCCGCTTTTTAACGGAGGTACGCAGACTTTCGGTAACATGCGCCCACTCCTCCGAACCCCGGCAGCCCATGTGAATGTCGGACAGGTGCAACCAGGTCAGCTTGTTTTCCGTTGTCATCACCCCACCCCACTCGTCTGGAAATCGTCAGAACATCCGGCAGGATATCACCTGAGTCGGGTAGCGGACAGAACAAAACGAAGGAGGTCATCCCCGCACGCCAACCGGCCGCGACAGGAGAGACCTCAAGGTGATTTCCCATTGAAAACCCGCTCAAGGATCTCCAGCAACACCTTGCGGCGCACCGGTTTGTTGAGGTGGAAATCGCAACCGGCGGCCAGGCTTTTTTCCTGGTCCTCCTTGAGGGCGTGGGCGGTGAGGGCGATGATGACGGCGCGGCGTTGGTTGCGGTTTTTTTCCCGCTGGCGGATGCGACGGGTGGCCTCGTAACCGTCCATCTCCGGCATCTGGATGTCCATGATGATGACATCGAAAAAACCGGTGGCCTGTTTTTCCAGGGCCTGGAGTCCATTTTCCACCACCTCCAGACGGCAGGGAAATTTTTTCAGGAACCCCTGGATCACCAGGCGGTTTTCCTCGGAATCATCGGCCAGCAGGATGGCCGGCAGTTCCCGGCGGCGAGCGGTCAGGCGGCGTTCCGCCCGGCGGCGGTTGCCCTTGCGGCGGTCGCCCCGCCGTTGATCGCCCCTGCGCCGGTCCCGATTGCGGCGGTCCTTTTTCAAGGATGGCGCCGGCGGTTTCGGCGCCGGCGGCGGTTCGGCGCCGGGCCGGACCACCGGCAACCGGGCGGTGAAATAAAAACGGCTCCCCGCTCCCAATCGGCTCTCCACCCGTATCTCGCCCCCCATCATGGCGACGATGCGCCGGCAGATGGAGAGTCCCAGGCCGGTACCGCCGAAACGGCGGGTCATCGACGCGTCGGCCTGGGTGAACGGCTGGAAAATGGCCTCCAGCTTTTCCCCGGCGATGCCGATGCCGGTGTCGATGACATTGAATTGCAACCGTTCCCCCGCAGACGTATCCACCGCCAGGGTGACGCTGCCGGTTTCGGTGAACTTGATGGCATTGTTCAGCAGGTTGATCAACACCTGGCGCAGACGACCGGGATCACCGCTGACGCGACGGGGCACCCCCTCACCGACCTCCAGGATCACGGGGAGATCCTTCTCCCGGGCCTTGAGGGTGAGAATGCCGACGGTGGCGTTCAACAGTTCGATCAAATCATAATTCACCCACTCCAGGCTCATCTGCCCGGCCTCGATCTTCGACAGGTCCAACACATCGTTGATCAACGCCAGCAAGGCCTCGCCGGCCTGGTTGGAAGTCTCCAGGAACTGTTTGTGCTCCGCGGTCAAGGGGGCGTCCAGCAGCAACTCCCCCATGCCGAGGATGGCATTGAGCGGGGTGCGGATCTCATGGCTCATGTTGGCCAGAAAGGTGCTCTTGGCGCGGTTGGCGGCCTCGGCGATGGCCTTGGCCCGCTGCGCCTCCTCGGCCTTCTTGCGCTCGGTGATGTCCCGCAGCACGGCGGCGAAATTACGCACCCCCTCCAGGGTCCAGGTGGACATGGTGAGTTCCAGGGGGAATTCATGTCCGTTGCGGTGCAAGCCCATCAACTCCAGGGTGACACCGGTCTTCCGGGACAACCCGTGCCGGGCCGCCCTGGCCAGACCGGCCTCATGGGCCGGCCGATACCGTTCCGGCATCAACAGGGTCAGGGCACGCCCCAACACCTCCCCTTCCACATAACCGAATATTTTTTCGGCGGCCCGGTTCCAAAAGGTGATGGTCCCCCGGCCATCGGCGGCGACGATGGCATCGCCGGCCGACTGGGTGACCAGCCGGAACCGTTCCTCACTCTCGCGCAGCCGTTTGTTGGCCAACTCCCGCTCGATGACACCACCCAGGGTTTCGGCGATGGCGGTCAACAACGACTCCCGCTCCGAATCCCGCTCGGCGCCGGGGGGCAGATACAGGACCAACACCCCCTGCAGATGGCCTTGCGTCAACAACGGCACGCAATAGTGGCCATGGGGTTGGATGCCGTCATAGATGACTTCGTGACGATCATCCACCGAATCGGCGAACACCAGACGTTTGCCGGCGGCGGCGATCCCGCACAGACACCGGCCCGGCGTCACGCGGTCACAGGCGAACAGCAGCGGGGCGCTCAACCCCCGATGGACCGCCAGACGCAGGTCACCGGCGTTGCCCTCGGCCAGAAAGATCGCCCCCCGCTTTTGAAAACCGAACCAGGGAATGTCCAGCAGTTGATCCAGGGTGTTCTCCAGACGTTCGACCAACGGCCGCCCCTCCTGCGCCAGGATCGATTTCAAAAAGGCGTTGACCACCGCCTCGCGCATGTGGATGCTGCGGATACGCTCCTCGGCGGTCTTGCGCCGGGTGACATCATCGATGAACCACAGATGAATCCGTTCCGGCTCCTTCAACAGGTTCAAACGGAATTCCAGAATGCGCCGCCAGGGACCGCTGGTCTCCTCGACCTCGAACTCGGCCGGGCCGGCCGGCGGTTTCCAGGTGGTCAGGGTGGCCACATCGCCGCTGGAAAGCCCCAGACGCGACAACCAACCCGCCACCGGTTGATCCGGCTCGGGCGTGAAACCGAACAATTTGGCAAAACGATCATTGACCGAGGAGAGGCGCCCACCCCGACAGACCAGGATGGCGGTGGGCAGGACCGATACGACGTTTTCCAGGAAGGTTTTTTCCAGGTTGGCCGCCTCCACCGCCTGGCGCAACCGTTCGGAACGATGACGGGCCAGGGCATGGCGAAAAATTTTCCCCAGCCGGTCCGGGGTGAGGCGGGATTTGACGAAATAGGCGGCGGCGCCGGCGGATATCAGGGTTTCCGCACCTTTTTCATCGGCCGGGCCGGCCATGAAAATCACCGGCGCATCAAGCCCCTTGTCCTGGACCCGGCTCAACAAAAAACGGCTGTCGGCCAACGGCAGACCGAACAGATGCAGACCATAGGCGGCCCGGTCCAGGGCCGCGAGCGCCTCGGCGACGGAACCGGCCCGATCGATGTCGGTGGTCTCCCGCCCCATGCCTTCATGAATGAGTCCGACGGTGATGGCCGCCTCGCCGTCATCCCCCTCCACCAGCAGCACACGCAGTCGTTCCACCCGTTCCCCCTTCGACAAACGGTTTTCCCGCCACTCCGCGGCACCGCGCCCGCCCAACCGGGTGGTCACCCGACCCCACGCCGGCGTCCGGCCCGCTTCCCGAAAATATCCATGAAATCAGTCACACGGCGGATCAGCACGAAAACGACCCCGGATATCCCCACAAAAAAAATTAAATAAAACATATTGTTGCCCGGATGTCCATCCGTTATTCGACCCACGGTCGGAACCGTTGGCCCCGGACCGGAAACGGTTGCAACGGCCATGCCGGCCGAGGGGCGCCGGTGGTCGGAAAAAATGACGCATTATGACAAGCCAGACCATTGCCGATCGCCGCCCCCTGCCGTTAAAATCGATGATTCCGGCGTTTCCGCCCCCACAGCCCCGGGTGAGGCCCATGTACGATAAAATCAAAAAAATTCACTTCATCGGTATCGGCGGCATCGGCATGAGCGGCATCGCCGAAGTGTTGCTCAACCTCGGTTATCAGGTTTCCGGCTCCGATGTCATGGAAAACCTCTCCACCCAGCGGTTGCGCAAGCTGGGGGCGGTCATTTTCACGGAACACGCCGAAACCAACGTCGAGGGGGTCGATGTGGTGGTCCGCTCCTCGGCGGTGACGCCGGACAATCCGGAGATCGTTGCCGCCCACCAACTGCAGATACCGGTGGCGCGCCGGGCGGAGATGCTGGCCGAACTGATGCGCCTCAAATACAGCATCGCCATCGCCGGCACCCACGGCAAGACCACCACCACCTCCCTGGTGGCCGCCCTGCTCGGCGAGGGCGGACTGGACCCCACCGTCGTCAACGGCGGCATCGTCAAGGCCTTCGACAGCAACGCCCGCCTCGGCCAGGGCAAGTTCCTGGTCACCGAGGCCGACGAGAGCGATGGTTCCTTCCTGAAACTGTTCCCGACCATCGCCGTGATCACCAACATGGATCCCGAGCACATGGAACATTATGGCGACTTCAACGCCGTGCGCCGGGCCTATTTGAACTTTGTGGAAAAAATTCCCTTTTACGGTTTGGCGGTGCTCTATCGCGACCATCCGGAGGTGGCGGGGCTGGTCCCGAATCTGACCGACAAGCGCATCCTCACCTACGGTTTCGAAGAAGGGGCCGACCTGCGGGCGGTCAACATCAATCGCCACAATGGACGCACCCGCTTCGAGGTGCTGAAGCAGGGCCACCGGGGCGCCCCGGTGGAAAAACTCGGCGAGGTGGGACTGGCCATCCCCGGTCGGCACAACATCGCCAACGCCCTGGCCGCCATCGCCGTGGCCCTGGAACTGGAGGTCCCCTGGGAACGGATCCAGCAGGCCCTGGACCGCCACAAAGGGGTCAACCGCCGGTTCGACATTTTGCACGACTCCCCCCGGCGCACCATCATCGACGACTACGCCCACCATCCGACTGAAATTTCCGCCACCCTGGCCGCCGCCCGCGAGGGGTATGGCCGGGAAAGACGCCTGGTGGCGGTGTTTCAACCGCACCGCTACAGCCGGGTGCGGGCGCTGTTCGACGATTTTCAATCCTGTTTCCAAGGGGCCGACCTGGTACTGGTGGACCGTATCCATGCCGCCGGCGAGGCACAACCCATCGATATATTCCCCAACGGCGTCCAGGGACCCCTGGTCAACGGCATCGGCCAGCACAGCCACACCACCGCCCTGCCCCTGCCCAACGGGGAAAACTGGCGCGAAGCCCTTGAATCGCAACTCCTGGACGGCGACGTGGTGCTGTTCCTGGGCGCCGGCAGCATCACCCATCGCGCCCGCGATTTCGCCCGTTGACGTAAGCTGGCCGGATGAATACACTATGAGGTTCGGAGGTTGGCGGCGGGTCGTCCGCCAGCCCCTCCCATTCGGGTCCGGCCGATCGGAAAGCGTCAAAAAATTTACATGATTTGTCCGCCCGACCACAGACGGGACTTGACCACTTCCCCGGGGTATGCTTTCATTAAATGCAACTGTGACTCACAACGACGGCTTCCCCATCCCCGACTATCCGGGACCGATCCTGGCGGGAGCGGGACTGGCCGCCCGCACCACTTGGCGCATGGGAGGTCCGGCCCGGTGGCTGGTTCAACCGGATGGCCGGGAGGCCCTGTCGCGATTGTGGGATCACTGGCCGGCCGAATGGCCGCGTCTGGTCCTGGGAGGGGGCAGCAATCTCCTGATCAATGACGACGGTTTCGACGGCCTGGTGATCGATTTGACCCGGAACATGAACCGGATCGCCCTGATGGGCGCAGCAGCGGGACAAACGACCAATAGAGACGATGAGGCGGGAAATGCCGTCCTCATCCGCGCCGAGGCCGGCGCCGCCACCCGCACACTGGCCCACTTCGCCCGCCGCCGTGGTCTGTCCGGCGGTGAATTTTTGGCCGGTATCCCCGGCAGCATCGGCGGGGCATTGCGTATCAACGCCGGCGCCTACGGAGGGGAGATCAAGGATATCCTGCTGGACGTGGAGCTTTTGGACACCGATGGGAACCACCACCATTGGCCGGCGGAACGACTGAAAATGTCCTATAGACGGGTGGGGGTTCCGGCCGGCTGGCTCTTTCTCGCCGCCCGGTTCCGTTTTCAGCCCGGAGACGCCGGGATCATCCGGCAACGGATGCAACGGTTCAACCGGCAACGGCGCGACAGCCAACCCCTGGGGTTCGCTTCCGCCGGCAGC
Source organism: uncultured Magnetococcales bacterium (assembly GCA_964344355.1). GTDB lineage: Bacteria > Pseudomonadota > Magnetococcia > Magnetococcales > CAYFNE01 > CAYFNE01. Next base: position 8,659 of record CAYFNE010000047.1, read on the forward strand.
ACGTTCAAAAATCCACCCCGAGGCCCCAAGGCCTGGCAGTGGATCGACGCCGCCGGCCTGCGCGGCGCCCGGGAGGGAGAGGCGCAGGTCTCGGAAAAACACAGTAATTTTCTCATCAACCGCGGACGCGCCACGGCCCGGGAGATGTTCCGTCTGATCGATCGGGTGCGGGAGGGCGTCCTGAAAAGCGGTGGCATTCAACTGGAGTTGGAAGTGGGCATCGTCGACCGGAACGGTTTGAGATGGTAACAAGAGAAAAACAACACAATAAATGAATACGTTGCATTTCAAACACCCCCAACTTGGCGCGGCGGTCCCGGCGCCGGGGACGGTCGCCGCGTGAAACGGTCCGGGAGCATAACCGACAACCTGGAGGAGCGAATCGCCGTTCTTCTCGGCGGTGTCTCCAGCGAACGGGAAGTGAGCCTGTCCAGTGGCCGCGCCCTGGAGGCCAGCCTCCGCCGACTCGGCAAGACCGTCATCACCATCGACACCCGGGAAGGCCGGAGTCTGCCGGCCACTCTCATCGAACAACGCATCGACACCGCCGTCATCGCCCTGCACGGCCCCATGGGCGAGGATGGCACCATCCAGGGAATGCTGGAGATCATGGGCATCCCCTACACCGGATCGGGTCCAACGGCTTCGGCCCTGTGCATGGACAAGGGGTTGTGCAAACGCCTTTTCCGCGACGCCGGCCTGCCCACGCCCCCCTGGCGGGAGGCCGATGTGCATCCCGATGGCAGCATCCATTGGCTCGACGACACGGATGACCTGAAAGCACCCTTGTACGTCAAACCGCTGCGCTCCGGATCCAGTGTCGGCGTCCTGCCGGTGAACGAGGGGGACCGGTTGGATCAACGGCTGCGGGAGGCCGCCGGGTCGACGGCCGGTGAAGGGGAAATCATCCGCGTCATGGCCGAGCAGGGTATCCGCGGTCGTGAGGTGACCCTGCCGATCCTCGATGGAAAAACATTACCACTCATTGAAATCCGGCCCAAAAAAGGTTTTTATAACTACGCCAACAAATATACCGTCGGTCAGACCGATTATCTCATACCCCCGCCCGGCCTCTCCCGGGAGGTGGCGGAACGGATACGGCGGGTCGGACTGGCGGCCGGAAAACTGTTGGGATGCCGGGGGCTGTATCGGGTGGACATGATGGTGGACGCCGATGACCGACCCTGGTTGCTGGAGATCAACACCATACCGGGTTTGACCGAAACCAGCCTGGCCCCCCGATCGGCGGCGGCGGCCAACATCCCTTTCGATGCGCTGGCGGAACGAATTCTGGCAGGGGCGGGACTGGAGGCATGTTACGAAAACTGTTGGCCGGTGTCATCGTGATCGCCTTGGGCGTACTGCTGCACAGGGGTTGGACCGAACTCCGGAAACCGGGGCATTTCCCCTTCCAGGAGATCCATCTGACCGGTGCCGTGCAGACCGCCGCCGTGCATGTCCGCCGGGTGGTGGCGGTGGCCGATGGCACGAACCTGTTGCGGGTCGATCCCAGCACCGTGCGGAAGCGGGTGCTGACCCTCCCCTGGGTGCGCAGCGTCCGCGTCAGGCGGGTCTTCCCCGGGACTTTGAGCATCGACCTGGTGGAAAAGGTGGCGGTGTGCATGGGGCGCGAACCGGGACGCGGCGAGCAACCGGACCGTGTGACGCTCCTGGATGAATACGGGATGGAAATCAAACGGCTGGAAGTGGGGGATCCCATCGTTTCACCGTTGGTGACCGTCAAGTCGTCGGCCAAGTCGGCCCTCCGGTCCAGAAAAGGCCGGCCGGCCCGCATCGTGCGCTTGATCAACCTGCTGGGCAAGCACGGCTGGTTGCGGGGGCGCCTCTCGGAAGCGGTGGAGGTGGCCGACGACCATTGGACCCTGTACACCCGAAAAGGGGTGCGGTTGTTGATCTCCAGGGACGGGGATAAGGAACTCGAACTGTTGAAACGGTTGCAGGAACGCTACCGCATTCTGGATCGGAAAATCCGCCAGGTCGAACTGCGGATACCCGGCCGGGTGGCGGTGCGGGCCGCCCTGTAGCCCCACCGAGACGGAATCCGGCCCCGGAACGGCTCCGGAACCGGTGAAGACGGTGGTACTTCGTGACACTTTCATTCGGATGCCTGGATAGACCATGGCCAAACAGGACCAAAATCTGATCGTCGGGCTGGATATCGGAACCACCAAAATCTGTTGCATCGTCGCCGATCTGCAACCGGATGGACGGCTGGATATCATCGGCATCGGCTCTCACCCCTCCCGAGGTTTGCGCAAGGGGGTGGTGATCGACATCGACTCCACCGTCGAAAGCATGCGCATGGCGGTGGAAGAGGCGGAAATGATGGCCGGGGTGGAGATCAACATGGTCTTCGCCGGCATCGCCGGGGGACACATCAAAAGCGGCAACTCCAACGGTGTGGTGGCCAGCAAGGATGGCGAAGTGACCGCCAGCGACATCCAGCGGGTGATCGATGCCGCCCGGGCGCAGTCCATCCCCATGGACCGGGAGATCATCCACGTCATCCCCCAGGAGTTCATCCTTGATGGCCAGGACGGTATCAAGGAACCGCTGGGTATGTCCGGCGTCCGCCTGGAAGCCCGGGTCCATATCGTCACCGGCGCGGTGGCCTCGGCGCAAAACATCATAAAGTGCGTTAACCGTTGCGCCCTGGATGTGGGAGACATTATCCTGGAACAGTTGGCATCGGCGGAAGCGGTGCTGACGTCGGACGAACGGGAACTGGGGGTCTGTATTCTCGATATCGGCGGTGGCACCACGGACATCGCCCTCTTTTGCGAAGGGCACATCAAACACACGGCGGTGTTGGCCATCGGCGGCGATCACCTGACCAACGACATCGCCGTGGGGTTACGTACCCCCACCCGCGAGGCGGAACAACTGAAACGGAAATATGGCTGCGCCCTGGCCTCCATGGTCAATCCGGAGGAGACCATCGAGGTGCCGAGCATCGGCGACCGCAAACCGCGCTCCCTGGCCCGGCACATCCTGGCGGAGATCATCGAACCACGGGTCGAGGAGCTGTTCACCCTGGTCAACCGGGAGATCACCCGCTCCGGATTCGAGGAACAGATCGCCGCCGGCGTGGTGCTGACCGGCGGTTCGGCCATCACCGAAGGCATGGTGGAGTTGGCCGAAGAGGTGTTCAACAAACCGGTCCGGCGCGGTATCCCACAAGGTGTGGGCGGCCTGACCGATGTGGTCAACAGCCCGATTTATGCCACCGCCGTCGGCCTGGTGATGTTCGCCAGCCGCAACGAACAGGAGATGTCCAAACGCTTTTCGCCGGAAGAGGACCACTCCTTCAAAAGCGTCTTTCAAAGAATGCGGCAGTGGTTGAGCGAAATCTTTTAACGAAATCATTTAAACGAAATCATGCTGGTTCCCATGGTTGTCCTCAGGGCGGATGCGGGACTTTGTGAAAAAGGGGATTGATCGATGACGATCGAGTTCGAAAATCTGGACAGTCTGGACGCTCGCATCAAGGTTATCGGCGTTGGCGGCGGGGGCGGAAATGCCGTCAACAACATGATTCAATCCCAGTTGGAAGGGGTTGAATTCATCGTCGCCAATACCGATGCCCAGGCGCTGGCACGCAATCTGGCACCCACCCGCATCCAAATGGGGGAGACCGTCACCCGCGGACTCGGGGCCGGCGCCAAACCGGAAATCGGCGCCAAGGCCGCCGAAGAGACCAATGACCGCATCGTCGAAGCCCTCGAAGGGTCCGACATGGTGTTCATCACCGCCGGCATGGGCGGCGGCACCGGAACCGGCGCCGCGCCGATCATCGCCAAGGCGGCCAAGGAGATGGGCATCCTCACCGTCGCCGTGGTCACCAAACCGTTCAGCTTCGAAGGCAAACGCCGTTTGCGCTTCGCCGAAGAGGGATTGGCGGAACTGCGCAACCATGTCGATACCGTCATCACCATCCCCAACCAGAAACTGCTGTCGGTGGTCGGCAAGAACACCACCATCCTCGAAGCGTTCCGCAAGGCCGACGACGTCCTGCACCAGGCGGTGCGCGGCATCACTGATCTGATCACCGTACCCGGTCTGATCAACGTCGACTTCGCCGACGTACGCACGGTGATGGACGAGATGGGCCAGGCGATGATGGGCGCCGCCGAAGCCACCGGCGATACCCGGGCCCTCGACGCCGCCACCAACGCCATCTCCAGCCCACTGCTGGACGACGTGTCCATTCACGGCGCCCGGGGGGTGCTCATCAATATCACCGGCGGCTACAACCTGGCCCTGCAGGAGGTCGACGAGGCCGCCACCGTGGTGCGCGACATGGCCCACGATGACGCCAATATCGTTTTCGGCGCCGTCCTGGATGAATCCATGGAGGATTCGGTGCGCGTGACGGTGGTCGCCACCGGTATCGGCGGCGCCGAGACCGTCGCCTTCCCCAGCAAGGAGAGCACCGCCCCGCCACCCGGGGGACCCATGGCCAAACCGCGTCGTTTCCCGGGCAAAAAACAGATCGCCGCCGTGCCGGATGTCGATACGCAGGAGGTGGCCGAAACGCAAAAAATCCGCAAACGCCGTCCGGTCAACCTGGAAAACTATAATCAGAGCTTCGATCAGGTCAACTCCGAGGATTCGTTCGACATTCCGACCTTTCTCCGGCGGCAGATGGACTAAGAGACGGTCCAACAACGCCATCCCATGGCGCTTTTGGACGTCGCCCGGTTCCAAGTGAATTCGATCCGGGATCTTGAAAAGTTTCGCTTTTCGGCGGTTCATCCATGGACCGCACGAGGCCGTCGAAAGGTTTTTCGACGGCCTCTGAGACCAGGACCGACCGGGATCGTCTCCTGGCTCACAACCAGACCGACGGTCCGGTTTCATGGCGATCGAGGGGGTAAATTGAACATTTTCCGGTTCCCTGGTGCGATATGAGTACCGTCCTGTCAAACGGTCGCTTCCTCTTTCGCGCTTATGGAGCGGCCTATGTTGACAGAGCAAGGTTGTATTACAGACAACCTGCTCGCAATTCAATCCTGTTCCATCAAAACTCAAGTATGCGACTCATGGCAAGGGCTGGCCGATTCCGGTCTTTTTCCCTTCCTACATTCCCGCAAATCCAGTACATTAGCGCGATTAATGGTGCATTCACCAAGCTTGTTCCGCATTGTGGTTCGGATGCGGTCGTGGTCAATTTGGAGGAGTTGATACCGGCAAAAGTCAAAAAAATCGTCAACAGGTGATTATCGATATTTGGCATGACAGTTGCGTTAACGTGGTTTCCGTTAAGTGAATTGGGCCGATTGCCAGCAAATCCCCACATTTTTGACGGAAAACACCGAGGGTGGCATAAACTTTTGACGGCATCCCGAGCAGCAGCCAAAACTGGGGCGGCGGGTTCGGTCGATCGTTTGAGTCGTTACCATCCACGCCGGATCAACGCCATTGAACGGAACTCACAGAATGTTTTTGCAAAAGACACTGAAAAATACCATTCGCTGCACTGGGATCGGCCTGCATGGCGGTAAAAAGGTGTATCTTTCCCTGCGACCGGCCCCGGAAAACACCGGCATCGTCTTTCATCGCGTCGACATGGGGGGCGCCCTCATTCCCGCCCGCGTGGAAAACGTCAGCGACACCCGGCTCTGTTCCACCATCAGCAACAGCATGGGGGCGCGGGTTTCGACGGTCGAACATCTCCTGGCCGCCTTCGCCGGTCTCGGCGTTGACAATGCCTACGTGGACCTGGACGGACCGGAGGTGCCGATCATGGACGGCAGCGCCGCCCCGTTCGTCTTTTTGATCCAGTGCGCCGGCATCGTCAGTCAAAATGTGCGCAAACGGTGGATTCGCATCAAAAAACCGGTTTCCGTCACCCACGACAACAAACAGGCCTCCTTTGAGCCGAGCGACCGGTTCCGCATCAGCTTTCTCATCGATTTCGACCATCCGCTGCTCTCCCAGCAGGGCGTTGAGATCGATGTGACCGAGACCACCTTCATCAAGGATGTCAGCCGTGCCCGCACCTTCGGTTTCCTGAAGGACATCGAAATGTTGCGCTCCAACGGCCTGGCCCAGGGCGGTTCCCTGGACAATGCCATCGTCATGGGCGACTTCCGCATCCTCAACGAGGGCGGTTTGCGCTATGATACCGAGTTCGTCCGTCATAAAATCATCGACGCCATCGGCGACCTCTACCTGCTCGGCCATCCGATCATCGGCCATTTCAAGGGAGTCTGCTCCGGCCACGCCCTGAATAACCTGCTGTTGCGCAAACTGTTGACCCGCTCCGACGCCTGGGAGTTCGTGGAAGGGGATCCCGAAGCCGATCTGAAAACGGTCCCCCTGCCCCTGCCGATTGCCAGGCCGCAACCGGCGGCCCTGGCCATGCCGGCCTGATCTTTATTACCACTTCCCGTTTTCCGACAATTCGGCCCGGATCAAGACTCGTTGAACGGCCAGTCGGGAATCCGTGGTTGGCGCCCTCCGTTTTTTTTCGGAATGATCTCTCAACGCCCGGTGGTGGACCGACCGTCGATCCATCACCGGGCCGACCATGCCCCGATGCATGGGCGCCGCCGCCAGCAATTCAAGAGATGGAGCGCGACCGCCCCACCGGCAAGCGATTCGCCTCCCCGCCTCCGCCTCTCCCCTGGATTTTTCCCCCAACTCCCGATGACGGGTTGCATGGACCCGAATATTCGACAATCATCACCGGAGATCGTGAACACCCATACCGGCAATGAGCGGTTTTGGAGGTCCGAAGCCCGTGAAACCCCTGTTGATCGTTCCCTGGTCATGGCGAGGACGTCCGGCGGCCCGCCCGTGCCGGCGCCCCGTTCGATGATGATCCGCCCCCGCCGCCGGAACCGTGGTTTTTGGCCGGCCCTCTGGCTATTGCTCCTGTTGAACGGCTGCATGCCGTCCGATTCGCCGCCAAAAGCGATCCAATCGGCCGCCGCCGTCCTGGAAGACGAGGCGCTGTTCGCCCAGGCGGCCCTGAGTCCCGACTATTTGAACCATCTGTTGAAACTGCTCAAACACGGGGAGCCGATCGTCGCCCGCTATCGATTCCGTTTTTACCGGGTCAATGACTGGTTGGGGGATTATCGCCTGTTGCAGGTCATCATCAAACGACGTTTGCGCCTGCGTTTGATCAGTGAACGGTTTGAAATGCTGGACATCACCAATGACCGCACCCATTTGACCAGCGATCCCGAAGAGGCGATGGGGTTCATCGGCCATCCCCGCTATATCCCCCTGAGCGGTCGGGTACGGTTGCGGCCCGACCGCCGTTATCGTCTGGATGTGCATCTGGATGTCGAACATGAGGGGATGTCCGACACCTACCGTCTGTTGAACCGCTGGCTCTCCTTCGGCCACAGCGGCGCCTTTTCGTTCCAGAGTCCATTCGAGCCGACATGAACGCCTTCGTTAATTTTATCAAACGGTGGCTGTTGCCGATGATTTTGGCGGCGGTGGTCACCATCACCATCATCACCAGTCAGGGGTTGCGGGGCAATGCCTCCCTCTCCGGCGGCGACTATGGCGTTTTTTTTCTCTTTTTGCTCTACATCAACCTGTTTTTGGTGTTGGTGCTGGGATTTTTGGTCCTGCGCAATCTGTTCCGGCTGTGGCTGGACCGGCGGCAGCGACGCACCGGTTCCCAGCTGCGCACGCGCATGGCCTGGATGTTCATCGCCCTGTCGCTGTTGCCGACCCTGGTCATCGCCATGTTGTCGGTGACCTTCTTGAACCGGGGTGTCGACTCCTGGTTTTCCGATCAGGTGGCCAACGCCCTGGACAACTCCCTGGAGGTGGCCAAGGCCTATTATCGGGAAAATCAACGTAGCGTTCGTCATGATGCCGAGGCCCTGGTACGCAATCGCCGCGTCACCGCCGCCCTGACCCTGCCCGGGGGCGAAGGGACCGCCGCCATCCTGGATACGGAACTCAATGCACGGGGATTGGATGAAATCGCCATTTTCCGCGGCGATGGATCGCGCATCGCCACTGCCGGCGAACTGCCCTTCGACCCCCTGCCGGACCTCACCGTCCTTTCCGACGGTTCCAACCGGGCGCTGTTGATCACCAATGACAGCGGCGACCGGGTGCGGGCCTTCGTGCGCCTGGGCGATGATCTCTATCTGTCCGCCGGCCATTGGATCGACCGGCAGGTGCTCGGTCAGATGGAGAACATCGAGGAGGTCTATGTCAACTATCATCAATTGCGCGCCTCCCATGGCCTGTTGAAGGCCAACCATACCGTCACCCTGGCGTTGATCGCCCTGCTGCTGTTGTTGACCGCCATCTGGTCGGGTTTTCGCATCGCCGATGACATCACCGATCCCATCACCGATCTGGTGATCGGCACGCGCAAGGTGGCCGATGGCGACCTCACCGCCACGCTGCCGGTGACCGGGGATGATGAACTGTCGACGCTCATGACCTCGTTCAACGCCATGACGCGCAAGCTGGCGGAAAACCGCATGGAGTTGCAATCCACCAACGCCCTGCTGGAGGAGCGGGGCCGGTTCATGGCCGCCATCGTCGGCAATATTTCCGCCGGGGTGATCAGCGTCAACCGGTTCGATGAGATCACCCTGATCAATCCGGCGGCGGACGCCCTGCTGGGGATCGATACCACCAAGACCATGGGCCGTCCCTTTTCCAAGGTCATTCCCAGCGAGGTGCTGCACCCGTTGCGAACCATGATCGACAACCCGACGGTACGCAACAGCGCCGGCGGCCTCTCCCGGGATGGTGGCGAACCATCCAGCCTGTCGACGCAGATTCAACTGCACGGTCCGGAAAAACCCCGTATCCTGTTGGCCCGCATCACCCCCCTGGAGGATGGCCAGGGGGCCAGGCAGGGATTCATCGCCACCTTCGACGATCTGACCGAAGTGGTGATCGCCCAACGGACCCACGCCTGGAGCGAGGTGGCGCGGCGCATCGCCCACGAGATCAAAAATCCCCTGACCCCCATTCAACTGTGGACCCAACGGTTGCGGCGAAAATTTCTCCGGCCCCGGGAGATCGAACGGCGGGATCTGCGGGTGCTCGATGAAGGGACCGACACCATCATCAAGCAGGTGGAAGAGCTGCGGGTGTTGGTCAATGAATTTTCCACCTTTTCCCGTTTGCCGCGTCCCAACCTGCGGGAGGATGATCTGACCGTCACCATTCGGGAAGCCCTGCGGTTGCACGATGCCGAGATGAAAACGGTGGAAGTGATCACCGATTTCCCGGGGCAGCCCCTGCCGGTGCCCCATGACCGCAGCCAGATCAAACAGGCGGTCACCAACCTGATCGCCAATGCCCTGGCGGCGGTGCAGGAAACGCCGCATCCATCCCATCTTGCCATTTCCACCCGGGTTGCCAACAATGGAGAATGGGTGGCCATCGAGGTGGCCGACAGCGGTCCCGGCATTCCACCGGCGGACCGGGACCGGGTGTTCGAACCCTATTTCACCACCAAGAAAAAAGGGACGGGGCTGGGTATGGCCATCGTCAAAAAAATCATCGAGGATCATGGTGGTGGCATTCAACTGAAAACGTCCCCCTGGCAGGGGGTTCTGGTGGAGATCCGTCTGCCCATGGGCAAACAACCACCCCTTATTCCACCCCTGAAACCGGCTCCCGGTGAGCAAACGACATGAACCCCACCGTTTTGATCGTTGATGATGAAGAGGCCATCCGCACCAGTTTGCGCGGTATTTTGGAGGATGAAGACTATCGCGTCGAAGAGGCCCCCTCGGGTGAAGCGGCATTGGACCTGCTGGCCGGTCAGCCGATTTCCGCCGTGCTGCTCGACATCTGGATGGAAGGGATCGACGGCATCGAAACCCTGCGCCGCATCAAGTCGGAAGAGGAAAACAAGGGGTTCGATCGGGATGTGCCGGTGATCATGATGTCCGGTCATGGCACGGTGGAGACCGCCGTCGCCGCCACCAGGGAGGGGGCGTATGATTTTCTGGAAAAACCACCGGACCTGGATCGGGTGCTGTTGCTGCTGGAACGGGCCATCGCCCAGTGGAACCTGGTGCGGGAAAACCGTGAACTGCGCGCCCAGGTGGAGTCGGCGCCGCCGATGATCGGCGCCTCACCGGTGATGCAGGCCCTGGAGCAGCAGATACAACGGGTGGCCCCCACCGACGGTTGGGTATTGATCAATGGTGAAAACGGTTCCGGCAAGGAGGTGGCGGCCCGGCGCATCCACCAACTGTCGCGCCGCAACCAGGAACCGTTCGTAGCCGTCAACTCCGCCGCCATCCCCGAAGAGATGATCGAGAGCGAACTGTTCGGTCTCGAACAGGGCGGCATGACCGGCCGACCGGTGATCCAGACGGGCCGTTTCGAACAGAGTAACGGCGGCACGCTGTTTTTGGACGCCATCGGCGACATGTCCCTGAAAACCCAGTCAAAAATATTACGTGCCCTCCAGGAGCACCGGTTTGAGCGCGTCGGCGGCCGGCAACAGATTCGGGTCGATGTGCGGGTGATCGCCACCAGCAACAAAAATTTGGAGGAAGAGATCGCCGAGGGCCGGTTTCGGCAGGATCTCTATTATCGGCTCAACGTCATCCCCCTGACCATTCCCCCCCTGCGCGACCGTTGCGAGGATGTGCCTTTGTTGGTCGATTATTTCGCCCGCCTGCATGGCGCCGACCTGCCGCAATTTCGCATTTTCACCCCGGAAGTGATGAAAATTCTCAAAAGCTACCACTGGCCGGGCAATGTTCGCGAATTGAAAAATCTGGTGGAGCGGCTGTTGATCATGGCCCCCAATCCGGAGATCCGGCCGGAAGACCTGCCCGATTTCATCTATCGTCCCTCCCCCGGCGCCGGTAGCGGCGACGGCACCATCTGGGACGGTCTGTTGGAGCAACCCAACCTGCGTGAGGCACGGTTGGCTTTTGAACGCATCTATCTCAAGACGCATCTGGAGTCCAACGACGGCAATATCTCCCGCACCGCCGAATCGGTGGGCATGGAACGGTCGGCGCTGCACCGCAAACTGAAAACCCTGGGCCTGGGTTGATCACCCCGCCCGGCTCGGAACACCCCTCCTCACCCGGAGTCCTGCCGCCTTTTTCGGGAGAGGTATTATTTTGTAACGAAAGTAACCCACTTAATAAAACAGAGCCCTATTGCAAAAAAAGGTAAATCTCAGCCCTCTGTTACCGACGCAATACAAACCCCATTGTTAACGTTACCAATTTTCTATTGCCAAGTTCGTTTCCCCCCAATTAGGATATCGGTCAAGTTTGGGATAATCCCGTCCGATAGGATAAATAAGCCGGCCAAAAAACGATCAGCCGGCCCTACAGGGGAAAAGATCACCATCCGCCGAAAGAACGGATGGTCATTCGCTTTGGGAAGGGGCGTTTCCAGGAAAAGCATGGCACAGTAGATGCTATGTTTTTTTCACCATTCACGCAAAACTCTCCGAGATTGAATCATTCATGGGAGGGCAAGATGAATCAATGTGAACGCATCGCCAGGAACATGGCCAAACGCAAAGCCCGCGCCGCCCACAAAAACCGCCACCCCATCGGCCTCAACGCCTGGGTCAACACCCACTACCTCGACTACATGGGCATCGCCTCCGTGGCCATCGCCACCAGCGGCCACCGCAACCATGCCAACCATGGCCGGGGACTGCTGCACTCCCTGAAGGTCTTTTTTGCCGATCTGACTCACGGGGGGTGGTAAATCATTCCCGGTTCCGTTCGACACGCCACCGATTAAAATTCAAAACAGGAGGTGATTATTAATTGGCGACCAGACCCACGCCAAGACAGGATTATTTCATTCCCCCCCCCAGGGTTTACCTTGTGGACGAGCCGGCCGCGCATGAGCCGGCTTTTTAATTCGCGGCCACATCCGAATCAACGATGACACCAAGCCCGATAGAGCGCATACCCACCCCAGAGCAGCGCCGTCACCATCAACAACCGGCCCAAATTATTGAAAAAATGGCCCAAGGCATGGTCCCAATGCAGCAGACCCAGGTCGCGCAGCATGTGGTGCCAGTCATGAAAATCCGGACGATCGCGGCCGGTGACGCCACCGATGAGGATCATGACCCGATCACGGGCATCATAGGCATAGGGGGCCACATCCATGAAACTGTGGCCCAGCCACCAGAGTCCGACCACGCCGCCGATGGCGTTTCTTTCTTTCAACAGGAAGGTCCCCATCACCACCAACGGCATCAGCAACTGACCCAGGGTGCCGCCAAGGGTGGCCATGAAATCGCCAAAGGGACGAAAGGCCAGATGGCCGAATTCATGGAAGGGCAGGTGAATGTTGTGCCAAAAACCGGGATTGGCCCGTTGGGGAGAATCGGGCAATAGATAAAAACTCCAGACGACCAACAACAGCCACACTAGAAATCGGCCACCGAACATCTTGGAATCAAATGGTTTTTCCGGTGGCAAGAATACATCCGCCAACCGTTCGGATCGGGTGAGCTGGTGATAACCGTGGGTGATGACCGGTTGCGGGCGGGGTTTGGCCTTGCGGTAGATAACGCCACAATAGGGGCAGGTGTCGGCTGGATATCCGTCGTTGGCGTCCCGGCTTTGATTGCATCTTGGGCAACGGATGATGGTCATCGGCTTGAATCCCCCCTTGCGACGGGCAATATGGAACCCTCATTTGGTCGTGCAAAAAACGCACAACCAAATGAGGGTTCCCAAGGCTCACCGGTACCGGCGCCGGTGACTGTTCGAGGCGCGTTTGCACGCTTTTTTTGCTAAACAGCGCAAAAAAAGCGCTTTGGGTGAAAAACGCGAAAAGGCAAGACCTTGGGGCGTTGCCCCAATGCCCCACCAGGGGAATGGTTCCCCTGGATCCCCGCTCCTTAAAATTATCCTTCACTCTCGCGTTTCAAATCCCGCTCCATCAGTTCCGTCACTACCGACCTCGGGGTGCGTTCTTCATAGAGGATGCCATAGACCGCCCGGGTGATCGGCATGTCCACGCCCAACTTTTCCGCCAGCCGGGTCACACTCAACGTGGTCTTCACCCCCTCGGCAACCTGCCGCTCGCCCTTCTGAATCGCCGCCATGGTCTCTCCAGACCCCAAACGAAAACCAACCGTGCGGTTGCGGGACAACTCGGAACTGGCGGTCAACATTAAATCACCCAAGCCCGACAAACCGGAAAACGTCTCCGGCTTGGCGCCCAATTTGAGACCCAGACGGACGATCTCGGACAACCCCCGGGTGATCAACGCCGCCCGGGCACTGTTGCCAAAACCCAAGCCATCGGAAATACCGGCGGCCAGGGCGATGACATTTTTCAAAGCGCCCCCCAACTCCAGACCAATGACATCCTCGGTACCATAGGTGCGGAAATAAGGCGTGAAAAACAACTCCTGAACCTCCCGCACCAATTGATCATCACTGCCGGCGATGGCCACCGCCGTCGGATTGCGCAAAATCACCTCGCGCGCAAACGACGGCCCGGAGAGATAACAGGAACGGCGCGCCGCCGCCACGCCCAACACCTCCTCATACATCTCCGATATCAAGGTCAAGGTTTCCACCTCCACCCCCTTGCTGGCGGAGACGAAAACCGTATCATCCCCCACCACCCCACGGATCGAACTTAAAATCGACCGGGTGAACTGGGTCGGCACCACCATCACCAGGGTGCGATGGTCGGCGGCGATGCGTTGCAGATCGGTACCGGCGCGAATGTTGGCGGGCAGGTCCAGATCGGAAATGAAAAACGGGTTGCGGTGGGCCTGATTGATGCCGGCGGCCACCTCCGGCTCCCGGCACCACAGGGTCACTTCGGGCAACTTGCCGGCCAGAACCGAAGCCAGGGCAGTACCCCAGGAACCGGCACCGATGACCGCCACCGGCGCCCGGGGAGTGGAAAATGGTTCATTCATCAGACAATGACCTCTTCTCGCAAAGGTGTACAGATATCCGTCACCGGCCAACGCGGCCGGGCATTCAACGTCCAGTTGGCGACCATGGGATCCGTCCCGGCCCGGCGCAACCGATCCAACCGCAACAGGCCGGCCAGGGCGATCATGGCCCCGTTGTCGGTACAGAGGGATAACGGCGGAAAATGAATCGCCACACCACCCGCCGCCCGTTGCGCCAAAATGGCACGCAACCGTTGATTGGCCCCCACGCCACCAGCCACCAGCAATCGGGAACAACCGACCTTCCGGCAGGCGGCCAGGGCCTTGATGGCCAGGGTTTCCACCAGGGCCTCCTGATAGGAAGCGGCCACATCAGGCAGCCGGGGATCCCCGGCCGGGACCATCCCGCCGGCAAAAGTCCGGTGCAGATGGGTACGCAGGGCGGTTTTCAGGCCGGAAAAGGAAAAATCGAACCGTTTCCGGTCCAACAACACCCGGGGAAAGGCCACCGCCTCCGGATCGCCCCCCTCGGCCAGGGCCGCCAGGGCCGGACCACCGGGATAACCGAGACCGAGCATGCGCGCCCCCTTGTCGAAGGCCTCACCGACGGCATCATCCCGGGTTTGTCCCAACAGTTGATAATCCTCGAACCCCCGCACCTGCAACAGCAGGGTGTGCCCGCCGGAGACCAACAGGGCGACAAAGGGAAAATCGATCTTCGCCCCGACCGCCAACAGCGGGCTCATCAGATGGCCCTCCATGTGATGGACACCGATCAGGGGACGATTCAGGGCCAGGGCCAACCCCTTGGCCACCGACAAACCGACCAGCAATCCACCGATGAGCCCCGGCCCGGAGGTGACGGCGATGGCATCCAGATCAGCGGCGCCGATATCGGCGGTCCGCAAGGCGTCGCCAACCACCGGCACCACGTTCCGGATGTGGGCGCGGCTGGCCAACTCCGGAACCACGCCCCCGAATTCGGCATGCACTTCCAGTTGCGAAACGACGACATTGGAACGGATCGAACCGGCACCCGCCAACCACTGTTCCGCCTCACCCGCCAACACGGCGGCGGCGGTTTCATCACAACTACTCTCAATCCCCAAAATGCGCATGGTCACTCACGGATGGCAGCCGGTTGCCGACGAAAAAACCGGCCCGCGGAACCGGTGCGGCCACCGCATTCCTGGCTCCCGTTTCCGTTCCCTGTTATGCTCCGATCCCATGAATGAAACCAACCATAGCCAAAAAACCGTTCGCATCGGCACCCGTGGCAGTGCCCTGGCCCTCTGGCAGGCCCGTTGGGTCCAGGACCGGCTCCAGGCCGCCCACCCCGGTCTGCGGGTGGAGCTGGTCACCTTCAAAACCCGAGGTGATAAAATTCTCGACGTTCCTCTGGCCAAGGTGGGGGGAAAAGGGCTGTTCGTCAAGGAACTGGAAGAGGCCCTGCTGGACGGACGCGCCGATCTGGCGGTCCACTCCATGAAAGATGTGCCGGCCGAATTTCCCCCGGGCCTGGGACTGCCGGTCATCCTCGAACGGGCCGATCCACGCGACGTGCTGCTGTCGATCCACCACCGCTCCCTGGCCGATCTGCCGCAAGGGGCCAGGGTCGGATCCTCCTCGCTGCGCCGCCAGAGCCAATTGTTGGCCCTGCGGCCGGACCTCGACATCATCCCCCTGCGCGGCAACGTCAACACCCGCATCGGCAAACTGGAAGCGGGCCAGTTCGAGGCCATCGTCCTGGCGGCGGCCGGGGTCGAACGGGTGGCCTTGACCGAACATGTCGTCGAGTATCTCCCTCCCGAGCAGGTGATCCCAGCCAACGGCCAAGGCGCCGTGGGTATCGAAATCCGCACCGATGATGCCGAAATCGCCGCCCTCATCGCCCCCCTCGATGATCGAGAAACCCACCTGTGCGTGGCCACTGAACGGGCTTTTCTCCTGACCCTGGAAGGGGGTTGCCAAATTCCCATCGCCGGCCTCGCGCAACTGAATGGTGATCAAATCCATATGAAAGGCCGGGTCGCCTCCCTTGATGGCCGGGAGATGATCACCCTGGAACGGACCGGCCCGGTTTCAGAACCGGAAAAGCTGGGACGAACCATGGCGGAAGAGATGTTGCAACAGGGGGCGAAACGGTTGTTGGCGGATATACTGGCAAACTCCTCTGAAAACCCATGAGCAGCTGACGGGAACCGGGCAGATTCCTGGTTTCCCGCTTCATGGTTCGCTGAAACGGCAGGACGGGGTTACGTCCCCGCCATCATCCCGGATCATTCGGCGGGGAAGCAACCCCGCCCTACCACGCAACGAGGAAAAAACAATGAGGGGACGAGCATTGTTTGTTCTGTTGTTATTCCTCTGTTCAATCCCCGTGGCCCGGAGTCATGCCGCCACCGGCATATGTGACAGTAATGGCATCCAAACGGCCGGTACCCGCAACAAGGAACAGTTGGCGACGCCCAAGGCCCGGTTCGATATTCTTTTCGGTCAAATGAAGGCCAATCGGGACGGGTACATCCATGCGATCTGGGCAACGGTCGGTTTTTTGATCATGTCCATCGGTTGGCTGCTGACTTCCGGCCAGGCGGGAAGCTTTTTGCACAAGCAGGAGCGAGCCAGACGCTACGCCCATTATATCATTCAGATCATTGCCATTCTCCACATCGTGACACTCCTGCATTACAGCCATGTTTCATCGGCGCTCATGGAGACGATGCGCACCCTGGGCTACATTGAAAAAAATGCCCTCGATGCGTATCTGTCGCGTTATGAAATATCCATGATCAACGCCCTGTTCAGCACCCTCATCAACCTGACGCTCTTTTACTTTCTGGATAAACTGATTATCGAAACGGCCGAGAACGGCCAAGGGGATCCGAACCCCGGTCGGACCGGTTCCACATCATGAAATCCGGGCATTCCCGACGATACGCCCCAACCATGTGGATCGAACGGCCTTTCCATCATGCCGCCCCTTGATCTCCAACGCCGCACCCTCCTCATCACCCGGCCCCTGCCGGAGGCGGAGGAGACCGCCCGCCTGGTGACCGCCGCCAACGGCGCTCCCCTCCTCGCCCCGGCACTGACCATTCAACCACCGCGCGACCCGGGACCGTTCCTGGAAGCCCTGCACCATCCGGAACGGTTCGATGCCATTCTCCTCACCAGCGCCAACGGCGCCCGGGCCCTGATCGACCATTGGCGACAACCGATGATGCCACCACCGCTGTTCGCGGTCGGCAAAAAGACCGCGACCCTTCTGGAAAAACAGGGGTGGCCGGTCATCATCCCGCCCCGGGCCGCCGGCGGAGAACGGTTGGCGGCAACCATCCGCCAACAGCATCCCCGATTCAACCGGTTTCTCTTCCCGCGCGCCGAAATCGGCCGGGCGGAGTTGATCGAACATCTTCGCCGGGCCGGAAAATCGGTGACGGTGGTCAGCGCCTACCGGGCGGAAACGATCAAACGGTTGCCAGCGGCAATCCTCGACCGCCTGGCGGCGGGGCGCATCGACGCCATCCCCTTTTTCAGCGGCCGCAGCGCCAGCGCCTTCCTGGCGGCGTTGCCGGAATCGGGCCGGGAGTGGTTGAAAAAACCGCTCCTCGTCGCCATCAGCCCCGTCACCGGCCAAACCCTGCGGGAACACGGCCTGAAGGCGGACCTGACCGCGACCAAGGCCAATGCGGAAGGCATCCTTCGGGTGTTATCCGACCATTGGCGGACGGACCGGCCCTGAATGAAGAGATGAAAAAAGCCGGAGCGTTTTCGCGCCCCGGCCATTCGATTTCCTGTCCCGCTGCAACCCGTTCGCCGTCAAGCCCCCTACAGCCGGAAATGGACCGCCAGGTTGTCGCTGGGATTGACCTGACGTCCCAGACCGATCACCCCATGTCCCTCCAGGATCAGTTCATCGCGATGCACGAAGGTGGTTTCCCCCTTGGCAAAGCTGACATGGGTGCCATTGGTGCTTTGATCGACCAGAAAAATTTTGCCGCGACGGAACTCCACCTTGGCATGGACCCGGGAGGACATGTTGTCCGGCACCACGAAGCTGTTGGCCTTGCCGCGCCCCATGGAGACGGAGGGGTTGTCCTCGTTGACCTCGATCTCCTTGCTGCCATGGGAGACCCGGGCGGTGGCGTTGGCCACCGGCAGGTCGACGGGGGCGCCGCCGCCCATGATGGTGAGCTCCTCCTCCTCACCCCAGGTCAACTCGCAGATTTGGATCGGTTTGGTCTTGCCCTTGACCCGGGTGGTGATCAGCACCCGGCTGTCGGCGCGCAGATGCGGGCTCATCTCCTCCAGGGTTTCGCCGGTAGTGATGATTTGATCCCCCTTGGCCTGGGCGGCCATGCGTGCCGCCAGGTTGACGGCATCGCCGAACACATCGCCTTTTTCCAGGATGACGTCGCCAAAATGGAAACCGACGCGGATGTGCAGTTGCAAGCCCAACTCAAGGGCTTGACTTTCCACCTCCTCCTGCATGGCCACCGAGGCCTCGGCGGCGCTATCGGCGGTGGGGAAGGTACACATCACCTCATCGCCGATGGTTTTGATCACCCGCCCCTGGTTGTTTTTGGTAATTGTGGATAGCAATTCGATGCAACGGGAGGTCACCTCCCGAGCCTTGGCATCACCGATGCTCTCATATAGCTTGGTGCTCCCGGCGATATCGGCGAACATGATGGCCACTCGACGGTTTTCTCTCATGGTGTCCCTCGCTTGTTGAACCTGAAACGCATGTGCGATTTCATTTTTTCAAAACCATTTGGAAACTGCTTTCCTTGCAAACAATTGGATCTATCGGTGGTTTCCCAAACGCCCCCCCCGGACCCATTCCATTCGTTGAATCGATCGACAACCGCGCCGGTCGGCGTCCGCCATGGTCAGATGAAATGGCCCACCACGGCGGTGATGTTGTCCTTGCCGCCGGCGGCCCTGGCCATTTGAATCAGACGGCCGCAGATCTTGCCCAGATTTTTTTTGCTGGCCGAGGCCAGCTCCTTTTGAATTTTCGCATCCGACACCATGCCCGACAGGCCATCGGAGCAAAGCAGCACCGTATCACCCCTGGAAATTTTTTGAAAGCGCACGTCCGGCGTCACATGGGCCGAAGGTCCCATGGCCTGCAGGAGGATGTTCTGCGCCGGGGCATCACCCTTGCCACCGAAATTGAGCCACTGTTGATACATGGAGTGGTCCTTGGTGATCTGGTGCATGCGGTTGCGTTGACAGAGATAGAGACGGCTGTCACCGACGTGGAACACCACCGGGTGTTCGCTGAATTCGGGAAACCAGAGGCCGACGACCGTGGAACCCATGCCCATGCCATCGGGATAGCCTTTTTGGCGATTGGCGCGATTGAGTTCGGCGTTGGCCTTGTTGATGGCGGTCTGCACCGCCAACACCACCGGGTTGGGCACGTCGTCCAGGGTGGGATCCTCGGAGGCGTCCAGGGTGGTATCGGCCAGGGTGGCGCCCGGGTCGACATCGGAGCCGACCATCATCTCCTCCAACGGCGCCTTCATGGACTCGCGCAACGTTTCACAGACCGAATCGACCACTTTTTTACTGGCCACCTCGCCCGCATCATGCCCCCCCATGCCATCAGCCACAACCAGCAGGGCGGCACTCGAATCAACCCGGAAGTTGTCCTCGTTCAGGGTGCGCACGCATCCGACATCGGTACACCCGGCAACCAGGAGACGACCGCCAATTTTTTCGACCATGATCGCAACTCTATCCTGTTTTTTTTATATGGCCCGGAAACTTTCCCAGGAATGAATTCTATGTTACGGTAGCCACGATTGCCAAGGAATATCTGAAAGTTTCCCTGGACGGCACCCCTTCGAACACCGAAATATTGAATTTGGTCCGAATCAGACCCCTGTTCAGAACCCTTATCCAACGGATCGGCCCCCATGTCCATGCATAATCTGGTCCACCGCCCGCGCCGCCTGCGCCGGAATCCCGCCATTCGCCGCATGGTGCGGGAAAACCATCTGCGTCCCGAGGATCTCATCCATCCGTTATTCATCGTTCCCGGTGAAAATGTACGCAAACCGGTTTCGGCCATGCCGGGGGTGTCGCAACTGTCCATCGATCAGGCGGTGGAAGTGGCGCGGGAGTCCCGGGAGTTGGGTTTGGGCGGGGTGATCCTGTTCGGCATTCCGGCGGTCAAGGATGCCACCGGCAGCGATGCCCGGGATGATGCCGGTATCGTGCAGCGGGCCATCCGTGCCATCAAGGATGAATTGCCCGATCTCTACCTGATCGCCGACACCTGTTATTGTGAGTACACCGATCATGCCCATTGCGGCATCATCCATGACGGCGATGTCGACAATGATGAAACCCTGCATTTGTTGGGCGGGGCGGCGGTCTCCTATGCCAACGCCGGCATCGACATGGTGGCGCCGTCGGGAATGATGGATGGCATGGTGGCCACCATCCGCGCCGCCCTGGACGGGGCCGGTCACGACCAAATCCCCATCCTGTCCTATGCGGTCAAATACGCGTCGGCCTATTATGGTCCCTTCCGCGAAGCGGCGGAAAACACCCCCAGTTTCGGCGATCGGCGCAGTTATCAGATGGATCCGGCCAACCGTCTGGAGGCGTTGCGGGAGGCGGCCCTGGATGTCGACGAGGGCGCCGACATGTTGATGGTCAAGCCGGGTTTGGCCTACATGGATATCCTGCGGGAGTTGCGCGACACCTTCGACCTGCCGTTGGCGGTTTACAACGTCAGTGGTGAATATGCCATGGTCAAGGCCGCCGCCGCCCAGGGATGGATCGAGGAGGAGCGGATCATTCTCGAAACCCTGACCGCCTTCAAGCGGGCCGGGGCGGATCTCATTCTCACCTATCACGCCCCGGAAGCGGCCCGATTGTTGCGGAAGCAGGGTGATTGAACGGCACTCCCGGAACACTTTCAGCGGAACGGCAACCAATCGATAAACAGAAAACGTTCCCATCCGGGGCCTTCCCGGTTGCGGATGGGGGTCGTCCTTTCCTTTCAAACCGATGAACAGATGATGAACGAAGCGAAAAAGACCGTCCGTGCCCTGGGATTGTTATCCGGTGGGCTGGACAGCACGTTGGCGGTACGGGTGTTGTTGGAGCAGGGCATCGAGGTGGCCTGTGTCAATTTTCACACCGGCTTTTGCATTCAGTCGCACACCGCCGCCATCCGCAATCCCAAGCCGGGCGCCGCCCCGCCCCGGCATGATGCCCTGTATGCCGCCGAGGCTCTGGGGATCAAACTGCATTTGGTGGACATCGCCGAGGATTATGTACGCATCGTCACCAATCCCAAGCATGGTTATGGCAAAAATCTCAATCCGTGTCTGGACTGTAAAATTTTCATGGTCGCCAAGGCGTGGGAGATGAAGCAGAAGATGGGGTTTGATTTTATATTTACCGGCGAGGTGATGGGGCAGCGGCCCATGAGTCAGCGCAGGGACACCTTTCCGGTCATTGATCGGGAGGCCGGGGTGGCGGGTTGGTTGTTGCGGCCTTTGACCGCCTTGCGCATGCCGGTGACGGAGCCGGAGCGGTTGGGTCTGGTTGATCGGGACCGTTTGCATGGTTTCACCGGCCGTTCGCGCAAGCCGCAGATGGCTTTGGCCCGGGAGTTCGGTATCGAGGATTATCCGACCCCTGCCGGTGGTTGTTGTTTTTTGACCGATGAAAACTATGCCCGCAAGTTACAGGATTTATGGCAGCATCGTCAGAGTCGGGTGTACAGCATGGAGGACATCCTCCTGCTCAAGGCCGGCCGTCATTTGCGTCCGGATGCGGCGTTCAAGGTCATTGTTGGCCGGGATCGGTCGGAAAACCAGTTTTTGTCCGGTTTTCGGGAGAACCGGATCACCATTCAGGCCAAGGATCGTCCGGGTCCGTTGGTTTTGGTTGAAGGCGCCCCGGATGAGGCTGGTTTGACGTTGGCTTGTCGGATTGCCGCCCGTTTTTGCAAGACCGGCGGCGCTGCCGCCATCACCATGCGTGTGGTGCAGGATGGCCAACCGCGGGAGATTTCGGTGTCCCCCCTTCCCGCGCATGAGATTCCCCAGGAGTGGTATGTCTGAGAAAAAAAAACCGGACCGGGAGGTGGATGCCCGGAATTTGCTGTGTCCGCTGCCGATATTGCGGGCGGAGGCGGCGATTGGTGAGATGGAGAGTGGAGAAATCCTGTCGATAAGGGCCACGGATCCGGGGTTATATCGGGACCTACCAGCCTGGTGCCGAGTAAACGAACACCGGTTATTAGGAATTAATAAAAAGCAAGGCCGGGAACTGATAGGAATGGTCGAGAAAGGGTGAGATATTTAAAGTAATCGGGGTCCAGGGGACTGGTCCCCTGGCGGGTGTGGGCAGCGCCCACGGTTTTGACTTTGGTTTTGACTTTGACTGAGCGCGTTTTTCACCCAAAGCGCTTTTTTTGCGCCTCCCAGCAAAAAAAGCGCGCAAACGCGCCTCAAACAATCGGCGGCGCCGGTACCGCCGAGCCTTGGGATCATCCATTTGCTTGTGCGCCTTTTGCACAAGCAAATGGATGATCCGCAATGCCCGAAAAAATCACAAAAACCGGTTTGTTGGGGAAAGAAACGGAAGGTATGATGGCAAAATCACCCCGGCAATCAGCCGCCGTGGGCAAATGATGGTGTCACCGGGCTTTTAAAGCCGCATTATCCATCGGCTGGATCACCAATTTTAAATTCATCGCCTGGAGCAGGGCGTCCAAACTGCTGATTTTTGGGTTTCCTTTTTTTGATAACATCCGGTACAGACTTTCCCTGTTCAGGGTGGACTCCTTGGCCAGTTTGGACATGCCCCCATGCGCCTGAACCACATTTTTCAGGCACAGCAGAAACAGCTCCCGGTCCCCCTCTTCCAAGGCGGCATTGAGATATTCCGCCGCTTCCACAGGGTCGGCCAGCGCCTCAATCAAACTTTCCTGGTAATCCCCGCTCCTAGCCATCATCACGCCTCCTGTAATCTTCCCAATATTCCCGCGCCATGGAAATACCCTTAAGTTGTGATGATTTGTCACCCCCACAGAGCAGCAAAATCAACTTTTCCCCATCACGTCCGAGATACACCCGATACCCAGGCTCGTGAGGCACTTGGAGTTCCACACCCCCTTTTCAACGCTTTTATGGTCTCCAAGGTTGCCCAGTCTGACTCGATCCAAACGAACACGAATTCGCGCCCTGGCTTTGCGATCTCCCAACCCCTCCAACCATTCTGAAAAAGGATTGAACCATCGGCGGTCATGTACCTGTTGATTTCCATTTCACTCATCAATAAAGTGTAGCTTCCATGCTACAGTCTTTCAATATCATTCTTTACGCCCCCCCATTCCCCCATTGGAAATTGGTACGGTGTCATCGGATTTCCCATCGGATTTCCGGTATACGGAAGAGCCAGCCGGAAAAAAACGGCAAAAAAACCTGGCTCACCCCATCCCCATCACCCGGTTGCGCCCGGCCTTTTTGGCTTTATAAAGCATTTTGTCGGCGCTCTCCAACAGTTCCGACGGCAAGCCGTCGCGGTTGGGAACCCCGGTGGCGCAACCGAGGCTGATGGTGACATATTCGCTCGCGCCGCTCTTTTCATGGGGAATGGCCAGGGAGTGAACGATGGCACGCATTTTTTCCGCCATCAACAACGTCTCGGGGTGGTCCATCCGCGGCAGGATGGCCACGAACTCCTCTCCTCCATAACGGGCAAAAAAATCCTGAATCCGTTTCAGGGTGTCATCGAGGACGGCGGCAACCCGTCTTAAACAGGCATCCCCCTCGACGTGTCCATAGTGATCGTTGTAAGGCTTGAAAAAATCGATATCGAGCAGGATCAACGAAATCGGGTAACCCGGCCGCACGGCGCGGCGCCATTCGATATCCAGCCGGTCATCAAAACTACGCCGGTTGGCGACACCGGTCAGACCGTCGCGCAGGGAAAGCCGCTTCAGCAGGTCTTGTTGCCGTTTCAACCGTAAATGGTTTTTGACACGGACGCGAACGATGGCGGTACTGAACGGTTTGCTCAAATAGTCGATGGCCCCCAGTTCCAACCCCTTGGCCTCTTCCTCCTCATGATCGAAGGCGGTCACGAAAATGACCGGAATGTGGCGGGTCAACGGATCGGCCTTGAGCCGGCGGCAGGTTTCATAGCCATCCATCAACGGCATGTTGACATCCAGCAAAATGAGGTCCGGCCGCTCCTCCTCGGCAATGGTCAGGGCCTGCAGGCCATTGGTGGCGACAATGATTTCATATTCGTCACGCAATATGGCTGCCATCAACTGCACACCGATCGGCGCATCATCGACGATCAATATTTTCTGCTTCGACACCGCTTCGCTCACGATTCATCCCCTCCCGGATTATCGCCAACCACCACCGTCGATCAAAAAAGATCGCCCCTTTTCCCACACCGATCCCGACCGGTCCAGGAGAGCATGAAGCCGGGTCAATGTAAACTCATACTCACATTAAAAAAAAAGAACTCACATCGGCGCCCGGGCGATCATGATATCATCAACGCCCGTTCAACAAGGGTACGCCACCATTCATGGATCATGGTATAAGATAAAATCGTGTCGCCAACCCATCCGAAAAAACAGCCGAAAAACGGGCCGCGCCTGTGGTGCGCCATCTCCGGACACGGCTTTGGGCACGCTTCCCAGGTGGCGCCGGTGGTCAACCGGTTGGCCGAGCGGTTGCCAGCCCTGGAACTGTGCATCTCCGGCCGGTTGCCTCCGGATCATCTACAACAAATCTTCACCATTCCTTTCACCCACATCGACCGCGCCCAGGATGTCGGTCTGGTGCAACCGGATCCGTTGACCGTCGATCTGGCCGCCACCCGTCACGCCCTGGCGGCGTTGCACGACAACTGGGAACAACGGCTGGCCCTGGAACGGCGCACCCTGCGCGACTGGTCGCCGGACCTGCTGCTGGCCGACATCCCCTATCTGCCCATCGCCGCCGCCAGCCACGAAAACATCCCCAGCGCCGCCATCGCCTCCCTCTCCTGGGATCATGTCCTGGCCGCCTATCTGCCCCTGTCGGAACCCACCGTCCACCACTGGTGGTCGACCATGCGCGCCGCCTACCGGCTGACCGATCTGGCCCTGTTGCCGGAACCGGCCATCGACGGCGGCACCTTTCCGAACCCGGTTCACATCGCACCGATCACCCGTCGCGGCCGCAATCGACGGCAAGAGTTGCGAAAATCCCTGCGTCTGGCCGACGACGACCACCGTCCATTGATCCTGGTGAGCCTCGGCGGCATCCCCAGCAATTCCATTCCAACCGAACGTCTCTGCCAGGAACCCCGTTTTCACTGGCTGCTCAACGTCCCCCTCCCCGACCTCCACCCCGGCCATCTGCACGATGTGGACGAATTTCCCCATTGGCCCTTCGCCGACCTCATCGCCTCGGCCGATGCCATCGTCAGCAAACCCGGCTATGGCATGGCCATCTCGGCGGTGGCCCATGACCGCCCCTTTTTGTTCAGCCGCCGCGGCCATTTTCCAGACGAACCGTTCATCGCCGCTTATCTGCAAAACCATGGCCGCGCCATCGAACTGGATCGAACCCACTTTCAGACCGGCGACTGGTATCAACCCCTGCAAACCCTCCTGAGCCAACCCCCGAAAAAAACCCCATCCGTCGATGGCGCCGAACAGGCAGCCCAACGACTGCTCGATTTTTTATAGTTTTTTTCCTCTTCAGTCGATGACGGGAGTGCCACTGGCGGCCAAACCCTGGAAATCGGCCATAAACCGGTTTACCATACAACCAATTGAAGTCATTCACGGCCCGTCAACAACTTTAAACATCAATAAACTGCCAACTTTTCAACCTGGATTGAATTCCAAATCAAAAAGCGAGGACAACCATGAAAAAATCATCTGTCGGATGGCGCCTCCCCCTGCTCCTCGGCCTGCTGGCCGCCCTGGGCATGGGCAGCGTCAACCGAAACGCCAACGCCGCCCCGGAACCAAAAAAGGCCTATGAAAAATGGGTCGCCCCCATCAAAAGGGATCTGGTCACCCGGGCGGGTTTCCAAAAAACCGTCCAAACCCTGAAACAACTGTCCGATCCCCTGAATGGCGGTCCGCTGTTGAGCGACATGGCCATCCATGATGTGGCCGCCTCGCCCTGCGCCGCCTCCCTCACCTATCTTGCCGACCGCTATGCCACTGATCCCCGTACCCGGGAGGCGTTGCAATCGGTCAACCGGGGTCTGCAAAATCCACCGGTCGGCTATAACGGCAATCCTTGGAAAGGCCATGCCGACGCCAGCGGCCTAGTGCGGCAGATGATGCACAGTTTCGGCAAATGGTGCGAATTTTTGCCGGAGATCATCGGCAGCCACGACAACGGGCTGTACTACATCCAATATTTTTCCTGGTTTTACTATCGCAACCCGGCCGGGATCGATTTCGTTCAGGGACGCGATCCCAACAATACCGGCGTCGCCCTGAAAACCGGCCTGAAGTTCACCCGGGATTTTTCCAACCAACGGGGCCGTTTCATGGACAGCCCGGCCTCCACCGGCAAGGTGAAAGAGTGGGTCGAGGATCCGCGCATCGAAATCACCGACTACTATCCCGCCGCCGATGGCACCTATGCGTTCAAATCATGGAATGAATTTTTCGCCCGGCAAATCAAAATCGACAAACAGACCCAAACCGTCCCCAGCCGTCCGGCCACCATGCCGTTGAGCCAATATCCGGAACGGGACTATATCGTCGTCTCCCCCACCGATTGCATCATGAATCCCCTGGTGCAGGTACTGCGCCGGGAAGGGGTGCAGGTTCGCCAGTATGTGGACAACCCCCTCCAGGAAGACATGGTGCTGGATGTCAAACACATCCCCATCGGTTTGATGGAGCTGTTGGGTAACGCCCCGGAAACCTACAAGAAAAAATTTGTCGGCGGCACCGGCCTCTCCTGCGTATTGATGCCCAACACCTATCACCATTTCCACTCACCGGTCAACGGGGTGGTGAAGTATGCCGATATCGTCAAAACCGGCACCTACGGTTATGAGGATTTCGTCAACTGGGTGCCCCTCGACGGCATCGTCGGCCGCCCCGGCACCGATTTCAGCCAGTTTCAACAGTTTCAACGTGGCGTGGTCATCATCGAGGTCACCTACAAGGACCTGAACAAAAAACCGCTGACCGGCTATGTCGCCTCCATTCCGGTGGGACTGGACACCATCGGTTCGGTGGTGTTGGACAAGGATATTCAACCGGGCAAAAAACTGAAACGGGGCTATACCCGCCTGGGCAATTTCTACTATGGCGGTTCCCTCAACATCCTGCTGTTCTCCAAGGGATTGGCCAAAGGGGTGGTGCAAACCCGCATGGGCAACCAGATCACCCTGTTCAACGTCGGCCACGAGCCGAAAACACCCTGATTGATTTTTTTCAGGAGCAAAATCAGACGGCCGTCCCCGGGATTGGGACGGCCGTCTGAAACAAGCGGTAAAGATATGTCGGGGTATCCGGCATTTCCAGTTTTATCCAACAAAAACACATGTCAATGACAGGGCGGGGTTACGTCCCCGCCGAATGGCTCGGGATGATGACGGGGCGTAACCCGCCCGACCGTTTCAGCAAACCGCAAAGCGGGAAGCCGGGAATGCGATCGGTTGCGTCCTTTTCATTGAAAACCATTTCACATCATGGTGGCGACCAACGGGAATCGACGGCCATTTCGCTTGAATTAGCCCGAAAAAAGACTAGACTTGGCGTTGGAAATGAGACGTGGCGGTTGCGGTGGAACCGCCCGGGTGGGTGCATAATGAGGGAGAAACGCCATGTCCGACGAGATCGGTCACCTGTTGAAACAATCCGAACTGTTCGCGGATTTGAACGACCAGCAGATCGAACAGGTCATCACCCATCTGCAGCCGGAGCGGCGCCTGTTGAAGGATGGCACGTTTCTCTATCACGCCGGCGATTTTTCCGACCGTTGCTGGGTCATCGTCACCGGTGAAGTGGTGGTGCAACGCCCCACCCTGCGCAACCGTACCCAACACATGGGGTACGAGGTCGGCGATGTGACCGGCCTGCAGGGACTTGTGGACCCGGGTTCACCGCGCCCGGTCTCCCTGGCCGCCCACGGCGACCTGGAGGTGGTGGAAATTCACGAGGCCGGTATCGCCCGGTTGAACCAGGAACTCCAGTCGATCGTCCTCGGCAATGTGTCGAAACTGCTGCTGAAAAAACTCCTCCAGTCCCGCACCAGCATCAGCACCCTGGACCTGTAGGAGGTTGGCGACACACACCATGGGACGCACCGGTAATCAGGGCGTGTCGGCAGACTCCGTGGCCATCTCCGGTTTAAAGAGCACCACCCGGTTGCGGCCCTGCTCCTTGGCTTGGTAGAGGGCGATGTCAGCGCATTTGATCACCTCCCAGACATCGCTGCCATCGGCCGGAAAACCGGCGACACCAATGGAGATGGTTTTGCGCAGGATGCCGCTGGAAATTTGAATTTTCATGGCCTCCACGGCCTGACGGATTTTTTCCGCCATCCGATAACCCGAATAGTCGTCGCTCTCCTGGAGGATGACCAGGAACTCCTCGCCCCCGTAACGGATCACCAAGTCCGAGGTACGCACCTGCTCCTGCAGGACCCGGCTCAGGGCCTTGAGCACCTCATCCCCGACATCGTGACCAAAATTGTCGTTGACCTGTTTAAAATGGTCCAGGTCCATCAACAGGACGGACAGACGCTGTTTTTTCCGCCGGGTGGTGGCCACCAGGGTTTCCACATACTCTTCCAGAAAACGGCGGTTGTGCAATCCGGTCAGGGCATCGCGCAGGGCGCTTTCCCGCAGGGAATCCAACAAGCGCCGCGCCTCGACGGTGGGGGCCGACTCCCGGAGGAAAACACGGATGAACGGTTGCAACCGTTGCAGGAGATGACCATCCTTGCGCGGCACCATCATCTGCACCACCGTCCCCACCATGCCGGAGTGGAATACCGGGATACAGATGTGTCCCAGATCACTGGTCTCCTGACCGTGTTTGAAATAGTTGCAAATATATTGATTATTGAAAGAGTCGATGGCATGACCGGTGCGGCGGGCACGGCAGGCGTCGGCCTGGATCAATATTTGTGAACTGCACCATTGGCAGGGCCGGCCCTGCTCGCCGTTGACCATGACCGGTTTGATATGTTCACCACCCTTGGTCACCTCGTAGATGGAAAACCATTTCAGGTCGAACTGATCCTGTAACATCCGGGCCAGGCGCAGATAGACGTCATGGATGGTTTGATCCTCTTCCACGGCCTGTTTGAACTGGGCCACCTGCAACAGGTTTTCCACCATGTCGGTGGTGGTGGAGACCAGATTGGTATTGCCCTCCAGTTTATAGTTCATCAATCGGGCCACATCCTGGCAGATGGCACCGAGATTATTTTGCAGGTGGTTCATCAACCAGTTCAGGTCCTGGGCGATCCCACCGATCTCATCGGCGCCCTGATAGTCGATGCGTCCCCTGAAATCCCCATTTCTCGCCTGTGCCACCACCTGCTGCACGCCGGTGGCGGTCCGTACCACCGGCGCGACGATTTTTCGGAAAAGCAGGGTGAACACGGCTGCGAAAACGATGACGATGATCACCATGACGCCGATGGTGTTCAGGGCTTTGCGTTGCAGGTTGCCCATGGAAATATGGATGGTGATCGCCCCCAGGACGGTGCCATCCTTCACCTGATGACAGGCCAGGCAGTTGGGGGTGCCCTGGCGGGTGGCGACGAAAGGGATTGTGCCGCGAAAAATGGGTTTGGTCCGTTCCTGGACGATGCCGAAATAGGGTTGGCCGGTGGCCAGGACCCGTTTTTCGATTTCATCCACCGCCTGTTCACTTTCCAGCCCTTTGCCGAACTGACGCATCACCTCCGGGGCGCGCATGACCCGGGCGTCCAACAACCCGTCCACCTCGTCGAGGCGGGTCAAAAACTGTTCCCGTTGATCGATGACGCCGTTGATCATCAGTTCGGTCAGGCCGACGCGAACGATTTCGGCGGCGGAGCGGACATGGTCCTGGGCCGTGGAGAGGGAAAATTGACGAAAGGAGACCAGGCTGACGGTAATCAGCAATATGACCATGGCCCCGGAAAGGGCGGCGGTCATCAACGTCGTTTTGGCCTGTAGTTTCATTTTTAAACGGTTCGCACTTCCCTGCGGAATCCGATAAAATTTTCTTCACTCGCCGTTTATCGAGTGTAACCGTTGAAAAACCAATAATAAAGGATGTCCGCCATCCAACCGGTAGCCGCCGGTGAAAAAGAGGGGTGGGGACAGGTGAAAAAAATCGTTGGCGACCGGGAACGAAGCGGTTTAACCTGGGCCGATCCCTGTCCGGTCCGTACGCATCGTCAACGCCACGATCCCCATTTTTCCCGGGAGAAACCGTTTGCCCGCATCCGTCGAAAACAGCCATTGGCCCTTACCGGCCGCTGCCGGTTGAGATGGCGCGCCACACCCGTTCCAAAGGTTTGACATTACGCCAAAAGGCCCGTATCCGCGCCATTCAGGAACGGCGCGCCAAGGCCCTCGAATCGCGCCGGCGGTCCGACTATGAAACGGTGGCCACCGGGACGATGGGTCCCGAGGAGGAGGGATTGGTCATCGCCCATTTCGGCCTCAATGTCGAGGTGGCGGATCATCGGCAGCGACGATTCCGCTGTGCCATCCGCAAAACCGCCCCGGAAGAACCGGTCTGCGGCGACCGGGTGATCTGGCGGCGCGCCGAAGGGGACCAGGGGGTGATCATCGGTGTCCTGGAACGACGCTCGGTACTGCGGCGACCGACGGCCCATCAACGGTTGCAGACCCTGGCAGCCAATGTGGAGCGCATTTTTATCGTCACCCCGGCCAGCGATCCCAACCCCGGGTTGCTGGACCGTTATCTGGTGGCGGCCGGGGCGGCGAGCATTGAAGCGGTCATCGTCTTCAACAAAATCGACCACATCGACGATGCCGATGCGTTGTTGGCCGATTTTGACCATTACCGCCGCATGGGTTATGCCCTGCATCCGGTTTCCGCCACCCGGGGGACCGGCTTGACGACCTTGGAACGGGCCCTGTCCGGGCGCCTGTCGGTATTCGTCGGTCAGTCGGGGGTTGGCAAATCGGCCCTGATCGACCACTGGGTGACCGGGGAGCGACTGAAGATCGGTGAAATTCATCGGCCCAGCGGCCAGGGTCGCCACACCACCACCACCGCCCGCCTCTACCCCCTGCCCTGTGGCGGCCGTCTCATCGACTCCCCGGGCATTCGCGAATTCGGCCTGCACGGCGTCGATGCCTCCAGCATCGCCAACCATTACCGGGACATCGCCCCCCACCTCAACCAATGCCGTTTTTCCAACTGCAGCCACCAACACGAACCGGACTGCGCCGTGCAAAACGCCGTCGATACCGGAGAAATCCACCCGGCACGATTGGAAAGCCTGTTCCGCATCCTCCGCACCCTGCCCCCGGAAAAACCGTTCTGAACCCGACCCCATCCACCATCGAACCGGACCCGAACCATCTTTGTGCCCCGATCACCGCATAAACGCTTGACGATCCCCCCACGGCCCATATAGGATCGCGTGGCTTCCAATCAGCACGGAAGCCCTGGCACCCGTAGCTCAGCCCGGATAGAGCAACTGGCTACGAACCAGTAGGTCGGAGGTTCGAATCCTTCCGGGTGCGCCAACAAAAACAAGCACTTAGCCGAACATGGTTAGGTGCTTTTTTTGTTTAAACCCCCTCTGGGGTTCCCCTTGGGGTTCCCTTTGCTCTTCGCTTAAACATGAATTGTGATGAAATAACCTGAACGATTTCTGCTAAATCTCCACCCTGAATCGCCACTTCTCTCCTCATCAGCCTCCTGTTACCATCCTGCCAGTCCCCCACCCCCAGGAGGCACCCCCATGGACACCCCCGTCATGATCGCCGGCCCCCC
>CAYFNE010000048.1:0-4018 GCA_964344355.1 uncultured Magnetococcales bacterium
TGGTGAAAAAACCGCAGGTGACCGCACCCGTTGCCGCCCCCAACAGATTGAAACCGTAAAGCCGCCCGATCCAAAACCGTTGCAGTGCCAATCGCCGCCCCAGGGTCAGCAGGATGGGCAGGGTGCCCCCGAGCAACAGGGTGGCCGGCAGGGTGGCGAAAAAGACCAGGGCGAAAATGACCGCTCCCCGGCTTTCACCCGCTCCCAGGTGGGGGATAATGGTATCGGCCTGGCGGTGCAGGATCAAACCGATGGACACCGCCAGCAGGGCGATACCCGCTTCGACGAGGGCATAGACCGGCGCCGGATGGCGCCAGGTGGATGAATAACGGCCCAACAACCAGGCCCCGGCCGCCAATCCGGACAAAAAGGCGGCAAAGGTCAACGCCGCCGCCTGAACCGTGGAGCCGAGCAGCTCGGCAAAGGCCCGCGCCCAGAGAATTTCATAAAACAGCGCCGCCGCTCCCGACAAAAAACCGGAGAGGGACAGAATGAACGTTGGGGACGGCAACAGTGGGGTCACCAATGGCCCGGATCCTGAAAAAGGGGGATGGGAGGGGACAGGATAACAGGGTCGGCGGTGGAGGTCAGCGTTATGGAAACATCGGTGCCAAGTGGAACCCGGATGATGTGACCAGGCTGCCATCCATGCCGGCGGGAGCGATTGTTATGTTTGACGTGTTATGTACCGGATAATATCCTGAGCGTATGATACAATCATTTCGGGACAAGCGTACGGCGCGGTTTGCCGCCGGTGAGCGGGTGAAGTCGTTTCAGGCCTTCGAACGTCAGGCTCAACGGCGGATGCACATTTTGAATGAAGCGACCTGTATTGAGGATTTGATGGGACTGCCATCCAACCGATTCCAGAATCTCGGGGGGGACCGGACTGGGCAGAGCAGTATCCGCATCAATGACAAGTGGCGAATTTGCTTCATTTTCAAGAATGGAGATGCATACAATGTCGAAATTACCGATTATCATTGATCAAAAGTCGATTTCGATCAATCTGCCTCCCATTCATCCCGGTGAAGTTCTTGTGGATGAATTGGCTGAATTGAATCTTTCCGCCAATGCCTTCGCCCGCTCCCTGGACGTACCGACCAATCGTATCACCGAAATTCTCAAGGGCAAGCGGGCCATTACCGCTGACACCGCTTTGCGCCTCAGCCGCTATTTTGGAACGTCGGCAACTTTTTGGATTGATTTGCAAACCCGTTATGACTTGGCCGTGGCCGAGCGGGACCACGGTGAAAAAATCAAAAACCGCGTCCAACCCAGGGCGGCCTGATCTTTGTCGATCCCGCCGATGGCCGGTCGGGAAACAATCCGTGAAGACAAGCCTGGTGGAGCGAGCCGATTCCCCTCAATCGTGATGATTTTCCCATTGTCAAATGCGGTTTCAAGGGCTTCATCAGCCGGGGGATGAACAATTTTTCACGCTTGCGTCGGGACTATCCGCAGCCCTTCGTTTCACCGTGAATCGGCGGTTTTTCTGGAAACGGACCGCCATCTCTGGTCAGATATTTACCGGGTTTGCTAAAATGACCGGCGGTTCCGTTTGCTGGAAAAAACGAGGGGGCGCTTGGCCATATGCAGAGGAAAAAAAATGGACGACATCAAGACCGATGGAACGGCGGTTATCGAATGTAAGGGCCGATACGTTCAACCATGAGCTGGATGAGTCGTTCGTCAAGGCATTTTCGTCCTTTTCCCCGCATGTGCATTTCATCGTCAAGATGGGGAGGGTGGGCCTCATCGACAGTTCCGACATCGGCATGCTCCTGAAGTTGCGGGCCTAAACCGGTGATGAACGGGCGAAGATCACCTTGGTCGACTGTGGTGAGAACCTTTCAAGGCTGCTTGAGTTGAGCCATTTCGATCAACTGTTCATCATTGAATGAAACGAACGGCGGAGCCGGTCGGAAGGGCCGGCTTTTCCGGAGCCGTTGCGCCATTTCCCCGCCGGTCGGATCCGGCCGGCACCGATTCCAGGGATGAAAAAATACAGTCAAGGCGGAGCCATTGGCCCGGCACCGGACACGGATGGGACGAGTGGATGTTCGGGTTGAATGTCGAGGTTTTTTTTGCGCCAGCCGAATGATTCGATGAAATGAGGGTATCCTCCATGGGCACCATTGCGTCAGCGTTCAAATATTTTTGGCACAAACATCCGGGCGAGGAGTCCATCCCCGTCAACCGCTATCTGCGGGCCATCCATGGCGGCGACGTGCGTCGCAAAAAGTTGGCGGTGGTCGGTTTTCTGGCCCGCATGCGGGTGTCGGCGCAGATCGGCCGCTTGATGATCGAAACCGGCAGTCCCGGCGACGAGGATGCCGTTTATGAGGCCATCCATCTCCTGTTCGGCGGTGAGGAAAAGTTCGAGGAAAAGATCAAACATCCCAGTTGGGCCAAGGCCATCGAACAAAAAAAGGTCGAGATCGAACAGGAGATCGAAACCGCCCGCAAACAGGTCTGGTTGTTGCGGGGCGCCGTCTCCCTGGTCCTGCTGGTGCTGCTGGTGACCGGTGCCGCCCTGTTCAGTGGCGGAAAATCCTCCGCGGACCGATCCATGGTCCGGGCCGGGGAGCGGCGGGAAGCGGTTTCATCCCGCCCCGACCAATCCGGGGAGATCAAGGATCGTCCGCCCCGTACCACCGATCGTCAGGGCGGGGACCGGAAGGTGGAAAGACCGTGGTTGCAACCAACGAACACGTTGATCACCCGGACTCCCGGCCGGCCAACGCCGGTGGAACCGGTGCGGGAAGAGCCCGAGCCGGTCAAAAAACCGGTCGTTTTTCGCACCATTCCCGATGTGGGTGCTCCCAGTGAGCCGCCCGCGGCGGTCATCCACGAAAAACCGCTCGAAATGGCGGCGGTCAAACTGGAAACGAGCCATAAACTGAACACGGTCGACAAACCACCGGTTGCGGTGGAAAAAACCAGTGAACCGGAACCGGCCGCCAAGCTGGTCCGACAACCGATCGAACCGATCGAGGCCGAAAAACCAATCGAAGCGCTCCCTGTCGAACCGGAACCGGTCACGGTGGAAACGGGGCCGCAATCGATCGAACCGGCTGGAAACGAACCATCGGCGACCATCGTCGAAGAAGCGGAAATAAAGGCTGGAAAACCCGAACCGGAACCGATCGAAAAGAGCATCCAACCAGCCGCTGAAGGGCCTGACGCCCGAATGACCAGCGAACCGGCGTCGATCGAGGAGCCGGTAAAATCGGTTGTCGACCCGGTCGTGGCACCGGAGGCGGTCAAAGTGGCCGTTGATCCGGCTCCGATTGAAATCACTCCCAAACCGATCGAAGCGCAACTCGAATCAAAGGGAACGACTGAGCCGGCGCCGGTGGCCGTCGATCCGGAGCCGATCGAAAAACCGGTTGAACGAACCTTGGTCGAATCGGCGCCGGTCCAGGCCCCGGTCGGGGGAACGATTGTCGAAACGGCCGACGCGGAAAAACCGGTTGAGAAGGCGGTGGTCGAACCAACTCCGGTTGAAGAGCCGGTTGTTGAAGCGGAAAAACCGGTGGTCGGCGAACCGGCTGCCGTCGAAGAACCGCTTGTTGAGGCGGTCAAACTTGAAACGCCGGTTGAAAAGGCGGTCATCGAGCCAGCCCCGGTCGAAGAGCCGGTTGTTGAAGCGGTCGAAATGAAAGAGCCGGCGGGCAACGAACCGGCTATGGTCGAAGAACCGGTCGCCGAGACGGTCGAACTTGAAACGTCGGTTGAAAAGGCGGTTATCGAACCAACCCCGGTCGAAGAACCGGTTGTTGAAGTGGTCGAAATGAAAGAGCCGCCGGGCAACGAACCGGCTGAGGTCGAAGAACCGGTCGCCGAGACGGTCGAACTTGAAACGTCGGTTGAAAAGGCGGTTATCGAACCAACCCCGGTCGAAGAACCGGTTGTTGAAGTGGTCGAAATGAAAGAGCCGCCGGGCAACGAACCGGCTGAGGTCGAAGAACCGGTCGCCGAGACGGTCGAACTTGAAACGTCGGTTGAAAAGGCG